>NZ_JBBOWP010000002.1:0-576285 GCF_038007145.1 Streptococcus sp. FSL L8-0526
TAATTGCGTTTTAAACTTGCATTTTTATATTTTTTTCTGTATCATGAAAACAATAGACTGTAAAGTATTAGTAAGTTAGATAAGACAAGTATTGGAGAAGAATAATGGCTAAGATTAATTTAACGCCCAAGAAAATCTACGAACAAGAATTTAAAACAAGCATGCGTGGATACGATAAAACAGAAGTTGATGAGTTTCTAGATGATGTGATCCAAGATTACACTGTCTACATTGCTCTAGTTAAGGAATTGCAAGAAGAAAATGCAAAACTGAAGGCTAAGGTGACATCGGCTTCTGCAAGCCGTCCCGCATATGCAAGTGCGACAAGTGAACCATCACATGCCACTGGCAATATTGCTTCGGCTTCAAACTATGATATCTTAAAACGTATCAGTCGTTTGGAAAAAGAGGTCTTTGGAAAACAAATCGTCGAATAAAACTGGTTTTGTGCAATTTTCGGATAATCGCATGGTTGCAAGTCTTCCATGAGGAAAGTCCATGCTAGCACTGGCTGTGATGCCAGTAGTGTTTGTGCTAGGTGAATCAATAAGCCTAGGGACTTGATTTTCAAGTTACGGCGAGCGAACCGGCTAAGTCTTCGGATAGGTTTTAGTAGCTCTGAAAGTGCCACAGTGACGGAGTTTTTAGGGAAACCTAAAAAGTGGAACGCGGTAAACCCCTCAAGCTAGCAACCCAAACTTTGGTAGGGGCACGGGATGGCCGGAAACGAACGGACCATTCTGACTGCTATGCAGTAGACAGATGATTATCGAAGGAAGTGGTTACCTAGTCACTTCTGGAACAGAACATGGCTTATAGAAAATTGCATATAGGTGGGGCTGGGACACATGTCTCAGCCTTCTTTTAGCAAGAATCGTCTCTTTTGCGTCTACCATCTAAGGGCAAGAGTGAATAATAAGCTATAGCTTATGGAAATTTGTACTCGTAATAATTAGGTAAAAGGATGACAATGAAAGAAACATTTACATTAGTTGCAACTGCTGCAGCCGGACTTGAAGCTGTGGTTGGACGTGAACTACGTGAGTTGGGGTATGAGACCCAGGTTGAAAATGGTAAGGTTCGTTTCCAAGGTGATGTTCGTGCAATTGCTGAAACTAACCTTTGGTTGAGAGCTGCAGACCGTATCAAGATTGTGGTGGGTGAGTTTCCAGCACGTACTTTTGAGGAGCTTTTTCAGGGAGTTTTTGCTTTGGACTGGGAAAATTATCTTCCCTTAGGTGCAAAGTTCCCAATTTCAAAAGCTAAATGTGTTAAATCAAAGCTTCATAATGAGCCGTCTGTTCAGGCGATTTCTAAAAAAGCTGTCGTTAAAAAACTACAGAAGTATTTTCACCGTCCGGAAGGAGTACCTCTTCAAGAAACAGGTGCGGAATTTAAGATTGAAGTTTCAATCTTAAAGGATAAGGCTACTGTTTTAATTGATACTACAGGCGATAGTCTTTTTAAGCGTGGTTATCGTACTGATAAAGGTGGGGCACCTATTAAAGAAAATAT
Source organism: Streptococcus sp. FSL L8-0526 (assembly GCF_038007145.1). Taxonomy (NCBI): domain Bacteria; kingdom Bacillati; phylum Bacillota; class Bacilli; order Lactobacillales; family Streptococcaceae; genus Streptococcus; species Streptococcus sp. FSL L8-0526. Next base: position 1,516 of record NZ_JBBOWP010000002.1, read on the forward strand.
GGCAGCTGCTATTCTTGAACTTAGCAACTGGTATCCTGACAAACCTTTGATTGATCCAACTTGTGGTTCGGGGACCTTCTGTATTGAAGCTGCTATGATTGGAATGAATATCGCACCAGGTTTTAATCGTGATTTTGCTTTTGAGGCATGGAATTGGGTGGGTAAAGATTTAGTACAGTCAGTACGAGATGAAGCTGATAGTAAGGCAAATTACGATGTTACATTAGACATTATGGGGTGTGATATTGATAGCCGTATGGTTGAGATTGCTAAGGCTAATGCTCGCGAAGCTGGTCTTGAAGATGTTGTTAAATTCAAACAAATGCGTTTACAGGACTTGAAAACAGATAAAATAAACGGTGTCATTATTTTAAATCCTCCTTATGGGGAGCGCTTGTTGGATGACAAGGCCGTGGATATCTTGTATAATGAAATGGGTCAAACTTTTGCGCCCCTTAAAACGTGGAGCAAGTTTATCTTGACCAGTGATGAACAATTTGAAAGTAAATACGGCATGAAAGCTGATAAAAAACGTAAGCTTTATAACGGAACACTTCGCGTTGATTTGTATCAATATTTTGGAGAGCGTGTTCGCCGTTCTGAGGCTAGAAAGGTAAATTAAACGTGTCTGAAGATAAAACACAAAACAGCTATGAAGAAAGCCAAGAGTTAGATTTCCAAGATGCCAAGGAAATGACAGTCGGTGAGGCTGTCCGCAAAGAAGCTGAGATTAATGCTGGTGTGACCGAAACAGATAGTATTTTGGATAAGTATATTAAGCAACATCGTGAAGAAATTACCCCACAAAAATTTTCAAAGAAAATTGAAGCAGATGGCGATACATCACCCTTGGATGCCTTCATTCAAAAGCAACGTCAGGAATTTGCTGATTCAGGTTTGATTGGTCAAACATTGGCTAATGAGTCAACTAACTCAACGACTGCTGACGAAACAGTAACACCTATTACATCTGGTTTTGGCACAACTGAAACTAAGGCAGATGATACTCAAGCTCCTGTTGACTCTGAAATCACTGTGAAACCAGAAAGTGAAAGCTCTGAAACCATCATAACATCAACTAATGCTGATCGTTTTATCACGTCAGAAACAGAAAAATTCGATCTTGGTGAAGCCCTTGCTGCGACGACTACCTCAACTAATCAACAAGTTGATAACACTGCTATGGTAGACAATGTTGATGATCCGGAACCAGAAAGTACTTTACCTGCTGATGACGAGGCTTCTGAACCACAAGCTTCTAAACCTCTGTTGGAAGATGTTGAAGTCTCAGAAACAATCGACTCAGAAGCTATTGCCACAACAGTTGCTGGTGCAACAGGAGTTAAAGCTGATGAAGCAAAAGCGACACCAAAAGTGTCTATGACAGTTAGTCGTCCATCAGCAGAAGATAAAATCTCTTCAGGGTCTATTTCTCCATCTCATAAAGGTGTCTTTGATGGTGATATTCCAGTTTATCGCCGTAAGGGTGTTGTTATCGGTGCTCTCACGGTTCTTGCTCTAGCTATAATTGGTGGGAGCTATGCTCTTTATAAAGCAACACATAGCCAATCTGCGAAAACTACAAGCACTGCTTCTTCAGCAGTGATATCATCATCAAGCAAGGGCGCATCAGCTTCTGATAATAAAGCCTTCGAAGACATGTATAAGAATTTCTTCACAGATGATGAGCAAACAAAACTAGCTAATGATCAATTTGGTAAGCTATCAGACTTGGAAAAACTACTTAAAAAATTGGAAAAAACCAAGTATTATGATGCAGCTAAGACCAAATACGATAACTTGAAGAAACAAATCGAAGCTATTGAAAAAGTCAATAGTAAGTTTGAATCAGATGCTCTTGTAGACGGTAGCTATAATGCCTCTACCTCAGTTAAATCTGATGCAAAATTTAATGATCTTTCAGAACGTGTAACAAATACTGGCAATGCTAGTCTTGATAGCATTATCCAAGAAGTCATTAAGGGCGGTAAAACGCAGCTTGAAGAAAAGGATAAGGCTGCAAGTACAACGTCTGCAGCGACAGCTTCTGAAAGTGTTAATACTGCTACTCCTTCGGAAGCTAACACATCTGGAGCAGCTAGTTCAGGTGTAACAGGTGCGGCTGGTGGAGTTTCTAGTGGTACAGCTGCAACTTCAACAGTTGTGACACGTGGCATCATGAATTACAATCCATCTATCCTTCAACGTGATCGCTCTCGTGTGCCTTATAATGCAAACGTAGTAGCGGATACAAGTAATCCAGCTTGGATTTGGGCTAATGGTGTTCTTGATAAGATTATTGCAACATCTCACTCACGTGGGTACTTCTCGGGAGATAACTTTATCCTTGAGCCAGTCAACATCATCAACGGAAATGGTTACTACAACATGTACCTTCCAGATGGAACTTATCTCTTTAGTATCAACTGTAAGACAGGTTACTATGTAGGTAATGGTTCAGGTCACGCAGATAAACTTGATTATTGATAAAAATCGACGACACTCCCTAGGGAGTGTTTTTTTGTTTTATCTTTGTGAAGTCCGAGTTTATAAGAGTTTTGTGCTATAATAGGGGGATAAGATAGGGGTGAATACTATGGCGAAATTGATGCCGGGTAGAGTCCGTAATGAGGGGATTAAACTTTTTGAAAAGGGTTTAATTGCCATTAATCAGGTCTCAGAAACTCAGTTGGACACGACAGTTGGCCAACATCATTTAATTTATGCACTCGATGATCCTGAAATCATGTGTGACTGTGATTTTTTCGCTCAAAAAGGCTATTGCTCCCATTTAGCAGCGGTTGAGTATTATCTAAAAAATGCTAAGGAGGGCCAGTATCTCTTAGCAAAATTAGAGGAGAAACAAGAGTCCGCCCAGGACCAAGATCGGGGGCGTTCTTTTGGTGGTTTATTTTTAGAGGGCCTTTCTCTGAATGAGGATGATACTGTTAGATATAGCCTCACGGTAGAGGGAGAGGAATCTACCTTTGGTTCAGAGATTTGGTGGAGTTTACGTTTACGTCGATTACCAGACGAACGTTCTTACGTTATTCGAGATATCCCAGCCTTCCTCAAGATTATAGAGACTGAAGGCTATTATCAGATAGGTAAGAATTACTATGAACCTCTATCACTCATTCAGTTTGACCAGGCTTCACAAGCATTTTTAGACTTTTTAGGACGGATGATTCCAGATGAAGCCAAAACAAATTTAACCTTTATTTTACCGAATAATGCACGACACTTTAGTCTCCCCTATGTTTTTTTTGAGGAGGGATTGAGGTTGATGCAAGATTTGGATGGCTTCAGGTTTGAATGGGAAGGTATTGAATATCGCTGCTTTTTGGTAGAGGACTTGACTGCTGAAGCCAATCTTTTCTCGTTTGATATTTGTGTTGAGCCCAAAATGATTGAATTGACTGTTACTGAAAAAAATAGCCAAACATTTTTTAATAATCGTATTATCTTTTATCAGGGTGTTTTCTATCGTCTTAATAGAAAACAGCAAAAAATTTTGCTTGGCTTACGTTCTCTCCCTATCGGAAGCGATTTGAATAAACATGTCAGTTTTAATCTAGAAGAACAAGCTATCTTAGCTGCTAGTCTTTCTGATTTTAAGACTATGGGACCGGTTAAAGCCCCAAAAGCGTTTAATATCAAAGATTTCACCCCGAGATTTCACTTTGATTTGAAAGGTGAACGCGAGGTTGTGCTCACATTGGCTTTTGATTTTGATGGATATGTTGTGGATAATCGTTATGAGTTAAGTCATTTAGGCTTTACTAGTAACTATCGTCATGAACAGGCTATTTTTCGTTTGATGGTTAAACATGGATTTACCCCTGATTTTCAGTCATCTAAACGCTTAAATAGCAATCAAGAGCTCTATGATTTCTTTATAAATACCCTACCAGCTTTTGAAAATGCAGGGCCAGTTCTTATTGGACAGGAGTTGTGTGATTTACGTGTTGAACAGAGTCCACAAATTCAGGTAGAGCGTCAAGGAAATCTATTAGATATTTCGTTTGATTTTTCAAGTCTCAATGATGAGGATGTGGATCATGCTTTAGAAGCTTTGATGGCCAGAGCGCCCTACTTTGTTAATCGTAGTGGTCAGTTGATTGTCTTTGATGAGGGGACACAACGTATCAATGAGAGTCTAAGAACTTTGAGGGCCCGTTATTCGGGGCAAGGGCATCTAGAACTCCATCAATTAGCTGCCTATCAATTGATGGACTCTCTTTCAGAAAATGATTCTGTTCGTTTTTCAGAAGATTTTCAACAGCTAGCGCAACATTTGAGAAAACCAGAAACGTTCGACTTGCCGTCCTATCAGGTAGAAGTTGACCTTCGTCCTTACCAAGAAAGAGGAGTTCAATGGCTATCAATGTTGCATCACTATAGTTTTGGTGGTATTTTAGCCGACGATATGGGGTTGGGGAAAACTTTACAGACCATTGCTTATCTTTCTGCACATTTAGAGGATGGACAACGAGTCTTGGTTCTATCGCCATCGAGTTTAGTTTACAATTGGCAGGATGAGTTTAAAAAATTTGCTCCTCAGTTAGATGTAGCAGTTTCTTATGGACTTAAGCCAAAACGTGATGAGATCATTGCAGAAGATCATCAGATTATTATTACTAGCTATGCTTCATTCCGTCAGGATTTTGATGTTTATAAGGCTGGTCAGTATGATTACCTCATTCTAGATGAGGCACAGGTCATGAAGAATACTCAGACGAAGATTGCTCAATATTTACGTGATTTTTCTGTTCCGCATTGCCTAGCTCTATCTGGAACACCTATTGAAAATCATTTGTCGGAGATTTGGTCTATTTTCCAGATTGTTTTACCGGGGCTTTTACCAGCTAAGAAAACTTTTCTTAAGCTAACACCTATGGAAGTGGCACGGTACATTACTCCGTTTATTCTTAGACGTAAAAAGGATGAGGTTCTTCCTGATTTACCGAACCTGATTGAAATTACGCACCAAAGTGAATTGTCGGATAGTCAAAAGTCTATTTATTTAGCACAATTGCAACAAATGCAACAAGGTTTAATTTCAGCAAGTGATCAGGAAATCAATCGTCGTAGGGTGGAAATCTTGTCAGGAATTACCCGCTTACGCCAAATCTGTGACACGCCAGCCCTCTTTATGGATTACGCTGGTGACAGTGGAAAATTAGATAGTCTTAGAGACCTACTTAGTCGAATTAAGGAATCAGACCATCGTGTCCTTATTTTTTCACAATTTCGTGGGATGTTAGATATTGCAGAGGAACTTTTACAAGAGTTAGGTATTTCCTCTTATAAGCTAACAGGGTCGACCCCATCTGATAGTCGTCAGGAGATGACCAGAGCCTTCAATCAGGGGAGTCGAGATGCCTTTTTGATTTCTTTAAAAGCAGGGGGGGTAGGGCTCAACTTGACTGGTGCTGATACAGTTATTCTGATTGACCTTTGGTGGAATCCAGCGGTGGAAATGCAGGCTATTAGTCGTGCTCATCGTATAGGTCAGGAACAAAATGTCAAAGTTTTCCGTTTGATTACAAGAGGTACTATCGAAGAGAAGATTCTTGAGCTTCAAGAAGGTAAGAAAAATCTCGTTACAACAGTATTAGATGGCAATGAAAGCTGTGCTAGCATGACAGTTGAGGATATTAAAGAAATTCTTGGTATTGCAATATCTTAATCTGTTATATTTAATATTGGAATACTAAGATATAAAAATGACACTAGGCAAATCTTTTGAATTAGGCTATAATAGAATATTGCAAGACGTATCTCCCCATTCCCGATTGTTTATATTAAGATACGCATCATCTCGAAAATGAAAGGAAGTCTTTTATGTATCGCCAAAGACGACAATTTCCGCTGATTCCGGACGGAGAATCTTGCTTGCAAGACCCTATCCCTATGCGTCTATACGAAAATGAAGATTTAATCACTAATATCCGTGGTCCTTATCAGGATAAGGACTATAACGATTCCTTGCTGAACCATGATTTCTTGTCAGCTAATCCTCATAAACGTAAGCAGGCTCCAGACCGAGCTGAAACACAAGAGGATGGAATGACTTATGCTGAAGAAGCCCGTGAAAAGGCGAAGCGTGACGTACGTGATAAACACAAAAAATACCTACGCCAAGAAGTTCAATCAACTAAATCTACGAATATCCGTTCACTAGCTGCTAAGCCTAAGGTAGAAAATAAGCCAAGCTTTGAGGCTACTGTTGAGGCAGTTGCTGTAACGACGGATAAGGAGCCAATGACGGCGTCTATCTTGGGAGCTCCTGTAAGTGCTATTAAGAGAACATTAGCACCTAATGGTAAACACTCAAAAATCCATCACTTGGCAAATCGTCTGAAACAAGATACTTATATCTTGGCAGAAGTGGCTCCGACTTATCAACAACCTAGTAATCCATGTCGTAAGAACGTCAAGAAAAATAGCTATGACTTCTTGAAACATAGCCAGATTTATAATTACCCAGAACGTCAAATTCACCGTGAACACCGAATTGCTCAAGAACTAAATTTGACGCATTTAGAAGATGCAAATTAATAGCAGTTTGATTGCAAGGAGAAACTATGTCAAAAACTTATCATTTTATTGGAATTAAAGGATCTGGTATGTCGGCTTTGGCTTTGATGCTCCATCAAATGGGACATAAGGTTCAAGGTTCCGATGTGGAAAAATACTACTTCACTCAACGTGGTCTTGAGCAAGCGGGCATTCCAATCCTTCCTTTCGATGAAAAAAACATCACTGAAGATGTTGAATTGATTGCTGGGAATGCTTTTCGGGAAGATAACAACGTTGAAATTGCTTATGCCATTAAAAATGGTTATAAGTTCAAGCGTTACCATGAATTTTTGGGTCATTTCATGAATCAGTTCACTAGCTTCGGTGTGGCTGGTGCACATGGTAAGACCTCTACGACAGGACTTTTGTCACACTCTATGAAAAACATCACAGATACGTCATACCTTATCGGTGATGGAACAGGACGTGGTTCTGCCAATGCGCAATACTTTGTCTTTGAAGCAGATGAATATGAACGTCATTTCATGCCGTACCATCCTGCTTACTCAATTATCACTAACATTGACTTTGACCATCCAGATTACTTTACAAGTATTGATGATGTTTTCTCGGCATTCGATGATTATGCAAAGCAAGTACAAAAAGGGCTCTTTGTTTACGGTGAGGATTCTAACCTCCGTAAAATTACATCCAATGCACCAATCTATTATTTTGGATTTGAAGAAAATGATGACTTCATGGCAACAGATATTATTCGTACAACCACGGGGTCTAACTTCAAGGTGAAGCATGATGGACAAATCATAGGGGAATTCCATGTACCAGCTTACGGTCGTCACAATATCTTGAATGCAACTGCGGTTATTGCTAACTTGTATGTAGCTGGTTTTGACATGGATTTAATTGCTAAACATCTAAAAACTTTTTCAGGGGTTAAACGTCGTTTCACAGAGAAAATTATTAGTGATACTGTTATCATCGATGACTTTGCTCACCACCCAACTGAAATTATTGCAACACTAGATGCAGCACGTCAAAATTACCCATCTAAAGAGATTGTTGCTATTTTCCAACCACATACTTTTACCCGTACCATTGCTCTTCTTGATGACTTTGCTGAGGCTTTAAATGAAGCGGATGCTGTCTACCTGGCACAAATTTATGGTTCTGCGCGTGAAGTTGACCATGGTGATGTAAAGGTCGAAGATCTTGCCGCTAAGATCAATAAACCTGCCAAAGTGGTTACAGTTGAGAATGTTTCACCTCTCCTTGACCATGACAATGCTGTCTATGTCTTTATGGGAGCTGGGGACATCCAACTTTATGAACGTTCATTCGAAGAGCTCCTAGCAAGCTTGCAAACCCACATGTAATATATTAAGGGCTGTAGCGATTTCGCTCGGCTCTTTCTCTTGGATAGAAAGGAATTTTAGATGATTATTCGACACGCTAGAACGAATGATTGGACTGATGTTGTTCGTATCGAATAAGATAATTTTTCGCCTGAAGAGGCTGCTACACCAGAGGCTCTTGCAGAGCGTTTAGAGACAATTTGCGATACTTTCCTAATTGCTGAAATTGATGGCACTGTAGCTGGTTATATCGAAGGACCTGTGATTTCGGAACGTTATCTTACAGATGACTTGTTCTACAAGGTAACTCCTAATGCTAGCCATGGAGGCTATATCGCGGTTACTAGTTTATCTATCTCCAAAGACTTTAAAGGGCAAGGTGTTGGAACATCCTTGATTGCAGCTTTTAAAGATCTGGCTATTGCTCAAAAACGTCAAGGGATTAGCTTGACTTGTCATGATTACCTGATTACCTACTATGAGATGAATGGTTTCATTGACGAAGGTGAGTCCAAATCAAACCAAGGCGGTAGTATTTGGTATAATATGGTCTGGGAGAACCCAGAAGGCTAGCAATACCAGTGTCACGTTACTGTGACAAAGAACCAATTGATTTGCATTAACTGACTTTTTAAGATATAATGGCGTTTGTTACTATAGAGGAGGTATGCCTTGACGGACAAGCATAATGAATACTCGGAATCTGCTGAAGATAGCCTAAGCTTTAAAAATCAGATTCTTCGAGATTTACAAGAAGCGACACGGCTCCGTTCTCTTCGTGAGGAGGAGCATAAAAAAAGTGCAACTATGCCCGAGACACCACTTTCAATGTCAGCTGATAGCCATGCAATAGATTCTGGATCAGCGTCAAATAAAGTAAGTAACCAAAATTTGAGTTCTCATTCTGTTGCTCATAGTGCTATAGCTAAAACTATGACTTCTGAGACGGTTCGAGATTTTCAAGATAGTGTTGACTTGTCTTCTAATTCTCAAGCTGATTCTTCAGCCCCTGATGTCCATTCAAACGTAATATCAAGTCCTAAAGAGCAAGTTGATAAGGAGAAAAATTTAAGTATTCCTCAGGAGACTGAAATATTGAAACGTCGTTTTAAACGTCCAGTTTGGGAAACTAGTCTTAACGCGGAATCAAAGGAAGAATATATTCCTGCAGATGTTGCTAAGGAGCTTATTGAAGCTAAGGCTAAAGAATCTATCTACACGAATCCTAAAGAATTGGTGTCCAAGATGACATCAGAACGTCAAAAAGAAGCATTTTTGCGGGAACATCATATAGTAAGTAATCACTCTGAACCAGTAAGGGTTCAGTCAGATCTAGTAACTGATGACAAAGAGGGTGATGAGAGTATTGCTTTAGCAGACTCTGAAAAATCTAACAAAAAGAAACGTAAGAAAGTGAAGAAGAAAAAGTCTTCGCCAAAAGATGTTAAACAGGACGGAATCATCAACGAAGAACCGATTTCACGCTCCAACCGCAATCAAAAACGCGATAAAAATAATCGTCGTGCAGGACGAATTGCAAGAAATATCATTGTCTTCTTGATTCTTATCTTATCATTAGCTGGATTCTTTGGTTATCGATATGTTAGTGATGCAGTTGGTGCAAAAGATGTCAAGTCGACTAAGTTTATTAGTGTTGAAATTCCTGAAAATTCAGGTAGCAGTTACATCGGTCAGTTGTTGGAATCAGCTGGTGTCATTAAATCTGGTAAAGTCTTTAATTACTATACCAAGTTTAAGAACATTTCAAATCTAAAAAGTGGTTACTATAACCTTCAGCCTAGTATGACTATGGATGAAATTATTGAGGCACTTCAGAAAAAAGGAAGTGATAAGCCTCAGGAACCATCTCTGGGTACAGTCTTGGTTAAAGAAGGATACACCATTGAGGAAATCGCCAAGGCGGTTGAAGTTAATTCATCAGCTAAAAAAGGTAAACATTCATCTACTGGACTTAAGGAAAAAGACTTCTTGAGACTTATGAAGGATGATGCTTTCATTACTAAGATGAAAGCGAAGTACCCAACCTTGTTGGCAAACCTTCCGAATTCTACAGATGCTAAGTATGTCCTAGAGGGGTATCTGTTTCCAGCGACTTATAATATTCATGACGATACGACGGTGGAATCTTTGGCAGAGGAAATGCTATCTACGATGGATACCCATCTATCACCATACTATGCAACCATTTCATCAAGTACCCACAACGTTAATGAAATCTTGACTCTAGCTTCTCTTGTTGAAAAAGAGGGAGCAACTGATGATGACCGTAAAAACATTGCTAGCGTTTTCTATAATCGTCTTAATTCAGACATGGCCTTGCAAAGTAATGTCGCGGTTCTTTATGCTCTTGGAAAACTTGGTCAAGAAATAACCTTGAAAGAAGATGCAACGATTGATACGAATATTAACTCCCCTTATAATGATTATGTTCATAAAGGGTTGATGCCTGGTCCTGTAGATAGTCCTAGTCTGTCGGCAATAGAAGCGGTCATCAATCCATCTTCTACCAAGTACATGTACTTTGTGGCGGATGTATCAACTGGTAATGTCTATTTTGCTGAGAGCTATGAAGAGCACCAGCATAATGTTGAAACTTATATTAATAGCAAACTAAAAGATAAATAGTCTGATTGGTTAATTAAAATTCAGTAACCGACTACTGTGTTTGATTTCAAACCAACTGGCTAAAAATAGGAAAGAGAAAAAAATGGCAGAAAAAACATATGTAATGACCCTAGCAGAAAAAAAACAACTTGAAGCAGAATTGGAGGAGTACAAACTCGTACGTCGTCCGGAAGTTGTAGAACGCATCAAGATTGCCCGTTCTTATGGTGACCTTTCAGAAAACTCTGAGTATGAGGCCGCTAAAGATGAGCAAGCCTTTGTTGAAGGTCAAATTCAAATTCTTGAAACAAAGATTCGTTACGCAGAAATCGTTGATAGTGATGCTGTTGCTAATGACGAAGTTGCGATTGGTAAAACAGTTGTTGTGCAAGAAGTTGGTACAAGCGACAAAGATACTTACCATATCGTTGGTGCAGCCAGTGCTGATATTTTCTCAGGTAAAATTTCAAATGAAAGCCCAATTGCTCAAGCCTTAATTGGTAAGAAAGTTGGAGATAAAGTAGCTATCGAATCACCAGCAGGTAGCTACTCTGTTGAAATCCTTAGTGTAGAAAAAACATCCTAAGCAAATGTTAGGACAAAATTGTCTAGTATTTAAATAAACATCGAAATACCTACATGATGTAGTAGCTTTTTGATCTTTGTGGGAGTGAGGCAGAACATTTGTTCTGTCTCACTCCCTTTTTAGTTACCAGAGATATTAGGAGCTAGATTAGTCTTAGTTTATCTATAAGAAGACACTCTTGAAGTTTTTTGAACTAAATCCCAAAAGTTAGACAGAAACAATCTACCTTTTGGGGTGTTTTATTATGAAATTAGCTTATGAAGATAAAGTTCAAATATATGAATTGAGAAGACAAGAGGGAGAGTACCTAAAATGGGGCGTAAACGCAAGTATTCTTCATACCAAGGAGAAGTTGGCAAGAAAGCAGATAACCTTATTCAACGGCAGTTTGAAGCATCCAAACCAATGGAAAAGTGCTACACAGGTGTGACAGAGTTTGCTATTCCAGCAAGCAACCAAAAACTCTATCTATCACCAGTTTTAGATGGTTTTAATAGCGAAGTTATCGCCTATAATCTTTCTACGTCGCCCGACTTAGCACAAGTAAAAATGATGTTGGAACAAGCCTTGAACATAGGAGCATTATGAAAATACAATTCTCCATAGTGACCAAGGATGGAAATACCAACATGATTTCTATCATCATTTTTAGAGAATAAAGGGATCCAACCGTCCATGTCACGTAAGGGAAATAGTCCAGACAATGGTATGATGGAGTCCTTCTTTGGCATTCTTAAGTCTGAGATGTTTTATGGTTACAAGAAGATGTTTCACTAACTTGAGCAATTGGAACAAGCTATTATAGACTATATTGATTATAACAACAAACAAACGCATTAAGGTAAAACTAAAAGGACTCAGTCCTGTGCAATACAGAACCAAATCCTTTGGATAAATTAGTTGTTTAACTTTTTGGAATCAGTATATTCTTCCAAGAGTGTTTTGTAGCCTATTTACGATTTTGCTTACCAGCGTTACGATTTTTTTTGGCTTTATTTGCAATTGCTTGGGTATTTTTTGGAGTAACATCTTTACGCTTGTTTGGTGTTGTACGAGGGGCTTTTGGAGGATTCTTTTTGAACTCTTCAGCAACTCTCTCTTTTAAGCGAGGTTTGATGATATAGTTAGTAATCAACTGCTGGATAATAGAGAAGATACCACCAACGAACCAGTAAAGGATTACGGCTGCAGGTGAGCTGATACCAAAGAAAATCATCATGATTGGCATGCTGTACATAGTCGCCGCCATTTGCTTACGTTGCTCCTCAGGAACTTGTTGAATAGACAACCAAGATTGGAAATAGTAAAGAGCGGCAATGATGATAATCAATGGGAAGTCACGATCACCGAGGTTAAACCAGAGGAAGTCATCCTTGAGTACACCAGGAGTGTAACGTGCTGCATAGTAAAGCGCTGAGAAGAATGGAAACTGAATCAATAGAGGAAGACAGCCAATACCGCCCATCAAGCTAAGACCGTTTTCACGTTGAGCTTGCATGAGTTCAGATTGAGCAGCCAATTTTTCTTCTTGAGTTTTAGCGTTACGCAAACGTTCGTTGATTGGTTCCAAGATAGGAGCTAGGTACTCACGTTTTGCTGATTGGTAGGCTGCACTACGAGATTGGTGAAGACCAAGTGGTAATATAATCAAACGAACAATGATAGTTACGAAGATAATACCAAGACCAAATCCCAGACCAAGATTGTTTGCGAAGTAGGTGATGACGTGGCTCATAGGACGACCAAGTAGGTTCCAGACCCAGCCAGTGGGATTACCAGACTTATCAAGGCTCACACATCCTGATAGGAAGAGAAGCATGCTGGCAGCAAGCCCCATAAGGGCTAGACGTTTTTGAATTTTATTCACAATATCATTCCTTTTGTTTTTTAGTTATACTTTTCTATTTTACCCTTTTTTAAGGAAGAGAACAAGCTAAAAACGGAGGCATCATCTTAATTTGCCACGCGAAAATCACTGTAATTTGAGAAGTTAGCCATGGTTACATCAACATAGGTAACATTAGACCATTTTGAAGGTCCTTTTCGAACTTCTTGGATAAACTTAGCTAACTTAGCAGGTTTATCTGATTGCGCTAGAATTTCAACAGTTCCATTATCGTTGTTCCAGACTCGACCGTAAATATCTCCAATTTCGAGTGCTAATGCATAGGTTGAATAACGAAAACCAACACCTTGGACTCTTCCTGAGACTAATAATCTTACTTTTTGCATGGTCCATGACCTCCTTTTGAAAACTCTTTCTTTCAGTATAATCCTTACTATAAAGTCGGTCAAGTCCTAGATTTATCAAGAAATTTCTGCTATAATGAGTGTATGGAAGTCATTCAATCAAAGCAAAATGCTAGTATCAAGACTGCTAGAAAATTGTTGCAACGCAAGCACCGTAAAACCAGTTATCTTATAGAAGGATGGCATCTCTTCGAGGAAGCAAAGGTAAGTGGTGCGCATATTCTTCAAATTTTTGTGCTTGAGGAGATGGCTGACCGTGTAGCTAATATGTCTAAGGTTAAGTTGGTTAGTCCGGAGGTTCTTAAGGAGCTTTGTGAAACTCAGACGCCTCAAGGGATTGTTGCAGAAGTTGCTAAACAAACTCAAGCTTTGCCAGACTCTCTTTCAGGGAAGTATCTGCTCTTGGAGGATGTTCAGGATCCTGGTAATGTTGGGACAATGATTCGAACAGCAGATGCTGCAGATTATGATGGGGTCTTTTTATCAGATAAATCCGCTGATATTTATAATCAGAAGACCTTACGTTCTATGCAGGGAAGTCATTTTCATCTGCCAATCTACCGTGGACCGATTCTTGAGATGGTTGAAACTTGTAAAAAACAAGATTTACCAGTCTTAGCAACGACTCTCTCAGAGGTTTCCGTTGACTATAAAGCAGTTAAGACAGACGGTAATTTTGCCCTAGTGATGGGAAATGAAGGTCAGGGAATCAGTAAGGAAATGGCTGAGTCCGCTAATCAACTGGTACATATTAACATGCCAGGCCAGGCAGAGAGTCTTAATGTTGCTGTTGCTGCAGGGATTCTCATGTTTAGTCTCTAGGTCCTAAGGATGATTTTATTGAAAAACATTCGCCTTTTAAAATAAATTTAAGCTCTAGTGATATAATGAAGAAGTATTAGAAACATTCGTGAGGTATTATTGTGAATCGACCAGAAGATGATAAAGAATTCATGGAAGTTGTTGGACATTTAATTTCACACCCACGTTTTCAAAAATTGGATGGGATTGTCCAACATTATCATTCGACACGTTTGGAACACTCGGTTAATGTTAGTTACACCAGCTACAAGATTGCAAAAAAATTAGGTTGGGATGCTGAGAGCACTGCCCGAGGTGGTCTCTTGCATGATTTTTTCTATTATGATTGGCGAGTAACCAAATTTAATAAGAGTCACGCTTGGGTGCATCCACGGATTGCTGTTCGTAATGCTAGAAAGCTTGTTAATTTAAACAAAAAAGAAGAGGATATCATCCTCAAACATATGTGGGGAGCAACTATTGCACCGCCGAAGTATAAGGAATCTTATATCGTTACCATGGTGGATAAGTACTGGGCTGTTAAAGAAGCAGTGACACCTTTACGAAATCGTATTAAAGATACTAAGTTTTTCCGTCGCAAGACTCTACAAAGTAAACACAATTAATTTATTAAACTCAGGAGATATTTATGAAATCAAATGCAATTTATACAACTAGTGATGCAGGATTAAATCGCTTTTTTGGGAAGGTTTATGGCCTTGTTGGTATTGGGGTAGGGCTTTCAGCAGTCATTTCTTATCTGATGTTATTCCCTCTCTCTCATCTTTTTGTCAACATTCTCATGAATTATTCTTGGATCTATATGGCAGCTATTTTTATTGAGTTAGCCTTGGTTTTTTTGGCTAGTGGTGCTGCACGAAGAAATACGCCTGCGGCTTTGCCTTTATTCTTAGTTTATTCCGCTCTGAATGGCTTTACACTTAGTTTTATCATCGCTCAATATACGCAAGCTATTGTTTTCCAAGCTTTCCTAAGTACTGCCATTGTCTTCTTTGTCATGGCACTTATCGGAGTTTCTATTAAGCGTGACTTGTCAGGAATGGTCAAATTCCTTATGGCAGCTTTGATTGGAATCATTGTGGCTAGCTTAGTTAATATTTTCTTTGCAAGTAGCACGATGAGTTTTGTGATTAGTATTGTATCGGTTCTCATTTTCTCTGGTTTAATTGCTTATGACAATCAGTTAATTAAAAAGGTTTATTATAGTACTAATGGTCAAGTCACAGATGGATGGGCGGTTTCTATGGCGCTTAGTCTTTACTTGGATTTTATTAATTTGTTCTTGAATATCTTGCGAATCTTTGCAAGGCGTGACTAGTTTAAAAAATCAGCCGTTCGGCTGATTTTTTTGTGTTTAACGTTTTTTGTAATTGTTTCTTGTTGACCTGTATAGGTGTAGGAGAGTAGATAGTAATCTCATTTTTCGACCTAGCCATCTTTGTCGGAAAAGGCCCACTTATCGTCTTTTTTAGTGAGTTCAACTGAGCAATCCTTAAAGATATTTGTTTCGTCTGTCTTTGCTACTAATGGACTTACTTTTTTGATTGAATTAGGTAAATAAGTTTCCATGCAGTATTGTCTAGTCAATTGGTCGCGATTTCCAGCGTTAGCACCATTGCTTTGTAGGTGGTTTTTAAGATCGTCAATAAGACTTGGATGGTTAGCCGCATATGCATCATCTGCAGATTTCATACTGATAGTTGACATGTCAATGTTAAACTCCGTTTTATCTTTAGTAACGAAAATGTTGTCAACAGAGTAACTACCCCGTTCACGGTTAGAAGTTTGAGTCCATCCGAAAACTTTTGAAATTTCATCTCCAGTTGGTTTGATATGATCAGTTTCATCATAGCTATATTGAAGACTATCTGAGAAATATTGACTAAGTTCACTCTTAGCCTTGTCTAAGTCAGTAGAAACAAATTTATTGTAATTTTTACTTTCTCCACCCAGAAGAACTGCGTTGAAATAAGCATCAACATTTTTTTAACATTGGTAGTTGTTTGACCATCGAAATTTTTTTGGACTAGTTAAAACAGTCTGCCCCTCTGTCTTTTCATCTTTTGATTTAAAATAGAGTTTATATTTTTAATCGTTGTTCATTTCGAAAAAGAGAGACTGGTCTTGTAGTCATTAGCCTCAACTTTTCCAAAGTCATCTGTAGCATTCTCTATGTTATTATTTTTGGTGAAGAGAGTAGGTAGGTCATCTTTGTCAATCTTAGTTGCTGTGACTTTTTTACCATCCTCATCTTTGAGGTAAAATTGTTTAGCAGATGTTTTTAGCTCATTTTTCATATCTTCAGAAATTTGCTCAAGTTTGAGTGAGGCTTCAACCAACGTCTGATTATCTTTAAGTTTTAGGGCTCTTCTGGACATATAGACAATGGCGTTAACAGAAAGCTTAGCATCGAGTTTTGGTTTGGCACATGCTGACAATGTAAAGACAGCTATTAGAGAAATCGCCCCAGAATAAAGATATTTTTTTTATATATAATCCCCATTAGTTCATTAAGGTTATACGTCTATTGTATTATGAAATATCCCTTGAGATTATTAGAAATTTGGGTTTCAAGCCTTTTCTTATGCTATAATAAGGTTACTATTGTAAAAAATGGAGAATAAAATGACAAAAACACCCTTTATTACGGCGGATAAACTCGATCAAATCACTGCAGAATTTCCAACACCTTTCCACCTTTACGATGAAAAAGGTATTCGTGAAACAGCGCGTGCAGTCAATGCAGCCTTTTCATGGAATCCTGGTTTTAAAGAATTCTTTGCAGTAAAGGCAACACCTAATCCAGCAATTCTCAAAATCTTGAAGGAAGAAGGGTGCGGTGTAGATTGTGCGACTGATACAGAGCTTGTCATGAGTAACAAAATTGGTTTTGATGGTACTGCTATTAGTTTTACGTCTAATGATACACGAGCAGAAGAATTTGTTTACGCGCGTGATATCAATGCGATAATTAACCTTGATGCTTACGAAGATATTTTCTTTTTGGAAGAGTCTGCAGGGCTTCCTGAAACGCTTTCTTTACGCTTTAACCCAGGTGGTGTCTTCTCACTTGGTACAGATATTATGGATCATCCTGAAGAATCTAAATTTGGGATGACTAAGGAGCAACTTTTCAAAGGTTATGCCTACCTTAAAGAAAAAGGGGTGAAATCATTCGGTTTGCATGCCTTCTTGGCGTCAAATACAGTAACGAATGAGTACTATCCAACCTTGGCTGCTCAACTCTTTGAATTGGCTGTAGAAATCAAGAATGAGCTTGGTATCAGCCTTGACTTTATCAACTTATCAGGTGGTGTTGGGGTAGACTACACGCCAGCGAACAAGCAAAACGATATTGCTGCTATCGGCGAAGGTGTTCATACTAAATTTGATGAAATCCTTGTTCCAAATGATCTTGGGGACATCAGTATTTACACTGAACTTGGTCGTTTCATGACAGCGCCACACGGACTCCTTGTTACTAAGGTTCTCCATATTAAGGATACTTATCGACGTTATGTTGGTGTTGATGCTTCTGCAGTTAACTTGCTTCGCCCAGCAATGTACGATGCCTACCACCACATTACTAATATGTCTAATCCAAATGGTGATATTCAAGTGGTTGATGTCACAGGTTCGCTTTGTGAAAACAATGACAAGTTTGCTGAGAACCGTGAATTGCCTGAGGCTCGTATTGGGGATACCTTGGTTATTCATGATACTGGTGCCCATGGTTTTTCAATGGGTTATAACTATAATGGCCGTCTTCGTTCGGCAGAAATCCTCTATCAAGAAGATGGAACAGCGCGAATGATTCGTCGTGCAGAGACTATGAATGATTATTTTGCGACACTTGATGGATTTGATTTTGAAATTTAACAAAAAAGGCTAGACCTAGGAGGTCTAGCTTATTTTGCTTTAATAATAATTGCTTCAAGAAGTATATTGGCCGTCCCTTCTGGAGATTCAATGCAGCCTTCCTTTAGCCAGAGTGCCAAAATGGTAACAATGGTAATGACGTAAACTTCCGAAGAATACTTGACTGGAATATGATAGCTTCTTTCCATAAGTTCTGTGACATTTTCAATATCAGAGTTAAGGATGGTCTCGACAATGAACTCACAAATCAATTCATTGATGTTTGGAGTATGTGTCATTAATTTGCGACAGAGCTTATGATTTTCCTTAAGATATCGTAGCATCTCGGTTAAAACACCTTTTTGATAGGTCATATACTTTTGCAGAATACTTGAAACTTTATCTAAAATCTTAGATAAGGTAGTTTCAACCAAGTTATCTTGATTTGAATAGTAGTAGAAGGTTGGTCTGCTGAGATTTACTTTTTTTGATGATGTTTATGGTGTTGATTTGTTCGAGTGAACTCTCTTCTGAGAGTTCAGTAAATGCATTGACAATTTTTTTGTTTGGAAATAGTTGCTTCCTTTAGCATAAGTAAGCCCCTTTATATAAACATAATAATTTCAAGACTTATATAAAAACCTAATTTTTCCCTGAAATCTTACAAGTATTTCGTAGTTGTAAGCAAAAGAAGCTGAAACTCTCATTTTATCAGTATTTTAGAGAAGTAATTTTTTTGGCAGACTCGTTAAGAAACTAACGTCTTATTTGTCAGTAAGGCCTATTTTTGCTATAATATAAGGTAAATCAACGTTATAGGAGAATTAAATTTATGAACACCGTCCTTTGGATTATTCTTGTTTTTGTAGCCCTTTTGGGTGGCTTCTACGGAGGCGCATATTTTTCCCGCAAACAAATTGAGAAAGAATTAGCTGAAAATCCTCGTTTGAATGTGGACGCTGTTCGTACAATGATGTCGGCAGCAGGCCAAAAGCCTAATGAAGCTAAAGTGCGTCAAACATATAATCAGATTATTAAACAACAAAAACAAGCACTTGCAGATAGCAAGAAAAAATAATGGTGGGGAGCTGGGACGTGAATCTCAGCTTTTTACTTGTAATGTAAGGGGATAAGGAGACAAGATGGATAATCGACCTATAGGATTTTTGGATTCTGGTGTCGGAGGCCTGACGGTAGTACGTGAACTTAAACGTCAGTTGCCTCACGAGTCCATTGTTTATATTGGTGATTCTGCTAGGGCTCCATATGGCCCTAGACCAGCAGGACAAATCAGAGAGTATACCTGGCAGTTGGTTAAATTTCTCCTGACTAAAGACGTAAAGATGATTGTTATTGCTTGCAATACGGCGACAGCAGTGGTTTGGGAGGAAATTAAAGAGGCTTTAGACATTCCAGTACTAGGTGTGGTTTTGCCTGGTTCTAGTGCTGCCATTAAGTCTAGTCGGTCTGGTCAAATTGGTGTCATTGGTACTCCTATGACAATTTCGTCTAATATCTATGAGCAAAAAATTAAGCGTCTGGCGCCACAAATAAATGTCCTGAGTTTATCCTGTCCCCGTTTTGCCCCAATTGTTGAATCAAATGAAATTAATTCAAGTGTGGCTAAAAAGATTGTCTATGAAAGCATGGCTCCTTTAGTTGATAGGGTAGATACCTTGGTTTTGGGTTGCACCCACTACCCACTTTTACGCCCGATTATTCAGAATGTTATGGGGCCAAGTGTCAAATTAATTGATAGCGGAGCTGAAACTGTTCGTGATGTTTCTGTCTTGCTCAATTACTTTGAAATTAACCGTAGTCGTGAGGTCGAAGACAAGACGGAAGAATACTACACCACAGCTAGTGTGCTTGGTTTTAAAGAAATTGCTGAGCAGTGGCTGGGTGAGGAAGTTACTGTCCAACATGTAGATTTGGATAAGGAGTTAGAAAATGACTAAATCAATTTTTGAATATAAGGATGATCAAGACTGGTACTTGGCTAGTTTTGGAAGCTATAATCACTTGACATGTTTTGGTGATGATGAGGCCTATGAACAATATGTTGACTTTTTTCAGGGCTTGACTAACACCTTGGCTGTTAGTGGTTTTCAGTTACATGTTGTTAAACACTCATCGGATCTTCGCTTAGTGTCTTTTATCTTGGATTGTTTGAAAGAGGAGCTTGGTCGAGACTTGGTTGTTACGCAACATCAAGGAACTTTGCTTGTAAGTGAAGGGGATAAGCTTCTCTATGTCCACGTACCTAGAGAAGGTATATGCTTGGATGATTTCTTTGGTTCTGACAATAAATCAGACTTTGGTGATGTTTTGTTGATTGCGACACGCAACGAAGGAAAAACCAAGGAGTTTCGGAAACTCTTTGGAAAGCTTGGTATTAAGGTAGAAAATCTTAATGATTATCCAGATCTTCCTGAGGTTTCTGAAACTGGTATGACCTTTGAAGAAAATGCACGCTTGAAGGCGGAAACTATTTCGAAATTAACTGGGAAGATGGTTCTTTCAGATGATTCAGGTTTGCAGGTAGATGTTCTTGGAGGTTTGCCGGGTGTGTGGTCTGCTCGTTTTGCGGGTCCAGAAGCTACCGATGCTGAAAATAATGCTAAGTTACTGCATGAACTTGCCATGGTACTTGATAATAGCAAACGCTCTGCCCAGTTCCATACAACCTTAGTTGTTGCAGCACCTGGACGTGATAGTTTGGTTGTTGAAGCAGACTGGAAAGGTTATATTGGCCGAGAACCTAAAGGTGACAATGGTTTTGGTTATGATCCCCTTTTCTTAGTTGGTAATACGGGTAGGACAGCAGCAGAGCTTTCTACAGAGGAGAAAAATGAACAATCTCACCGTGGACAAGCTGTTAAGAAACTTATGGAGGTATTCCCAGCATGGCAGAACAAACAATAATCGTAATGAGCGACTCCCATGGAGAACGTGATATTTTAGTAGAAATAAAAAAACGTTATCAAGGGAAGGTAGATGCCATTTTCCATAATGGAGATTCTGAGTTAGAATCAAGTGATTCTGTTTGGGAAGGTATCCATGTGGTTCGTGGTAACTGTGACTATGATTCAGGTTATCCAGAACGTTTGGTCGTGAAACTTGGTGATGTGATTATTGCACAAACGCATGGTCATCTCTTTGGGATTAATTTTACCTGGGACAAGTTGGATCTTTGGGCACAACAAGAGGATGCTGATCTCTGTCTATATGGGCATTTACATGTGGCAGCAACTTGGCGAAATGGTAAGACAGTGTATATCAATCCAGGTTCTATTTCACAGCCACGTGGCCCAATCCATGAGAAACTCTATGCTAAGGTGATTATAAACGATGCAAAGATTCGTGTGGAGTATTACACACGTGACCATGAACTTTATTCAGAACTTACACAGGAATTTGAACGATGATTGCTAAAGAATTTGAAGATTTTTTGTTGGCTCATTTAGACAACTATTTGATCCCATCAGATCAAGTTACTATTTTTATTGATAGCCATAACGCTGATCACGTGGTTCTGCTTTTGACAAGCAATGGTTATTCACGTGTGCCCGTTTTGACTAAGGACAAGCATTATCTTGGGACAGTATCTTTGGCGGATATCAAGCGTTACCAAGATGAACATAACTTGCAAGAGTGGGAGATGGTTAATCGCGATATCGGACCGATGACTTCAGATGTTGTGGCAACAGTGAAAGATGATGCTAATCTGAGTGAGGTAATGCATAAGCTTGTTGATAATCCTTTCCTTGCAGTAGTTGACAGCCAAGGTATTTTTAAAGGGATTATTACACGAAAATCAATTCTCAAGGCAGTTAATAGCCTCTTACATGACTTTACACATGACTATATCATCATTCCAAAAACAACTGACAACTCAGATTACTGATTTTCTAGCTAGGAAGACCATTTCTGATAGCTCAAAACAAGCTTACGCTTATGATCTTAAGCAGTTCGTAAACTGTCTTCCAGGACGAGTAGATCAAACCAGTCTCAAGCTTTATGAAAATCAACTCAAGGAGTGGAAGCCTTCTGTGCAAAAACGCAAGCGCTCGGCTGTTAATCAGTTTTTGCTTTATCTTTATCAAAAGGGTGAGCTAGAGGAGTTTTTTAAACTGTCAGAGACTGCACCACTCCCTTCTCAGCAAGAAGAGTTAGAAAGATTTGATTTGTCGTCACTCTATGAGGGACAAGAAGGGCCCGGTAAACTGGCTTGTCTGTTTATTCTAGAGTTAGGACTCTTACCTTCGGAAATCTTGGAGCTGAAATGGGAAGATATCGACTTGGATTTTGGTGTTGTAACCGTGGCTAAGGGAAGTACTAAGCGTGTTCTCAGACTGGATGGAGCTTTGAAAGAGCTCTTATTTAGGATTAGAAATGACAATAGTCAGGGATTGATTTTGAGTAAGGCTTTTACCCGTCAGTGGCTGTATAAGCAGATTCAATCTTATGTTGGTGGATGCGGCTTATCGGGGGTAACTGCCCAAGTCTTGCGCCAGCAATATATTCTTAGACAGATTGAAAAGGGAACGGGCGCCTTTGAACTTGCTCGTTTACTTGGGCTAAAAAGTCCAGTGACCTTGGAGAAATACTATAAAACCTAATGGATATTAAGTTAAAAGATTTTGAGGGGCCACTAGATTTGTTGCTCCATCTGGTTTCTAAGTATGAAGTAGATATTTACGATGTTCCCATTGTTGAGGTCATCGAGCAATACTTGTCTTATTTGGCGACCTTGCAAGCTATGAAGCTAGAGGTTGCTGGGGAATATATGCTTATGGCTAGCCAGCTCATGTTGATTAAGAGTCGAAAACTATTGCCGACAGTTGTAGAGGCTGAGCCTGAAGCGGATGATCCAGAACTAGAGCTTTTGAGTCAGCTAGAAGAATATGCACACTTCAAAGCAGCTAGTCAAGAGTTGGCTAAGAAGCATGAAGTGCGAGCTCAGTATTTTTCAAAACCAAAAGTAGAATTAGTTTATGAAGATGTGACGCTGAATCAGGATAAGACGATTCAAGATATTTTCTTGGCTTTTTCAAAAATCATGGCTGAAAAGCAAGAAGAAATTCGTCAAAGTCACACGACTATTGCACGTGATGATTATAAGATTGGAGACATGATGTTAATCATTGAGGAGGCCTTTAGTGCGAAAAATAAATTGTTTTTAGATGAGCTTTTTACAGATGCTAAGGATATGAATCATGTGATTACACTCTTTTTGGCAACTCTTGAATTAATTAAGATACATCGAATCTCGGTACAGCAGGAAACAATTTTTGGAACAATCACTCTAAGAAAGGAATGGACGAATGAGTAGTCACTTAGCACGATTAGAAGCCCTACTTTTTGTAGCTGGTGAAGATGGTCTTAGTCTAAGGACTATGGCACAGCTCTTAGAAATGCCAGTGACGGGACTGACTCAGTCCTTAGAAAAATTGCAAGCCAAGTATGAGGCAGATGAGGACACGGCACTTTGTTTATTGGAATCGTCAAATACCTATAAGATCGTGACTAAGCCTGATTTTGCAAGTCTTCTGCGTGACTATTCCAAAACCCCAATCAACCAAAGTCTATCCCGAGCGAGTCTCGAGGTACTTTCTATAGTTGCTTATAAACAGCCCATTACTCGCGCTGAAGTTGATGACATTCGAGGTGTCAATTCCAGCGGCGCTATTGCCAAGCTTCAGGCTCTTGATCTCATTCGAGAGGCTGGTAAAAAGGATGCTGTGGGTCGTCCCAACCTATATGTGACAACTGATTATTTCTTGGATTATATAGGAATTAACAGTTTAGACGAACTTGTGGCCATTGATCAACTAGAACTTGAAGAGCAAGAAACGAGCCTATTTAGGGAGGATGCTCCAGAAGATCTTGAGGATTTGGACAATTAAGAGTAAACCTTGTTGAAACTAATCATTAAAAATTAAGAAACATAGCGGAAATGCTAGGTAGAAAGGATACAGCTGAAGCTGTAGAAAAAAGAATGCGAATTAATAAATATATCGCCCACGCTGGTGTGGCTAGTCGTCGTAAAGCTGAGGAATTGATTAAAGAAGGCCGTGTGACTTTAAACGGTAAGACCGTTATGGAATTGGCAACAATTGTCAAAAATGGCGACATTGTCGAGGTAAATGGAAGTCCAATTTATAATGAAGAAAAGGTATACTACCTTCTTAATAAACCACGTGGGGTTATTTCTTCAGTATCTGATGAGAAAAATCGTAAGACAGTTATTGATCTAATGCCCCACGTTAAGGAACGTATCTATCCTGTTGGTCGTCTTGATTGGGATACGACTGGCCTTCTTATTTTAACAAATGATGGTGACTTTACCGATAAAATGATTCACCCACGTAATGAGATTGATAAGGTTTATTTGGCGCGTGTTAAAGGTATTGCGACTAAGGAAAATCTTCGTCCTTTGACTCGTGGTGTGGTGATTGATGGTAAAAAAACTCAGCCGGCCCATTACAATATTATCAAGGTGGATCATGAAAAGAACCGATCAGTCGTCGAGTTGACGATTCATGAAGGGCGAAACCATCAGGTTAAGAAAATGTTTGAATCAGTAGGTTTGATTGTTGATAAGTTGTCACGTACCCGTTTTGGTACCCTAGATTTGACAGGACTACGTCCAGGAGAGTCACGCCGTCTAAACAAAAAAGAAATTAGTCAGCTTCATAACATTGCTGTTAACAAGGTTAAAGGATGAAGAAGTTTCTGATTGCGTTAGTAAAGGCTTATCAGAGATGGATTTCTCCCCTGTTTCCACCGTCTTGTCGTTTTCGTCCAACTTGCTCAGTCTATATGATTCAAGCAATAGAAAAACATGGTTTAAAGGGAGTTCTTATGGGAATCGCCCGTATCTTAAGATGCCATCCCCTATCAGAGACTGGTGACGACCCAGTACCAGATTATTTTAGCCTAAAACGTAAAAAAACTCCCTTGGACAATTGAATCCAAGGGAGCTTTTTTATGCTTAAATTTTTGACCATGTTTTTGGTAGGAATAGGAGCAATAAAGGATAGATTTCCAAACGTCCAGCAATCATAGCAAATCCCATGATTAGCTTAGACAAAGGACTAAAAATAGCGAAGCATCAGTTGTTCCAAGTAAAGGTCCAATATTGTTAAATGTTGAAGCAGCAGCACTTGTCACAATCAAGAAATTTTGATTATCCAAGGACAGGATTGTAACTAGACTTAGTATGATCAACACATATACAGCCAAATATTTAAGAACGCTATGCTGTGTTTCTTTATCAAGAACACTTCCATTAATGTGTAGAGATAGGACACGGTTAGGATAGAGGCTAGCTAAGGTCTGATTACGTACAATTTTAGCAATAATCATAGCACGGATAACCTTGAAGCCACCAGCTGTAGAACCCGCTGATCCCCCGATAAACATCAGGAGAAGCAGGATGTACTGAGAAAATAGTGGCCATTTGGTAATATCTGTTAGGCCAAATCCCGTCGTTGTGATAATCGTTGACACTTCAAAGAATGAGTATTTAAACGAGTTAGCTAAACTGTGGTAAATTCCAAAAATATTGAGGATAATTAAACTTGTTGATACCGCAACAATCGTAAGATAGGTACGTAGCTCTTCATCTTGGAAGAAGAATCTGATTTTGCGAAGCAGGATATAGAAGTACAAGTTGAAGTTAACGCCAAATAGTAGGGTACCAACTGTAACCACATAAGTAATTAAATCGCTGTTATAGTGGGCAATAGAGTCATTATAGACTGCAAATCCACCGGTACCAGCACCTCCCATCGCAATGACAATACTATCGAAGAGTGGCATGCCACAAATCCATAGAATCATAGCAAAGATCACAAACATGCCCAGATAGATGATGTACAAAATCTGAGCTGTATTTTTGAGCTTGGCAACGACCTTACCAAAGACTGGACCAGGCACCTCTGCACGCATAACCTCATGATGACCATTTTTACTGTTGTTCATTATGGCTAGAGCAAAGACCAGCACCCCCATCCCTCCAATTAGGTGAGCGAAGCTTCGCCAGAAGAGGAGAGAATGGGTCAAGACCCCAGTATCTGTGAGAATAGTAGCCCCTGTAGTTGTGAAACCTGAGCTCATTTCGAAGAAGGCATCGATGACACTTGGGATTTGCCCGGCAAAAACAAACGGTAATCCCCCAAAGAAGGACCAAAGTACCCAACAGAGGGCTACAATGAGCATTCCTTCTTTGGTGTAAATGCGGTAGTTCTTAGGTTTAAAGAGAGTACCAAGCACTCCGATAAAAAGGAGGATCGCCATAGTCCCCAAAATGCTGGCAAATACCTTGGCGTCTTCTTGATAAATAAGAGCCACGATAAGAGGTACAACTAAGAGTCCAGCTTCAATGAGGAGCAGTTTAGAAATAAGAAAACGGACAATAGATCGATTCATGGCAGCTTACCTCTTCAATAAGTCGTAAATGTGGGTTACGTTTTGCAAGAGAGTAACGACCACGATTTTATCACCAATTGCCAATTTATCTTCTCCAGTTGGGAATATGGCTTTTCCATTATGGATGATAGCAGCAATAAGCACACCATGAGCGAATTTAAGTTCAGAAAGTTTCTTCCCAGCGATTTTATTGTTTTCCTTAATTTGGAATTGTAGGGTCTCGATACGGCCATTAGCTACGTGGTGAAGCGCGTCAAGACTAGAATCTTTGGCGTTATAGCGACCACGAACAAAGTGCATAACGGTATCAACAGCAATACTCTTAGGAGTGACAATTGTTGTCTCACGTGTGTCGACAATCTCTAAAAGACTGGTACGGTTGACCTTGGTAATATTTTTATGGATACCAAGACTTTCAAGGAACATAGAGGTTATTATATTTTCCTCATCTACTCCAGTTAGAGTAGCAACAGCATCATAACTAGCTGCGCTCTCTTCAAGAAGAAGGTTTTTAGCAGTACCATCCCCTAAGATAACGGAAACTTCAGGGAATACTTGACTAAAGGTTTGCGCACGGTCCATTTTCTGTTCAATCAATTTGACCTTAATACGGTTGTTTTTCAAGATATTTAGTAAGTAGTAGGAGATACGTCCAGCACCAATCAACAAAAGTTTTTTGATGCTTTTTGGTTTAATATAACTGTGGAAAAGTGCCATGTCAACACGTTTCCCAGTTACATAGATCTTATCCCCAGCTTGCATGGTAGCATTCCCGTCTGGAATGGTGAGGTCGCCTTGACGATCAATCGTACAAACCAAGATGTTACCGAATTTCTTACGAAATTGTTCCATTGTCATACCGGACAATCGGCTCGTTTCAGTGACCCTAAATGCCATAAGGATAACCTGTCCATTAGCAAAGGTTTCAACTGATAGAGCGTTTGGAAATTCAACGGTATTGGCAATATAGCGAGCTGTTAAAAGTTCAGGGTTAACTACTAATGAGAATCCGAGGAAGTTTTTGTCTTTGAAATAAGTATTAGAATATTCTGGGTTACGTACACGAACGATAGTTTCTTTTGCACCCATTTGTTTTGCCAGAACTGCTGATATCATGTTTACTTCATCTTTATCAGTCATGGCGATAAAGACATCGCAGTTGTTAACCTCGGCTTGTTCCAAAATCTTGAAATTTGCCCCATTTCCAGCAAAGCCCATAACATCGTAGCGTTTACTGATGCGTTTGAGGACCTCTTCCTTTTCTTCAATTAAAATGACGTCGTGCTTCTCATCAACAAGAGAACGACAGAGTGCTGTACCGACTTTACCAGCACCTACGACAATAATACGCATGAATTACCTCCAAATAATCATTACTATGATACCTTATGTTGGCCGAAAAATCATCCTTTTCAGCCAGCTTTATAGGTTATTCCTGTAAAAAAGGTGATGAAGTTAAAAATATTAATTTTTTTTCTACTAATAGTGTTGACTTTTACAGCTAAAGTGCTAAAATATACTCAACCATTCACTATTTTAAATCTAACCTGTCATGATTTAAGCTAATGAATGTCCACAACCATGTCGTCTGCTGAGCTTGACTCCGGGCGACATGGCATTTTTTATGTCTAGGAGAAGTCAGATGTCACGTAATCATATTGTCTTGTTTGAACCCCGTATTCCACAAAACACTGGAAATATTGCGCGTACCTGCGCAGCAACCAATAGCCCCCTCCACATCATTCGACCTATGGGGTTTCCAATTGATGACAAGAAGATGAAGCGAGCAGGCCTGGACTATTGGGATAAGCTTGACATCACTTATTATGACAATTTGGCTGATTTTATGTCTAAAAATCATGCTGGTCGTTTGCATCTAGTAACGAAGTTTGCGGATAAGACATATTCAGAAGAGGCCTATGCTGATGGTGAGGATCACTATTTTATGTTTGGTCGTGAGGATACAGGCCTACCTGAGGACTTTATGCGTGAGCATCCTGAAAAAGCTATTCGTATTCCTATGAATGATGAACATGTCCGTAGTCTTAATGTCTCAAATACGGTTTGCATGATTGTCTATGAAGCTCTTCGTCAGCAGCAGTTTGAGGGGTTGGAGCTGAGTCACCACTACCATCATGATAAATTAAAATAGATACTTCATGTTGTCTTAAAAGAATAAGTATAGTTATTGACTATCAATAAACTAGAAATCCATAAATTAAGAACCTTGTCACCAAGGTTTTTTTATGTTATCCTTAAAGGGTCTTCAGGGCAGGGTGAAACTCCCGACCGGCGGTGATTCTTTGGATAAGTCCGCGAGCGCAAGCTGATGAGGTGTAATTCCTCAACCGACAGTATAGTCTGGATGGAAGAAGACCAGTCTTTTTGCGTAGGCTTTTTTTGGCATAGGCAAATACATTGGGAACTTCTTTCAAATTGTTAAAATTTGGAGGAATTTTTTTATGACAAACACACGTAAATTGGCTTACATTGCCATTTTATCTGCAGTTTCATTCTTGTTGCTTTATTTTTCATTTCCATTGATTCCAGCAGTAGACTTTTTGAAGGTTGATTTTTCAATCCTTCCTGTTCTTATCGCCTTGGTTATCTTTGATTTTAAGAGTGCTATTGGTGTTCTCTTGCTTCGTTCATTGTTAAAGCTCTTACTAAACAATGGTGGCCCAGGATCATTGATTGGGCTTCCTATGAATTTTGTTGCTCTAGGAGTCTTTGTTTGGGGCCTAAGTTATTTTTGGAAGAAAAATCAAACAACCAAGAATTATATTCTTGGTTCTGTTTTAGGAACGATTTTGCTTACAGTTGCCATGGTTGTTCTTAATTACATTTATGCAGTACCACTCTATGCTAAATTTGCTAACTTTGATATTGCGCAATTCATAGGTCTCTATAAATACCTTTTCGCTATGGTAGTACCTTTTAACTTACTGGAAGGCTTGATTTTTTCAGTAGCTTTTGCTCTTATTTATGCCCCACTTAAGTCTATACTAGTAAAATTATAAATATGAAACACAAATACACACATTATATTTACGCTTCCTTTGCCTTTTTGTTATTTGTTACTCTCGGTTACATGGTTAAGTTCTACCCTGAAGCCTTGACAGAATTTGATAGCAGCATACAAACTAGGGTTCGAGGAGACTTACCAGCAGGACTGACACGCTTCTTTAAAATAATTACCATTCTTGGAAACACGCCGGTCCAGACTATTATTGCAATTGTAGCAGTAATCTGGCTTTATTTACGTCAGTATAAATCAGAAGCTATCTTTGTAGGTACCAGTGGAGTTATCGCTAGTGTTATGATTGTAAGTCTGAAGTACATTTATCAGCGTCCTCGCCCATCAATTACGCATTTGTTACATGCGGGAGGCTACTCTTTTCCTAGTGGCCATTCTTTAGGGACATTTATGATTCTTGGAGCTATTGCTATTGTCCTTGCTCAGCGTATGGAGAAAAAAAAATCCCAAGTAGCAGTTTATGGTATTACTGGCCTTCTGATTGCTCTTGTTGGACTGTCGCGTATTTATGTGGGTGTTCATTATCCAACAGATGTTTTAGCTGGCTTTACCCTAGCGTTTGGCTTACTTAATGCTGTCTATCCAATTTATGACCGTATTCGCTTTGAATGGCGATTTCAAAGCAAACAGAAATAAAACAATATGCAGTTCTAAACTGCATTTTTTTGTTGATTAATCAAGACTTATCTTATAAAAAACATTATTTTGTTATTAATGTATAAAAATATAGTATTTAAGACTAATATTCTGTTAAAAATGATACTGTCAATAATTATGTGTAAACACTCAAGTAGAGTTGAAGAATGTTAATCAAATAAGCTTTCAAGTGTGTCAGCACATTGGCCAAACCCTTTATGGATGCGTTGATTTTGCTTGAAATTATAATCTTCAAACAGGGTAACTAAATAACGTCCCAGAGCCTCCTCGTTAGGAAAAAGAATCTTCTTTTTCGTTTGACGTTTGATCTCTTTGTTAAGAGACTCAATGAGGTTTGTCGAATAAATGCTATGCCAAATCTGGTAGGGAAACTGATAAAAAGTTAAAAGATTATCCGTATTCTCCAGACTTTCCATGACTTTCCTATACTTTGGTTTCCATTCGGAGATAAAGTTCTCTAAAGCTTGCACTGCCATTTCTAAATTTTCAGCACGATAAATCGTTTTAAATTGCTCCAGAATAACCGCTCTATCTGCTCGTTTCACTTTACTAGCTAGATTTCGACTAATATGAATTAAGCAACGTTGTTGTTTAGCTAATGGGTAAGCCTGATTGATAATCTCTTCAAGCCCCTTGAAGCCATCGGTCACTACAAGAGAAACCTGTTGGATTCCTTGGTTTTGAAGCTTGTCTAACAGGGTGGACCAAGAAGCATTGTTTTCATTTGGGGCGATTTCATATCCAAGAACAGCCTTCTGTCCTTCTGGTGTAATGCCAAGTGCGATATGAATACATTCTTTACTAACGGTTCCACGTCTTAAGGGAAGATAGGTTCCGTCAAGAAATAAAACAGAGTAATTGGCTTCTAAGCTTCGCTCATGAAAAGTAGCGACATTCTCCTGAGTTGCTTTTGAGATATTAGAAATTGTGGCAGGACTATAGTGATGACCATACATTCGCTCGATGATATCACTAATTTCTCGAGTCGTTACACCGGTTTGATAGAGTTTGATAACCATCTCTTCCAAGTGGTCATCTCGACGTCCATAAGCGGGAAGCAAAGCTGGACTAAAGTTCCCATTACGATCTCTAGGAATACTCAACTGAACAGTCCCATATTTGGTTTCGAATTTCCGTGCATAGCTTCCGTTACGACTATTCCCAGAATTATAGCCTAATTTATCGTAAGGTTCATACCCTAAAAAGGCTGATAACTCTGCTTGAAGCAGATCATTCATAGCTGTTTCAAGAGAAGTACGGAAAAATTCATCAATATCTTGCTTTTGGGCTAGGAAGTTAAGTAGTTCTGTGGTAAACTGAGTCATAGGAATAAATCTCTTTCTAGTAATGTTTTGCAACTCTACTATAACGGATTTATTCCTTTTTGTGTTTACACAACTTATTTTACACTACCTTAAAAATGCATTAACTGTATATTAAATATATTACAATTGTGATATAATATTTTTAAAGTTTTGATATAAAGGAGATTCTCTTGAACATAAAAGACAGCATTGGACTAAGAATCAAAACTGAGCGTGAACGCCAACAGATGTCACGTGAAGTGCTATGTTTAGATGGTGCGGAATTGACTGTTCGCCAGTTAATTCGTATTGAAAAGGGGGAGTCTCTCCCGTCTTTAGATAGATTATCGTATATTGCTAAACGTTTAGGAAAAAGTATGACAGAGTTATTGGATCAAGACAATATTACCATTCCTGACGAATATTATGAAATGAAGAATCGTTTGATTAAGTTTCCAACGTACAGAAACCCTGACAGAATAAAGTCTAAACTTACTTTGATTGAGGAAGTCTATGAGAAATTTTTTGATATTCTTCCAGAAGAAGAATTATTAACTCTAGACATTCTCGAAAATATATTGAGTTTTACTAGCTGGCAGGAGAGTCCAAAAGTTGAGGAGATATATGAAGACTTGTTTGAACAAGTCAAAAGGAAGAGGAAATTCTCAACTAACGATTTATTAGTCATTGACTATTATTTCTTTCATCTTTATGGGAGAAAACAGTATGACAAAAAACTATTTGAAAGAATTATAAAGAGAGTATTAAATCAGGAAATTTGGACAGATGATGTTTACAATATTGTTTTATTTAATGATTTGATGGCTATTGCTGCTTTAAAGATTTTTCACAATTCCTTCTCAGACTTCTTAACAGTTGTGGATAAGGCCTTAGCTGTCATAGAAAAATCACAATTATATAGCTACAAGCCTAGTGTTTTTGTACTTAAGGCTAAATATGAACTTCTGCATAAAGAAAACAAGAAAGAGGCTGCAGAGAATTATGATAAGGCCATAATGTTTGCTTCCGTTTTGGAAGACTCGGTTTTAGAGGAAAGTATAAAGGCAGGAAAATTGGCAGATGGTTTATAGAAATGGTGGTGACATAAATGTCACTACTTTTTTAGGGTTAAATGTGTACTATAGAAATATAAATAATAGTTAAAAGGAGTTATATTTTGAAAACCCTGAAAATATTTGTACTATTTTCACTACTTATTGCTATCTTGCCTTATTTTGCAGGATGTCTTTAATAAGGAGCTATCATGCCAAAATGTCCATATATTTCACAGGTTGATCAGCGTGATTGTGGGGTAGCTGCCTTAGCTATGATTCTCAAGCACTATGGTTCATCCTATATCTTGGCTTATTTGCGGGAGGAGTTAGCTCAGACTTCTCGTGAAGGAACTTCTGCGCTTGGTTTGGTTGAAGCGGGCAAGCAGTTGGGGTTTGAAACTCAGGCCATTCGTGCAGATTTAGACTTGTTTAAACAAGGAAACCTATCTTCTCCTTTTATTGTACATGTGATTAAGGATGGTGGTATTCAACATTATTATACATTATTTGGTAAGGACAAGGGGCAGGTTGTAATTGGTGATCCAGATCCTAGCAAGAAGGTCATTAAACTGTCCCTAGAGGATTTTGACAAGGAATGGACAAGGGTTGCTCTATTTTTTGAACCAGGAGAAAACTACATTAAATATAAGGAAGAGGTACCTGGTCTTCTTTCGTTTTTACCAATTTTATTTCGTCGTAAAAGTTTGATAGCAGTCATCGTCTTGCTGAGCTTTCTGGTGACCTTTGTTAATATTATTGGTTCTTATTATTTGCAGTCTATTATAGACCGCTTGATTCCTCAAGAAAAGACTATTCTCTTCTGATTGTGATTTCTCTCGGTTTGTGCATCGCCTATCTAGCCCAACAAGTCTTCACTTTTTTCAAAGATTATCTTCTACATCGATTGGGTAATTACTTTTCCATTTCTGTTATCATTCCTTATATTAAATATGTCCTTTCTTTGCCTATTAGTTTCTTCGGTTCACGTCGTACTGGTGAAATCATGTCACGTTTTGGAGATGCCAACACCATTATCGATGCTCTAGCTTCAACAATCTTATCGATTTTCCTAGATGTGACCATTGTGATAACTTTAGCTGTGGCCCTTATTTTACAAAACCGTTCTCTTTTTTTGATGACCTTAACTGTAGTTCCTCTTTATGGTTTGATTATTCTGGCCTTTTATAAGCTTTTTGAGAAGGGAAATTATCAATTAATGGAGGCAAATAGTCAGGTCAATACTGTTATTATTGACGATTTACGTGGTGTTGAAACTTTAAAATCTTTAAGAGTTGAAGAGAGAGGTTACCAAGAAATTGAGGTGAAATTCCATGACTACTTGAAGAAATCTTTGTCTAAGGTCAAGTGGAAATTAACTCAGTATGGCTTAAAAACAGAGGTTCAGTTAGTTTCCAATGTCTTTATCTTATGGTATGGGGCACAATTGGTTATGTAAGGGCAACTATCTGCTGGTCAGTTGATTACCTATAGTATGTTGTCTAATTATTTTACGACTCCTTTAATTAATATTATCAATCTTCAATCTAAGATTCAGCAAGCCAAGGTAGCCAATAATTGTCTTCAAGAAGTTTATGTTGTGAATAAGGAAGAAAAAGGTCAACTCAAAGATTTATCCTTTAAACAATTAGACTTAAAAGGTGTTAGTCATCGTTTCAGATACCAACAAGAGACACTTCATAATATTGATTTGACCATTAATAAGGGAGAGAAAATCGCCCTCATGGGTCAGAGTAGTTCTGGGAAAACGACTTTAGCGAAGATTTTGTCAGGTTATTACACAAAATCTAGTGGTCATGTAATCCTAGATAAAGCTTCTATTAGCCAAGCGGAGTTGCGCCAGTTGGTGACCTATGTTCCACAACAGACCATGTGTTTACGGGAACAATATTAGAAAATCTATTGTTAGGCCTTGAAGGAGAAGTTGATGAGCATCTTATTCTGAAAGTCTGTGAACAAGTCGATATTTTGGCTGATATTCAAAAGATGCCCCTAGGTTTTCAGACCAAAGTATCTGAAGACGGAGGTCTGTCTGGCGGTCAAAAACAAAGATTAGCTATAGCAAGGGCTCTCTTGTCCAATCAACCAATCTTGATTTTTGATGAAGCTACAAGTGGTCTGGACAGGGAAACTGAAAGTAGAGTAATGGGCAATCTTTCTGAACTGACACGAACAATGATTTTCATTGCTCATCGTAGCAGTGTCTACCAACATGTCAGTCGTGTAGTAACTATGGCAAATGGGAAGCTTGAAGCAGCTAGTCCCAACTTCAATCCATTCCAGTTCATTTAAAATCATCTTCCTAATTTAAAATCATCTTCATATTTATATAGAAAAATTAAGAAATCTAAAAATTCAAATCTTGCAGCCGCCTTCTTTATGTAGTATACTGGGGGCATACTATTAAGAGGTGTAAACATGTTAGAGGCATATAAAAATTTTTGGTTAGACTATCTCGATTTTTATGGTCGTACAAAACGATTAGACTATTGGTGGGTTGTCCTGCTTAATGGCGTTATCGGTAGCTTGGTTTTCCTACTGATGTACTTGCTTGGGCAAACAAAAGCTGCTGGATTTACATTGACGGATTTCATTCTATTTATAGCAGCAACGGCACTTCCTACAATTGCAATTCAGATTCGTCGTTTACGCAATGCTGATTTTAATGTTGCTTGGATTGTTTTAAAGGCAACTCCTTTAACGGTAGCTCTTTGGGTAATGTACGCCTAAAATAAAGCTACCTAAGAGGCTAACGAGGGTGAAGCTGATAGTTGCATAAAATACAGCGAGACGGGTCGCCTGGATAGGTTTCTAAAGTCTAATAAGTGTTAGGACACACCAAATAAAGAGTACTGTGACAAACCAACCTGATAGTAAGCGACGTGGCGTTACACCATAGAGTGCTATATAAACGCCAAAGAGTTTCCAGCCGGCGATAAGGGCAAAGAGGCTAGCAAAAGTAAAGAGTAGGGTACTCAACAAACGGAGGCCCCTTGTGGGTGAAGAAGTTTTCTTTAGAAAAAATGTAAAGTCCAGCTAGGATTCCCAAGTTAAGGGTAGAGACTCGAACTAATTGCCAGAAGCCCTGAACAGCAATATGTGAGGCTTGATGGGCTGGAATGTTGACTTGGTTGAGAGAAAGGAGTTCTCCCATTTGACTAGTGGCAGTTAATATGAATAGGGCATAAGTAAGGCAGAGGCTTCTGAGTACGATATAAGCTGCTACTTTTGGAAACTGACGGGTTGTTTTAAGACGGCCTTCAAATCGTTTTTGACTAAGTGGCTTTTCTTTTGCCAAATAGGTTGCAATAAGTTGAGCAAAAAGTCCTGAGCCATAGGGATACTGGTTATTAAACGAGAGAATAATAATCCGTTATCCTTGAAGGTGACAGTGAAATCAAGTAGAGTAGCAAGTGTATGGAAGAACTGTTGCCAAAGTTGTCCGAAAGCAGGCAAGACCTGACTAAGCTGACTAGCAGCGAATACCGTCAGTATCAAGGCAATCATGATACTAATGAGAATCATCCATTTGTGGTTCTGAACTGCGTGTTTTTCTTCTTCAGAGAGCTCTTGTTTAGGTGCTGTTTTATAGAGTAGTGTCCAGGCTCTGATAAAGAAATATTTCAGTGGGAAGATGCAGCTAGTGTATAATGAGGTCTAGCCAAACCATAATTCCCAAACGGTCTTGACTACTTTGTCCAGTACGTGCTATTAAGTAAAGGAGGATACTCGCATGAAGGCAAAGAATCTAAGCGCTCTCCCAGTTGTCGTGCAGACCCCAAAGACTAATTTGTAAACCTTGTAGTAGACTAGTGACCATAAGTATTGCCGATTCAAGTCGCATTCCCTTTGCTTTTCCACCTAATAGACGACAACCCAGTTCAATCGTACTTATCAAGACAACGATTGCTGGAAAGGCAAAGGAAAAATGGGTCAAATAAGTGACATATAGGAAGCAGGCCACGAGACAGGCGACAATCAGTCCCTTAATTTTCCAAATGTCTTTTGGTGAAAAATATTCCAAGAGTTTCTTGGTTTTGGTTTGAAGACTAGTCTTTTCGTCGGGCTATTCCTGGGAGACTAGCTGTAAATTAGTAGTATAGTTATTTGTTTCCATCATAATTCTCCTTTTGGATGTTAGTCCAAAAAAGACTTTATTATAAAAAATGTTCAATTTTGTCACCCAATTGTAAAATTACTAAAAATAGGTCTATGGACTTAGGTCTGGAGAATGAGTTGGAAAAATAGGTGAGTAAAAAATATTATGCTCACATTGAATGATAGATTGTACGGGATATATTGTCAGAAACTGTCAAATGCTAAAGATAGTTTTTTAGAGATTAACTGTTTGTTTATCTGGGATTGAGCAAAGGACTTCTATCGAGGATCACCAAAGGTGATGTCATTTTTTGACACTATATGTTAGATTGACTGCTATCTAAATGTTGCAAAATTTCTGAAAATTCGTTGACATGTGTTTTCAAAATAGTATGATATTAACATAAAAAAACTTAGGAGGTTCTTATGTTAGGTGTCATCCTACTCTATGTTGGTATGGTTTTGATGAGTAATGGACTCCATCGTTTAGAGGGTATTCCTGATAAATCAAATGTTGTCATGAATATCTTTACGGGTGGTCTGGGTTTGATTCTCAACATTATTGTCGTTGCTTACGGAGCTTGTACAGGGCAAGGTGCTGAATGGTTTTATGGTAGCGCTACTGGTCTTTTATTTGCTTTCACCTATCTTTACTCAGCAATCAATACGATTTTCGATTTTGATCAACGTTTGTATGGGTGGTTTAGTTTATTTGTGGCAATTAATACGCTACCAGCAGGGATTCTTTGCTTAACATCTGGATACGGTGGTAATGCTTGGTATGGTATTATTTGGTTCTTGTGGGGTGTCCTATGGCTAACTGCCTTTATTGAAATTAATCTTAAGAAGAATCTAGGGAAATTTGTCCCTTACCTAGCTATTTTTGAAGGAATTGTAACAGCTTGGATTCCAGGGCTTTTGATGCTTTGGGGCAAGTGGTAAGCATTGATTTAAGGAGGAAAAACGATGCAATTGACAATGCGCGAGCAGGAAAAAATGATGATTAGCCTTGCGGCTATGATTGCTCAACGACGTAAAGACAAAGGAATCAAATTGAATCATCCAGAAGCAGTTGCTTTAATCACTGAATATGTGCTTGAAGGTGCAAGAGAAGGTAAAACTGTTGCCCAATTGATGGATGAAGCTCGCAATCTCTTAACACGTGAAGATGTTATGGAAGGTATTGCAGAAATGATTCCAATGATTCAAGTTGAAGCTACTTTTACGGACAGTACAAAACTGGTTACTGTTCATGATCCTATTCAGTAAGGAGAAATGTAATGATTCCAGGTGAATACCATGTGGCGAGTGAGCCAATTGATTATAACGGTGGTTACGAAGCCATTAGTCTTGAAGTGAAAAATGTGGGTGACCGTGCTGCTCAAGTGGGTTCTCACTACCATTTTTATGAAGCAAACGAAGCTGGTCTTCAATTTGATCGTGAAAAGGCGCGAGGCAAACGTCTAGATATTCCAGCAGGTACAGCCATTCGTTTTGAGCCAGGTGAAACGAAAACAGTACAACTTATTGACTTTGGAGGGAAACGTCGTATTTTTGGTTTCAATAACAAGGTCAATGGTTTCTTAGACTAGAAAGAGGACAAATCGATGAGTTTTAAAATGGATCGTGAAGAGTATGCTCAACACTATGGACCAACTGTAGGGGATAGCGTACGTCTTGGAGATACCAATCTTTTTGCTGCCATTGAAAAAGACTTTACTGTTTATGGACAGGAATCTAAGTTCGGTGGCGGTAAAGTTTTGCGTGATGGTATGGGTGTTAGTGCTACGGAAACACGTGACAATCCATCAGTTGTTGATACCATTATTACAGGTGCAACCATCATTGACTATACAGGTATTGTTAAAGCAGATATCGGTATTCGTGATGGTAAGATTGTTGCTATTGGTCGCGGTGGTAACCCAGATACAATGGACAATGTGGACTTTGTTGTGGGTGCTAGTACAGAAGCCATTGCTGCAGAAGGTTTGATTGTGACTGCTGGTGGTATTGACCTCCACGTACATTATATTTCTGCTGACCTTCCTGAATTTGGTTTGGATAATGGAATTACGACCCTCTTTGGTGGTGGTACTGGTCCCGCTGACGGTAGTAATGCAACAACATGTACACCTGGTAAATTCCATATTACTCGTATGTTGCAAGCTGTTGATGATATGCCTGCTAACTTTGGTTTCCTTGCCAAAGGTGTTGGTTCTGAGACTGAAGTGGTTGAAGAGCAAATTAAAGCTGGTGCAGCAGGAATTAAGACACACGAGGACTGGGGTGCGACTTACGCAGGAATTGATAATTCCCTTAAAGTTGCGGATAAATACGATGTTTCTTTTGCGGTCCACACCGACTCTTTGAATGAGGGTGGATTTATGGAAAATACTTTGGAATCTTTCCAAGGTCGTACCGTTCATACCTTCCATACCGAAGGTTCTGGTGGTGGGCACGCTCCAGATATTATGGTTTTTGCAGGTAAGGAAAATATTTTGCCATCATCAACTAACCCAACTAACCCATATACCACAAATGCTATTGGTGAGTTGTTAGATATGGTTATGGTTTGTCACCACTTGGATCCAAAAATCCCAGAAGACGTATCTTTTGCCGAATCACGTGTTCGTAAACAAACTGTGGCTGCAGAAGATGTTCTTCACGATATGGGAGCCCTTAGTATCATGACTTCAGACGCCATGGCAATGGGACGTGTCGGTGAAGTAGTAATGCGTTGTTGGCAACTAGCTGATAAGATGAAGGCTCAGCGTGGTCCACTTGAAGGAGATTCAGAGTTTAACGATAATAACCGTATTAAACGTTACGTGGCTAAATATACAATTAACCCTGCCATCACCAATGGTATTGCAGACTATATCGGTTCTGTAGAAGTTGGTAAATTTGCAGATTTGGTTATCTGGGAACCAGCACAATTTGGTGCAAAACCTAAGTTGGTGCTTAAGGGTGGTATGTTAACTTATGGTGTTATGGGTGACGCTGGCTCAAGTCTTCCAACACCTCAACCACGTATCATGCGTAAATTATATGGTGCTTATGGTCAAGCGGTTCATAAAACAAATATTACATTTGTCTCTCAATATGCTTATGATCACGGTATCAAAGAAGAAATTGGTTTGAATAAGATTGTTCTTCCTGTTAAGAATACGCGTAACTTGACTAAGCGTGATATGAAGCTTAATGACTACGCTCCAAAAACAATCCGTATCGATCCACAGACCTTTGATGTCTTTATTGATGATGAGTTGGTTACTTGTGAGCCAATCCATACGACATCATTGTCTCAACGTTATTTCTTGTTCTAAGGAAAACGCTATATACATGAGGCTGGATTTTTTCCTCCAACCTCTTTTGTATTTTACAGCCATAACATTTTTAGCACTTTATTAGATTGCTATATGAGTCTGATGCTAGACTTTTAAAATGTAATAGAAAAGGAAAAAGTATGATTTTTACAAAAGTAGATGCTCTTGTTAAGGATATTGATGTGGACAAATACCATATTGAAACAGTCATTCTTTCGAGTGACGATCTTAACAAAAAAATTATTCGTGTGAAGAGTGATCATGGGAATGAATTTGGTATTCGTCTTGATAAGGGACAAAAATTGCAAAATGGATCTGCCTTTTTTATCGATGATCACCATGTCCTAGCTATTGGTGTTGAGTCACAGAATTTGATTGTCATCTCACCTAAAGATATGGATGAAATGGGAATCACAGCTCACATTCTTGGGAATACTCATAAACCGATTGAGGTGAAAGATGCCAAGATTTATTTAGAGGTTGACCCAGTTGTAGAGCAAGTCTTGACTCAAAAAGAGATTGCCTACACGATTGAAGAAGTGGTCCTTGATAAACCCCTACGCCATGTGAATTTAACTGCCCATGAACATTAATCCCTTTGCTAATGTGTCTTTGCAAGATTATCTTGAAATTGTGCAAATTGTCGATTCAACCTTTCCAATTGGATCATTTAACCACTCATTTGGGATGGAAAATTATCTGCGTGAAGACACTGTAACAGATGATAAAGGTTACGAAGAGTGGCAAGAAGCCTATTTAGCCAGTCAGTTTAAATATGGTGAAGGTCTTGTAATCAAACTGGTTTATGATGCTATGGTTACAGATAACATAGACCAGGTTTGGTATTATGATAAGGTCTTGACAGTTTCGACGCAAGCGCGTGAAACAAGACAGGGGACTAAAATGATTGCTAAACAAATGCTTCGACTCATTCAAAGGCTTCATGCTATTCCAGTATTGGATGACTATCAGTCTAAAATACGTAAGGGTGTGGCCTTCGGCAATCCAGCTATTGTCTTTGCGCTCTATGTGTTTAACAAGGGCTTGGGATGTAATGAAGCCATAGCACTTTATGGTTATAGCGTGATTTCGACGATGGTTCAAAATGCTGTGCGTGCCATTCCCCTTGGACAGTTTGCTGGACAGGAGATTGTTTTACGTAGCTTTTCGCAATTAGAAAAAATGACACAAGAAATTCAAGAATTGGATGCGTCCTACCTTGGGGCCAATACGCCTGGTCTTGAATTAGCTCAGATGAAACATGAAACACAGGTATTTCGCCTATTCATGTCCTAAAATATCAACAAGGTTGAGAGGAAAAACAATGACAAAACGTACTGTAATTATTGGAGTTGGTGGACCTGTTGGTTCAGGTAAAACCCTTTTGCTTGAGCGTCTTACACGACGTATGTCTGACTTAAATTTAGCAGTTATTACTAACGATATCTATACAAAAGAAGATGCCCTTTTCTTGGCTAAAAATTCAAGCTTAGACGAAGACCGTATCATTGGTGTAGAAACTGGTGGATGTCCTCATACTGCGATTCGTGAGGATGCCTCTATGAACTTTGAAGCGATTGAAACTCTTCAAGAGCGCTTTAACCATGATTTGGATGTTATCTTCCTTGAAAGTGGTGGAGACAACTTGGCTGCGACCTTCAGCCCTGATTTGGTTGATTTTACCATTTATATTATTGACGTTGCTCAGGGTGAAAAAATCCCACGTAAGGCTGGTCAAGGGATGATTAAGAGTGATTTGTTCTTGATCAATAAGACTGACCTTGCACCTTATGTTGGAGCCAACCTAGATCGTATGCGTGAAGATACCCTTCATTTCCGTAACGAAGATTCTTTCATTTTCACAAATTTGAATAATGATGACAATGTTAAGGAAGTAGAAGAATGGATTCGTAAGAATTTCCTACTAGAGGACTTGTAAGATGACACAAGTTTACGATGGTTTTGTCCATCTTGGATTTTCAAATCGAAATGGTCGTACAATTTCCCACAAGAAATATCAAGAAGGTAACTCTCGAGTATCGGCAGATAATTCAGATGCCAATGGCGTTCCTTACTATTTCCTCATTAATATGGGTGGGGGCTTTGTCGAGGGTGAGCAGTATCAAGTGACCATTGATGTTAATAAAGATGCTCATGCCTTGGTGACATCTCAAACACCTACCTATGTTTACAAGTGTGAGAAAGGACAGTTGACACAACAGAATACGTCTATCACACTTGAAGAAAATAGTTATTTGGAGTACATGGCTGATGAAGTTATTCCATATTTAAAATCACGCTATTTCCAAACAAGTCGTATTGATATGGATAAGTCTGCCCACTTGATTTATTCAGATGGTGTAACGGCAGGTTGGTCTCATGAGGATTTACCGTTTCAATACCATTATTTTCGTAATTTGACACAAATTTACCAAGATAATGAGCTTGTTTATAGCGATCAGACTCTCTTAGAGCCTGAGAAACAAGATATGTTTAAACTTGGTTATTTTGAAGGATGGCGTAATTACAATAGCTTGGTAATGGTGTCCCCAAATATTGACGAGGCTTTTGTTAAGGCTTTGCAGAAGTACTTAGAAGGGCTAAATCTTGAGTCTTATTTTGCCATTTCATCCTTAAATATCTCAGGTTTGGTGTTACGTATCTTAGGAAAAACTGCTGAGGATAATCGTCGCATCATTTATTCTTGTGCAGACTATTTTAGACAAGAAATACATGGATTAACCCCTTTGAATTTGAGAAAAAATGATATGAGGAGATAAAAAATGCATATTCCTGAAAATTACCTAAGCCCTATGACTTGTGCGGCAATGGGGGCAGTTATGTTGCCTATTTGGTATAAGGCTGTCAAGGAAGTGAAGGTAAAGGTTAACACTGATAAAAAAACGATTCCTATGTTGGGAATCGGGACTTCCTTGTCCTTCCTTATCATGATGTTTAATCTTCCAGCCCCAGGTGGAACGAGTGCCCATGCTGTTGGGGCAGTGCTAATTGCTATATTGTTAGGACCTTGGGCCTCCTGTTTAGCAGTTAGTGTGGCTCTAGCTATGCAGGCTTTGCTATTTGGTGATGGTGGGATTTTGGCCTTTGGTGCGAATGCCTTTTGTATGGCTGTTGTCATGCCATTTGTGGGTTATGCTGTTTATAAACTCTTGAATAAGTGGACAAAGAATAGGATAATTGCTAGCTTTTTTGGAGGTTATATTGGAATTGTAGTTGCGGCCCTGACTGTTGCGGTTTTACTAGGAATTCAACCGATTCTCTTTAAAGATAGCAGTGGTAATCCGCTTTACAATCCATACCCTTTGAGAGTGACGCTTCCAGTAATGGGCTTGACTCACCTGCTTATCGGCTTGGTAGAAGGATTTTTCACAGCCGGTGTTCAAGAATTCATTGAACGTTTGAATATTGATAATACTCAGGAAATAACGACTAAAAAACTACGTCCTTTATTGCTCTTTATCCTAGCCTTAATTATCCTAACGCCACTTGGTTTATTGGCGACGGGAACAGCTTTTG
Organism: Streptococcus sp. FSL L8-0526; assembly: GCF_038007145.1. Taxonomy (NCBI): domain Bacteria; kingdom Bacillati; phylum Bacillota; class Bacilli; order Lactobacillales; family Streptococcaceae; genus Streptococcus; species Streptococcus sp. FSL L8-0526. The sequence goes on from NZ_JBBOWP010000002.1 coordinate 45,023, forward strand.
CAGAATGGGATGTCAAAGAGTTGGTAGAAAAATTGTCTCATTACCATGTGGAAGCCCAAGCGCCAAAAGGAATGTTGAATGGTTTTTCATTCAATGCCCTTTTCCCAGATTATAGTATCGCAGGCATTCCAGAAGTTTTGGGTTATATCCTGAGTGCTGCCTCTGCTGTTTTGATTTTCTTCATCCTCTATCGCTTGATTTTCGGTAGAAAGATTGAAAAATGATTCTGCCAGATTGGATGTCGGAAGAGCGCCCAGTAGTCACTAAAGTCGGTAGAAATAACTTTCTTATCCGGAATCGTCACCATCTGGAAGCTCTTCTTCAAAAGTTTGAAACGCATCCTTTAAAAGTAGCATCAGTCTTTCATCCAACAGCTAAGGTTTTACTTCTCTTTTTCTTACTTGTTTTAGTGGGAATTAGCCGAAATCTCATAGTTTTGTGGATTGTAGCCTTGTTTTTAGGAGCTGGCGTGGCTTTTTTACCGCATTCTGTTTTAGTAAGAACTTTGAAAAAAACTGTAGTGTTGTTGATCTTCCCTTTAGTTCTTTATCTACCGCATCTCTTACTTAGCGGAGGTCAATCGCTCTTTCTTTTTAGACTTCCTTTGATTGCCGTAGCCATTGCTTATTATTCAGAGACAAGTACAATAAGTGAGATGCTAGTGGCATTAAAAGGGTTGCATTTTCCTGATCTTGTTCTGCTCCAGTTAGATATCACCATAAAATATATCGATGTCTTTGGAAAACAATTAATGGATTTGCTCAAAGGGATTGAAGCACGAAGCTTTGGCGGCAACCATCGTTTCCGGATTGGAAGTAATATCTGGGGAATTTTATACCTTAAAGCTATACGCTATGGTGAGGAACTGACTCAAGCCATGGAAGCACGTTGCTTTGTTGGTGAGTATGTCAAGTCATCACAGTCATTCACATGGAAGGACTGGCTGGCTTTGATAGGTCTAGTAGCAGTGATTTTAGGACAGATTATGTTAGGAGGATGAGATGTTTCAATTGAAACAAGTGGCCTGTGCCTATGAACAAAAAAAGGTCTTTACTGGTCTTGATTTGGAGATTAGACAAGGACAATATGTGATGTTGATGGGGGAAAATGGGACTGGGAAATCAAGTCTTATCAGTTTATTAACTGGCTTCAAGCAGGAAGAATCTGGTCGCATTCTTTTCTTAGGGAAGGACCTCAAAGAATGGCTGAAGGGCAAACGTCAAAAACGAGATTTTTATAGTCGCCTCGGAATCCTCTTTCAGGATGTGGATAGTCAGTTATTTAATAGTACTGTCTATGATGAGATTGCTTTTGGTCCACGTCAGCTAGGTCTTACCGAAGAAGTGTCACAGCGCGTTCAAGACACGCTATCCCTGCTTAAAATTGAAGATTTAAGAGATCGCGTTCCCTATCAACTGTCTGGTGGAGAAAAGAAGAAAGTGGCTTTTGCCAGTATCATGGTAACTAATCCAGATGTGTATATTCTTGATGAACCCTTCAATAATCTTTCTAAAGAATATGAGGAATTTTTTAGGGAACTTCTACATGAGCTTCATTCAGCTGGGAAAACCATTATCATGTCTGCTCATCACTTTAAGCATCTTCATCACGAAAAGGCTGATGTTCTTCTTTTTGAAGACGGCAAAGCTGATTTCTTTCCTGCCCAGGAAGTGCTCAGTAACCAGCAAGTAATTGAGCGTTTGTCACATTATTAATGATTAAATGATTAATAGGGTAGAAAATCGATATTGGTTTTCTATCTTTTTTCTTTGTCAAACAAATGATACTTTGGAGTGATAGAATTTTCTTATCACCTTGATTATGTTTAAGTATTAGTTAATCCGAGTAATTTTTGTTACAATTAGAACAATCAATCAATATCAAAGGAGAGTATTATGAAACTTAAAAAAATTCTTGGAATTGTGGGTGTAGCCATTGCTTCAGTAGCGTTGTTTGCTGCATGTTCCTCTAAATCATCAAAAGAAGCCTCTAAATCTTCAGGTGGCAAAGAAACAATTAACTTTGCTACTGTTGGGACAACGGCACCATTCTCATATGAAGAAAATGGTGAATTGACCGGTTACGATGTAGAAGTGGCTAAAGCAGTCTTTAAAGACTCTGATAAATATGAAGTGAAATTCCAAAAAACAGAATGGTCTTCAGTATTTACAGGTCTTGACGCAGGTAAATACCAAATGGCCGGGAATAACATCTCTTACTCAGAAGAACGTGACCAAAAATACCTCTTCTCATATCCAATTGCTACCACACCAGCTGTTTTGGTTGTTCCAAAAAATAGTGAGATCAAGAAATACGATGACATTGCTGGACACTCAACACAGGTTGTTCAAGGAACAACAACAGCTACTCAATTGACTGAATTCAATGAGAAACATCCAGATAAGCCAGTTGAACTCCACTATACTAATGAAAACATTACACAAATGTTGACAAACTTGAATGAAGGTAAATATGATTTCAAGATTTTTGATGCACCAACTGTTAATACAATCATCAAAAATAATAAGTTGAGTAATTTGAAGACCATTGAACTTAAGTCTGATCAACAACCATACATTTACTTCTTGTTTGCTGATAATCAAAAAGACCTTCAAAAATTTGTAAACAAGCGTTTGAAAGAACTCCGAAAAGATGGTACTTTGGCTAAATTGGCTGAAAAATTCCTTGGAAATAAAAACTATATTCCAGCTGAAGATGCGTTGAAAGTTCCTAGTAAAAAATAATAAAGAAGGCTGGGATTGATTCTCAGTTTTTTCATATAATTAAAATCTAGGGCAAGGTATAGTTAATAGCTATAGAGATATACAATTATAAACAATTTGCTACAATTCTCATCTTATGGGATAATAATTTAACACTTAAAACAATTAAAGGGAGTTCGTTATGAAACTTAAAAAAATTCTTGGAATTACAGGATTGGCAGTCGCTTCAATAGTAGCCTTGGCTGCTTGTGGTGCCGGTGGTAACAAATCTGCTAAAGATGATAAAACATTGACAGTTGGTATCATGACTTTGGATGATACAACTGAGCCAGTGTGGGATAAAGTCAAAGAATTGGCTAAAGACAAGGGTGTTACAATTGACTTGAAAGAGTTCACAGACTATAATCAACCAAATGAGGCTCTTAAAAATGGTGAAATCGACGTTAATGCTTTCCAACACATCTATTTCTTGAACAACTGGAACAAAGAAAATAAAGGTGATCTCGTTCCAGTAGCTGATACACTCCTTAGCCCACTCCACCTTTTCTCAGGAACTGAAAACGGTAAAGCTAAGTATAAGGATGTTAAAGAGCTTCCAGAGGGAGCTACTATCTCAGTACCTAACGATAGTACAAACGAAAGTCGCGCTTTGACTCTCCTTCAAACAGCTGGTTTGCTTAAGTTGGATGTTAAAGATGGCGAATTGGCAACTATCAAGAATATTTCTGAAAATCCAAAGAAATTGGAGATCAAAGAAATCTCTGCTGAACAAGCTGCCCAAACTCTTTCATCAGTAGACGCTGCAGTTGTTAACAACTCATATGCACAACAACAAAATGTTGACTATAAAACAACCCTCTTCCAAGAAGATCCAAGTCGTCAAGATTTGAAAGAATGGGTTAATATCATTGCAGCTAATAAAGATTGGGAAAAATCAAACAAAGCCGATGCTATCAAGACTTTGATTAAGGCTTACCAAAATGATGAAGTTGCCCAAATCATTTATGATGCTTCTAACAAAGTTGACCTTCCAGCATGGAAAGGTGCACCAACACGAGATCAATTGGAAGCTAATTCAAAGAAATAAGCTAAGGGCGAAAGGGCGTGTGAGAGCACGCCGTTTTGTCGTATATGAAGGAGTCTATTTGATGGCATTTCCTAGTGAAGAAGAGCAGCTACGAAAGTTTCGTAATGATGAAGTTGCTCAGCACTATTTTGAAGTTTTGAGAACTTTGATTTCTAAAAAATCTATTTTTGCTCAAAATATTGGTCTCTATGACGTTGCTGCTTACCTCGGTGAAATTTTTTCTCGTGTAGGAGCAGAGGTAACTGTTGACGAGACCTATGCGGCACCTTTTGTCTTGGCTAAATTCAAGAGTCCAAACCCAGATGCTAAGACGATTATCTTTTACCAACATTACGACACTGTTCCAGCAGACAATGATCAACCGTGGACGGATGATCCTTTCTGTTTGACAGTTCGTAAGGGTTACATGTATGGTCGCGGTGTCGATGATGATAAGGGGCATATTACAGCCCGGTTGACAGCTCTTCGTAAGTATATTCGCGAGGTCGGAGACCTTCCTGTTAATATTACCTTTATGATGGAAGGGGCTGAGGAGTCTGCTTCGACTGACCTTGGAAAATATTTAGAAAAATACCGTGATGACCTTCTCCCAGCAGACTTATTGGTTTGGGAACAAGGAAATCGAAATAGTAAAGGACAATTAGAAATTACGGGTGGCAACAAGGGGATTATTACCTTTGACTTGTCTGTCGAGAGTGCGGATGTTGATATCCACTCTAAATTTGGTGCGGTTATTGAATCTGCTTCCTGGTACTTACTCAATGCTATTTCAAGCATGCGTGATGATCAGGGACGTATTCTTATCGATGGTATCTATGGGAAAATTATCCAGCCAAATGAACGTGAGATGGATCTTATCGAGACTTACGCCATTGAAAATGCAGATAGCCTCCGTAAGATTTATGGCTTAAAACTACCAATTTTGGAAAGCGACCGTCGTGCTTTCTTAAAAACGTATTATTTTGAGCCAGCTCTTTCTATTGAAGGGATTTCGACAGGTTATCAGGGGCAAGGTGTTAAGACCATTCTGGCAGCTCAAGCCAAAGCTAAGATGGAGATGCGCTTGGTCCCTGGTTTGACACCTGAGTATGTTTTGGATTGTATCAAGGCTCACCTCAAAAAAGAGGGTTTTGATCATATCAAGGTAACCTTCACTCTTGGTGAAGAAAGTTATCGGAGTGATATGTCAGCTCCTGCTATTGTCAACGTTATTGAGTTGGCAAAAGGCTTTTATGAGGAAGGTGTCGCTGTACTTCCGACAGCTGCAGGCACAGGTCCTATGCATATGATTTACGAGGCTTTGGGTGTTCCTATGGCAGCTTTCGGTATAGGAAATGCTAATAGTCGAGATCATGGTGGGGATGAAAATGTTAGCCTAGCAGATTACTACACCCATATTGAACTAATTAAGGAGTTAATCGCAAGTTATGAGTAATGTCATTATTGATTTGAAAAATATTGATATCACCTTTACGCAGAAACGTCGCACTATTCAAGCGGTTAAGGATGTGTCCATACAGATTGAAAAAGGTGATATTTACGGAATCGTTGGCTATTCAGGGGCTGGTAAATCTACTCTTGTTCGTGCTATCAATCTTTTACAAGTACCTACAGCTGGTAAAATCACTATCGGTGAAGATGTGATTTTTGAGGATGGTCAGGTTCAATTAACGACAAGAGAATTGCGTCAGAAACGTCAAAAGATTGGGATGATTTTCCAACACTTTAATCTTATGGCTCAAAAGACAGCTTATGAAAATATAGCCTTTGCTCTTCGTCATTCTAAACTAAGTAATGAAGAGAAGGATAAAAAAATTCGTGATCTTCTAGAGTTGGTTGATTTGGCAGATCGTGCCGAAAACTATCCTGCACAATTGTCAGGTGGTCAAAAACAACGTGTAGCGATTGCGCGTGCCTTGGCTAACGATCCAGAAATCTTGATTTCAGATGAGTCTACATCAGCTCTAGACCCTAAGACAACTAAACAAATCCTTTCACTTTTACGAGATTTGAATACAAAACTTGGGTTGACAGTTGTTATGATTACTCACGAAATGCAAATCGTCAAAGACATTTGTAACCGTGTGGCTGTTATGCAAAATGGTCAACTTTTGGAAGAAGGAAGTGTTCTTGATATCTTCTCAAACCCACAAGAGGATTTGACACAAGAATTTATTGAAACTGCAACAGGGATTGAGGATGCCTTGGCTAAGATTAATGCACAACCTTTGGTGAAAAACTTACCTGTATCTGCACTTCTTGTTCAGCTTAAATATGTAGGTTCTTCAACAGATAAACCCCTTTTGACTGAAATCTTCAAAGACTTCGGCGTTTCAAGTAATATTCTTTATGGAAATGTTGAGATTCTCGGTGATACCCCTGTTGGTGAATTGGTCGTTGTTTTAGATGGTGATTCTGATAAGGTTATTGCTGCGCAAAAAGCGATTGAAAATGCAGGTGTTAGCTTGCGAGTACTTAAGAAAGGAGACCAATAATGTCAGATTGGATTCAACAAAACTTTCCAGATATTTATCGTATCGGTATGCAGGGGGCTAACTCTTGGCCAGATGCCATCTACGCGACACTTTATATGACTGTGATTTCCTTCATCATTGGTGGGCTTCTCGGTCTCATTATGGGTCTCTTCTTAGTATTGACAGGTCCTCGCGGTGTCATTGAAAATAAATTTATTTTCCAAATATTGGATAAAATTACTTCAATCTTTCGTGCCATTCCTTTCATTATCCTCTTGGCCATTTTGAAAGACTTCACATACTTTATCGTAGGGACTAACCTTGGTAAGACAGCGGCTTTGGTCCCATTATCAGCTGCAACCTTCCCATTCTTTGCACGTCAAGTACAGGTTGTACTGGCAGACTTAGACCGTGGAGTGATTGAAGCAGCACAAGCTAGTGGTGCAAGTCTTTGGGACACGATTAAGGTTTATCTTGGCGAAGGACTCCCAGAATTGATTCGTGTATCAACAGTGACTTTGATTTCCCTTGTGGGTGAAACTGCCATGGCTGGAGCTATCGGTTCAGGTGGTCTCGGTTACATCGCCATCTACTACGGATACAATCGTTCAAGTACATCAGTTACCATCTTGGCAACCTTCTTGATTTTGATTTTGATTTTCCTTATTCAGTTTCTCGGTGATTTCTTGACCCGTAAGTTGAGTCATAAATAGAATTTGAAAGCCTATTTATCAAAGGCTTTTTTCATATCTTGACGATTTCAGTAATTTATCATAACATGGAAACTGTAGAATGCTTTGTGGTTGCCCTAATCACAAAAAGGAGTTAATTAGTTATGAAACGTTTTATTTCAGCTTGGAATAGGACCAGTCTGATTAAGCGTATTGCCATTGGTGTGGTAATTGGCGCTATACTTGGTTTACTGATTCCAAAGATTACGGTTATTGGTCTCTTGGGAGACATGTTTGTTGGTGGATTAAAGGCGATTGCACCACTCTTGGTTTCCGCTTTGGTTGCGAATGCCCTCTCTCAAACACGTGAAGGTCAGCAGAGTAACATGAAGACAGTTATTGTGCTTTATCTCTTTGGTACCTTTGCGGCTGCTTTGACAGCTGTTATTTCTCACTATATTTTTCCAATTTCCTTAAAATTAGGAGCAGCCTCAGCTACTAAGGCGGCTGCACCTCAAGGGGTCGGTGAGGTCTTTAAGGATTTGATGCTTAAAATGGTAGACAATCCTATCAACGCTTTGTCTCAAGCCAATTACATTGGTGTTTTAGTATGGGCTGTCGTTTTTGGTTTTGCCATGCGAACAACTAGTGAGCACACTAAAGAATTGCTGCATACCTTAGCAGAAGTAACTTCTCAAATCGTACGTTGGATTATTAATCTAGCGCCATTTGGAATCCTTGGTCTTGTCTTTGATACTATTTCTAAGAATGGCATTGGTGTTTTGGCAGATTATGGTGTCTTAATCCTTGTTTTAGTTGGAACAATGACCTTTGTTGCTTTGGTTATTAATCCTATCATTGCATTTGTGATGATGGGTAAAAATCCTTTCCCATTGGTTTTCCGTTGCTTGAAAGATTCAGGGATTACAGCCTTCTTTACTCGCTCTTCAGCGGCTAATATCCCCGTTAACCTTCAATTGTGTGAGGACCTTGGCTTGAATCCTGATACCTATTCGGTTTCTATCCCTTTGGGGTCAACTATTAATATGGCAGGAGCGGCTGTGACAATCAATGTTTTGACGCTTGCTGCAGTGACTACTTTGGGAATTGAGGTTGATTTTGCAACAGCCTTTATTCTTAGTGTGGTTTCAACTATTTCTGCTTGCGGTGCCTCAGGTATTGCAGGAGGTTCCCTCCTCTTGGTACCCGTAGCATGCAGCCTCTTTGGGATCTCAAATGATTTAGCTATGCAAGTTGTTGGTGTCGGCTTTATCGTCGGTGTCATCCAAGACTCTTGTGAAACAGCTCTCAACTCGTCAACAGATGTTCTTTTTACAGCAGTGGCAGAAAAAAGTCGTTGGAAGAAATCTTAGATAACTACTACATGGTCAGCCTGTTGGGCTGACTTTTTGATTTTAGAGGGAAACATAGCCAAAGACTATAGCTAGCTCAAGAATCTATCATATTTAAAAAGCCCATAAAATATAGTATAATAAACCATTCAAAGAGAAAGGGTGAAACATTTATGACTAATAATTTATTAGTGCTTCAATCAGACTTTGGTTTGGTTGACGGTGCTGTTTCGGCCATGATTGGTGTGGCCCTTCAAGAAGAACCTAGTTTGGGAGTACATCACCTTACACATGACATTACTCCCTACAACACTTTTGAAGCTTCTTATCGTCTGTTTCAGACTGTCGAGTACTGGCCAAAGGGAACAACCTTTGTTTCGGTAGTTGATCCGGGTGTAGGCTCATCACGTAAAAGTGTGGTTGCCTTAACAAAGACGGGACAATATATCGTCACACCAGATAACGGAACACTTTCTTATATCAAGAAGGACGTCGGTATCGTTGCTGTCCGTGAAATTTCAGAAGTTGAGAATCGTTGTAGTAATACGGAGCTGTCTTATACCTTCCATGGTCGTGATGTTTATGCCTATACAGGTGCAAAATTAGCTTCTGGTCACATCAGTTTTGAAGAAGTAGGTCCTGAGTTACCTGTGGACAAAATTCTAGAGTTTCCAGTGGTTGAAACCATCATAGAGGAAAATCTAGTTCGTGGTGCGATTGACATTTTGGACGTCCGTTTCGGCTCTCTTTGGACCTCTATCACACGTGATGACTTTTATGCGTTAGAACCAAACTTTGGTGATCGATTCGAGGTGACCATCTTTAACAATGATATGTTGGTCTACCAAAACCAAGTTACCTATGGGAAATCGTTTGCGGATGTTCGTATCGGTCAGCCAATTATTTATATCAATTCCCTCTATCGTGTCGGTCTAGCCATAAACCAGGGGTCTTTTGCCAAGGCCTATAATGTTGGTTTAGGGTCTAACTGGCACATTGAAATTAAACGTTTAGGAGATTAAAGTGAGATTATGAAAAATAATTCAATTCGTACAGTAGTTGCGACAGGTATCGGTGCAGCACTCTTTATTATCATTGGTATGTTTGTTAATATTCCTATTTTTGGGAATACCAGCATCCAACTTCAGTATGCTGTTCAAGCTCTATTCTCAGTGATTTTTGGGCCTATTACAGGTTTCTTTATGGGCTTCATTGGACATGCGCTTAAAGATGGTATTCAATACGGAAATATCTCATGGGCTTGGGTTCTTGCAAGTGGTATTACAGGTCTTGTTATTGGCCTATTTGGTAAAAAATATGATGTAACAATGGGTAAATTCTCTGTAATGAGTATGATTTGGTTCAACCTAGCACAAGCATTAGGACTGCTTATTGCTTATGGTGTAGTTACGCCAATCGGTGATAAAATCCAATTTGCTCAAGCCTGGTCATATCTTTATGCACAAAGTTTTGTAGCTGGCGTAGCTAACTTTATTACAATTGCAATTGGGGGAACACTCCTTCTTGCCATCTATGCTAGTTCACGTACACAATCTGGTAGTCTTACCAAAGACTAGCATGAATCATAGGAGAGTGGGACTGTCAGTTTGCTTTGATATCTCCTCTCTTTGTTAGTAGAAACATGGATAAATACATTAGTTTTAATCAGTTTACATTTCAATATGATGCGCAAGCAGAAGCGACGCTTAAAGATATCAGCTTTGATATTGCCAAAGGCGAGAAAGTGCTCATTTTAGGCCCTTCTGGTAGCGGAAAGTCGACCCTTGCTCAGTGTCTCAATGGTATCATACCTAGTATCCATAAAGGTCAGGCAAAAGGCCAGGTAAGGATAGATGGTCAGGATATTTTCAAGCAATCTATCTATGATAAGTCACAGTCGGTATCTACGGTATTGCAGGATCCAGATGGTCAGTTTATTGGCCTAACAGTAGCCGAGGATTTGGCTTTTGCTTTGGAGAATGATTGTGCTGATCAAAGTGAGATGAAGGATAAGGTAGCACTCTGGGCTGAACGTCTAGACTTGACTTCTCTTTTTAATCACCGCCCTCAAGACTTATCAGGTGGCCAAAAACAACGAGTTAGTTTGGCTGGAGTCTTGATTGATGAGAGCCCTATTCTTTTATTTGATGAGCCTCTAGCAAATTTAGATCCTAAATCAGGACAGGAAACCATTGACCTCATTGATAAAATCCACAAGGAGGTGGGAGCTACAACAATTCTTATTGAGCACCGTCTAGAAGATGTTCTTTATCGTCCCGTTGACCGTATTTTGCTAGTCAATGATGGGCAACTTCTCTTTAACGGTAGCCCAGATGAGCTTTTATCAAGTACTCTCTTACTGGAAAATGGGATTCGCGAACCTCTATATGTGACGGTTTTACGTCAGTTGGGATTTGATACAACTAGAGCACAAAATCTTAGCCAACTAGATGCTTTGGATTTGTCTGGATTAGGTATCCCAGATAGCGTTTTGAAAGATAAAAGAGACAGTTCAAGTGATTCTATTTTGAAGGTTGAGGGGCTTAGCGTTTCCTATGGGGATAATCCAGCGATTATAGAGGATATGTCTTTTAGCTTGAAAAAAGGTGAGCGACTAGCGATTGTCGGTAAAAATGGAGCTGGAAAGTCGACGCTTGCTAAAGCTCTATGCGGTTTTGTCCCTAGTCAAGGGAAATTAACTTACAAGGGTCAGGATATCAGTCAGGATAGCATCGCCGAGCGTTCAGAGCGTATAGGCTTTGTTTTGCAAAACCCTAATCAGATGATTAGCCAAACTATGATTTTTGATGAAGTGGCTCTAGGTTTACGCTTGCGAGGGATTGAAGAAACTGAGGTTGAAGAGCGTGTTCATGAGGTACTGAAGACTTGTGGCCTTTATAGTTTTCGTAAATGGCCCATTTCTGCGCTTTCCTTTGGTCAGAAAAAGCGTGTGACCATTGCGTCTATCTTGGTCTTGAGACCTGAAATCATTATCTTGGATGAGCCAACAGCTGGTCAAGATTACAAGACTTACACGGATATCATGAATTTCTTGGACAGTCTTCAGAAGCAAGGTCATACGATTGTGATGATTACCCATGACATGCAGCTCATGTTAGAATATAGCGATCGTTGTCTCGTTGTGGTTGAGGGGAAAATCATTGCAGACGACAATCCTGTTACAATTCTTAATCAGAAGGATTTACTTGAGTCAGCTAATCTCAAGCAGACATCTCTTTATAGCTTAGGTCAGAAGTTGTTATGTGATCCAGTAAAAGTAACCCAGTATTATATCGAAAAAGGAGGCCCTAATGTCTAATCGTTTAATTGGTTATCAGTCAGGTCAAGGTTTCCTCTATGATTTGTCTGGGGCAAGTAAGATGCTTTTCTTTATCTTGGTTTCAGTTGCTTGTATGGCAACCTATGACCCACGTTTTATTCTAGCAGTAGGCTTACTTTCTATTTATCTCTTTTATTTGGCCAAGATTCGTTGGCGAGATATTTCTTTCGTTGTTAAGATTATTGGATCAATTGCTCTCTTTAATTTACTTATGGTCTACCTTTTCGCACCTGGCTATGGTGAAGAAATTTACAGGGCTAAGACAGTTATTATTGAAGGTTGGGGGCGTTTCTATCTAACCAGTCAGGAGCTTTTTTACCTTGCAAATCTATTGCTCAAGTATTTTTCAACGGTCCCTCTTGCCATTCTATTTCTCATGACTACTCATCCGAGTCAGTTTGCGGCTAGCCTGAATCAAATTGGGGTTCCTTATAAATTTGCCTATTCCGTGAGTTTAACCTTGCGTTATATTCCAGATGTTCAAGAAGAATTCTTTACGATTCGTAAGGCTCAGGAGGCTCGTGGTTTGGATTTGTCGCAAAAGGCGGGATTGGTCAAACGTATTCGTGGGAATCTCCAAATTGTTCTTCCTCTAATTTTTTCATCCCTCGAACGAATTGATACCATATCGACAGCCATGGAGTTACGACGATTTGGTCGATACAAAAAACGTACATGGTATGTACACAAATCCTTGACTAAACAAGATTATCTTGTAATTGTATCAGCTACTCTTTTATTGGGAATTAGTCTGGAGTTGATTTATCTTAACCATGGGCGTTTTTACAATCCATGGATTTGAAGTTTTCTTTTAGTGAGTTTTAAATAAACGAAAGAGTTCTGAGATGTCTATAGTATCTTCAGAGCTTTTTTAGTTTTTTATTCCCAATTTTTGAACGGTATTTGTATGAAATTTTCGATAAAGTACTTTATTGTGAAAACGTTTCTGTGATATAATGAAGGGAGTGTTGATGTAACTAAAAGAGTCTTGATATTATTAAGGAGGAAATTATGTCTAACCTTTCAGTAAATGCTATCCGTTTTCTAGGGGTAGATGCGATTAACCAAGCTAACTCTGGCCACCCTGGTGTGGTAATGGGTGCAGCACCAATGGGTTACACTTTGTTTACTAAGCAAATGCATGTCAATCCTGAAGTTCCAAATTGGATTAATCGTGACCGTTTTGTTTTGTCAGCAGGTCATGGTTCAATGCTTCTTTATGCGCTCCTCCATTTGTCAGGATTTAAAGATTTGAGTATTGAAGAGCTTAAACAATTCCGTCAATGGGGTTCTAAGACACCTGGTCACCCAGAATTTGGTCATACAGTTGGTGTAGATGCTACGTCAGGTCCACTTGGGCAAGGTATTGCTATGGCTGTTGGTATGGCACAAGCTGAACGTTTCTTGGCTTCTCGATACAACAAGGAAGGCTTCCCAATCTTTGACCATTATACTTATGTTATTGCGGGGGATGGTTGCTTTATGGAAGGCGTTTCGGCCGAAGCATCATCTTACGCTGGTCTTCAAAAATTGGATAAATTGATTGTATTGTACGATTCAAATGATATCAATCTTGACGGTGAAACTAAAGATTCATTTACTGAAGATGTACGTGCACGTTATGAAGCTTATGGTTGGAACACTGAATTTGTTCAAAATGGAACAGATATTGAAGCTATCAACGCTGCTATTGAAAGTGCAAAAGCAAGTGGTAAACCATCTTTGATTGAGGTTAAGACTGTCATTGGTCATGGTGCTCCTAATAAACAAGGAACTAACGGTGTTCACGGTGCTCCTCTTGGACCAGATGAAACAGCAGCTGCAAGAGAAAACTTGGGTTGGAACTATGCTCCATTTGAAATTCCAAAAGAAGTTTATGCTGATTTCAAGGAAAATACAGTTGATCGTGGTCGTCAGGCCTATGACACTTGGGTTGCTTTGGTAGATGAGTACAAACAATCTTACCCAGAACTTGGTTCTGAACTTGCACGCATTATTGAAGGTAAGGATGCAGTTGAATTCCAATCTTCAGACTTCCCAGCTGTTGAAAATGGTTATTCACAAGCAACTCGTAATTCAAGTCAAGATGCTTTGAATGTTATTGCTGATAAAGTGCCAACATTCCTAGGTGGTTCTGCGGATTTGGCCCACTCAAATATGACTTACATTAAATCTGAAGGTCTACAAGATGATGCACATCGTCTTAACCGTAACATTCAATTTGGTGTACGTGAGTTTGCGATGGGAGCAATCTTGAATGGTATGTCTCTCCATGGTGGACTTCGTGTTTACGGTGGTACCTTCTTCGTATTCTCAGACTATGTAAAAGCAGCAGTTCGTTTGTCTGCACTTCAAGGACTTCCAGTTACTTATGTCTTTACTCACGACTCTATTGCAGTCGGTGAAGATGGACCGACCCATGAACCAATCGAACATTTAGCTGGACTTCGTGCTATTCCAAACCTTAATGTTTATCGTCCAGCAGACGCGCGTGAGACACAAGCTGCATGGTATCAAGCTGTAACTTCTAAATCAACACCTACGGCGCTTGTTTTGACACGTCAAAACTTGACTGTTGAAGAAGGAACAGATTTTGATAAAGTTTCAAGAGGTGCTTATGTTGTTCATGAAACAGCAGCAGATTTTGATACTATTCTCCTTGCTTCTGGTTCAGAAGTAAATCTTGCGGTAGCATCAGCAAAAGCTTTGGAATCAGAAGGTTACAAAGTTCGTGTTGTGAGTGTTCCATCAACAGATGTCTTTGATGCACAAGATCAAGCCTACAAAGAGGAAGTTCTTCCAAATGCAGTTCGTCGTCGTGTAGCAATCGAAATGGCAGCAAGTCTACCATGGTATAAATATGTTGGTTTAGACGGTGCTGTGATTGGAATTGATACATTTGGTGCCTCAGCTCCAGCTGCTAAAATTATTGAAGAATATGGCTTTACAGTAGAAAATATCGTTGAAACAGTAAAAGGTATGAACTAAGATAGTTTGAATTCTTAGAAACATTAAAAAACATTGGTTATAAGGACCAATGTTTTTTTACGTGTCTAATGAAGAAAGGGCACCTAGGGCTGTTAAGGATGTACTTGAGACACTGGGTGGCCTAATCTATCATGGTGAAGACTGTCTCATTTCTCTAACTGCTTTGCAAAACATGGTAAGGACTTTGATATTGAAGTAGCTATCAATAACTATCTAGGTATTCAAGAAATGTTAGTCTATCTAAGTCAATTTATTTCAAATATCCTAAATAATCGAATTTTTCTAGTGTTCGATTGTCGGAGACTACTAGAATAGTTCCTTCGTTAGGGAGTCTATCCATTGGGTCAAAGTAAGTGTTTAACCTACCATTTTCCTCATTTCTAAAACCAATAACATTGATGTTATAAGTTTGTCTTAGATTTAAAGTATGCAACGACTTTCCAGCCCATTCATTAGGAATTTTCAACTCAATTAAAGCCACGTCATCCTCTAAATGAAAAATTCTTGAAATGTTACAGCGGAGTATATTTGAAGCCAAGTCTTTTGCTGTGCTACGCTCAGGAGTGATGACCAAATTGGCCCCCATTCCGTAAAGGACTTCCTCATAATTGTTATTTGTAGCTTTGGCGATAATATTTGTAATGCCGAGTTTTTTACAATGTAGGAGCGCCAGTGCAGAAGACTCTAAGTGTTCTCCAGTTGCAATAATGACTGTATCGCAAGTATCGATACCAGCGGAACGTAGAAAGTCAATGTCAGTAATGTCACCAACAGCGGCCTTAGTTACTTGATCAGCAAGGGATTCAATTGTTCTAGAGTTGTTGTCCAAGGCAATCACATCTTGTCCAAAAGAGGAGAGTTCTGTTGCAAGTGTTTGTCCAAAGATTCCCAAACCAAGGACACCAATAATTTGTGTTTTCATATAAAATCCTTTCAGAGTATTGTCAATTAATAAAATAGTTTAGCCGATTGAAATATCAGTAGGGGCATAAGAGACATGTTTTTCTTTTTTTGTCATCAAGCTCAAGAGAACAGTAATAGGTCCGACACGGCCAATGAACATCAGAGCCATGATAACAAGACGTCCCATGGTGTTAAGACTAGAAGTCAGATCCATAGACACCCCAACGGTAGCAATAGCTGACACACTCTCAAAAAGTAGAGCTAGTGGTGACAGAGTAGGGTTAGTCTGAAGCAAAATAACATAGCCGACTAAGAGCATGATTAGGTAAAATAGGATAACAGTGAATGCTTGCATAACAGTTTTATTAGAGATAATACGATTTCGGAAAACAACTCTGGAGTTACCAGAAAGCACCGACTTGAAAAGAAGAAACATGATGGAGGCGGTGGTTACCTTGATACCACCGGCAGTTCCTCCAGGACCACCTCCAATAAACATCTGAATCATAAAAAGAAGGTTTGAAGTAAAATTAGCATTGGTGTAGGAAATAGTCGCAAAACCGGCGGTACGCATGGTTACAGTCTGAAAGAAACTTACCAAAAGTTGCTGCCAGACATTGAGAGTACCGATAGTTTTAGAGTTATCCATTTCCAGAAACCAAGCAAGTAGGGTTCCGCCTAAGAGGAGACAGCTTGTACTTATAAGCACAAGACGACTTTGATTACTGAAAGGTCTACTTGCTAATTTCCAGTTTCTAGGGCGATCTTTAATATAGCGTCTAATCATTTGAATTAAATCAATCCAAACTGCAAAACCTAAGCCTCCAGACATAATAAGAAAAGCCACAGAGAGGTTGATAGTTGGATTGGTCGCATAATCTTGTAAACTGTTAGTTCCTAGGTTATCAAAGCCAGCGTTACAAAAAGCAGAGACAGCTAGAAAGAGACTGTTAAAAATGCCATGACCAAGTCCAAAGCGAGGAATAAAATCAGTCATAATTACTAGTGCCGCTAAAGCTTCAATAGAAAAAGTTATTTTATATACATTGAAAAGATAAGCTTTCAAATCTTTTTGGTTATCCCTACTAAGTGCGGATTGAAGGAGATCTTGATCACTTAATCCTAATTTATTTTTAAGAGTATAGGTACTAAAGGCTATAAGAGAGACTAGTCCAAGTCCTCCCGTCTGTATAAGGAGAATAGAGATAATCTGACCAAAGCCATTGTAAGCCTTGCTGACAGGAACAACCGAAAGCCCAGTTACACAGACCATTGACACAGCATTGAAGAGATGATCTAGGTAGCTTGTTTCTGGACTATTAGCATAATGGCTTATGGGAAGACTAAGTAAAATACTCCCCACTATAATGACAAAGGCAAAGCTGAGTACAAGCTTTTGCGTGACTGAAAGACGATTTATCAATGAGAACCTCCGAGTTATCATAAGGAGAAATAAGAATCCAAGGAGTAAGAAAGCATTCTTGGATAAACGTTATAGTGGTTTCTTATTAGGAATCCCAGCACGACGTGGGTACTTGTTTGGGGTTTCTTTTTTCTTATCGACAATAGTAATATTACGACCATCACCATTTGGCAGCTTGTAGTTTTCGTTGAGAGTAGGTTTAGCAAAAAGAACGTTCAAAGCATTTCTAGCATCGACTAGCTCTTGGTCAGCTGCGGCAGCCTTAAGTGCAATAAGTTGACCTCCGACCTTTAAGAAAGGAATAGTTAATTCTGAGAGAACTTGCATACGTGCAACGGCACGGGCAGTAACAATATCAAATTGAGCACGGAAGGTCTTATCTTGTCCAAAATCTTCAGCACGTCCGTGATAGAAGTGGACACCGCTAAGTTCAAGTTCATCAGACAAGAAGTTAAGGAAAGTGATGCGTTTATTAAGAGAATCAATGATTGTCACATCAAGATTAGGACAAAGAATTTTAATAGGGAGACTTGGAAATCCAGCTCCAGCACCGATATCCAGAAGTCGAATACTTTGATTTTTAATATGCCCTTGAAGAACAGGAGCCAAAGAATCATAGAAATGTTTGAGGAAAACCTCATCTTTGTCTGTAATTGCAGTAAGGTTAATTTTCTCATTCCATTCTACCAAAAGCTCAAAGTAGCGTTGGAATTGGTCTTTTTGTTTTTGGCTAAGATCGAACCCTAGTTCTTTCAAAGCCATGTAAAAATCTTCAGGTGTCATTTTACAATCCTTTTATCTAGTTTCAATGCCCCTATTTTACCATAATTAATCTCTTTCATCTAATGGGAAAGATTGTTTAAGATTAGGTAAGAACCAGTTTTTAATAAGCTACTAAAAACCTCCTAAGTTTAAAATTATGTAATATTAAAGCTGTTATTTTTTTTTAAAAATCTGATATAATGTTAATTAAGTCTAAAATCATAATTACTCGCTTTAATGAAAAGTGAATATAGGGGATTATGGTCTTATGGATTGAAAATAGATTCCTATGGGAAAATTTAATTTGAGGATTGAAAATGATTTATCTTTCAGAAGTTAGAAAGTCTCCAGAAGGGCTAGCCTTTAATGAAGCACCTTCTTTGTTGGAGTCAATTAAAGAACGCTATGACCAAGTTTTAAATCTTGAACACCTTCAAGCAAGTGGTCAAGTAGTCTATGATAATGGCTTATATCTCTTAGATTATCAACTTAGCTATGATATTACTTTGCCATCTAGTCGTTCACTTGAGCCTGCGACACTTGAGTTTAATTACCTAGTCTCGGAAACCTTTATAAAAGAGGCAGATGCTGCTCTTCAAAAGGAATTAGTCGAGGAAAATCTAGTTCTTATCTTGAATGACGATACTATTGACCTTAATGAGAGTATTTTAGATAATATTCTTCTTAATATTCCTTTGAGAGTGCTGACACCTGAAGAGGAATCAGGACAAATTTCGCTCTCAGGTAATGACTGGGAAGTCTTGTCAGAAGAGGATTTTGCAGCTCTTAAACAAGAGAAGGAAGAGGCAAGTAATCCTTTTGCTCGATTGAATGGACTATTTGATGACAATTAATTCAAAAACAAACTAAAAATGTTTGACAATTTTAAAAATCTGTATTATTCTGTCATTATAAGCTAATTTTCGGATGTATTCATTGGCTAAACCTAAATACTTTTTGAGGAAATGGAAGCCAAAAAATTTTTTATAAAAGAGGGTAAATACTTATTATGAGCAAACGCATTTTGATTGTTGAAGATGAGAGAAACCTTGCTCGTTTTGTCTCTCTTGAACTTCAACACGAAGGATACGACGTTGTGACAGCGGACAACGGACGCGAAGGACTTGAAATGGCACTTGAGAAAGATTTCGATCTTATTCTCTTGGACCTTATGTTGCCTGAGATGGACGGTTTCGAAGTGACACGTCGTCTCCAACAAGAAAAAGATACTTATATTATGATGATGACAGCTCGCGACTCAATCATGGATATTGTTGCTGGTTTGGATCGTGGAGCTGATGACTATATTATAAAACCATTTGCGATTGAAGAACTGTTGGCACGTATTCGTGCAACCTTCCGTCGCCAAGATATTGAAGCTACTAAGAAGGCACCAGCTAAAGCGTCAACCTATCGCGATTTAAAATTGGATGTTCAAAACCGTGCAGTTGTTCGCGGTGATGAGGTAATTCCATTGACAAAACGTGAGTTTGATTTGTTGAACACACTTTTAAATAATATGAACCAAGTAATGACCCGTGAGGAACTCTTGCTTCAAGTCTGGAAATATGATGATGTAATTGAAACAAACGTTGTAGATGTTTATATTCGTTACTTACGTGGGAAAATCGACATTCCAGGTAAGGAATCATACATTCAAACAGTACGAGGGATGGGTTACGTTATCCGTGAAAAATGAGTAAATTATTTGGTAAAGTAACCATTAGAAAAAAGTTGACCATGACAATTGCTGTGGTCTTCTTTCTTGTATTGTCGATGTTCACTCTGGTTGTTGTATTTTAAGCCAATACGCTTCTTTTGCAACGTGAACGTCAAAATGTAAATAATACAATCTCAAAAGTTGTTACTTATATCGAAAAGGACTGGGACTCTGATGAAGAGTTGAGTCCAGAACCGCTTTTAGCGGCCCTCTATTCACCGAAAAATATCTATTCATCAATCATTAATGGAGTGCTTTCTGAAAAGCGTTCCTTAGATGGTCAAGTTGCGGTTTCTAATAAATTATATTCTAACCAGTCTGTCTATGTTTATGACAAAAAGGGAACTTTTATCTTTACTTCTGAGGAGGATACAGACTCACCTCCAGGCATGTCTGAGGTCAATAAACTGAAGTTGGTTTCCTATAAAGGTAAACGTGGTTTCTTACTACAAGTTCCAATCTATGGCAAGGATAAGAATACCATTGTTGGGTATGCTCAAGTTTTCCATGATTTGGAATTCTACTATGCGTTAAAAGAGCGTCTAATTTTCCTATTGATATTCCTTGAAGTAGGAATGACGGTCTTAGTTATTGCAGTAACTATAGTTGTTTTGACATCTATTCTTCGTCCGATGAGGCAGTTACACGAAACGATGGGTATTATTATCGATTCGCCAAGTGATTTGGAGCTTCGATCTAAGATTGGGAGTCATGATGAGATTGGTGCTTTGGCGCTTAACTTTAACTGTATGATGGATAAAATTCAAGAAAATAATCAGATGCAGATGCGTTTCTTGAGTGACGTCAGTCACGAATTACGTACTCCTATTGCAGTTATTAAGGGACATATGGACCTCTTGCAACGTTGGGGTAAAAATGATCCTGAAATCCTTGAAGAAAGTCTTGAAGCTGCAAGTCACGAAGCCAACCGTATGACGATTATGATTAACGATATGTTGGATTCTATTCGTGTTAAAGGGTCATTTGACAATCATAGAAATGATACATGTGATTTGAATTCTTCAATCCGTACGGTTATTGGGAATTTCCGTGTCCTACATGACGACTACCAATTCTACCTCAATGATTCTGAGAGTTTAGATCGTCCAGCACAGATTTACAGCCAGCACTTTGAACAGGTTATTACTATTTTGATTGATAATGCGGTCAAGTATTCGCCTGTTAATAAGGAAATCCAGATTACTATCAAGGCTCTGGAAGATGAGATGCTGGTACAGGTACAGGATAATGGTGAGGGTATCTCTAAAGAAGATATTGAACATATCTTTGAACGCTTCTATCGTTCAGATAAGGCGCGTAATCGTACGACAACCCAATCTGGTGTGGGTATTGGTTTATCAATCCTCTATCAAATTGTGGAAGCTTATCGATGCCATATCGATGTCAGTTCAGAACTTGGTGTGGGTACACGTTTTGACCTCTACATTCCTTTTGCAGACTCAGAAACTACGACACCTCAACTTGAAGGTTAAGTCAATTTACAAGAGATTTATACTAACGCTCAATCATGAGCACGTCTCCTTAAGGGCGTGCTTTTTATGTGTTTTTATGGTAAAATAGAGTACTGAATTTCGAAGATTGGTGGTGAAGTGCATGCGTTGTCCAAAATGTCAACATAATAAATCTAATGTTATCGATAGCCGTCAGGCAGAGGATGGAAATACTATTCGTCGTCGTCGAGAGTGTGATGCTTGTCATACCCGTTTTACTACATTTGAGCGTGTGGAAGAAGTTCCACTTTTAGTTGTCAAAAAAGACGGTACTCGTGAACAATTCTCTCGCGATAAGATTTTCAACGGTATCTTGATGAGTGCTCAGAAGCGTCCAGTTTCAAGTGAGGATATTGAAAATGCCATCACCCGTATAGAGCAAAACATTCGCCGTAACCATGATGGAGAGGTTGATAGTGAGATCATTGGGAATTTAGTCATGAAAGAACTAGCAGATCTTGATGAAATTACCTATGTCCGTTTTGCTAGTGTCTACCGTTCTTTCAAAGATGTTGATGAGATTGAAGAATTGCTTCAAGAAATCACCAAGACTGTCCGTGCGAAAAAAGAGTCTAAAAAATGAGACCTATTGAAGAATTTGTCTATGTTGGCAATCAGGTTATCGTTCCCGATCAGGCAAGTTTGATGCGTTGTTATTATCCCATTATTGGGGGTGAGGGATACGCACTCTATCAGTATTTTATGGCTTTCTATGATAATGGTAATCATCGTCATAAATTTGCTACTATTCTGAATCATCTTAACTTTGGTATGCAGCCTCTTCAGGAATCCCTGGCGGTCCTGACAGCGGTAGACTTGTTGGCTTTCTATAATTCTCCTCAGGGAATTTATGTTGTGGAGCTTAAGTCTCCCCTATCTATCGAGCAGTTTCTAAAACATGCGGTTTATAGTTCACTTCTAGAGCAAAAAATTGGTGAGCCAGCAGTGGATGCTTTAAAACCGAAGAGTTTACATGGTTTACAAGACTTATCTAAACGTTTTTCGGATGTTTTTACTGATGAGCGTTTGGCTCAAAAGTCTGTTTCTGAAATTAAGCCTAAAAATTCATTTGATTTAATCAGTTTCAGGAATCGTATGCAGGCTGATGGACTTGTATTTACAGATGAAAAGACAGATGTTCCAGAAATTTATAAATTGTCTGAAACCTATGACATGAATTGGTATGATACCTATCTCTTGTCAAAAAAGACAGCCGTGAACCACCAGATTATTGTTAAGCGTATGAAAGTGCAATTAGAGCAAGATCAAGCTCAAAAATTGGGTGGTGATTCTGCATTGACGGAGACAGAGAAAAAGATTCTTAAAGCTGTTAAATCTGGAAAACCTGTTGATTACTTACAGAGTGCTAAGGGTCCAGGCGGGACTGTGACTAATTCTGAGAAAAAAATTCTCACAGACTTGGCACAAAGAGGCTTTATGGATGAGGTCATTAATCTCATGGTTGCCTACAGTTTGGGACGGACACGTTCAACAAATGTGCATCGAGAGTATATCTCTAAACTTGCCAACGATTTTGCCTTTAAGAAGATTGTTACTGCTGAACAAGGGCTTTTGGCTTTGCGTAGTGGTTACGACAAAAAATCACAGCGGGCAAAAGATGATTCTAAGAAGAAAACAAATGTACCTAGCTGGAGTGATCCTGATTACGATAATCAAACCAGTCAGGCCGACCAAGCCAAGTTAGACGAAATTAGACACCGTGCTTTGGCTAAACTAGAAAAAGGAAAGGAGTAGCCTATGGAAAGAGTTGGACAAACCTTGAACCGAACAGGACATCATGGGTCTGGTAATGCAACAGATCTGACCAAGCAAATCTTGGCGGATCCAAGAGTGGCTGGCTTTATTCAAGAACATGGCTTAAGCCAGGACGAAATCAAGCGTAGTCTTTCAAAGTTTAATCAATTCTTGGTGGAATGCCGTAAGGTCAAAGAAGGTGATGCCAGCTACATTGCCAAAGGGTATGAGCCGATTCTGACCATGAATGAAGGCTACGCTGACGTAACCTATAAGGAAACGCGTCAGCTTAAGGAGCAACAAGAACAACAGGCTATTTCTAAGCGGATTAACTTGGTGAGTTTGCCTCAGTCCTATCGCAAGATTACCTTTGCTGATATTGCACTAGATGATGTAGCTCGTGTTGATACCTTTGAGACACTTGTTGATTTTGTAGCTAATTACCCTAGTCCAGACCAGAAAGGCCTCTATATCTACGGAGATATGGGGGTTGGGAAATCATTCATGTTGGCTGCTATGGCCCATGAACTTTCAGAGACCAAGAAGGTTGCTACGACCATTATTCATTATCCATCTTTTACTATCGATGTTAAAAATGGGATCAAGGACGGCTCTGTGAAGGAACAAATTGATGCTGTCAAAGAAGCAGAAGTTCTAGTTTTAGATGATATTGGTGCAGAGCAATTCTCTTCTTGGATTAGGGACGATGTTTTGCAAGTCATTCTCCAGTATCGCATGATTGAGGAGCTGCCGACCTTCTTCACATCCAACTATAGTTTTGCAGACTTAGAAGCTAAGCTATCAAATGGACGTCAGGGAGACGAGACTTGGCAGGCCAAACGTGTGATGGAACGTATTCGTTTTCTAGCTAAAGAGGTTCACTTGAAAGGTGTTAATCGCCGTTAAGGTGATTCTAATAATGATAAAGAACAAGCGTGTTTGCTTTCCTTGGTGGAAGTTAGATTGCTAAATGAAGAAAGGAATCCCTAATTTAATCAGGGACTTAAATATATGACATTACCTACAGTTGCTATCGTGGGTCGCCCAAATGTTGGGAAGTCGACCCTATTTAACCGAATTGCGGGTGAACGTATCTCTATCGTCGAAGACGTTGAAGGGGTAACACGTGACCGTATTTATACCTCTGCTGAGTGGCTTAATCGTCAGTTTAGCTTGATTGATACAGGTGGTATCGATGATATCGATGCCCCATTCATGGAACAGATTAAGCACCAAGCTGGCATTGCCATGGCTGAAGCAGATGTTATTGTCTTTGTCGTTTCAGGTAAGGAAGGTGTGACAGATGCGGATGAGTACGTTGCCCGTATTCTCTATAAGACCAACAAGCCAGTTATCTTGGCGGTAAATAAAGTGGATAATCCTGAAATGCGTGCAGATATTTATGATTTCTATTCTCTTGGGCTTGGTGATCCATATCCAGTTTCATCTGTTCATGGTATTGGTACGGGGGACGTTCTCGATGCTATCGTTGAAAATCTTCCAACAGAAGTCGAAGAAGAAAATCCAGATATCATCCGTTTTAGTTTGATTGGGCGTCCAAACGTCGGAAAATCAAGTTTGATTAACGCCATTTTAGGCGAGGACCGAGTGATTACGAGTCCTATTGCTGGTACGACTCGTGATGCTATTGACACAAACTTTGTGGACAGTGAAGGTCAAGAGTATACTATGATTGACACCGCTGGTATGCGTAAATCTGGTAAGATATATGAAAATACAGAAAAATACTCTGTTATGCGTTCTATGCGTGCCATTGGTCGTTCTGATGTTGTCCTTATGGTTATCAATGCCGAAGAAGGTATCCGTGAGTATGACAAGCGTATTGCTGGTTTTGCCCATGAAGCTGGTAAAGGGATTATCATCGTAGTTAACAAATGGGATACGATAAAGAAGGACAACCACACCGTTGCCAACTGGGAAGCGGATATCCGTGATCAGTTCCAATTCTTGAGCTATGCCCCAATTATCTTTGTATCGGCTGAGACGAAACAACGTCTTAACAAGTTACCAGAGATGATCAAACGCATCAGTGAGAGTCAAAACCGTCGTATTTCATCGGCTGTCTTGAATGATGTTATCATGGATGCCATCGCCATCAACCCAACACCAACTGACAAAGGGAAACGCCTTAAGATTTTCTACGGGACGCAAGTTTCGGTTAAACCACCAACATTTGTTATCTTTGTCAATGAAGAAGAGCTTATGCACTTCTCATATATGCGTTTCTTGGAAAATCAAATTCGTCAGGCCTTTGGTTTTGAGGGAACACCAATCCACTTAATTGCTCGTAAACGTAAATAAAAAAGAGACCAACCAGAATAGAATCTTTACGGGTTGGTCTTTTAGTATTGTAAGGAGAAAACGATGTTAGAAAATGTTCAAACTTATTTATCCAAACAAGGAGTTAAGTATATCAAACCTGAAAAGGCGGAGCCACATCAGGTTTGATATGGAAGCTCTCAACACTTTGGGACAAGCTGCTCGTAAGGAAATACAGTTCTTATCAAAAGTTCTAGAGGAGCGTCTAGACCCCATGAAAATGGATCGTGTCAGCAATTGGGCTAATCGAGCACAAGTATGCCGTCCACATTTATGGTGCTATTACAGAGCTCCTGAGGATCAGTTTAGATGATGTTGCTATGGTGATTCGACTATACGGTCAAGCTGAAGATTGGGGAATATCAGTTGAAGTGAGTTTTGTCGAACGGAAAAAATCTGATACTACTCTAGCGAAGCAATATAAGGTCCTAGACTTACCGATTACTTTTCCACTTTACTATCTTGCTCAAGAAGATGGTGTCAGTCATCGTGTGGAAGGGACTTGAAGCGAATCGTCAGATGCTTAAAGAAGCAGTCAAAGCTGGTCGTGTTTGAAAGGTCTTGGTTAAATATGATGTCCCTGTGATGGATAGCTTGACTAGGGATGACTTACTAGATCAACTAATGTTAGGCTTTCAACTGATAACTCCTTATTATGATAGTTGTCAGGATGCAAATAAGTTGTTGGAAGATTGGTGTAAAAGAGGAGAGTAAAAATGCAAGGATTATTAATGATTGATGTGCAAAGGGCCTTTGATAATAGTTCATGGGGAGAACGTAATAACCCTTAGCTTGAATTGAATTCCCAAAGATTACTTAATTTTTTAGAGAAAGGGGATGGCCAGTACTTCATGTTCAACATGTATCCACGAATACTCAATCACATTTTCACGAATCTCAAGGTCAAGATTTTAAAGATGGCTTTCAACCATACCCAAGTGAACCTGTTTTCCAAAAGATAGTTAATAGTGCTTTCATTGGGACGAATTTAGAGAGCTATTTAAGAGATAAAAGAATTGATAAGTTAGTTATTGCAGGCTTACCCTTGCCACACTGTGTATCTACCACAACTCGCATGGCGGCTAATTTAGGGTTTAAGACGTCACTTATCTTATTTCAGATGCAACGTCCAGTTTTGTCCTACCCAATTTAAAAGTTGGTTGAAGGTTTGACCTTACTTTCTCAATTCATATATTTGAACTTTATCTTCATAACTTAATTTCATAATAAAAACACCCCAAAAGTTAGATTTTTTCTGTCTAACTTTTGGGGTGCAGTTCATACGGTTCATTACTTTTTTAGGTATCCCAGAAAAATTTTATTACATTTCCATTTTTTTCAAAGAATTTATGCTTGTGGTAAAATCTTTGAAAAAGTTTGAAAGAATGAATTGTAAGTGCTGAAATATTACTGTTCGAAAGAATAAAAGGAAAAATTACTACCGTAAGATCTTCATCAACCGCAACTAAAAAAGGAAGTCTTTATAAAAGCACAACTTGTAAAATTAGGTATGATGAGCAAAACTGTAACAGTTGTTGCTGAAAAAACTTATTTTAACTATTTTAAAGATAAGCTGTTATATAAGATGACACCTTGATTAGTAAAAATGTAAATAATTAGCGGTGGCGGTCCATTTTGGAACTCCTAATAAGTATATTTATAGGAATTAAAATAAGAGGGGGAAATAATATATCAGTTAGGTTACTATGCATTCTTCTTTATGCTAATACTACCGATTATAGCTATAAAGAGTAAAAGTGGTGAGATAAAGAGATACTGTCAATAATTATGTGTAAACACTCAAGTAGAGTTGAAGAATGTTAATCAAATAAGCTTTCAAGTGTGTCAGCACATTGGCCAAACCCTTTATGGATGCGTTGATTTTGCTTGAAATTATAATCTTCAAACAGGGTAACTAAATAACGTCCCAGAGCCTCCTCGTTAGGAAAAAGAATCTTCTTTTTCGTTTGACGTTTGATCTCTTTGTTAAGAGACTCAATGAGGTTTGTCGAATAAATGCTATGCCAAATCTGGTAGGGAAACTGATAAAAAGTTAAAAGATTATCCGTATTCTCCAGACTTTCCATGACTTTCCTATACTTTGGTTTCCATTCGGAGATAAAGTTCTCTAAAGCTTGCACTGCCATTTCTAAATTTTCAGCACGATAAATCGTTTTAAATTGCTCCAGAATAACCGCTCTATCTGCTCGTTTCACTTTACTAGCTAGATTTCGACTAATATGAATTAAGCAACGTTGTTGTTTAGCTAATGGGTAAGCCTGATTGATAATCTCTTCAAGCCCCTTGAAGCCATCGGTCACTACAAGAGAAACCTGTTGGATTCCTTGGTTTTGAAGCTTGTCTAACAGGGTGGACCAAGAAGCATTGTTTTCATTTGGGGCGATTTCATATCCAAGAACAGCCTTCTGTCCTTCTGGTGTAATGCCAAGTGCGATATGAATACATTCTTTACTAACGGTTCCACGTCTTAATGGAAGATAGGTTCCGTCAAGAAATAAAACAGAGTAATTGGCTTCTAAGCTTCGCTCATGAAAAGTAGCGACATTCTCCTGAGTTGCTTTTGAGATATTAGAAATTGTGGCAGGACTATAGTGATGACCATACATTCGCTCGATGATATCACTAATTTCTCGAGTCGTTACACCGGTTTGATAGAGTTTGATAACCATCTCTTCCAAGTGGTCATCTCGACGTCCATAAGCGGGAAGCAAAGCTGGACTAAAGTTCCCATTACGATCTCTAGGAATACTCAACTGAACAGTCCCATATTTGGTTTCGAATTTCCGTGCATAGCTTCCGTTACGACTATTCCCAGAATTATAGCCTAATTTATCGTAAGGTTCATACCCTAAAAAGGCTGATAACTCTGCTTGAAGCAGATCATTCATAGCTGTTTCAAGAGAAGTACGGAAAAATTCATCAATATCTTGCTTTTGGGCTAGGAAGTTAAGTAGTTCTGTGGTAAACTGAGTCATAGGAATAAATCTCTTTCTAGTAATGTTTTGCAACTCTACTATAACGGATTTATTCCTTTTTGTGTTTACACAACTTATTTTACACTACCCTTCTATTTTCTAAATGATAATGATATGACCTGATATAATTAAGTTGTAACACCTGTGTATAGTTTGGTAAAATACATACATAATCCAAGGAGATGTTACAATGACAAACAATCGTTACGAGCCTGAGCTCAAACAAAAGGTTCTTCGCCTCTATCTGGAAGAGGGACGAACCAAGAAAAGCCTGACCGAAGAATATAATCTTGGACAAGGCACGCTGACATACTGGTTACAGCAATACCGCAAAGAATGCGATAACAGCCCAACAAAACGGGAAGAATCTGATTCATACGAAGTTGCAAAAAAGCTACGCAAAGAAATTGAAGAACTCAAAAAGGAAAATGATTTTTTAAAAAAAGCGGCAGCATTCTTTGCGAAGGAAATCGATTAGCTCAGTACCAGTTCATCCAGAAATATCAACAGACATTTGGGGTCAGATGGCTTCTTAGAAGAATGAACATCTGTCCAAATGCTTACTATAATTATCTTAAAAACAAAAAACATGCTTATCGTCAGGAAAAGGCAGAGATTCAACGTAAAATTGTTGAAATCTACCACCGCGAAAATGGAGTTCCTGGATACCGAATGATGAACGATTATCTTAAGGGTATCGGAAGCATTCGTTCAGATCTAACAATACATCATTTTATGAATGAATTGGGCTTACGTTCCATCACACGTCGAAAGAAACCAAACTATGTAAAAGGAACTGCCAATAAAATCTTTCCAAACCTTCTGAATAGGGAATTTGATGTAAAAGAACCCAATAAAATATGGTGTACTGATTTTACATATTTAACTCGTCCAGATGGAACAATGCGTTACAATTGCACGATTATAGACCTTTGCGGTCGTGAAGTGGTTGCATCATTAAACAGCAGTCATATCGATACTGAATTGGCAAAGGAAACCTTGAAAATCGCACTAGAACGTCGAAAACCAGCAAAAGGAATTATCCTGCATTCTGATCAAGGGCGTCAATTTACTGCAAAAGAATTCAATAAATTTTGTGATAAAAACTATGTCCAACAAAGTATGAGCAAAGCAGGCTGTCCATATGACAATGCCGTTATGGAAAGATTCTACAATACGCTCAAACACGAATTCTATTATCTCTACATGTTTGATTCAAATGACATTCTTGACCAAAAGCTCTATGAATTCGTTTATGGGAAATATAATCACGTAAGACCACATCGTGCAAACGGTGGACTTACACCTTATGCTGCACGATGTCGTGCAGCGTAAGAAATTTTATACACTAGTGTTACAAAAATGCTTGACTAGGTCAATACATAAGTAGTAAAACTATATAAGTTTATATTTGTTTTACTAGCGTTTTTATCAGATATAATAATCTGAAATGTAAAGGGTTATATCTCCAAAAATATACGAGGAACTTGACTAATCATATTAGAGTCAGGTTCTTTTTTGAATGAGAACTTTAAATTAGCACCCAAAGGTATCCCTTTTGTAATATCAGCACCACAAGGTTAACTTGGTCTCTCCTGAGCTAGAAAGTGGACGAAAAGTTCAGTTTACTACTGCATCATTGGTATAAAGTAAAATAAAAATGAGGTTGGAACAATTGTCTCAACCTCATTTATTTATTTTGGTGAAATCACTTTAGCACCACCCATGTAAGGACGAAGAACTTCAGGGATAGTTACTGAACCATCTTCGTTTTGGTAGTTTTCAAGGATAGCGGCTACTGTGCGTCCAACAGCAAGTCCTGAACCGTTGAGAGTGTGAAGAAGTTTTACTTTGTCATCAGCTTCGTCACGGTAACGGATTTGTGCACGACGAGCTTGGAAATCTTCTGTATTTGAACATGAGGAAATTTCGCGGTAAGTGTTTTGTGCTGGAATCCAAACTTCTAAGTCGTAAGTTTTCGCAGCTGAGAATCCCATGTCGCCAGTACACAAAGTGATGACACGGTATGGCAAGTTAAGTTTTTGAAGGATGTTTTCAGCATTAACTACCATTTTTTCCAATTCATCATAAGAGTCTTCAGGTTTTGAGAATTTGACCATTTCGACCTTGTGGAATTGGTGAAGACGAATCAAACCACGTGTGTCACGACCTGCTGAACCAGCTTCTGAACGGAATGAAGGGCTCATGGCTGTGAAGTAGATTGGCAATTCTTTACCGTCAAGGATCTCACCTCGGTAGTAGTTGGTCAAAGGAACTTCGGCTGTTGGGATAAGGACGTAGTCAGTGCCATCAAGTTCGAAAGTGTCTTCTTTGAATTTTGGATATTGACCAGTACCAAACATAGAGTCGTGGTTAACCATGTAAGGTGTGATCATTTCAGTGTAACCTTCTTTAGCGTGCTCATCCAACATGAAGTTGTAGATTGCACGTTCCAATCTTGCTCCTAGACCTTTGTAGAAAAGGAAACGAGAACCTGTAACTTTTGCACCACGTTCCCAGTCAAGAATACCAAGATCTTCCCCTAAATCCCAGTGAGCTTTAACTTCAAAATCAAAGTCACGAGGTGTTCCCCAACGACGAACTTCTACGTTTTCATCTTCGTCAGCACCTACTGGAACAGAATCATGTGGTGTGTTTGGAAGTGTCACAATGATAGCGTTAAGCTTTTCATCAATAGCAGCAAGTTCGGCATCAATTTCCTTAATCTCTGCAGAAACTTTTTGCATGGCTTCAATTTGTTCTGAAGCATCTTCTTTGTTACGCTTAGCTTGAGCAATATCATCTGAAGCGATATTACGTTGAGCTTTGAGTTCTTCAGATTTGATAAGAAGCTCACGGCGTTTAACATCAAGCTCTTTTAGTTCATTTAAAGTCTCAGCAACGACACCACGTGTAGCCAATTTTTCGGAAAGGGCATTAAAGTCGTTACGAATACGTTTTACATCTAACATAAGTTCCTCCAAAAAAATAAAACACCCATTAAAAGTGTTGGAGTGACATGGGCCACGGTTCCATCCAACTTCACAGGAGTGCACTTGTTTATGTTTTTAATTATTAGAAACGGTAGAATTTCGTAGGTCAACCCTACCTGCTCACAGCAACCGCAGGCTTTCTGGAAAGGTCTAGCTATTACTTATCCGTCCTTTACATTATACAAAAATTATGATTTTTTGGCAAATAAACCTTTGATACGAGCACCTATGGTTTGGATGAGAGTAGGTAGTTTAACAACTTTTTCATTGCCAAGATGTTCCCTAGCAATCTTTAGAATCTTCCCAGAATCTTTTGAGGCAAAGAGGAATTTGCTCTTGTCTGTTAGAATCTCAAAGTGACGACTAACCCTCTTTCCTGATACGTTTGCACCAATTTGAGTGATGCTGGTCCAAGGGATTTGAATATATTGCTCGACATTGACATCTGGGTAGAATTCAAGAGCCATATCTCCGATTAGAAATTTACCGACCTTTCCTCCGATAGCCATGTAGGAAACACCCGTTGTATGTAATTCAACTGTTTTGTTCAATGATTGTGCCATATCTATCTTTCTTTTTGATTGTAGTATTTTTATTATAACATAAGAAAAGAGTTCAGCTTTGCTAAACTCTTGCTCTTTTTACATGATTCCGAAGAAGCTTGCAACAATACCAACTATAAAGAGTCCGATGATGATTGTGATTGGTGAAACTTTCTTCTTGAGCAACCACATACATGCAAAAGTAAGGAGAAGTCCCGTCAAACCTGGAATTAATGAATCCAATTGTTTTTGTAGGGTATCAACTTGAATCTTATCAAAGCTAAGCTTATCGTTGACTACTTGACTAAGGATAGTTTTTAGTTGGTCACCAGTAACATATCCTTTTGGCCATTCAATATAAGCACCTTTAGGCAAAACTTTACCTGGAAGCTTTACAGTGAAGACGACAGATACCGAACGTTCAACGAGGACGGCCAAGATGAACATACTAAGTATTGATGCCCCTTTAGTAATATCTTTCAAGATACCACCAGACATGTCTTTAGTGATTTCTGAACCTGCTTTGTAACCAAGTTCTTGAGTGTACCACAAGAAGGCCATGCGGATAAGGTTCCAACCAATGAAGAAGATAAGTGGACCAGCAATGTTACCAGCTTGTGCCAATGATGCACCAAGGGCAGCAAGAATTGGACGAATTGTGAACCAGAAGACAGGGTCACCGATACCGGCAAGTGGACCCATCATACCGATTTTAACCCCTTGGATAGCCGCATCTTCGATTTCAGTACCATTAGCCTTTTCTTCTTCAAGAGCTAAGGTAACCCCCATGATAGGAGCAGCTACGTAAGGGTGAGTGTTGAAGAATTCCAAGTGACGTTTAAGAGCTGCGGCTTGGTCCTCTTTGTTAGTATAAAGTTTTTTGATAGCAGGAATGAGTGAGTAAGCCCAACCCAAGTTTTGCATACGTTCATAGTTCCATGAACCTTGCAAGAATTGTGAGCGCCACCAAACCTTTTTACGATCCGTTTGAGATAATTGAATTTTTTCAGCCATGAGAGCACCCCTTCCTAGTAGTCTTCCAAGATATCGCCGATTGGGTCGCCTGAACCAGATGAAGTTCCGCCACCATTTCCGCCACCTTGTTTAGAAAGGTTGAGGTAGATGAAGACGATGGCAACACCAATGGCACCAAGAGCGATAAGTGTCAATTGGCTAATTGCTGCCAAAGCAAAACCGATGGCGAAGAATGGCCAAACTTCACGAGTAGCCATCATATTGATAATCATGGCATAACCA
The DNA here is from genome assembly GCF_038007145.1 of Streptococcus sp. FSL L8-0526. Lineage (NCBI taxonomy): Bacteria > Bacillati > Bacillota > Bacilli > Lactobacillales > Streptococcaceae > Streptococcus > Streptococcus sp. FSL L8-0526. Next base: position 77,860 of record NZ_JBBOWP010000002.1, read on the forward strand.
ACGGCTACGACCATACCATCACCGACGACCATACCATGGGTAAGCCAGTCAGGCATCAAGCCAAGGGCATGTTGAACAGATTGGGCTGGGATGGCAAGAAGAAGGGCTGCTGGCACAGCAATACGCAAACCTTGAAGAAGGAGAGCGAGGTAGTGTGCACGTTCAACACCAGCGATGTTTCCGTGTTCTGCAGCTTTATCTGCAGCATGAACAAAGGCAATAGATGCTGTACGAACAGGCATAGTTAGGAAGAGACCTGCAACTGCAAGCAGGATAGCTATTGCAATCGCAACACCGATACCTTCAGCTGTAAATTTACCACCTTTAACCAAAATGATGGCAGCGGCAACAGATGCAAGGGCAACGTCAGGAGCTACGGCAGCACCGATGTTTGCCCAAGCAAGGGTAATCATTTGAAGAGAACCACCAAGCATGATACCTGCAGTGAGGTTACCTGTGGCAGCACCGATGAGGGTACATGCAACAAGTGGTTGGTGGAATTGGAATTGGTCAAGGATACCTTCAAGACCAGCAAGGAAGGCAACAGCTACGACCAAAATCGCAGAAATAATTGACATATCTGACATGGTTATAATTCCTTTTCTATTGAGTTGTCGTTAGTTGAGTTTACCAACTAATTTATCCGAATGAAGATTATTGAATGTTAGCTTTCTTGATAAGTTCAAACAAGTCTTTCTTAGAATCGTTTGGAACCTTACGGACGTCAAATTCAACGCCAAGGTCACGTAATTTTTCAAAACAAGCAACATCATCTTTATCCATAGACAAAACGTTGTTAACCATTGTTTTACCAGTTGAGTGAGCCATAGAACCAACGTTAAGTACTTTTATTGGCACGCCACCTTCGACAGCACGAAGTACGTCTTGAACAGTTTCGAACAAGACAAGCGCATGTGTATTTCCAAAACGTGGGTCTTTAGAAGCATCAATTAATTTTTGAATCGGAACAACGTTTACTTTAATACCATTTGGTGCAGCCTGTTTGATCAATTCCTTACGAAGCTCATCTTTGGCAACGTTATCCGAAGCAACAATAATACGGTCTGCTTTAGAATAAGGTACCCAGCTAGTTACTACTTGACCGTGCAAGAGACGGGAGTCCAAACGTGCCAAGTTAATCTTGAGTTTACCATCTCCGATGACTGTTCCTTCAGGGATAGCTCCTTGAGGTGCTGCAGCTTCTACAGGAGCTGCAGTTGTTTCCTCAGCAGGATTTAGCTCCTCTGGAAGTGCCTTGATACCACCCTTAGCTTCCTTGATGATATTAGCAGCAACTTGCTCTACAGTAGCGTTAGCATCCATCATACGTTCAGTGTATGCTTGGATTAGCATTGGCAAGTTAAGTCCGGTGATGATAGCAATCTTGCGATCTGGATTTTCCTTAGCGATTCGACTAGCTTGGTTAAATGGTGAACCACTCCAAAGGTCAGCCAAAACAAGAATTTCATCATCAACATCGAATTGTGCAATGGCGTTGTTGAAGTGAGCGTACAAATCATCAGGACCTTCACTTGGCATGAAAGTCACAACTTGAACTTTCTCTTGGTCCCCAAAAATCATAGAGCCTGATTGGTGGATTCCTTCAGCGAACTTACCATGGCTGGCAATAATAATACCGATACCCATTCATGTTCTCCTCCTTATAAATTATTTTTTCTTAAGCTTAAAAAGACTATCTCCGATTTTTTTAAGACGCTAAAAAAGCGTCTTAAAATCTTTTTAAACATAAAAAATCAAGAACGATTATATTATAAAACGCTTTCAATAAAATGTCAATAGCTAGTGAAATAAAAAATCAAAATAAGTCATTTTCTACCAAAAAATGAATTTAATATTATAAAAAAAGATTGCCTAATGAACTGCACCCCAAAAGTTAGACAGAAAAATCTAACTTTTGGGGTGTTTTTATTATGAAATTAACTTATGAAGATAAAGTTCAAATATATGAATTGAGAAAGCAAGGAGAAAGCTTTATACGACTTTCAAATCAATTTGGGGTGAACATTTCTGGTCTAAAATATATGGTGAAATTAATTGACCGTTATGGAATAAACATCATCAAAAAGGGAAAGAATCGTTACAATTCACCAGAATAAAAACAAGAAATGATTGATAAAGTTCTACTTGAAGGTCGTTCTCAACAAAGTGTTTACCTGGACTAGGTCTTCTCAAATCAAGGATTGCTTAACAATTGAATAGCACAATACGAGAAAAAATGGGTATACTCTTCTTTAGAAAACAAGAGGGAGACCGCCTAAAATGGGACGTAAACTAAAGAAGAAATCCTAAGAGATGATAGAGTTAGAACGTCTTCAAGCAGACAATGAGTACCTGAGAGCGGAGAATGCTATTCTAAAAAAGTTGAGAGAACTCCGATTGAGGGACGAAAAGGAGCAAGAAGAAAAACAGAAATTGTTCAAGGATTGGTAACAGAGTTTCCTTTAGATATCCTTCTAAACATTATCAAACTTGCTCGTTCAACCTATTATTACCACTTAAAGCAACTGAGTCAAGTAGATAAAAATCAAGCTATCAAAGTGGAAATACAAGCCATTTATGATGAACATAAGGGAAATTACGGATATCGTCGAATTCATTTGGAATTAAGAAATCGTGGTTATGTAGTGAACCAGAAGAAGGTCCAACGTCTGATGAAGCTCCTTGGTTTAAGTTCCCAAATTCGTCGTAAACGCAAGTATTCTTCATACCGAGGAGAAGTTGTCAAGAAAGTAGATAACCTTATTCAACGTCAATTTGAAAGCTCTAAACCAATGGAAAAGTGCTACACAGATGTGACATAGTTTGCAATTCCAGCAAGCAGCCAAAAGCTCTATTTATCACCAGCATTAGATGGCTTCAATAGTGAAATCGTCGCTTATAATCTTTCTAGGTCGCCGAATTTAGTACAAGTGAAAGCTATTCTAGAACAAGCCTTTACAGAGGAGTATTACGAAAACACAATTTTCCATAGTGACCATGGCTGGCAATAATAATACCGATACCCATTCGTGTTCTCCTCCTTTTATATATTTCTTCTTAGGAATAGAAAAATGATTATTGATATTATCATTCATGACATGAAAATGACAACAATATTTTTTTAGCCCCTCGAAAATTAGAACAATCTAATTATAAAGCGTTATCATTGGTTTGTCAATAGTTTCGTAACAAAAGTATCATAAAATTGAAAAAAACATCAAATTCTTGCAAATATACTTTCTTTTCAGATAAAAGAATTTAGATATAGCTTAAAGCTATATCTAAATAGAGAAAATGGGATTAAGGGGAAATCAGATAAATGCTTGTAATGCGTAGTTACAACTGCTATAATTGCTTCAATTAACTATTTAAGGTTAAATCTATAAGAAAAGAGGGCTTCCTTATGTCAGATTTACTAAGTATTTATAATGAATTGCAATCCAAAAAATGGGTCGACTTGACCCACAAAATTAATGCGGAAAGTCCACATTTTCCAGCCCTCCCTGCTTTGAAACAAGAAGACCTTTTTACCTTAAAAGATGGTTTCCATGTTCAAAAATTTACAGTGGTTGGTCAATACGGAACTCATATTGATGCACCTATTCACTTTGTCGAAGGAGGTCGCTGGCTAGATGAGATTGCCCTCAAGGATCTCCTTTTGCCACTCTATGTTATCGACAAGTCTAAAGAAGTCTCTGAGAATCCAAACTTTATCTTGAGCAAACAAGATATCTTAGACTTTGAAGCAGAGCATGGAAAAATTACAGAAGGAGCCTTTGTTGCTTTTCGTAGTGATTGGTCGAAGCGTTGGCCAGATCAAGATGCCATGCGCAACCTTGATGAGAATGGTGTTCAGCAAAGTCCTGGTTGGAGCCACGAAGCTTTGGAATTCTTAATCCATGAGCGTCATGTCAAGGCAGTGGGGCATGAGACTTTTGACACAGATGCCGGTATTCCAGCAGCAGAACATGGTTTGGTTAACGAATACTACCTCTTGGAACAAGACATTTATCAGGTAGAAGTCTTGAATCAATTGGATCAAGTTCCAGCTGTTGGTGCTTTGATTTCAATTGCATTTCCACACTGGGATAAGGCGACAGGTTCCCCAGTGCGTGCAGTGGCTATTTTACCTTAATCAGAAGAAAAGACACCGAAGAAATTTTCGGTGTCTTTTTCTGTTTATAAAAGTAGTTCCTGAAGTTTGCGAGCAACGCCGTCTTCCTCATTAGTCCATTCAATTTGTTCGTTAGCATGGGGGAGAAGGACAGAGCTAGCATTCTTCATGGCATAACCAGTCTTGGCAAGTTCCAACATCTCTGTATCATTGTGTTCGTCCCCAAAGGCAATCAAATCATCTGGAGATTTCCTAAAGACTTTGAGTAGGTAGTTCAGGGCGTAGGCCTTGTTAATACCTTTATGTGAAAACTCCAAGATATTAAGTGGCCCACCCCAAGAATCAACCTCAATTTCTTCTTTGAAATCTTTCTTAATATCGCTGGCTAGTTGGTACTTGTCCTCATGATGGGTCTGCATAAGGAGAGCGTTAGGATTGCGTGTGATTTTATCTGGCTCTAAACGCATAGCCTCATTGATTTTATCAACTCCAAAGAGTTGTGGTTGAATACGCTCTGGGTGCTCCATAGTGATATAAAAGTTCTTGCGGTATTGACTAGCAAGAAAATCCATCTCTAACTCATCGTGTCGTTGTAAGAGGCTAACTAGGTATTTTTTGTCCAATTTGACCGAGTGCTCGTAAGCCCATTCTCGGTCTGGGAGATTAGTCAAGGAGCCATTAAAGGTAATTAGCGGTGTCTCTAAGCCTAATGTTTTGTAATGATCAATAGCCATACTGTATGGACGACCGGTAGCGATAACGACTTGATGACCTTTGTTTTGTACATCTTCAATAATTGTTTTTGTAAATTCTGAAATAGTTCCATCTGGTCGCAAAAGCGTTCCATCGAGATCTAGTGCAATCAATTTTTTTGTCATGTTTCTATTATAACAGAAATCAGTTCTTTGTTGGGGTTTGGCCTATATCTATGGTAGAATGTTCGGTTTTTAGTGATAAAACTATCAAAAAATAAACCTTGCACCATAAAATGATTTCATGTAGAATAGAGATGTTGCATTCTACGTGAGAATGTTCCGATATCATTCGGATACGCTAACCTACCTTATGCTCAAGCACCTGGTATGGGACTAAACGCCTTCTTTACCTATACAGTAGTCTTCTCACTAGGCTACACTTGGCAAGAGGCTTTGGCTATGGTCTTCCTATGTGGGGTTATTTCTTTGATTATCACAGTAACTAGAGTACGTAAGATGATCATTGAATCTATTCCGACAGCGCTCAAGTCTGCCATTTCAGCAGGTATTGGTATTTTCCTTGCCTATGTAGGGATTAAAAATGCAGGTTTCTTGAAATTCTCAATTAACCCTCATACTTACACGGTTGCTGGTAAAGGTGCTGATATGGCCAATGCTTCCATTACAGCTTCATCGGCTGCTACACCAGGTTTGGTAGCCTTCAATAATCCTACGGTTATTGTAGGTTTGATTGGTCTTGTGATTGCTATTATCTTTATTGTTAAAGGTATTCGTGGGGGTGTTCTTCTTTCAATCCTCGCAACAACAATCATTGCTATTTTTGCAGGTATTGTTGATCTTGGTGCAATCGACTGGCATGCAGCTAGCTTGTCATCGTCATTTAAAGACCTTGGTAAGGTCTTTGGTGCAGCACTTGGCTCTAAGGGCTTAGGATCACTTTTCTCAGATATTTCTCGTTTGCCAGGTGTCTTTATGGCTATTCTTGCCTTCTCATTGACTGATATCTTCGATACTATCGGTACTTTGATTGGTACTGGTGAGAAGGTTGGTATCATCGCTTCAACAGGTGATAACAATGAATCAAAAGCTCTTGACCGCGCTCTTTACTCTGACCTTGTTGGTACAAGTATCGGTGCTATTGCCGGGACTTCCAACGTTACGACTTACGTTGAATCTGCAGCAGGTATCGGTGCTGGTGGACGTACTGGTTTGACAGCTCTTGTGGTTGCAGTACTCTTTGCCATTTCAAGTTTCTTTAGCCCACTTGTGTCAATCGTTCCTAGTGCAGCAACAGCACCTATCCTTATCATTGTAGGTATCATGATGCTGTCTAACCTTAAGGCTGTGGATTGGGAAGACTTGTCTGAAGCAATTCCTGCCTTTTTCACTTCTATTTTTATGGGATTCTCATATAGCATTACCTACGGTATTGCAGCTGGTTTCCTTACTTACACTTTGGTCAAAATTATCAAAGGTCAAGCAAAAGATGTTCATCTTGTCATGTGGATTTTGGATATCTTGTTTATCCTTAACTTCATTAACATGGCTGTGATCTAATTATTTATAAGCAAAAAAGTCTGTCCTTTTGTCAGGCTTTTTTAGTTTTTTACGAGTGATGATTTGAGGTTTACTTTCATGACTGTTTTAAGTTAATATTTAAATTTTGTTAGAAATATTAACTTTATGGAGGTTTAATTTAATGTAAGAAAGTATTAAATTAAGACAGGGTGTTATATCTAAATTATTCTTGATGTAAGAAAGTATTAAATTAAGACAGGGTGTTATATCTAAATTATTCTTGCTATCTTGGTATTTATAAGCTTTTATGGATTTTTACAGTAGACTATAGTCCAGATTTTTATTTTTTGATATAATGAAAACATGATTTACAGTCAAAATGAAGAGGAATTGATTAGTATAGGCCAAAAGTTAGGTCGATTGCTCAATTCTGGAGATATAATTGTTCTATCAGGTGATCTGGGAGCTGGTAAAACCACTTTAACTAAGGGAATTGCTAAAGGTTTGGATGTTTCACAGATGATCAAGAGCCCAACCTACACTATTGTTAGAGAATATGAGGGGCGTTTGCCGCTATATCATTTAGATGTCTATCGTATTGGTGATGATCCAGATTCTATTGACTTAGATGATTTTCTATACGGTGACGGTGTGACGATTATCGAGTGGGGAGAACTCTTAGATGAAAGTCTCCTGGGAGACTATCTCTTGATTTCGATAACTCATCATGGTGATGGACGTCAGCTGCTTCTGGAATCTTTTGGTCCTAGAAGTAAAGAAATCCAGGAGGAGATGGTAAATGGCTGAGTACGAATTAGTCATTGAGGAAGCTCAGAGAGAGGATTCCGTATCCTTAGCACATTTACTAGAGACGGTAACTCTAGAGTCGGATTTTTTGGCTCAGGATGATAGGAGCTCTGTACTGAATGGCGAACAGTTAGCCTCTTATATTGATAGCCGTCAGAGTGTCCCAAATGAGATTTGCTTAGTCGCAAAATTGGGTCATGAGGTTATTGGTGTTTGTAATGTTACTTCTAATCAAAACACGAAGACCAGTCACATCGGTGATGTTTTCATTGCGGTTGTTAAACCCTATTGGGGCAATGGTATTGGTCAGTTTCTTATGGGAACAATGATTGACTGGGCAGTCAATACACCTGCTATCCGTCGCTTAGAGTTGACTGTTCAAGCACGTAATGAACGGGCGGTACATCTCTATCAAAAATTTGGATTTGATATTGAAGGCACTAAGAAACGTGGTGCCAGAACTAAAAATGGAGAATTTCTAGATGTTTACATGATGGCTAAACTCATAGATTAGGAAAAAACATGAAACTTGGACGAAAAATTTTATTGATGTTGTCGGCAATTCTTGCAACCACAGTAGTAGCTGCTGGTATTTATCTAACGACAACTTATAATTATGCTACAGGAGAATTGTCAAAAACCTTTAGAGCTTCAAAGGTAACGTCAGGGAATAGTAAGGCTATTCAACAGACAAAGCCTATAACTATTCTTTTGATGGGGGTGGATACAGGATCCGAAGGACGTAAGGAAACCTGGGAAGGAAATTCTGATACTATGATTTTGGTAACAGTGAATCCTAAAACTAAGAGAACCACCATGACCAGTTTGGAACGTGACCTTTTGACAGATGTTGAGGGATTGGGTGAAGCAAAACTAAACTCAGCCTATGCTGAGGGTGGGGCTGACTTAGCTATTTCAACCATTCAAAAGGTTTTAGATATTGATATTGACTACTATGCGCTGATTAATATGCAGGGTATGATTGATTTGGTGGATGCCGTTGGTGGTATCGAGGTAACGAACCATTTTGATTTCCCAATTTCGATTGCAGAAAACGAACCAGAATTTCAGGCGAAAGTAGAGCCTGGAACCCATAAAATCAATGGAGAACAGGCCTTAGTGTATTCACGTATGCGTTATGATGATCCCGAAGGTGATTACGGTCGTCAAAAACGTCAACGTGAGGTTATTCAAAAGATTGTGGCTAAGCTCTTGAAGATGGACTCGATAGGTTCTTATAAGAAAATTTTGTCTGCTGTCAGTTCGAATGTACAAACCAGTATCAATCTTGGTGATAGCACAACTCTGCTTGGTTTGATGGGTTATAGTGAGGCTCTTAAAAATATCAAGTCTTACCAGTTGGCTGGTTCGGATGCAATGATCAATGGTGGAAGCTACCAAGTAGCCTCAACTGAGGATATTCTTAAGGTCCAAAACCGTATTAAGAAGGAAGTTGGCAAGAAGGGAGTTTCTGAATCTAAACTTAAGACTAGTCTGGTACTCAATGATTTTGGGACTTCTAGCTATGCTTCAGATGATTTCGTTAACGAAGTATCTGGAGGTTATGAGGCTGGATCATATGAGGCAACAGGTGGTGGATCAGTAAGTACCTACTATGGAGATACTACCTACAGCAACAGCTACACTGAGAATACTGGTAATTATGTTCAGGACCAAACCACAACAGCCCCCACAATTAATTATAATGGTTCAGGTGTAACTACTTATAGTTTGGTTCCAGCAGCACAATAGAACTGTTGAGAGATTCCCAGCCTTTTGGCTGTCATATGATTTTATTACTTGCAATAGTTTTTAAGCTATGTTATAATGTGAGGAAATAACGAAAGAGAGGCGGAGTAGAAACTTCGTCTCTTGTGTATGTAAGGAGGTCATAATGTCGCAAAAAATTATTGATCTCGTGACGGCTGTCGTAGCTCCAGCAATTCCTGAACCCTACGAATTGGTCGATATCGAGTATGAAAAGATTGGCAGTGACTATATTTTGTCCGTTTTGATTGATAAGCCAGGTGGAATTACTGTAGAAGATACTGCAGACCTGACTGAAATTATCAGCCCTCTCTTGGATACTATTCAGCCTGACCCTTTCCCGGATCAATACATGTTGGAAGTGTCTAGCCCTGGATTAGAGCGTCCCTTGAAGACTAAAGAAGCTTTGAAGAATGCTGTTGGTCAGTATATTAATGTTAGTCTTTACAAGGCTATTGATAAAATCAAGATTTTCCAAGGCGACTTGTTGGCCTTCGATGGCGAAACTCTAACAATTGATCATCTTGATAAGACTCGCCATAAGACTGTTGAGATTCCCTATCAAACAGTTGCTAAAGCTCGTTTGGCAGTCAAACTCTAAAACTCTTAGTGTAAATAAAGAAAGGATGCCAGTTTTGGCCCTTAATGGCTAAAACAACAAAGAATATGAGCAAAGAAATGCTAGAAGCCTTCCGTGTCTTGGAAGAAGAGAAACACATTAACAAGGAAGACATCATCGATGCTGTGGTTGAATCACTTAAATCAGCTTACAAGCGTCGTTATGGTCAGTCTGAATCAGCAGTTGTTGAATTCAATGAAAAAACAGGTGATTTTCAAGTTTTTACCGTTCGTGAAGTTGTAGACGAAGTCTTCGATAGTCGTTTGGAAATCAGCTTGAAGGATGCGCTTGCTATTAGTTCAGCTTACGAACTTGGTGACAAGATTCGCTTTGAAGAGTCAGTCGACGAATTTGGTCGTGTCGCAGCTCAATCTGCTAAACAAACGATTATGGAAAAAATGCGTAAGCAAATGCGTGAGATTACTTATAATGAGTATAAGCAACATGAAGGTGAAATCATGCAAGGAACAGTTGAACGCTTTGATCAACGTTTCATTTATGTTAATCTTGGAACGCTCGAAGCTCAATTATCACGTCAAGACCAAATTCCTGGTGAAAGTTTTAAGTCACACGACGTCATCGATGTTTATGTTTATAAAGTTGAAAACAATCCTAAAGGTGTTAACGTCTTTGTGAGCCGTAGCCATCCAGAATTCATCAAACGCATCATGGAACAAGAAATTCCGGAAGTATTTGATGGAACTGTAGAAATCATGAGCGTTTCCCGTGAAGCAGGTGATCGTACTAAGATTGCTGTTCGCAGCCATAATCCGAATGTTGATGCTATTGGTACTATCGTCGGTCGTGGTGGAAGCAACATCAAGAAAGTTGTCAGCCGTTTCCACCCAACACGTTTGGATCCTAAGACAGGTATTGAGGTTCCTGTTGAGGAAAATATTGATGTTATTCAATGGGTGGAAGATCCAGCTGAATTTATCTACAATGCTATTGCACCAGCTGAAGTGGATTATGTTCTCTTCGACGAAGATGATAGCAAACGTGCGACAGTAGTTGTACCAGATAACAAATTGTCTCTTGCAATTGGTCGTCGTGGACAAAACGTTCGTTTGGCAGCGCATTTGACTGGCTACCGTATTGATATCAAGTCAGCTTCTGAATATGAAGCACTAGAAGCTGAAAAAGCTGAGGCTGAAGTAGATGAAGTTGTCGAAAAAATCGTTGCAGAAGCTACACCTGTAGATGTAACAACGGAAGAAGCACCAGAAGCAGAATAAGAAGAAAATAGAGGTGTTTGATGGCTAAAACACGAAAAATACCTTTACGAAAATCAGTTGTCTCAGGAGAAATCATCGATAAACGTGATTTGCTCCGCATTGTGAAAACTAAAGATGGTGAAATTTTCATCGATTCAACAGGAAAGAAAAATGGGCGAGGCGCCTACATTAAATTGGATAATGAGGAAGCCCTACAAGCTAAAAAGAAACAAGTTTTCAACCATAGTTTTTCCATGGATGTTCCCGAAAGTTTTTACGATGAACTCATTGCTTATGTGGATCACAAGGTCAAAAGAAGAGAATTAGGTCTTGAATAACACAGAAAAATTGTCAAATATGTTGGGACTAGCACAAAGAGCTGGGAAGCTTATTTCTGGTGAAGAACTTGTTATCAAGGCAGTTCAATCAGGGCAGGCGAGACTAGTTTTTCTTGCCAATGATGCTGGTAGTAACGTGACTAAAAAGACGACTGATAAATGTAACTACTATAATATAGAAGTCTCCACAGTGTTTAACGCACTGGAATTAAGCATGGCTATTGGTAAACCAAGAAAAACGGTTGCTGTAGTAGATGCTGGATTTTCAAAGAAAATGAGGACTCTTATGGAATAAAGAATAGGAGGACATCACGTGTCAAAGAAACGATTATATGAAATTGCAAAAGAGGTTGGTGTAGAAAGCAAGGTTATTGTTGCGAAAGCTCAGGAACTAGGCCTTTCTGTTAAGAGCCACTCCTCATCAGTTGAAGAAGCAGATGCTAATCGTATTACTTCAAGTTTAAAAGTGGGTACAGCCAAGGCTGAAAGTAAGCCAGCACCTAAAGCGACACCAACCCCTAAAGTGGAGAAGGTAGAGCCTAAGGTTGATAAGGCATCTGTTGCAAAATCAGCTCCTGCTAAAGAAACATCAAAGGCTGAAGTCAAAGAAGCCTCTGTGGCTCTGAAAAAACCGAAAAGCCGTAATTTTAAGGCCGAACGAGAAGCACGTGCCAAGGCAGAAGCAGAACGTCGTAAAAACGGTGGGGGACGAGATAACCGTAACCGAAATCAACAAGGAAACGATCAAGGTAAGCGTCACAATAATGATCGTCGCAATCAAAAAGGAAATGGTCAAGGGGACCATAACAAAGGAAATCGCGATAACAGTACTAATCATGACCGTAATTTCCAAGGGAAGCTGCGTAATGATCAGAATCAAAATAACCGTAGAGATAATGCTCGAAATAATCAGGCAGGTCCGCGCATTGACTTAAAAGCGCGTGCAGCAGCCTTGAAGGCAGAGCAAAACGCAGAGTATTCACGTCAAAGTGAAACACGTTTCCGTGAAGAAAAAGCTGCAGAGCAACGTCGTGCAAAAGAACAGGAAAAGGCAAGAAAAGAAAAACAACAAGCTGAAGTAGCTGTTCAAAAGACCGGTCCTGAAACTAAGCCAGCTCCAAAATCAGCACCAGTGGCTCCCCAATCAGCTCCAACTGCACAAGCACAAGATACACGTCGTAAAAAAGCACGTCCAGATAAATCACGTGATAATCGTCGCGTGAGTGAAGATGGACCAAAGCAAACTAGAAATAATAAGTGGAATAATCAAAACCAAGTGAGAAATCAACGAAATAGTAACTGGAATAAAAACAAAAATAAAAAAGGTAAAAATAACCGTGGTAATTCAGCTCCGAAACCAGTAACAGAGCGTAAATTCCATGAATTACCAAAAGAATTTGAATACACAGAAGGTATGACGGTTGCAGAAATCGCAAAACGTATTAAACGTGAGCCAGCTGAAATCGTTAAGAAACTCTTCATGATGGGTGTTATGGCAACTCAAAACCAATCTCTTGACGGCGATACAATTGAGTTGTTGATGGTTGGCTATGGTATTGAGGCAACCAAAAAAGAAGAGGTCGATAATGCTGATATCGAACGTTTCTTTGTTGATGAAGATTACCTCAATAAAGATGCTATGGTAGAGCGCGCACCAGTTGTTACTATCATGGGACACGTTGACCACGGTAAAACAACCCTTCTTGATACTCTTCGTAATTCTCGTGTTGCTACAGGTGAAGCAGGTGGTATCACACAGCACATTGGTGCCTACCAAATTGAAGAGGGTGGTAAAAAGATTACCTTCCTTGATACCCCTGGACACGCGGCCTTTACATCTATGCGTGCTCGCGGTGCCTCTGTTACAGATATTACTGTCTTGATTGTAGCTGCGGATGATGGTGTTATGCCACAAACGATTGAAGCCATCAACCACTCTAAAGCTGCGGGTGTTCCAATCATTGTTGCGATTAACAAGATTGATAAACCAGATGCGAACCCAGAACGTGTTATCGGTGAATTAGCAGAGCATGGCGTTATCTCAACAGCTTGGGGTGGTGATAGCGAATTCGTTGAGATTTCAGCGAAATATGGCCAAAATATTGAAGAATTACTTGAAACTATTCTTCTTGTAGCAGAAGTTGAAGAACTTAAGGCTGATCCTACAGTTCGTGCCATCGGCACTGTTATCGAAGCTCGCTTGGATAAAGGTAAAGGTGCGGTTGCTACCCTTCTTGTACAACAAGGTACTTTGAATGTTCAAGATCCAATCGTTGTTGGTAACACCTTCGGACGTGTTCGTGCTATGACCAATGACCTTGGTCGTCGCATTAAGACTGCAGGACCGTCAGCACCAGTTTCAATTACTGGTTTGAATGAAGCACCAATGGCTGGCGACCATTTTGCGGTTTATGAAGATGAAAAGGCAGCTCGTGCTGCAGGCGAAGAGCGCGCAAAACGTGCTCTTATGAAACAACGTCAACAAACACACCGTGTTAGTCTTGATAACCTCTTTGATACTCTTAAAGCTGGTGAAATGAAAACTGTTAATGTTATTATCAAGGCTGACGTACAAGGTTCAGTTGAAGCCTTGGCATCATCTCTTCTTAAGATTGATGTTGAGGGGGTTCGTGTAAATGTTGTTCACTCAGCAGTAGGTGCTATTAACGAATCTGATATTACGCTTGCCGAAGCCTCAGATGCTGTTGTTATCGGATTTAACGTTCGTCCTACACCACAGGCGCGTCAACAAGCGGAAACTGATGAAGTTGAAATTCGCCTTCATAGCATCATCTATAAGGTTATCGAAGAAATCGAAGATGCCATGAAAGGGATGCTTGATCCTGAATTTGAAGAAAAAATCATTGGTGAAGCAGTTATCCGTGAAACCTTCAAAGTTTCTAAAGTCGGAACAATTGGTGGATTCACGGTTACTAATGGTAAAATCACTCGTGATTCAAGTGCCCGTGTCATTCGTGATGGTGTCGTTATTTTTGATGGTAAATTGGCAAGCTTGAAACACTATAAAGATGACGTTAAAGAAGTCGGAAACGCTCAAGAGGGTGGTTTGACGATTGAAAACTATAACGATATTAAAGTTGATGACGTTATCGAAGCTTACATCATGGAAGAAATCAAACGGTAATCACGTCATATTTCTAAGGAAGCTTATTTAGGGGACAAAGCTGGGTCATCTGGCCTGGCTTTTGTTCCATTATAAAAAAGAAAGGATAAGATTATGGGAAATTCATTTCGTGTAGATCGTGTTGGAATGGAAATCAAACGTGAAGTCAACGAAATTCTTCAAAAGAAGGTTCGTGATCCACGTGTTCAAAATGTAACCATCACGGATGTTCAAATGCTTGGTGACTTGTCGGCGGCTAAGGTTTTCTATACCATTCACTCTACTTTAGCGTCAGACAACCAAAAAGCGCAAACTGGTCTTGAAAAAGCGACAGGTACCATTAAGCGAGAACTTGGTAAAAATCTGACTATGTATAAGATTCCAGATTTGACCTTTATAAAGGATGAGTCTATCGAATACGGTAATAAAATTGATGAGATGCTTCGTAATTTGGAGCGTAAAGACTAAGCGAAAACTCCTGTCAGTTAAGGCAGGAATTTTTGCGTTATAATAGAATAAGAAGAGAACTTCGATGAAAGTAACAGTCTATTTGGGAGCTAATATGGGTGACAATTATAGCTTTAAAGAAGCAACGATTGCCTTGGGGAGATGGATTGCTAAAAATGGTCATATCCTAGTTTATGGTGGCAGTAAGATGGGACTTATGGGAGTTCTGGGTGATACGGTTTTGGAATATGGAAGTCAGGCTCACGGTATCATGCCACAGTTTCTCAAAGATAGGGAAATTGCTTATGAGGGATTGACCTCAATGACTATAGTAGAAACGATGGCAGAGCGCAAGACTGCCATGTTAGAGCAAGGTGAGCTATTTATCGCCCTTCCAGGAAGTCTTGGAACCCTTGAAGAAACCTCATAAGCTTTTGCTGCTGCTTGTGTGGGTATGCTGGATAAACCCTGTGTTTTCTTTAATCTCAACGGCTATTACGATGCCATGAAGGCCATGTTAGATACCATGGTTTCTCATGATTTTTTAGAGGCTGAAACGGCTGCAAAATTTCTCTTTACGGATGATTTTTCTGAAATTTAGGCCTTTGTTCATTCTTATACCTCACCTCAATTGCGACGTTATAGGTAAGTATCAATGAAGAAAGGTTCTTCCACATTCAAGTGGAAGGACTTTTTATAATCAAATGAAAAGTCGTGTAGGTTTCAGAAAATATCGCAAAATTCTTAACAAAAGTGGTAATTTTGTATATAATGATGTTTATATTTTTAATAATTCAACTAGATAATTCAACTAGTTTTCCTCATCATCTGTGAGTAATGTTCATGATCAACCAATACCCCTCTTGGTTTGGAAAAAATTTCCATCATTAAAAGTATTTAATGATTTAGGGAAATGCGGGATATAGGATGAAACAGAAAGGGATGATAGTAATGTCTATTTTGGTTAAAAGTGTTAGTTTTGATGATTATCGAAACACACAGCTAAATGAAAAGTGTGCTAATTTTCTGCAGTCTGCTGAGATGGCTAAGCTTCAGGAAAGTCAAGACCATATAGAAAAGGTAGAAGCTCTGGTTTTTGAAAGAGATGGCTTAAGGGTAGCACAAGCAATAGTCGTTTATAAGAAAAGCTTTCGTGTATTTAAAAAGGCCCTCTTGTTACATGGGCCCCTGTTAGATTACCACTCTCTTGCTGGTTTGACAGAGCTACTCGAAGCTTTAATACTTTATTTAAGAAAGAAAAGTATTGCCACACTTTCTATACACCCTTATCTGACAAATCTTATTAGAAATGAAAAACTTGAAAATATTGAAGTAGATAAGGCCAGTGATGTGCTAGAGGTATTTGAAACATTAGGTTTTGAACACTCTCTAGATTCGGAACAATCTCTTGTGGTTAACCAGATGTTCGTGAAATCAATAGAAAGTTTTGCTAGTTCTGATGAAATCCTTGCTGGCTTTTCTCCATCATTGAAGCGAGACCTCAAAAAATTCACTGCTCTGAATGTCAAGACTGAAGAACTTGATGAGCATCAACTTGACCAGTTCTACGATATTTTAAGTCGAACAGCAGAGCGAAAGGGATTTTCTGTTCATCCGCTAGTTTATTTTCAAAATCTAAAAAAATGTTTTGGCAAATCTGCCAAGTTTATGTTAGCTTATTTGGATTGTCCAGCTTATCTAGCTTATCTTGATGAGAATATTCAGTCTTTTGAAGCCAAAATTCAGGATTTAAAAGAAGGTCCTCAGAAAAAACGTACCAAGGGTCAAATAGCAGATGCGGAGGATCAATTGAGAAGCTACTATAAGCGGTTAGAACAATTCAAGTCTTACCAAATCAAGACTGACAAATTACCGCTTTCAGCTTATCTTTTCATGGATTATGGTCCAGAAATTGTCAGCTTTTACGGGGGTAATGATGAAGCCTACCTTAATTTCGGTGGAGCGGTTTTGCTTCATTGGGAGATGCTAAAATATGCTAAAAGTAAGTCTAAAAAGCGTTTTAACTTTTACGGTACTATTGAAACTGAGGCAGCTAGTTCTGGCAAAGGAAACTTTAATTTTAAGCGTCAGTTTGGCGGACAATTAGAGACGCTTGTTGGTTCATTTGATAAGACCCTCAATCCCTTCTATGATGTTTTTAAGAAGATACTAGGTAAAGACTAGTGTTTCGATAGCAAAAAAAGCCAATTGAGATGAAAATCATCATCTCAATTGGCTTTTTGAGTTATTTGTTTACAAATATTTCTTAGCGACTTCAATATCACCAGCATAATCAGTGCGTTTACCATTCACAATTTGAAAGGCATCAGCTCCCTTACCGGCGATAACAAGGGCATCGCTTGATCCTGTGGTTTCAGACATGGCTGTTTTGATGGCTTCCTCTCGATCGACAATGATACGAATCTTACGATTGATATGACTAGCAATTTCTTGACAGATGGTAAGGGGGTCTTCCTTGTTAGGGTCATCAGTAGACAAGATAACATTTATTTCGGGGTAAGTGTTGAGGACGTGACCAAAGTCTTGACGACGGCTCTCGCCCTTATTCCCAGGAGCTCCTAGAATTAAAGTAATCTTACCTTTTTGGTGGTCAGTTACGACTTGCAAGAGCTTGTCTAGGCTGTCACCATTGTGAGCATAGTCGACGAATACCTTAGCACCATTTGCCTGAGTGAGAATTTCCATACGGCCTGGAACAGAGGTTTGAGCAATTCCTTTTTTAATATCTTCAAGACTGGCTCCAAGACGTAGGCAGGCTAAACCAGCAGCCATGGCGTTATCCTGATTAAAGTCACCAATGAGTTGGATATCGTAATCACCAGCTAGTTTACCTTTGGCTTTAAAGCTAAAACCTGAGCTATGTTTAACGGTATTTTCAGAGTTCTTACCATAGAAGTCGTGGTCTTTATCAGCGACTTCTTCAGCAACAAAATCGAAGTGATTCATACCACTATTGACAATAACTGCTTGACTATTTTTCAAGAGGAGACGCTTGTGGTAGAAGTAGTCTTCAAAGGTTGGGTGTTCAATAGGTCCGATGTGGTCTGGACTGATGTTAAGAAAGACACCTACATCAAAGGTCAAACCATAGACACGCTTGGTTAGATAGGCCTGACTTGAAACTTCCATAATCAGGTGGGTCATGCCGTTAGATACAGCTTCAGCCATCATATGGAAAAGGTCCAAACTTTCAGGTGTAGTTAAGTTAGATTTGAAGAAGGTTTTTCCGTCCAGTGTCGTGTTCATGGTTGAGAGCAAGGCGGGCTTATGACTTTGCTTAAGTATGTTAAAGGCAAAGTAAGACGCTGTTGTCTTCCCTTTTGTACCAGTAAAGGCTAGTAGTTTTAGTTTGTCTTGAGGGTATTGGTAGAAGGCCTGAGCAACGAGACTCATGGCTTGCTTGATATCTGAAACGAGAATTGCAGGGATTCCTACTTGGTAATCTTTTTCAGCCACGTAGAAGCCTAATCCAGCCTGGACAGCACTCTCCAAAAACTCAAGTTTGAAGCCAGCTCCCTTGGCAAAAAATAGGGTAGATGGTGTGATATCACGACTGTCGTAAGAAAGGTGATCAAAAGTCACCCCAGTCCATGAATAGTAGTAGTGCTCTTGGTTGATAATATCTCTAAAATTATGGTCCTTTTTGAGAACCTCTAGAACTTGTTCAATAGTAATCATAGTTCCTATTTTAGCCTTAATGTTCTTGTTTTACAAGTCAAAGCCAAAAGTTTATAATTAACTAGATTGTATTTTATTATCTAGAAAGAGAATTATGACTGAAACTAAAACTGACACGCAGCAGCAGCAAATGCTAAGAGGGACGGCATGGATGACAGCATCCAATATTATCAGTCGTCTCTTAGGGGCACTCTATATTATTCCTTGGTATGCTTGGATGGGCAAACAGGGTGACCAAGCCAACGCTCTCTTTGGTCAGGGGTATAATATTTATGCCCTTTTCCTTTTGATTTCGACAGCAGGGATTCCAGTCGCCATTGCCAAGCAGGTATCAAAATATAACACACTTGGAAAGATGGAAACGAGTTTCTTCTTACTCAAACGTATTTTGTATTATATGATTGGGCTTGGACTAATTTTTGGTGTTTTCATGTATTTTGCTTCTCCGTGGATGTCATATCTTTCTGGGGGAGACGAAGACCTAGTTCGAGTAATGCGCAGCCTTTCTTGGGCGGTTGTCATTTTTCCATCGATGTCTGTTTTACGAGGCTTTTTCCAGGGCTTTAACAACATGAAGCCTTATGCCCTAAGTCAGATTGCGGAGCAGATTATCCGTGTCATTTGGATGCTGTTGGCGACTTTCTTCATCATGAAAATTGGTACAGGTGACTATGTGACTGCAGTTGTCCAATCGACTTTTGCCGCTTTCATCGGTATGTTAGCTAGTTATGGGGTACTTTTCTTCTATCTTTGGAAAGAAGGCAAGCTCAAGAGCCTTTTTGGTAAGCAGGCCGTTCGTCCTGATATCAATCCAACTGCAATTGTTATTGAGACATTTAAGGAAGCCATTCCCTTCATTATTACTGGATCAGCGGTTCAACTTTTCCAGTTGATTGATCAATGGACTTTTATCCGTACTATGGAGAAGTTTACAAGCTATAGTAATAGTCAGCTTCAGGTTATCTATGCTTATTTGTCTTCAAACCCAAGTAAGATTACTATGATTTTGATTGCTGTTGCTATTTCTATTGCTGGGGTAGGCATCCCACTTCTGACAGAAAATATGGTTAAAAAGGACCTTGAGGGAGCAGCCAAACTCATTATTAATAATCTCCAGTTACTTTTGCTCTTTATTGTACCAGCCATTGCGGGTTCTGTGATTTTGGCCAAACCATTATACACTATCTTTTATGGAGCACCAGACAGTCAGGCTCTTTTGCTCTTTGTAGCTAGTTTGATTCAAGTAATTTTCTTAGCTTTGTATAGTGTTTTAGCACCAATGCTTCAGGCTATCTTTGAGACCCGTAAAGCTATCAATTATTTTGCGATTGGGGTGCTGATTAAGGCCATTCTACAGCTACCGTTGATTATTTTCTTAGGAGCCCTCGGTCCGGTTATTTCAACAGCCATCGGGTTAGGAGTTCCTATTGCTTTGATGTATAATCGCCTTCACACAGTTACTCACTTTAGTCGTAAGACAGTCTTTAGAAAAGCTCTACTCATTTGTATTCTTACAATGCTCATGGTTATTCCAGTTGCTGTTTTCTATTGGTTATTCCAATTTGTCCTATCTCCAACAAGTCGTATGGGTAGTGTGATTTACCTACTTATTGGAGGAGGTCTAGGCGTTTTGGTCTATGGAGTGCTTGCTCTTGTGACACATATGGCTGATCAATTGATTGGGGCACGAGCAGATAGATTACGAGATAAATTACATATTAAATAGTATTTGAAACCAAGTCATGTGGCTTGGTTTTTCTTTTCAACTTCTTGTTCTCTTTGGGGCGTATTCCTCTTCCTTTAACCGTTATTCAATCCTAGCTATTGACTTAGGAACAGATATGGTACCTGCTTTGGGATTGGGGGTTGAACCACCTGAAGAAGGAGTGATGGACAAGCAACCAAGACGTTTATCGGACCACTTACTCAATCGCCAAGGCTGCTTAAATCTTTTGTCTGGTATGGATTGATTGAAGCAGCCTTGGCTATGGGTGCTTTCTTCCTTAATTATTGGGTAAATTAAGGAAATTTGAACCATCTGGCTATCTAAGGGCCCCTCTACCGGGAGGAGACCACCATGACTTTTGGAGTTATTATTTTTACTCAGATTGGTATGGTTATGAATAGTCGTAAGGGCAGGGGCTCTATATTCCAAGTTAAACATTTTGCTAATAGGATTATTAGCCTAGGGATTGTTCTAGAAATTGTTCTCTTTATTATCCTGTCCTATGTACCTCTTTTCCACACGCTATTTAACACAGCCCCAATTGGCCTTGATGATTGGCTCTATTTACTTGCTTGTCCATTTGTTATTATGACTTTGGAAGAAATCAGATATCGCTTATCAGATATCGCTTATTTGATAAAAAGTAAGTCAGTGGTTTACCTTAGATTGAAGAAAAAATTTTGATCTATGTCTTTCTTAGGAGAGTAAGGACATTAGTCATCTCAAAAATCCTGGAACTTTTAAATTTCAGGCTTTTTCGGTGTCTGAAAAGTCACTTTTAATCATCTCAGAAAGTTTGTCTGTTCAATATTTTGAGGTTATAGTAATAAACTATATCTAACTATCAAGAATTCGTATGATGAACTTTCCATTCTTTTCAGAAAATAGTGATAAAATAGAGGGCATAGATATGGAGAATATCCATTTTATCATGTAGAGAGGGTGCAATATGACACAAGATTATCAATTAGAAACTATTCTGGCACATGTAGGAATCAATTCTGATGAAGCAACAGGAGCTTTAGTTTCACCGATTCATTTTTCAACAACTTACCAACATCCAGAATTCGGACAGTCTACTGGTTTTGACTATACACGAACTAAAAATCCAACGCGTGCAACAGTGGAAAAAACGCTAGCAGCTATTGAAAAAGCGGATTATGCTATTGCGACAAGTTCAGGGATGAGCGCTATTGTTTTGGCCTTTGAAATTTTCCCTGTAGGTAGCAAGGTTGTCGCTGCCCGTGACCTTTATGGAGGTTCTTTCCGTTGGTTCAACGATAAAGAAAAAGAAGGACGTTTCTTCTTTGAATACACCAATACAGAAGATGAGATGATTGCGGCTATTGCAGAAGATACTGATATTGTCTACATTGAAACACCGACAAACCCACTTATGATTGAGTTTGATATTGAGAAAGTAGCTCAGACTGCCCATGAAAAGGGTGCGGTGGTTATTGTTGATAATACTTTCTATAGCCCAATCTACCAAACCCCGATTACTCAAGGTGCTGATATCGTTGTACATTCAGCTACTAAATACCTATCAGGGCATAATGATGTTTTAGCTGGTGTTGTTGTGACTAGCAATCCAGAATTCTACGATAAACTTTATTATAACCTCAATACGACTGGCCCAAACTTGTCCCCATTTGATAGCTATATGCTCATGCGTGGACTTAAGACCCTAAAACTTCGTATGGAGGCATCAACGGCTAATGCTAAAGAAGTTGTGGCGTTCTTAGAAAAGTCCCCAGCTGTTAAAGAGGTTCTCTACCCAGGTAAGGGTGGGATGATTTCCTTCAAAGTGGCTAACCAAGATAAGATTCCAACTATTATCAATATTCTTAAGGTCTTTACCTTTGCGGAGAGTCTGGGTGGTGTTGAAAGTTTGATTACTTACCCAACAACACAAACTCACGCAGATATTCCAAGTGAAGTACGTGCTTCGTATGGATTAACGGATGACTTGCTTCGTCTTTCAATTGGTATTGAAGCAGCTGAGGATTTGATTGCTGACTTGGAAAATGCCCTCAGTCTTTAAGGAGTTATCTATGACACGTTATGATTTTACAACACAACCAAATCGCTTAAATCAAAACACTATGAAATGGCACGAAGCTGAAAGTGATCCTGAACTACTTGAGTTTTGGATTGCTGATATGGACTTCTTACCTGTTCCTGAAATTAGAGATGCGGTGATTAACTATGCTGAAACGCATATCTTTGGTTACCCTTATCCAAGTGATGAGCTCTACCAATCCATCATAGATTGGGAAAAAAATCAACATGGCTATTCAGTTGATAAGGCGAGTATTGTCCTTATTGAAGGGGTTGTCCCAGCTATTTCAACAGCTATTCAGGCCTTTACCAAAGAAGACGATGCTGTTCTTATCAACACACCAGTTTATCCGCCTTTTGCTCGTTCTGTTCGCTTGAATAATCGCAAGTTGATTGAGAATAGTCTTGTTAATGCTAACGGGCATTTTGAAATTGATTTTGAGCAATTGGAATGTGATATCGTAGACAATGATGTAAAACTCTATGTCTTCTGTAGTCCACATAATCCAGGTGGTCGTGTCTGGACTAAGGAAGAATTGACCAAGGTAGCAGAACTTTGCCAGAAACATGGTGTTCTCTTGGTATCTGATGAAATCCATCAAGACTTGGCCTTATATGGGAATAAGCATATCTCTCTAAATACTATTTCAAACGCTTATAAGGATTTTACCTTGGTGCTTAGTTCGGCGACTAAAACCTTTAATATTGCTGGTACCAAAAACAGTTTCACCATTATTGAAAATGAAGACTTGCGTAAATCCTTTAAACAAAAACAATTGGCTAATAATCAACACGAAATTCCAACTATTGGTTTGCTTACAACACAAGCTGCCTTTACCTACGGTCAACCTTGGTTAGAGGAATTGAAGACAGTTTTTGAAACTAATATTGACCTTTTAACTAAGGAACTTAGTGAAAAGACTAATATCGAAGTTATGAAACCTGAGGGTACTTATTTGGTCTGGCTTGATTTTTCAGCCTATGATCAAGATCACAATGAACTTGGACGTTTGCTTAAAGAAGAAGCGAAGGTAGTGCTAAATAACGGTATTACTTTTGGTTCCGAAGGAGAAAAACATTTCCGATTTAACGTAGCTACGCCAACTAAAGTTGTTGCTGAAGGTGTGAAACGTTTGGTTTCTGTCTTTGGAAAATAAGAAAAGTGATGCAAATGGCATCACTTTAAATTTGAGGCAGACTCTTCTTTTGAGAATTTACTTAGACGATATCAGATGTCTGAGACCTTCTTCGAAGTTCCAGTAAATCCAACAGATGGAAACCATTCTACTGATGATAAGACTTCTAAATCAGCAGATAATAATCAGCCATCACCTGATAAAGAAGATAGAGCAGAAACACCGACGAATACAGGTCTTCCAATTCGTAGATCGCTCAGCTAATGATAATAAATCAGCAGATGATTAATCAGGTAAAGGTTCCTGTGAAACCTTCAACAGAGGGTTCTGTCGGTGACCGTCGTCAAGTATCTCAATCTACAGAGATTGCGACAACAGTACCAGAAGCTATTGTTTCAATTGGACCATCTATTCTAGTGAATGCTATTGAAGAAAAGGTAGTTACTGATACAGAAACTCCAAAATCAGCTAAGTCTGATGAGACAAGTAAAGATAATCACATTAAAGTTGCTGTCAACTGTCAATCTTGGCAGCCATCTTTGCGGCTATTGGTAGCTAAGCACTTCTTGGCTATGCTTTAGTAACAGGTAAGATTCATCTGTCTAAAAAAAATAAAATTGGATCCTTTCCAAAAACGTTTGCAAGTAAAGCAAGCGTTTTTCTTGTGTTTTTGATATAATAGAGTGAATATAAAGCAAAGGAAGAAACTATTATGGGTAAATTTCAAGTTATTTCACATCCATTGATTCAACATAAACTCTCAATCTTACGCCGTGAGGATACGTCTACCAAGGACTTCCGTGAGTTGGTTAATGAAATCGCTATGCTTATGGGTTATGAAGTATCGCGTGATCTTCCTCTTGAAGAGGTTGAAATTCAAACACCAATTATAAAAACAGTTCAAAAACAACTTTCTGGTAAAAAATTGGCAATTATTCCAATCCTTCGTGCGGGTATTGGTATGGTAGATGGTTTCCTTAGCCTCGTACCTGCAGCAAAAGTTGGTCATATTGGTATATACCGTGATGAAGAAACACTTGAGCCAGTTGAGTACTTGGTTAAATTGCCAGAAGATATTGATCAACGTCAGATTTTTGTAATGGATCCAATGCTTGCAACTGGTGGTTCAGCAATTTTGGCGGTGGATTCACTTAAAAAACGTGGAGCAGCTAATATCAAATTTGTATGTTTAGTTGCCGCACCAGAAGGTGTAAAAAAATTGCAAGATGCTCATCCAGATATTGATATATACACAGCATCTTTGGATGAGAGACTTAATGAGAATGGTTATATTGTTCCAGGTCTTGGAGATGCAGGTGACCGTCTGTTTGGTACAAAATAAGTTGAAAAGGGGAATTTTCCTTTTTTTTTTGCTTGTTTAGCACTCTTTTTAAATGAGTGCTAAGGAATATGCTTTTTATTTGACCTAATTTGACTAAAATCATATAATAACATCAAGACAATATTAAAAGGAGAATTCATATGATTCCGGTAGTTATTGAACAAACATCACGTGGTGAACGTTCTTATGACATTTACTCACGTTTGCTCAAGGATCGTATTATCATGTTAACAGGTCCTATAGAAGATAATATGGCAAACTCAATTATCGCTCAACTCTTGTTCTTGGATGCTCAAGACAATACAAAAGATATCTATCTGTATGTTAATACACCTGGTGGGTCAGTTTCAGCAGGCCTTGCCATTGTTGATACAATGAACTTCATCAAGTCTGATGTTCAAACCATCGTTATGGGGATGGCAGCATCAATGGGTACAATTATCGCTTCAAGCGGTACCAAAGGTAAACGTTTCATGTTGCCAAATGCAGAATACATGATTCACCAACCAATGGGTGGTACTGGTGGTGGTACTCAACAAACAGATTTGGCTATCGCTGCTGAACACTTGCTCAAGACTCGTAATAACTTGGAGCAAATCTTGGCTGATAATTCTGGTCAGCCTATTGAAAAGGTTCATGTTGATGCTGAACGTGATAATTGGATGAGTGCCCAAGAAACACTTGAATATGGCTTCATTGATGAAATCATGACCAACAACCAATTAAAATAAGTCTAGCTTATCTAAGATAAAAGTCAGATGCTAATCGGTTTATATAAGAACCGTTTCATCTGACTTTTTGTGTTATAATAGGAAACATGTTAATAATCAATGAGGAGCTACTTGCTATTGATCAAGCAATAGACAGTCTTATTTTACATTTTTTAAGATTGCCAGAAGTAGAGAATTACCGTTTAAAACAGCAGGGATTTAAAAATGCCAGAAAACTTCAAGAGCTACTCTTGGAGTTTCAGGAATTAAAGGAAAGTTATGATAAAGCTAAGGGGTATGAGGCTTTTAGAGCAGATGTGAGAGACTTGAAACGTCAGGTTTTACGAATGAAGCGCCAAATTGATCTAAACGAGGTGGTTATAGGCTATCGTCAGGCGGAGTTCGATTTGCAGATAATACTAGCTTCACTTGGAGAGGAGGTTGCTCAAGCTATTTCAAATCAGATTTTCATTGATACCGGCCTACCTCTTGCCCCTCATAAACCTCATCATAAAAAGGGTGGCATTAACATAAAGGAGGAGATGGGTCGTGATTAAGCGCCAAGGTATTATTGTTTATTTATACTATAATAGAGACTTACGTAAAATTGCCAAGTTTGGTGATGTTGTCTATCATTCTTATAAGATGCGTTATGTGCACCTTTATGTAGATCAAGACAGGGTTGAGGATATCTTGACAGAGCTTGAGGAAATGAAGGCAGTCAAAAAAGTTCTCCCTTCTTATTATTCTGATATTGATATGGATTTTGTAGGTAGCCTGGAACGTTACGACACCTCGGTCCCTGAACATTTAAAAAACTTTTCTCCTAGCTAAAGAGAAAAGTTTTTTTTTAAAACGTTAGTTTAAAAGCAATGTAATCGATTACCAGGGATAGAACATAGTTGTATATGATTGACAATTTTCTGATAATTCTGTAACCTATAAGGTGGACTTTTTTTAAGAAAATATTAAGGAGAAATCTTATGTATAAAAAGATCACACTTATTGTGCTAGCCTTTTTTGCCTCCATTTTTTTGGTTGCCTGTGGCAAGTCACCTGATGTGACTGCTAATGCCAAAGGTACTAAGATTGGGGATACAATCAAAATTGGTGTTAACATGGAGTTGACAGGTGCTGTTGCGGCCTATGGTAAGTCAGAGCAGAATGGTATTAAGTTGGCTGTTGATGAAATTAACAAAGCAGGTGGCGTTGACGGCAAAAAGCTAGAGCTCGTCACAAAAGATAATAAATCTGAAAATGCTGAGGCTTCAACATCTTCAACGAACTTGGCTATTCAGAGTAATGTAAATGCTATCGTTGGTCCAGCGACATCAGGTGCTGTTGCTGCTGCTAGCCTCGTGTCACAAAAAACAGGGGTTCCTTTGATCACACCTTCTGGTACACAGGATGACCTTACGGTAGATGCTAACGGAGTTAAGAAATTTGTTTTTCGTGCAAGCTTTAAAGATAGCTACCAAGGTGAAGTTTTGGCGGCTTATTCTTACAATAATTTGAATGCTAAGAAAGTAGTTCTCTACTATGATAATGCTTCGGATTATGCCAAGGGAATTGCGGATGAATTCAAGCGTAAATATAAAGGTCAAATCGTTACTGAAGCTACCTTTACTTCAGGTGACAAGGACTATCAGTCAGCTTTGACTAAATTTAAAGACCTAGATTATGATGCGGTTGTAATGCCTGGTTACTATACTGAGACTGGTATTATTACAAAACAAGCACGTGACCTTGGAATTGATAAACCAATTTTAGGACCTGACGGATTCAGTGATGAGAAATTTACTGAGCTTGCAGGTAAAAAGAATGCTTCAAATGTCTACTATGTATCAGGATATTCAACAAATGTTGCTCTTTCTGACAAGGCATCTGGTTTCATTAAAGAATATGAGAAAGCTTACAAAATTGAACCAAATATGTTTGCGGCTCTAGCCTACGATTCTGTTTATATGATTGCAGAATCATCGAAAGGTGCAAAAACATCAGTAGATATTGCTGATAACTTAGCAAATCTGAAAAACTTTGTTGGGGTTACTGGTAAAATGACAATTGACAAGGATCATAACCCTATTAAAACAGCTCTTATGGTTAAAAGAGATAATGGTGAAGAGGTTTCAGCGGAAGCCGTTGAAATTGAAAAATAAGCTCTTATCTTTACTAAAAATAAACTAGAAAGTTTGGTTATATATGTTTTTTGAACAACTTCCCCAACAACTAGTCAATGGTATCATCTTGGGTAGTATCTATGCACTACTTGCCCTTGGTTATACTATGGTTTATGGGATTATCAAATTGATTAACTTTGCCCATGGAGACATCTACATGATGGGTGCCTTCGTTGGTTACTATGCGATTAACAGCTTGAAGATGAATTTCTGGATTGCCCTTATGTTTTCCATGATTGTATGTGCCATTTTAGGGGTTGTTATCGAGTTCTTGGCTTATCGCCCACTCCGTAATTCGACACGTATTTCTGCCTTGATTACGGCCATTGGTGTGTCATTCTTTCTTGAGTACATCATGGTTTACTTTGTAGGTGCAGATACACGCTCATTCCCACAATCAATCAAGGTGCATACTTATCATCTTGGTTCAATCTCTGTTACAAATGTGCAATTGCTCATTTTGGTAGTTGCTCTTGTGCTTATGGTTGCTCTTCAATTGATTGTTAAGAAGACTAAGATGGGTAAAGCTATGCGTGCTGTGTCTGTTGATAGCGATGCAGCGGAGTTGATGGGTATTAGTGTTAATAATACGATTAGCTTCACTTTTGCTCTTGGATCATCACTTGCAGGGGCAGCCGGTGTCCTCATTGGTCTTTACTATAACTCAATTGAACCTTTTATGGGATTGACTCCAGGTATTAAAGCTTTTGTTGCCGCTGTTCTTGGTGGTATCGGTATTATTCCTGGTGCAGCACTCGGTGGTTTTGTTATTGGTATTTTGGAAACTTTGTCAACTGCAATTGGTTTATCAAGCTACCGTGATGCCATCGTTTATGGTGTCTTGATAGTTATCCTCTTGCTTCGTCCGGCGGGTATTCTAGGTAAAAATGTGAAAGAGAAGGTGTAAGACATGAAGAAAAATCTAAAAGTAAACCTTATTTGGTTTGGTCTTATCATTGGACTCTTCCTTATCTTGAAAGGTCTTGAACTTTCAGGTATCATGAATCTTTACTACATCCAAATCTTGATGGGGATTGGGATTTCAATCCTTATGGGACTTGGTACTAACTTAGTTCTTGGTTTCTCCGGACAATTTACACTTGGACAAGCCGGTTTCATGGCAATCGGTGCGTACTCATCAGCTATCATCACTGGCATGATGCCAACTTATGATGGTTTCTATCTCTCCATGGTTGTAGGTGTCATCATCGCAGCTGTCGTTGCCCTTATTTTTGGTATACCTACCCTTCGTTTGAAAGGTGACTATCTTGCCATTGCAACTCTTGGTATGGCTGAAATCATCCGTATCATTATCATTAATGGTGGTGAATTGACCAATGGTGCCGCTGGTTTGACTGGAATTCTTCCTTATACAAGCTGGCCTGTCATCTATTTCTTTGTGGTTATTATTACAATCTTGGTACTCAATTTCTTGCGTTCAGCAACTGGTCGCCAAGCAATCACTCTTCGTGAAGATGAAATTGCTGCAGAGTCAATAGGTGTCAATGTTACAAAACTGAAAGTTATTATATTCGTTATCGGTGCCATGATTTCAGCGATTGCTGGTTCACTTTATGTCAGCTATATCGGGACTGTTGTGCCAAAAGACTTCACAATCATGAAATCAATTGATTACCTTATCATTGCCGTTCTTGGAGGTCTTGGATCAATTACAGGTACTATCATTGCTGCTGTTGTTCTTGGTATTATCAATATGTTCCTCCAAAACGTTTCAAACCTTCGTATGATTATTTACGCATTGGCTTTGATTCTTGTAATGCTCTTCCGTCCAGGTGGGCTTCTTGGAACAAAAGAACTCTATCTCTCAAAATTCTTCAATAAATCTAAGGAGGGCAAATAAAAATGGCACTTCTTGAAGTTAAAAATTTAACTAAAAACTTTGGTGGTTTGACTGCTGTTGGTGATGTTTCAATGGAACTCAATGAAGGTGAGTTGGTTGGGCTAATAGGGCCAAACGGTGCTGGTAAAACAACCTTGTTCAACCTTTTGACTGGTGTCTATGAGCCGAGTGAAGGGACTGTAACGCTTGATGGTATAGTTCTCAACGGTAAAGCACCTTACAAGATTGCGTCACTCGGTTTGTCACGTACTTTCCAAAATATCCGCCTTTTCAAAGACATGACTGTACTTGAAAATGTTCTTGTTGGTTTATCAAATAAGCAACCTTCAAATTTCTTTGCATCTCTTTTGCGTTTGCCTAAGTACTATTCAAGTGAGGAAGAGTTGAAAGACAAAGCTATGAAGCTCTTGGCTATCTTTAACTTGGATGGTGAGGCAGATACGCTTGCGAAAAACTTGGCTTATGGACAACAACGTCACTTGGAGATTGTTCGTGCGCTTGCAACGGAACCTAAAATTCTTTTCCTTGATGAACCAGCTGCGGGTATGAACCCACAAGAAACAGCTGAGTTGACTGCTCATATTCGTCAAATTCAAAAAGATTTCGGTATTACAATTATCTTGATTGAGCACGATATGAGTTTGGTCATGGATGTCACTGAGCGTATCTATGTTTTAGAATATGGACGCTTGATTGCAGAAGGAACCCCTGATGAAATTAAGAATAACAAGCGTGTTATCGAAGCTTACTTGGGAGGTGAAGCATAATGGCTATGTTAAAAGTTGAAAATCTCTCAATTAAATATGGATCTATCGAAGCTGTTAAAAATGTTAGCTTTGAAGTTAATGAAGGTGAAGTTGTAACTCTTATCGGAGCCAATGGAGCAGGTAAAACATCTATTCTTCGTACAATCTCGGGTCTTGTTCGTCCAACTGAAGGAACGATTTCTTACCTTGGAAATGAAATTCACAAAACACCAGCTCGAAAGATTGTTGCAGAAGGTTTGGCTCAAGTGCCTGAAGGACGTCACGTCTTTGCAGGATTAACTGTAATGGAAAATCTTGAAATGGGCGCTTTCCTTCATACAAATAAAGAAGAAAATGCAGCTCTATTGAAAAAAGTCTTCCAACGTTTCCCACGTCTAGAAGAACGTAAGAATCAAGACGCTGCAACACTTTCTGGTGGTGAGCAACAGATGCTAGCGATGGGTCGTGCCCTAATGAGTCGTCCGAAACTTTTGCTTTTGGATGAACCTTCAATGGGGCTTGCTCCAATCTTTATTCAAGAAATCTTTGATATTATTGAAGACATCAAGGCGCAAGGAACTACAGTTCTTTTGATTGAACAAAATGCCAATAAGGCATTATCAATTGCGGATCGTGGTTACGTTCTTGAAACTGGAAAAGTGGTTCTTTCAGGTACTGGTAAAGAACTTCTTGCATCAGACGAAGTTCGTAAAGCCTATCTTGGAGGATAAGAAAAAGCGCCCAAGGGCGTTTTTTCTATAGTCTCAGACTGATTGTAAGGTACTAATTTTTCAGCAAAATAATGTAATCGGTTACAACTAGTGTGGTATAATACAAGTAAGAGATCATTCGGATGAAAATGAAACATAGCAGTAAAAGATTTTATGACAAAACGTGTGGTTTACGTCTCACCAGAAACAACAGTTGTAACAGCTGCAGACATTATACGTGACAAAGGTTTGCGTCGTTTGCCAGTAATTGAACACGACAAACTGGTTGGTCTTATTACAGAAGGTACAATGGCGGAGGCTTCACCATCAAAAGCAACAAGTTTATCAATTTATGAAATGAACTATCTCCTTAACAAGACAAAAGTCGGAGATATCATGATTAAAAATGTCCTTACTGTTTCCAAATATGCTAACCTTGAGGACGCTACCTACATCATGCTTCAAAACAAGGTTGGAGTTCTTCCAGTGGTAGATAATGACCAAATTTCTGGAATTATTACAGATAAAGATGTATTCCGTGCTTTTTTGAAAATCTCAGGATATGGTCAAGCCGGAATCCGTATTGGACTTGAAGTGCCAGATAATCCACGTGTTTTGGAAAAAAATTGCTAACCTCATTTCTAGTGAAAATCTCAACATTGAACGTACAATTGTTGCATCAAAAACTGATACCATGCTTTGCGTCGAACTACAAGTTGAAGGGGATGTAGAACCAGGGTTTACAGTTGCTGAAATTGCTGAAACAGAAGCAAAAGAATTAGACTAATAAGAAAAGGAGTCAAGACTAAACGAGTTTATTTCGGTGTTCTACTCCCATAGATCAGTATATTAGCAACGGGTTGTTTTTCTATTGGAACGATCAGAAGCTGGCTATAAGTTTTTGTTAGTTTTGGAAATCATAAAGTGTTGTAGAAAGGTAACGTTCACCATTATCAGGCAAAAGTGTCAATACTTTTTTACCTTCGCCGAGTTCAGCAGCAACTTTAAGAGCAGCAGCAATAGCAGCACCTGATGAGATACCAGCTAGGAAACCTTCCTCGCTACCTAATGTACGTGATGTTGAGATAGCCTCATCAGAGGGAATACGTATAACGCTATCATATGATTTTGTATTCAATGTGTCAGGGATAAAGCCAGTTGAGATACCTTGAATTTTGTGTGGTCCTGGTTTATCACCGTTCAAGACAGCAGATTCGTCAGCTTCAATACCATAAACTTTGATGTTTGGATTAGCAGCTTTCAGAGTTTTAGAAACACCCGAAATAGTACCACCGGTACCGATACCAGCTACGAATGCATCCAAACCATCTGCCCCAAAGTCTTCAAGAATCTCTTGACCAGTTGTATCAGCATGGGCAGCTGGATTTGAAGGGTTAGCAAATTGGAGTGGCACCCAACCATCGCGCTCAGCAGCAACTTCTTTAGCCTTAGCGATAGCACCTTTCATTCCTTCGCTACCAGGAGTCAAAACAAGTTCAGCACCGTAGGCTTGGATGATTTTACGACGTTCAACACTCATTGTGTCAGGCATTACGATGACTACCTTGTAACCTTTAGCAGCGCCAACCCAAGCAAGACCGATACCTGTATTACCAGAAGTTGGTTCAATAATAGTATTACCAGGTTTAATTATTCCAGCTTTTTCAGCATCTTCAATCATACGAAGAGCAATACGGTCTTTAACTGAAGAACCAGGATTAAATGCTTCGAGTTTAACATAAACATCTGCTGATCCTTCTGGGACAATAGAATTAAGTTTAATAATTGGTGTTCTTCCAACAAGTTCGGTAATTGAATTGTAAATTGTCATATTCAAAATCCTCTTAATCTTTAATTGATGGTTTTAAGTATACGACGGTAGACCTAACTTGTAAAATACATCTTCTTTATCACTGTGATAATGTTTGACTATCAGATAGGAATCTCAACAATTTTCTTACCGGATTTTTTATAATTTACTTTTCCTTGATAGAATTCAGTAAGCTCTTGACCAAGTCTTTCAATCTCAGACTCTTCAACAAACAAGGTTGTAGAAACATCGGATAGGAAAGTTGTATCAAATTCTTGTATCCCTTCTTTTTCAAGGAAATTGGAGAAGACTTGATATTGAGAGTAGGTCAACTCTACGGTTAGCCCAGTTAATTCCTTGACATCAACTCGACCAATTTCTTCGATTGCATGGGCAACACTACCTGAGTAAGCGCGAATAAGGCCACCAGCACCTAACTTGATCCCACCAAAATAGCGAGTCACAACTGCTACGACATTGGTAAGTCCTTGTTTTTCTAGAACGGTGAGCATGGGCACCCCAGCAGTTCCAGAAGGTTCACCGTCATCACTAGAACGCTTAATTTGACCATCTTCTCCGACAATCATTGCAGAGCAAGAGTGATTGGCCTTGTGATGCTCTTTCTTAATCTGAGCGATATATTCCCTTCCTTCTTCTTCATTGCTAATGCGTTTCAAGTGACAAATAAAACGAGATTTTTTAATTTCTTCTTCAATGATTCCATCGTTGGCAATTGTTTTGTAATCCATAAAAAAATTTTATCATAAAAAGGTGAATTCAAACATATTTTCGAATAGAAAGATATGATACCTAAAGAATATTATGGACGACTATTTACGAAAGAACAGTTACCAGTGGATTATCTCTCAGAGGCTGTAAAATTAGAAAGTATGATAAAGGTTGATAAAAAACTTAGATGTAAAAGATGTTATAGTCGAATAGAGGAAGATTGGCAATTACCGAATGGTCAGTATTATTGTAGAGCGTGTATTGTCTTTGGTCGAAACCAAGAAGGAAAAGAACTCTATTACTTTCCCTCAGAAAAATCAGAAGTAGATTTTCCTGTCTTGAAATGGTCAGGAAAACTGACTCCTTATCAAAATGAGGTCTCGGAGAAGCTTTTAAAGACTTATAAAAATCAAAAAAACAGTCTTGTTCATGCAGTGACTGGTGCTGGTAAGACAGAGATGATTTATAATATTGTTGCCTATGTTCTTGAAAATAAAAATCATGTCGTCATCGCAAGTCCCCGAATTGATGTTTGTCGAGAATTGTTTCTACGCATGCAAAAAGATTTTACTTGTAGTATTTCTCTGCTTCATGCAGATAGTAAACCATATGATGGTAGTCCGCTCGTTATAGCTACCACTCATCAATTACTAAAATTTTATCATAGCTTTGACTTGATTATTGTTGACGAAGTTGATGCCTTTCCCTTTGTAGGGAATGTCATGTATTATTGTTGACGAAGTTGATGCCTTTCCCTTTGTAGGGAATGTCATGTTAAATCATGCTGTTAAACAGGCAACGACGGAAACAGGCCGGTATATTTACTTAACAGCAACTTCTACATTAGCTTTAGAAGAGCAAGTGCGCCTTGGAGCTATAGAAAAGCATCACCTTACTAGACGTTTCCACGGAAATCCTTTAGTCCTTCCTCGTTTCTTTTGGCAAGGAAGGTTACAAAAGTCGTTGACGAGCGAGAAACTTCCAAGCCCTCTAATTCACCAGATTAAGAAGCAGCGTAAATCAAATTTTCCTCTATTAATATTTTTTCCCAATATAGCATTAGGTGAAAAGTTTAGTATTACCCTAAAAAAATATCTCCCTACTGAAAACATAGCCTTTGTTTCATCAAAAAGCGAGGAGCGTTCAACCATCGTAGAGAAATTCCGAAAAAAAGAACTGTCAATCTTAGTGACGACAACTATTCTCGAACGTGGTGTTACCTTTCCACAAGTAGATGTTTTTGTTTGTATGGCAAATCATCACTTATATACTAGTTCGAGTCTTATTCAGATTGGTGGTAGGGTGGGGCGTTCGCCCGAGAGACCTACAGGGAAACTCTATTTCTTTCATGAAGGATTATCTAAGTCAATGTTGCAATGTCGGAAAGAAATAAAAGCAATGAATAAAAAAAGGAGGGTTTGAAAATGAAGTGTCTACTATGTAATGAATGGATTGAACCAGTAGCTCAATTAAATGATTTAATTATGTTTAAACAAAGAAGAGAGTATTCTTGTGAAAATTGTAAAGCTCAATTTAAAAAACTTGGGAAGGCGAGATGTTCAAATTGTTATAAAATAATAGATGGAAATAGTTGCTTTGATTGCAAAATTTGGACGAAAAAAGGCTATATTCCAAAACATTTTGCCATTTATCGTTATGAAGAAAACATGAAAGAGTATTTTAGTCGCTATAAATTTATGGGAGACTATTGTCTTAGAAAAATATTTCAACAAGAAATTAAAGCCAATTTAAAGTCTTTTTTAAAGAAAGGATATATCTTAGTACCTGTCCCCTTGTCGGAAGAACGCCAGGAAGAGAGAGGATTCAATCAAGTTAAAGGATTACTAGAGGGAATCCCCTATAAAAACATTTTTGAAAAAAGAGAGATCGAGAAGCAATCCTCGAGAACACGCGAAAAGCGGTTAGGTCAAGATAATCCTTTCAGTTTGAAGAAAGGTATTAAGCTACCAAGTAAGATCATCATAATCGATGATATTTACACAACAGGATCTACCCTGTATCAAATGGTCAAACTATTAGATGATTTAGATGTCAAAGAAGTTTTGACATTTTCCTTAGCAAGATAATAAAAAACCTTGCAAATTTTCATGAAAAGAATATAATAAAGATGAAGAAAACGCTAACAAGCGAGAAAGAGGTCTTCTATGATTAAATATAGTATCCGTGGCGAAAACATCGAAGTAACTGAAGCACTTCGTGACTATGTTGAAAGTAAACTTAGCAAAATTGAAAAATACTTCCACGAAGAACAAGAACTACATGCACGTGTAAATCTTAAGGTTTATCGCGAAAAGACAGCTAAAACAGCTAAAGTAGAAGTTACTATCCCTACAGGTTCTGTAATACTACGTGCAGAAGATGTTTCACAAGATATGTATGGTTCTATTGACTTAGTGGTCGATAAGATTGCAAGACAAATCCGTAAAAATAAAACAAAAATTGCACGTAAGCATCGTGAGAAAGTTGCAACCGGTGAAATGTTCTCGACTAAATTCAATAAAGAAGAAGCTGAAGAAGCACCAGCTGTTGAAGTTGTGAGAACTAAAAATATTGAGTTGAAACCAATGGATGTTGAAGAAGCAATTCTACAAATGGAGTTGTTGGGACACGATTTCTTTATCTATACTGATAGCGAAGATCATACAACTAACGTACTATATAAGCGTGAAGATGGTAACTATGGTTTGATTGAGGCAAAATAATAAGCAGGTTTATACCCTGCTTATTATTTTTTTAAAACCTCTTGACAGCTATCCAAAAGGGTGCTAAGATATAAAAGTTGTCTTAAGTGATTTGTCTCTAACTCGTAAAAGTTCTAAAACTTTTAAAAAAGCTATTGACAAGTTTAAGAAGGGATGATAATATAAAAAAGCTGTTTCGCGAGAGACGGCCAGCACGAAGAAGAGAAAAAAACTTCAAAAAAAGTGTTGACAAGCTATTCTATCTTTGCTAGAATATAGAAGTTGTCTCAAGAGAGGCAAAGACCTTTGAGAACTGAATAAGAAACCAAGTGCAGGGTTATGATAGAAGAATTATAACCTGTCAATTTACAAGAATAAATCGTCAGACGACGGTAATGAGTTAACGCTCGAACAATTATTAAAGTATTAATGAGAGTTTGATCCTGGCTCAGGACGAACGCTGGCGGCGTGCCTAATACATGCAAGTAGAACGCTGAAGAGAGGAGCTTGCTCTTCTTGGATGAGTTGCGAACGGGTGAGTAACGCGTAGGTAACCTGCCTTGTAGCGGGGGATAACTATTGGAAACGATAGCTAATACCGCATAACAATGGATGACACATGTCATTTATTTGAAAGGGGCAATTGCTCCACTACAAGATGGACCTGCGTTGTATTAGCTAGTAGGTGAGGTAATGGCTCACCTAGGCGACGATACATAGCCGACCTGAGAGGGTGATCGGCCACACTGGGACTGAGACACGGCCCAGACTCCTACGGGAGGCAGCAGTAGGGAATCTTCGGCAATGGGGGCAACCCTGACCGAGCAACGCCGCGTGAGTGAAGAAGGTTTTCGGATCGTAAAGCTCTGTTGTAAGTCAAGAACGGGTGTGAGAGTGGAAAGTTCACACTGTGACGGTAGCTTACCAGAAAGGGACGGCTAACTACGTGCCAGCAGCCGCGGTAATACGTAGGTCCCGAGCGTTGTCCGGATTTATTGGGCGTAAAGCGAGCGCAGGCGGTTTGATAAGTCTGAAGTTAAAGGCTGTGGCTCAACCATAGTTCGCTTTGGAAACTGTCAAACTTGAGTGCAGAAGGGGAGAGTGGAATTCCATGTGTAGCGGTGAAATGCGTAGATATATGGAGGAACACCGGTGGCGAAAGCGGCTCTCTGGTCTGTAACTGACGCTGAGGCTCGAAAGCGTGGGGAGCGAACAGGATTAGATACCCTGGTAGTCCACGCCGTAAACGATGAGTGCTAGGTGTTGGATCCTTTCCGGGATTCAGTGCCGTAGCTAACGCATTAAGCACTCCGCCTGGGGAGTACGACCGCAAGGTTGAAACTCAAAGGAATTGACGGGGGCCCGCACAAGCGGTGGAGCATGTGGTTTAATTCGAAGCAACGCGAAGAACCTTACCAGGTCTTGACATCCCGATGCTATTTCTAGAGATAGAAAGTTACTTCGGTACATCGGTGACAGGTGGTGCATGGTTGTCGTCAGCTCGTGTCGTGAGATGTTGGGTTAAGTCCCGCAACGAGCGCAACCCTTATTGTTAGTTGCCATCATTCAGTTGGGCACTCTAGCGAGACTGCCGGTAATAAACCGGAGGAAGGTGGGGATGACGTCAAATCATCATGCCCCTTATGACCTGGGCTACACACGTGCTACAATGGTTGGTACAACGAGTTGCGAGTCGGTGACGGCGAGCTAATCTCTTAAAGCCAATCTCAGTTCGGATTGTAGGCTGCAACTCGCCTACATGAAGTCGGAATCGCTAGTAATCGCGGATCAGCACGCCGCGGTGAATACGTTCCCGGGCCTTGTACACACCGCCCGTCACACCACGAGAGTTTGTAACACCCGAAGTCGGTGAGGTAACCTTTTGGAGCCAGCCGCCTAAGGTGGGACAGATGATTGGGGTGAAGTCGTAACAAGGTAGCCGTATCGGAAGGTGCGGCTGGATCACCTCCTTTCTAAGGAAAAACGGAATGTACTTGAGTTTCTTATTTAGTTTTGAGAGGTCTTGTGGGGCCTTAGCTCAGCTGGGAGAGCGCCTGCTTTGCACGCAGGAGGTCAGCGGTTCGATCCCGCTAGGCTCCATTGAATCGAAAGATTCAAGTATTGTCCATTGAAAATTGAATATCTATATCAAATTCCATATGTAAGTAATTACATATAGATAGTAACAAGAAAATAAACCGAAACGCTGTGAATATTTAATGAGTTAGGTCGAAAGGCCAAAAATAAGGTTAAGTTAATAAGGGCGCACGGTGGATGCCTTGGCACTAGAAGCCGATGAAGGACGTGACTAACGACGAAATGCTTTGGGGAGCTGTAAGTGAGCAATGATCCAGAGATGTCCGAATGGGGAAACCCGGCAGGTAATGCCTGTCACTCATTACTGTTAAGGTAATGTAGAGGAAGACGCAGTGAACTGAAACATCTAAGTAGCTGTAGGAAGAGAAAGCAAAAGCGATTGCCTTAGTAGCGGCGAGCGAAACGGCAAGAGGGCAAACCGAAGAGTTTACTCTTCGGGGTTGTAGGACTGCAACGTGGACTTAAAGATTATAGAAGAACTACCTGGGAAGGTAGGCCAAAGAGAGTAATAGCCTCGTATTCGAAATAGTCTTTATACCTAGCAGTATCCTGAGTACGGCGAGACACGAGAAATCTCGTTGGAATCTGGGAGGACCATCTCCCAACCCTAAATACTCTCTAGTGACCGATAGTGAACCAGTACCGTGAGGGAAAGGTGAAAAGCACCCCGGGAGGGGAGTGAAATAGAACCTGAAACCGTGTGCCTACAACAAGTTCGAGCCCGTTAATGGGTGAGAGCGTGCCTTTTGTAGAATGAACCGGCGAGTTACGATATGATGCGAGGTTAAGTTGAAGAGACGGAGCCGTAGGGAAACCGAGTCTTAATAGGGCGCATTAGTATCATGTCGTAGACCCGAAACCATGTGACCTACCCATGAGCAGGTTGAAGGTGAGGTAAAACTCACTGGAGGACCGAACCAGTGCACGTTGAAAAGTGCTTGGATGACTTGTGGGTAGCGGAGAAATTCCAAACGAACTTGGAGATAGCTGGTTCTCTCCGAAATAGCTTTAGGGCTAGCGTCGATGTTAAGTCTCTTGGAGGTAGAGCACTGTTTGGGTGAGGGGTCCATCCCGGATTACCAATCTCAGATAAACTCCGAATGCCAATGAGATATAATCGGCAGTCAGACTGCGAGTGCTAAGATCCGTAGTCGAAAGGGAAACAGCCCAGACCACCAGCTAAGGTCCCAAAATATATGTTAAGTGGAAAAGGATGTGGGGTTGCACAGACAACTAGGATGTTAGCTTAGAAGCAGCTATTCATTCAAAGAGTGCGTAATAGCTCACTAGTCGAGTGACCCTGCGCCGAAAATGTACCGGGGCTAAAACATATTACCGAAGCTGTGGATACCTTTATAGGTATGGTAGGAGAGCGTTCTATGTGCGAAGAAGGTGTACCGTGAGGAGTGCTGGAGCGCATAGAAGTGAGAATGCCGGTATGAGTAGCGAAAGACAGGTGAGAATCCTGTCCACCGTAAGACTAAGGTTTCCAGGGGAAGGCTCGTCCGCCCTGGGTTAGTCGGGACCTAAGGAGAGACCGAAAGGTGTATCCGATGGACAACAGGTTGATATTCCTGTACTAGAGTATATAGTGATGGAGGGACGCAGTAGGCTAACTAAACCAGACGATTGGAAGTGTCTGGCCAAGCAGTGAGGTGTGATATGAGTCAAATGCTTATATCTTTAACATTGAGCTGTGATGGGGAGCGAAGTTTAGTAGCGAAGTTAGTGATGTCACACTGCCGAGAAAAGCTTCTAGCGTTAATTATACTCTACCCGTACCGCAAACCGACACAGGTAGTCGAGGCGAGTAGCCTCAGGTGAGCGAGAGAACTCTCGTTAAGGAACTCGGCAAAATGGCCCCGTAACTTCGGGAGAAGGGGCGCTGACTGATGGTCAGCCGCAGTGAAAAGGCCCAAGCAACTGTTTATCAAAAACACAGCTCTCTGCTAAATCGTAAGATGATGTATAGGGGGTGACGCCTGCCCGGTGCTGGAAGGTTAAGAGGAGTGCTTAGCGTAAGCGAAGGCATGAATTGAAGCCCCAGTAAACGGCGGCCGTAACTATAACGGTCCTAAGGTAGCGAAATTCCTTGTCGGGTAAGTTCCGACCCGCACGAAAGGCGTAATGATTTGGGCACTGTCTCAACGAGAGACTCGGTGAAATTTTAGTACCTGTGAAGATGCAGGTTACCCGCGACAGGACGGAAAGACCCCATGGAGCTTTACTGCAGTTTGATATTGAGTATCTGTACCACATGTACAGGATAGGTAGGAGCCTATGACCTCGGGACGCCAGTTTCGAGTGAGGCGTTGTTGGGATACTACCCTTGTGTTATGGCTACTCTAACCCAGATAGGTTATCCCTATCGGGGACAGTGTCTGACGGGCAGTTTGACTGGGGCGGTCGCCTCCTAAAAGGTAACGGAGGCGCCCAAAGGTTCCCTCAGAATGGTTGGAAATCATTCGCAGAGTGTAAAGGTATAAGGGAGCTTGACTGCGAGAGCTACAACTCGAGCAGGGACGAAAGTCGGGCTTAGTGATCCGGTGGTTCCGTATGGAAGGGCCATCGCTCAACGGATAAAAGCTACCCTGGGGATAACAGGCTTATCTCCCCCAAGAGTTCACATCGACGGGGAGGTTTGGCACCTCGATGTCGGCTCGTCGCATCCTGGGGCTGTAGTCGGTCCCAAGGGTTGGGCTGTTCGCCCATTAAAGCGGCACGCGAGCTGGGTTCAGAACGTCGTGAGACAGTTCGGTCCCTATCCGTCGCGGGCGTAGGAAATTTGAGAGGATCTGCTCCTAGTACGAGAGGACCGGAGTGGACTTACCGCTGGTGTACCAGTTGTTCTGCCAAGAGCATCGCTGGGTAGCTATGTAGGGAAGGGATAAACGCTGAAAGCATCTAAGTGTGAAGCCCACCTCAAGATGAGATTTCCCATGATTTTATATCAGTAAGAGCCCTGAGAGATGATCAGGTTGATAGGTTAGAAGTGGAAGTGTGGTGACACATGTAGCGGACTAATACTAATAGCTCGAGGACTTATCCAACGAAAGTAACTGAGATATATTGACAACGATTTGGTTTCTTGATACAGTATAGATATTCAATTTTGAGTTGAGAATACTCAGAGTTAAGTGACGATAGCCTAGGAGATACACCTGTTCCCATGCCGAACACAGAAGTTAAGCCCTAGTACGCCTGATGTAGTTGGGGGTTTCCCCCTGTTAGATACGGTAGTCGCTTAGCAAAAAGGGAGTTTAGCTCAGCTGGGAGAGCATCTGCCTTACAAGCAGAGGGTCAGCGGTTCGATCCCGTTAACTCCCATAGGTCCCGTGGTGTAGCGGTTATCACGTCGCCCTGTCACGGCGAAGATCGCGGGTTCGATTCCCGTCGGGACCGTTCAAGTTGAAATATTTGAGACTCGTTAGCTCAGTTGGTAGAGCAATTGACTTTTAATCAATGGGTCACTGGTTCGAGCCCAGTACGAGTCATATATGCGGGTGTGGCGGAATTGGCAGACGCACCAGATTTAGGATCTGGCGCTTAACAGCGTGGGGGTTCAAGTCATGTAGCCGGCATTAGAAAAAAGTTAGCCGGCTTAGCTCAGTTGGTAGAGCATCTGATTTGTAATCAGAGGGTCGCGTGTTCAAGTCATGTAGCCGGCATTAAAATGGTCCGTTGGTCAAGGGGTTAAGACACCGCCTTTTCACGGCGGTAACACGGGTTCGAATCCCGTACGGACTATATTTGAGTAACTTAGGTTACTCTTTTTATTTTGTTTCTTTTTCTTATATGTTATAATATTATATAGTAAAATTTTTTTGAGGTAAATTTATGTCTAAAATTTTTGTGTTTGGTCACCAAAATCCTGATTCTGATGCTATTGGTTCGTCTTATGGATACGCTTATTTGAAACGTCAACTTGGTGTTGATGCTGAAGCTGTTGCTTTGGGTACTCCAAATGAAGAGACTGCTTTTGTACT
The DNA here is from genome assembly GCF_038007145.1 of Streptococcus sp. FSL L8-0526. Classification (NCBI taxonomy): domain Bacteria; kingdom Bacillati; phylum Bacillota; class Bacilli; order Lactobacillales; family Streptococcaceae; genus Streptococcus; species Streptococcus sp. FSL L8-0526. Next base: position 120,019 of record NZ_JBBOWP010000002.1, read on the forward strand.
TGACTATTTTTCTGTAAATGCTCCTCGTGTTGTTGAGTCAGCACAGTCTGAGGGGGTAAATCAAGTTATTCTTACTGATCATAATGAGTTTCAACAATCTATTTCAGATATTAAGGATGTAGAAGTTATTGAAGTAGTGGATCACCACCGTGTGGCTAACTTTGAGACGGCTAATCCATTAATGATGCGTTTAGAACCTGTAGGTTCAGCTTCTTCGATTGTTTATCGTATGTTTAAAGAAAATAATGTTGAACTTCCTAAAGATGTAGCTGGTTTGCTCTTGTCAGGTTTGATTTCTGATACTCTCTTACTTAAATCGCCAACGACACATGCTTCAGATTTTACAGTAGCTGAAGAACTTGCTCAACTTGCTGGAGTTAATTTAGAAGAATATGGTCTTGCCATGCTTAAGGCTGGTACTAATCTTTCTTCTAAATCAGCTGAAGAACTCATTAATATTGATGCAAAAACATTTGAATTGAATGGGAATCAAGTTCGCATTGCTCAGGTGAATACTGTTGATATTTCTGATGTTCTTTCACGTCAAGCGGAAATTGAAGAAGCTATTAATAGCTCAATTAAAAGTAACGGGTACTCTGACTTTGTGTTAATGATTACTGATATTCTTAACTCAAATTCTGAAATTCTCGCACTCGGATCAAATACTGATAAAGTTGAAAAAGCTTTTAACTTTGTTTTAGAAAATAACCATGCTTTCCTTAAAGGAGCAGTTTCTCGTAAGAAGCAAGTTGTTCCTAAATTGACTGAAAGCTTCAATGTGTAAAAAAGGCTCTGTAGGCCTTTTTTTAGTATGCCGATTAATGATATAATACTCATTATGATAATACAATTTAACCCAAATAAATTAAGTAATCAACCTTTTTTTATGGAATTGGTGAATTATCTATATCACTATCAGCCTGTAACTTTGAGAGAAATAAAAAATCAGTTTCCATTACAAAAGAATATAGATAAATTGATTGAGGAGTTTGTTAAAGTTGGTTATATTGAGAGGTCTGAGAAACGTTACCGTTTATTAATTTCTTTAGTTTCTGATCCTTCTACAATTGATTTATACCAGCATTTCTTTATTGAAAGTGATTCTCCTTCTTATCAAGAACTATTAGAGCGTAGATTTGTTACTGAGATGACTAATTCAACTAATGAAGTGGTTATTATTGAACACACAAGTATCTCGAGAAACGATCTTACGATTTCAAATTATTTTTATAAGTTAAGAGATAATCTTTCATTAACGGAAGAACAAAACAGATTATATAACTTATTAGGTGATCTTAATCCTGAATATTTCTTAAAGCATGTCACAACATTTCTTTTAAAATTTGCAAGAAGGGAGTACGCTCTTCAAAAGAGGAGGAATATTTTTGTTGATGCTTTAGAACTATTAGGATATCTTGTTCAAGTAGAAGATGGGCGTTATATTCTAAATATGGATTTAGACTCCGAAGCATTAGTTTTTTGTGCAAAAAAAGACTAGTTTTATTACTAGTTTTTTTTATGACAACTTTAACGATTCCTTAGTTCAAGATAACGTTTGTACCAGATGTTAACATAAGATTGTGAAAATGGCCCTTTACCATTGTTAATCCAATCTACTAAGATTTTAACATGTTCCTTTAAGATATAGTCAATATCAGGAGAGTAATGCATTTCTTTTTTATGTATTTCATACTCATCTACATCTAGCAATTTTTTCTCACCATCAGCGAAAACTTTGACATCTAAGTCATAGTCAATATATTTTAGCGCTTCTTGGTCCAAAACATATGGACTGGCTAAATTGCAGTAGTAGGAAATGCCGTTATCCCTGATCATGGCTATAATATTAAACCAGTATTTTTTGTGGAAATAAACAATAGCAGGTTCACGAGTTACCCATCGTCTTCCATCTGCTTCAGTAACGAGGGTGTGATCATTAACGCCAATAACAGCATTCTCAGTTGTCTTTAGTACCATAGTATCGCGCCAAGTACGGTGCAATCTACCATCATGCTTATAACTTTGAATTGTGATAAAGTCGCCTTCTTTTGGTAATTTCATGGCGTCCTCTTTCTACAATAGCGGTTATCTTCATTATTGTATCATAATTTTGAGAAAAAAGGGGGGAAATTCTTAGAAATATTCTCTTAGAGCGGAGGCTATAGCATCAAAGTCATAACCTTTTCGGAACAAAGATTGTGTGAGGTGTTGCTTAAGTTCATAACCGTCGTATTTTTTACTAAATTTTTGATATTGCTTTTCTATTTCCTTATAAAGGAGAGCTTGTTCATTTTCTTCATCGGCTTCTAGTTCTAGTTGGTTAATAGCGTTCTTACTTTCTTGGAATGAAAAGCCTTTATTAATGAGGTTTTGAATCAATTTATCCTTTAGAGATTTGGTTGGTAATTTTCCCTGATATTTTCGTAATAATTTTGAAGCTACTTTAATTGCTACTTCCGAGAAATCAAATTGGGTTAATACCTCGTCAATGACTTGTTTCTCACAGCCTTTTTGTAGCCATTTTTGCTTCAAGAAATAGTCACCTTTATCTCCTGAATTTAAATTCTGTTGAGCTAGGCTTTCTAGGAGTTTATAATCATCAATCCAATGGTCTTTCTTTAGATTATCAATGATTTGGGGAATTATATGTGGATTTATTTCATGTTTAAAAAGATAGTCTCTTACTTCTTTTTCAGTACGTTGTTTAAAGGAAATAAAATAGAGGGCCAGATTTTTACCATGTGAGAACTGTGCAAAGTTCTTAATATCCTCTAGCTGATCTTTACTAAGTGCCATTTCTTTTGTTAACATGTACTTGACGATGGTGTCTTCTGTAACATAGAGACTCTCTTTTTTATCTATCTCAACGAGATAGAGCCTTTTTTTCTTCTCAATTTTTGTTATTTTCATAGTTATTATTATATCAAAATGTTAGAATGGTATTATGAATTTACAAGTGAAACAACGTATCCCGCTTAAAATTAAACGCATGGGGATCAATGGTGAGGGTATTGGTTTTTATAAAAAAACACTGGTTTTTGTTCCTGGAGCTTTGAAGGGAGAAGAGGTGTTTTGTCAGATTGTTTCGGTTAGGAGAAACTTTGTTCAGGCAAAACTATTAAAAATTAATAAAGCTTCCAAGTTTCGTGTTGAGCCTGAATGTGGTGTCTATGAAAAGTGTGGTGGCTGCCAGTTGATGCATCTTCGTTATGATAAACAATTAGAGTTTAAAACGGACCTGTTAGGACAAGCTTTGAAAAAGTTCAAACCGGCTAATTTTGAGTCTTACGAGATTCGTCCAACAATAGGAATGAAGCAACCACAACATTATCGTGCTAAACTACAATTTCAAATACGCTCTTTTGGTGGCTCAGTTAAGGCTGGCTTATTTGCGGAAGGAAGTCATCGACTAATCAATATTGATGATTGTTTGGTTCAAGATGAGTTAACGCAAGCGATTATGAATGAGGTTACAAATTTGCTAGATAAATACAAGATACCGATTTATAATGAGCGCAAAATTTCCGGGATTCGCACAGTTATGATACGACGTGCTTTCGGGTCTAATCAGGTCCAGCTAATTTTTGTAACATCTAATCCTGTTTCTTTGACTAAGTTGGTGAAGGAGTTAACTTTAAGTTATCCTGAAATTGTAACAGTTGCTGTCAATTATAACTATTCGAAATCCAGTGAGATTTATGGCCAAGAGACGAAAATTATCTGGGGTCAAGATACAATCCAAGAAGAGGTTCTAGACTATAACTTCGCACTTTCTCCTCGTGCCTTCTACCAGTTGAATCCTAAGCAAACTGAAGTGCTCTATGGTCAGGCAGTTGAAGCTTTGGAAGTGGATAAGTCTGAACACCTTATTGATGCTTATTGTGGTGTTGGTACTATTGGACTTGCATTTGCAAAAAAAGTAAGCACCATTCGGGGGATGGATATTATTCCGGAAGCTATCGAAGATGCTAGAAAAAATGCTGAGTCACTTGGACTGGATAATGCTCACTATGAGGTAGGAAAAGCTGAAGATATTATTCCTCGCTGGTATAAGGAAGGGTATCGAGCGGATGCTCTTATTGTAGATCCACCGAGAACGGGTTTGGATAGTAAGTTACTTAAAACTATACTGGAATATACTCCCAAAAAAATGGTATATGTCTCATGTAATGTATCTACTTTGGCAAGAGATTTAGTTTCTTTAGCTAAGGTATATGATGTGAACTATATTCAGTCAGTAGATATGTTTCCTCACACTGCTCGGACAGAAGCAGTTGTAAAGCTGACTAAGAAATGTAATAAAAGTTAACATGATAAACAAAAAAAATTCAAAATTATTGGAAAATTTCTTTATTTTTCTAAAAAATAGGAGTATAATGGGACTATTGATTTTTTAAAGGAGGAGCGTATGAAGAAGAGCTTCATTAATCAACAAAAGGAAATTTCTTTTGTAAAAAATACTTTCACACGGTATTTAATTGATAAACTTGACCTCGTTGAAGTGCAAGGGCCTATTTTGAGTAAGGTCGGGGATGGTATGCAGGATAATTTAAATGGTATTGAAAATCCTGTAACTGTTAATGTACTTCAGATTCCTGACGCAACATACGAAGTTGTTCACTCATTAGCAAAATGGAAGCGCCATACTTTGGCTCGTTTTGGTTTTAATGAAGGTGAAGGGCTCATGGTTAATATGAAGGCTCTTCGTCCAGATGAAGACTCATTGGATGCAACGCACTCCGTTTATGTTGACCAATGGGATTGGGAAAAGGTTATTCCTGATGGACATCGTAATATTGCGTATTTGAAGGAAACCGTCGAGACAATCTACAAAGTTATTCGTTTGACTGAGCTTGCTGTTGAGGCACGTTACGATATTGAAGCCGTCTTACCTAAGAAAATTACCTTCATCCATTCAGAAGAGCTTGTTGAGAAGTACCCTGATTTGACACCGAAAGAGCGTGAAGATGCTATAACCAAAGAATATGGTGCTGTATTCTTGATTGGTATTGGTGGTGTTCTTCCTGACGGGAAGCCCCATGATGGTCGTGCACCTGACTATGATGACTGGACAACTGAGTCTGAGAAGGGTTATCATGGTTTGAATGGAGATATTTTGGTTTGGAATGAGCAATTAGGACATGCTTTTGAGTTATCATCAATGGGGATTCGTGTTGATGAAGATGCACTTAAACGTCAGGTTGAAATTACTGGTGACCAAGATCGTTTGAAATTGGATTGGCACCAAGCCTTGTTACATGGCAAATTCCCACTAACAATTGGTGGTGGTATTGGTCAATCACGTATGGCTATGTTCTTGCTACGTAAAAAACATATAGGTGAGGTTCAAACTTCAGTTTGGCCAGATGCCGTTCGTGAAACTTACGAAAATATCTTGTAAAAAGAGTACTAACGAAAGTTAGTGCTTTTTGATTTGGAATAAATTGTGCATTATTGATTAGAAAATTTATTATTAGACTAGGTTTCGTGAGAGTTGACTATATTTTCATTATAAAGAAAAACCTATCCCTTGTAGGAGATAGGTTATAAAATTTTAGTTGTTGCTACGGAAAAATGCGTCATAGAGCGCTCTAACGGCTTCTTTCTCTTGTTCAGTTTCAATTACAAACATTACAGAAACTTCACTTGATCCCTGAGAAATCATTTCAAGGTTAATGTTCTTTTCAGAGAGTGCTTTGGCTGCTGTCGCTGTAACACCGATGTGGTCTCTCATATTTTCACCAACAATCACTAGGATAGAAAGGCCATGTTCAATTTCAACTTCATCAACACCAAGTTCACGCGTCAAATAAGAGAGGATTTCTTGTTCTTTGATTGGGGTAAGTTCACGTTCTCGAATAATGATTGAAAGGTCATCAATTCCAGAAGGCATGTGTTCCCAACGGATGTTTAAATCTTCCAAGATTTGTAGCACCTTACGTCCGAAACCTACCTCGCGGTTCATGAGGTATTTACTCATATTGATGCTGACAAACTTGTCATCGCTAGCAATACCAACAACTGGAACAGTTGCTCCCTGGTGTTCAAGAATAATACGTGTGCCTGGGTGGTCCGGATTATTGGTGTTTTTGATAACTAATGGAATCTTACCACGATATGCTGGGAGGAGAGCTTCATCATGAAGAACCGAGAATCCAGCATATGCCAACTCACGCATTTCTTTGTAAGTCAACTCTGGAATAGAGTGCGGTTCATGTACTACACCTGGGTGGGCTGCAAAAATACCATCTACATCTGTAAAGTTTTCATATAGGTCAGCTTTAACACCTGCCGCTACGATAGAGCCTGTGATATCAGAGCCTCCTCGTGAGAATGTACAGATTTGATTATCAGAGGTGACCCCAAAGAATCCAGGAATAATCAGAACCTCATCTGATTCACGAAGTTCTTCTAACTTATCATATGAACCCGGAAGAATACGAGCGTTGCCTGGCTCACTTGAGACCAAGATACCAGCTTCGCGAGGATGAACGTAGCGTGCTTCAATATCGTTATTGCGGAAATATTCAGCAATTAATTTTGCATTATTGTCCTCTCCAGCAGCTAGGAAGGTATCATGGAGGAAATCATTATCCTCGATGGGAAGCGTAGCGAGGTCAGTAATAGCTTTGGCAATTTTTACCATCTCTTTTGATTTGAAACCTAGTTCATCAACTATAGCTTGGTAGCGGTTAATAATCCATTCTTGGTCAGCTTTAACATCAGCACCCTTTATATAGTGTTTGTAGTATTTAATTAGGGCATCTGTAACTTTGGTATCCTCATCGTTACGTTTACCAGGGGCAGAGACAACGACAAAGCGGCGTTCAGGGTCAGATTTTACAATGTTTAAGACTTTTTCTAATTGTGTTGCTGAAGCGAGTGAGCTTCCGCCAAATTTGATGACTTTCATAGTTACTCCAAAAAAATTATAAATTACTCTACAATTATAGCAAAATTCTGACAATTTGTCACATTATTTTTAAAAGTGAGTAAGATTTAGTCTGATTATGATACAATAAAGGAAGAAAAGGAGGATGTCCCGTGGTAGAGGCAATTATTTTTGATATGGATGGTGTCCTTTTTGACACTGAAAAATATTATTATGATCGACGGGCAAGTTTTTTAGGCCAAAAGGGTATTTCAATAGATCATTTGCCCCCGTCTTTCTTTATAGGTGGAAATACTAAGCAGGTTTGGGAAAATATCCTTAGAGATGATTATGATAAGTGGGATGTGTCAACTTTACAAGAAGAGTACAATACTTATAAACAAAATAATCCCTTACCCTATAAAGAATTAATTTTTCCTGATGTTTTAAAGGTTTTAAATGAAGTGAAATCTCAAGGGTTGAAAATAGGCTTAGCCTCTAGCTCAGTGAAAGCAGATATCTTTAGAGCTTTGGAGGAAAATCGTTTGCAAGGTTACTTTGATATTGTTCTCTCAGGAGAGGAATTCAAAGAGAGTAAACCCAATCCAGAGATTTATTTGACAGCGTTAAAGCAATTAAACGTGCAAGCAAGTCGTGCTCTTATCATTGAAGATAGTGAAAAAGGAATTGCCGCTGGGGTAGCTGCAGATGTAGAGGTCTGGGCAATTAGAGATAATCGGTTTGGTATGGATCAAAGTGCTGCAAAAGGTTTATTGGATAGTCTTACAGATATTTTAGACTTAATAAAATAGAAAACAACACCGAGCTTGTCTCCTCGGTGTTTTGATGTATCAAATTAAAAAAATATAAGTTTATGTTGATCTTTAGGTGGACTATGGTATACTAGGAAATAAAGACTTATGGTTTGATTATCAAATTATCTATATATCAAATAAAATTGTGATAAAAAATTAAATAACATGCGGTTTTGATATAGTAACTAGTTATCGGAAGGAGTGCTAAAATGGCTTACGAAACAATTCTTTATAGTGTTGAAGAGGAAGTGGCAACATTAACTCTCAATCGCCCTGAAGTGCAAAATGGATTTAACATTCAAGTTTGTGATGAGATTATGGCTGCAATCGAGGAAGCAGGGGAAGATGCATCTGTGAAGTTCTTGGTTATCAATGCTAAGGGAAAAGTCTTTTCTGTTGGTGGAGATCTTGATCAAATGAAAAAAGCTGTTGCTGTGGATGATGTACAATCTTTGGTTCGTATTGCTGAGCAAGTGAATGAAATTTCTTTTGCTCTTAAAAAATTGCCTAAGCCAGTCATCATGGTTGTTGATGGGCCCTGTGCAGGTGCCGCTGCTAACTTAGCAGTTGCAGCAGATTTCACAATTGCATCTGAAAAAGCTAAATTTATTCAAGCTTTTGTAGGTGTTGGTTTGGCTCCTGATGCTGGTGGTCTGTACCTTTTGACTCGTTCAATCGGTATTAATCGTGCTACTCAAATTACCATGACAGGAGAGCTTGTGTCAGCTGAGAAAGCTTTAGATTGGGGAATTGCTTACAAAGTAGTCGATTCAGAAAAACTTGAGAAAACAGTGAGTCAATTGATTAAGAAATTAAATCGTTCTTCAGTTAATTCATTCAAAGCAATTAAAGAAATGGTTTGGGAATCTGAATTTGCAGGTTGGGAAAAATACGCTAAGCTAGAGCTTGATTTGCAGAAATCTCTTGCATTTACAGAGGACTTTAAAGAAGGTGTACGTGCTTATAGTGAACGTCGCCGCCCTAAATTCCAAGGAAAATAAACTTGTTTTCAGAAATTAAAACTAAAGCTTTCAAATTGGACTTGCTAAATTAGTTTGAGTCTGATATAATTTGATAATCAAATCTTATTGAAAGGAGTCTGGTGTGGATTACGATAAAATTAATGGCTATCTTGTTGATATTTTTAATAACGTCGTTATTATCGAAGAAGCAAGTTTGAAAAATTCAAAGTTTAATGATATTTCCCTCAAGGAAATGCATACCATTGATGTTATTGGTACACATCCAGATACGACACCAAGTGCAGTTGCTAGAGAGCTTATGTTAACCCTTGGTACTGTAACAACTTCTCTCAATAAACTTGAAAAGAAAGGATATATTATTCGTACGCGATCATCTGTTGATCGTCGTGTGGTCCATCTATCACTTTCTAAAAAAGGTCGTCTGGTATATCGTCTTCACCGTGCTTTCCATAAATCAATGGTGATGCGGATTACAGAAGGCTTTAACGACGAGGAATTAAAGGTTATGAGCAAAGGTTTGGAAAATCTCCATGCCTTTCTTGAGGAGTTGAAATAATGGCATTTGCAAAAATTAGTCAGGTTGCCCATTATGCACCTGCTCAGGTCGTGACCAACGATGACCTATCTAAAATTATGGATACCAGTGATGAGTGGATTCGCTCACGTACAGGGATTCAAGAACGTCGCATTTCATTAAATGAGAATACAAGTGATTTAGCTACCAATGTTGCTTATCAGCTGTTGGAAAAGTCGGGATTATCTCCTGAAGAGCTAGACTTTGTTTTAGTTGCAACGATTTCTCCTGATAACTCAATGCCGTCAGTGGCAGCACGTGTTCAAGGAACAATTGGAGCAGTTAATGCCTTCGCTTTTGATATTACTGCGGCATGCAGTGGTTTTGTCTTTGCTTTGGCAACCGCAGAAAAATTGATAAAGTCAGGAGCTTACAAAAAAGGTTTAGTTATTGGTGCTGAAGTTCTTTCAAAAACTTTAGACTGGTCTGATCGTGCAACAGCAGTTCTTTTTGGAGATGGGGCTGGCGGTGTTTTATTAGAAGAATCTGAAGAAGAACACTTTTTTGGTGAATCTTTAAATACCGACGGTAGCAAGGGCGGTCTTGAGTCGGGAGCTTCTGCAGTTATTTCGCCTTATTCTGATGGTACTGAGCAGCCTAATCCCTATATGCAAATGGATGGTAAAGCAATCTTTGATTTTGCTGTGAAGACTGTTTCGAAGAGTATTAAAGCATTGGTTGAAGAAAAAGGTGAACCTGATTACTTCCTTCTTCATCAAGCTAATATTCGTATTTTGGATACTATGGCTAAGAAAATTGATGTTAGTCGTGATAAATTTCTGGCTAACATGATGTCTTATGGTAATACCAGTGCAGCAAGTATTCCAATCTTACTTTCTGAGAATGTGGCGAATGAGACTCTTAAATTAGGCAGTGATCAAACAATTCTTCTCTCAGGTTTTGGTGGGGGTTTGACATGGGGCAGTCTAATTGTTAAAATCTAGTTATATAAATTATGCACCAGCATAGATTATAAGAAATATATTTATCTTAAAGGAGAAAATAAAATGGCAGTATTTGAAAAAGTACAAGAAATCATTGTTGAAGAACTTGGGAAAGATCCAGAAGAAGTAAAAGTAGAAACTACTTTTGACGAACTTGATGCTGATTCACTTGATGTATTCCAAGTTATCTCAGAAATCGAAGATGAATTCGATATTCAAATCGAAACTGAAGAAGGTCTTAACACGGTTGGTGACCTTGTTGCTTACGTAGAAGAGAAAACTAAATAAGCAGGGCATAGAGAATATTCTTATTAGGAATATTCTCATTTGTTTATAAAATTACTTTGATTATTAAACTATTTATTTGATTAGAAAATCGAAAAAAAGGTGAAAAATGAAACCTCGTATTACAGAACTGTTAGGAATTAAATATCCAATCTTCCAAGGTGGTATGGCCTGGGTTGCTGATGGTGACTTGGCTGGAGCTGTTTCAAATGCTGGTGGACTCGGAATTATTGGTGGCGGTAATGCCCCTAAAGAAGTGGTAAAAGCTAATATTGACAGAGTGAAACAAATCACTGACAAGCCATTCGGTGTTAATATTATGCTTTTGTCGCCATATGTTGACGATATTGTTGACCTTGTTATTGAAGAAGGTGTAAAAGTTGTTACAACTGGTGCAGGCAACCCAGGTAAATATATGGAACGTTTCCACGAAGCCGGTATCACAGTTATTCCAGTTATCCCATCAGTTGCACTTGCTAAACGTATGGAAAAACTTGGAGCGGATGCTGTTGTTGCAGAAGGTATGGAAGCTGGTGGTCACATCGGTAAATTGACAACTATGGCTCTTGTTCGACAAGTTGCAGATGCGGTATCTATCCCGGTTATTGGGGCTGGTGGTGTTGCTGATGGACGTGGTATGGCTGCTGTTCTAATGCTTGGAGCAGAAGCTGTGCAGGTTGGTACGCGTTTCGCTGTTGCCAAGGAATCTAACGCTCACCAAAACTTCAAGGATAAGATTTTGAAGGCTAAAGATATCGATACTGTGATTTCCGCTTCTGTTGTAGGACACCCTGTTCGTGCCATTAAGAATAAGTTGGCTACAGAGTACAATCAGGCTGAAAAAGATTTCTTAGCTGGTAAGAAAACTCAAGAGGAAATTGAAGAGCTTGGTGCAGGTGCACTTCGTAATGCCGTTGTTGATGGAGATGTGGAGTATGGTTCAGTTATGGCTGGACAAATTGCAGGTCTTGTTCGTAAAGAAGAAACGTGTGCAGAAATCTTGGAAGATTTGTACACAGGTGCTGAAAAGGTAATTAAAGAAGAAGCTGCTCGTTGGGCAGATGTAAACGTCTAAAAACATCGAAAGGATTATGATAGTGACAAAACGTGCTTTCTTATTTACTGGTCAAGGAGCTCAGAAATTGGGTATGGCAAGTGATTTGTATGCGGCATATCCCGTTGTCAAAGAAACATTTGATACGGCTAGTCGTATTTTAGGTTATGATTTGCGTGAATTGATCGATTCTAACGAAGAAAAACTTAATCAAACACGCTATACTCAACCAGCTATTTTGACAACGTCAGTTGCTATTTATCGTCTCTTGGCAGAAAATGGTATCGCTCCTGATATTGTTGCTGGACTTTCTCTTGGAGAATATTCTGCCCTGGTTGCAGCTGGTGCCCTTTCATTTGAAGATGCAGTAGCCTTGGTTGCTAAACGTGGGGAATTCATGGAAACTGCAGCTCCAGCTGGAAGTGGAAAAATGGTTGCTGTCATGAACACGGATCCAAATTTGATTGAAGAGATTTGTCAAGAAGCTTCTGAAAAGGGTGTAGTAACGCCTGCCAACTATAATACTCCAGCACAAATTGTAATTGGTGGTGAGGTTGTGGCTGTTGATTATGCTGTAGAATTACTTAAAGAAGCAGGTGCAAAACGCTTGATTCCTCTTAATGTATCAGGCCCATTCCATACAGCTTTACTTGAATCAGCTAGTCAAAAATTGGCAGCAGAACTAGAAAAAGTGTCATTCAATGACTTTGTCCTCCCACTGGTAGGTAATACTGAGGCTCAAATTATGAAGTCAGAAGACCTTAAAGCTCTTTTGGCTCGTCAGGTGATGGAACCTGTACGTTTTTATGATTCGATTGCCACTATCCAAGATTTTGGTGTAGATGAAGTGATTGAGATTGGGCCAGGAAAAATCTTGTCAGGTTTCTTGAAGAAAATTGATAAAACCTTACCAACTCAAAATGTTGAAGATCAAGCTAGTCTTGAAGCCCTTCTTAATGCTTAAAACGAGGTAAACATGGAACTTAAAAATAAAAATGTTTTTGTAACAGGTTCAACACGTGGTATTGGATTAGCTATAGCACATCAATTTGCTAGTCTTGGTGCCAACGTTGTCCTAAATGGACGTTCTGAAATTTCTGAGGACTTGCTTGCGCAATTTGTGGACTATGGTGTAACTGTTGTTGGTATCTCAGGTGATATTTCTAATGGTGAGGATTCTAAACGTATGGTAGCAGAAGCCATTGAAAAACTTGGAAGTGTTGATGTACTAGTTAATAATGCTGGTATCACCAACGATAAGTTGATGTTGAAGATGACTGAAGAAGATTTTGAACGCGTCTTGAAAATCAACTTGACTGGTGCTTTCAATATGACACAAGCAGTCTTGAAACCAATGTCTAAGGCTCGTCAAGGTGCCATTATCAATATGTCATCTGTTGTAGGTCTTATGGGAAATGTTGGTCAAGCTAATTATTCGGCTTCAAAAGCTGGTTTGATTGGTTTCACTAAATCAGTAGCTCGTGAAGTTGCAGCTCGTGGTGTTCGTGTTAATGCTATTGCTCCTGGTTTCATTGAGTCTGATATGACTGATGCAATCCCAGAGAAAATGAAAGACGCTATGATTGCTCATGTACCAATGAAACGTATTGGTCAGGCAAAAGAAGTGGCAGAAGTTGCGGCTTTCTTGGCAGGGCAAGAGTATCTTACAGGTCAAACAATCGCTATTGATGGTGGTATGACCATGCAATAATTGATTTTCATTATCAAAAAATCATATACTAAAATATCCATCCGAAAAAGGAGAATATACATGTCTACAAATCGTGTTGTTGTTACAGGTTACGGTGTAACCTCACCAATCGGTAATACACCAGAAGAATTTTGGAACAGTCTTCATGACGGTAAGATTGGTATTAAGCCAATCACCAAGTTTGATGCTTCTGAAATCCCAGTCTTTAACGCTGGTGAAATCCAAGATTTCCCATTCGACAAGTATTTTGTGAAAAAAGATACTAACCGTATGGACACTTATTCACTTTATGCGATTTATGCTGCTATGGAAGCACTTGAAAATTCAGGACTTAATATGGAAGAAGTAAATCGTGATCGCGTTGGTGTTATCGTGTCATCTGGTATCGGTGGTTTACAAGAACTTGAAGATCAAATTATCCGCATGCATGAACGTGGTATGAAACGCATCAAGCCAATGTTTATTCCTAAAGCTCTCTCAAACATGGGTGCAGGGAATATTGCTCTTAAGATTGGTGCTCAAGGGGTATGTAAATCAGTGACAACTGCCTGTGCCTCTGCCAATGATGCTATCGGTGAAGCCTTCCGCGAAATTAAATTTGGATTTCACGATGTTGTCTTGGCTGGTGGTGCGGAAGCTTCAATCACTAAAATTGGTATTGGAGGTTTTAACGCTCTTACAGCCCTTTCAACAACAGAAGATCCAGAACGTTCTTCAATTCCATTTGATAAAGACCGTAATGGTTTTGTTATGGGTGAAGGTGCTGGGGTTCTTGTTATTGAAAGCTTGGAGCATGCGCAAAAACGTGGTGCCAACATCTTGGCTGAGATTGTTGGTTACGGATCAAACTGTGATGCCTATCATATGACAACGCCAACTCCAGATGGTTCAGGAGCTGCTAAAGCAATTAAATTGGCTATCAATGAAGCTGGTATCAAGCCTGAAGATGTTGACTATGTCAATGCTCACGGTACTTCAACACCAGCCAACGAAAAAGGTGAAAGTGCTGCTATTGTGTCTGTACTTGGTAAAGATGTTCCAGTTTCATCTACTAAATCATTTACAGGTCACCTGCTTGGTGCTGCTGGTGCTGTTGAAGCTATTGCAACAATTGAAGCTATTCGTCACAGCTTTGTACCAAAAACTGCTGGTACAAAAGAATTGTCTGACTACATTGAAGCTAATGTTGTTTACGGTGAAGGTAAAGAAGCTGATATTGAGTATGCAATCTCAAATACCTTTGGTTTTGGTGGACACAACGCTGTTCTTGCCTTTAAACGTTGGGAGGGCTAATTTATGAATATTTCTGAAATTAAAGATTTGTTGACTCAATTTGATGCCTCAACTTTGCGTGAATTCTCATATAAAAACAATGGAGAAGAGTTGAACTTGAGTAAAAATCAAACAAGTTCAGTAACTACTTCCCCAGTAGCTCCTACAGGTGAAGTGGTTGCGTCAGCTCCTCAGGCTCCAGTTGCTCCAGTAGCAGCACCCGCTACTGTTGAAACACCAGTCGAAGAAGCCTCTGTACCAGCTCAAGCTGCTGAAGGAGAAGTAGTTGAAAGTCCACTTGTAGGAGTTGCTTACTTGTCACCATCTCCTGAAAAACCAGCCTTTGTTTCTGTTGGTGATACAGTTAAGAAAGGCCAAACGCTTCTTATTGTTGAAGCTATGAAGGTCATGAATGAAGTGCCTGCACCTAAAGATGGTGTTATCACTGAAATTTTGGTAGCAAATGAAGAAGTCGTTGATTACGGAAAAGGATTGGTACGCATCAAATGACAATTGATATTAATGCTATTCGTGAGGCTTTGCCACACCGTTACCCAATGCTTTTGGTTGACCGTGTTTTAGAAGTTTCAGAAGACGAAATTACAGCTATTAAAAATGTTACGATCAATGAGCCTTTCTTTAATGGGCATTTCCCACAATACCCAGTTATGCCAGGTGTCCTCATCATGGAAGCTCTTGCGCAAACTGCTGGTGTTCTTGAATTGTCAAAACCTGAAAATAAAGGTAAGTTAGTCTTTTACGCGGGTATGGATAAGGTTAAATTTAAAAAACAGGTTGTCCCAGGGGACCAACTTGTTATGACAGCTAAGTTTGTTAAACGTCGTGGAACAATTGCTGTTGTTGAGGCTAAAGCGGAAGTCGGTGGTAAACTTGCTGCATCAGGGACTTTGACTTTTGCTATTGGAAGCTAATGTTTTGTGAAAATCCTTCTGGCGACAGTCGGAAAGGATTTTTCTTTAGACATTGGTCTATCACATGGAAAGGAAATCTACACAGACTATCATAAAGATGTGTGATGTTATCTTGTTTTATGTTTAAAAAAATATTGATTGCCAATCGTGGTGAAATTGCAGTTCGTATTATCCGTGCAGCGCGTGAATTGGGAATCCAAACGGTCGCTATCTATTCTGAGGCGGATAAGGATTCTCTCCATACTATGCTTGCTGATGAAGCTATCTGTATTGGTCCGGCAAAATCAACTGATTCTTATTTGAATATGAACCGTGTCTTGTCAGCAGCTATTGTAACTGAGGCTCAAGCTATTCATCCAGGGTTTGGTTTCTTGAGTGAAAACTCTAAATTTGCTACTCTCTGTGAGGAAATGAACATCAAGTTTATTGGTCCTTCAGGTGAGATTATGGACAAAATGGGTGATAAAATCAATGCTCGCGCTGAAATGATTAGGGCTAATGTCCCTGTAATCCCTGGTTCAGATGGTGAAGTCTTTACGGCTGAAGAGGCTTTAGAAGTTGCCAATCGTCTAGGTTATCCAGTGATGCTTAAGGCTTCTGCAGGTGGTGGCGGTAAAGGAATTCGTAAGGTCAACACTAAAGAAGAGTTGGTTCCTGCCTTCGAATCTGCGTCACAGGAAGCTAAAGTATCCTTTGGTAATGGGGCAATGTATATTGAGAAAGTTATTTACCCAGCTCGTCATATTGAGATTCAAATTTTGGGAGATAGCTATGGTAATATTGTTCACCTAGGTGAGCGTGACTGTTCTCTTCAACGTAATAACCAAAAGGTCTTGGAAGAATCACCTTCTGTTGCCATTGGTAAGACACTTCGTCATGAAATTGGGTCTGCGGCTGTCCGTGCTGCTAAGGCTGTTAATTATGAAAATGCGGGTACTATCGAGTTTCTTCTTGATGAAAAATCAGGTCAGTTTTACTTTATGGAAATGAATACTCGTGTTCAAGTTGAGCACCCAGTTACTGAATTTGTAAGTGGTGTGGATATTGTTAAAGAACAAATCCGTATTGCTGCAGGTGAAAAATTATCTGTGTCTCAAGATGATATTGAAATCAAGGGACATGCCATTGAGTGTCGTATCAATGCGGAAAATCCTAAGTTCAACTTTGCACCAAGCCCAGGGAAAATTAGCAATCTCTACCTACCTAGTGGTGGTGTTGGTCTTCGTGTGGACAGTGCTGTCTATCCAGGCTATACCATTCCAC
Source organism: Streptococcus sp. FSL L8-0526 (assembly GCF_038007145.1). NCBI lineage: Bacteria > Bacillati > Bacillota > Bacilli > Lactobacillales > Streptococcaceae > Streptococcus > Streptococcus sp. FSL L8-0526. The sequence continues at coordinate 136,723 of NZ_JBBOWP010000002.1, forward strand.
CTTACTATGATTCAATGATTGCAAAAATCATTGTTCATGGAGAAAATCGATTTGAGGCACTCATGAAGATGCAACGTGCTCTTTACGAGCTTGAAATCGATGGAGTTGTGACAAATGCTGACTTCCAGTTAGATTTGATTTCAGACCGTAGCATTATCGCTGGAGATTATGACACATCATTCTTGATGGAAACTTTCCTACCAGAATATCAGAATCGTGAGGAATAGGGTTTATGGGATTATTTGATCGAAAAGAAAAGTATATCCGTATCAATCCTAACCGTTATGTACGTAATGGGGTTTATCACCATGTGCCAGAAGTACCAGATGATCTTTTTGCCAAATGTCCTGGCTGTAAACAAGCTATTTATCAAAAGGACTTGGGACAAGCTAAAATCTGTCCAAACTGTTCTTATGCCTTCCGTATTTCCGCAAAAGAACGTCTTGATTTAACGGTTGACGAGGGATCTTTCCAAGAATTATTTACAGGTATTAAAACTGAAAATCCATTAAATTTCCCAGGTTATATGGAGAAGCTAGCTGCCACCAAGGAAAAAACAGGTCTTGATGAAGCAGTTGTGACGGGTGTTGCAACTATAAAGGGACAAAAAACAGCCTTGGCTATCATGGATTCCAACTTTATCATGGCTTCAATGGGAACCGTTGTTGGTGAAAAAATCACAAAACTCTTTGAGTATGCGATTTTGGAAAAACTTCCAGTAGTTATTTTTACAGCTTCTGGTGGTGCCCGTATGCAAGAGGGAATCATGAGTTTGATGCAAATGGCTAAGATATCAGCAGCAGTAAAACGTCATTCAAACGCTGGCTTGCTGTACTTGACCGTCTTGACAGATCCAACCACTGGCGGGGTTACAGCAAGTTTTGCCATGCAAGGCGATATCATCTTGGCTGAGCCACAAACTTTGATTGGCTTTGCAGGTCGTCGTGTCATTGAAAATACAGTTCGTGAAACTTTGCCAGATGATTTCCAAAAGGCCGAGTTCCTTCAGGAACATGGTTTTGTTGATGCCATTGTCAAACGTACAGAGTTGGCTGATACTATTGCCACGCTCTTATCATTCCATGGAGGTGTTCAATGAGCGACGTAGCACGTATTTTAAAAGAAGCACGTGATCAAGGCCGTTTAACGGCTTTGGACTTTGCTAAAGAAATCTTTGATGATTTCATCGAACTTCATGGTGACCGTAATTTCCGTGATGATGGTGCCGTTATCGGTGGTATTGGTCGCTTAAATGGCCAAGCCGTTACAGTAGTGGGTATCCAAAAAGGTAAAAACCTACAAGATAATCTCAATCGTAACTTTGGTCAACCTCATCCGGAGGGCTATCGTAAGGCTCTTCGCCTTATGAAACAGGCTGAAAAGTTTGGTCGTCCAGTTGTTACCTTTATCAATACTGCAGGTGCTTATCCTGGTGTCGGAGCAGAGGAACGTGGACAGGGTGAGGCTATTGCTCGTAACCTTATGGAAATGAGCGACCTTAAGGTGCCAATTATTGCCATCATCATTGGTGAAGGTGGTTCTGGAGGTGCCCTTGCCTTGGCAGTAGCTGATAAGGTTTGGATGCTTGAAAATACCATCTATTCTATCTTGAGTCCTGAAGGGTTTGCAACTATTCTCTGGAAAGATGGTTCACGTTCAGAAGAGGCAGCAGAGTTGATGAAGATTAGATCAGGCGAGTTACTCAATATGGGAATCGTTGACAAGGTTATTCCAGAACGTGGCTATTTTACTAGGGAAATTATTGAAGCGATTAAGACAGCCATCGTAGACGAGTTGGCAGAATTAAGCCAATTATCAACAGAAGACTTACTTGAAGCGCGTTATCAACGTTTTAGAAAATATTAAAAAACATTGGGAATTATATCCCAATGTTTTTTAGACGGTATGACGTTCGAAGGCTTGGTCTGAGATGCCTTGTTCAAGGATAAGTTTAGCCCATTCCTTAGCTGAATGAAGGCTGTGATCCTTATAGTTACCACAAGATTCAATAGTAGTTCCTGGAACATCTTCCCAAGTAATTTCGTTTGCAATAGCTTCAAGACTAGATTTGATAACTTTGGCAATTTCCGTAGGATCTTGTTTTCCCCACATGATCATATGGAAACCTGTACGGCAACCAAATGGTGAGCAATCAATAAGGCCATCGATACGTTGACGGATCAGTTTAGCGAGTAGGTGTTCGATAGTATGAAGACCACCTGTATCAATACTATTTTCATTAGGTTGAATCAAACGGATATCAAAGTTTGTGATGATATCTCCTTTAGGTCCAACTTCCTCTGAAATAAGACGGACATAAGGTGCTTTTACAATGGTGTGATCAAGTTCAAAACTTTCAACAGTAACGTCTTTTGGCATGGTAATACCTCCCTATTCTATAGAGTTATGATACCACAAAATCAGTTTAAAGTTCTAGTATTTATTTGAGGAATATAAATTAAAATATCCATATCCAGAAATAGGGGATATTTTAATATCTGCTTCTGGAAGCATAGGTAGAACTGTTGTATATCAAGGGGAATATGAATATTTTCAAGATAGCAATATAGTTTGGTTAAAGCATGATAATCGCTTGGATAATAAGTTTTTAAAGCAGTTTTATTCGACTGTTAAGTGGCAAGGATTAGAAGGAAGTACGATTAAACGGCTATATAATAAAAACATTTTAGATACAGATATTAGTTATCCATAGTACCACTGACAAAATAAAATAGGGATGTTCTTTGAACAATTAGACAACACTATCACTCTTCATCAGCGTAAGTTAGATTTGTTGAAAGAACAGAAAAAAGGCTTTTTACAAAAGATGGTTTTGTTGCAAAGTTTCCCCTCAGATCCATTATAGGGTAAATTGAGTTTAATAGGAACTAGGAGGAGTAATGAAGATGAACCATTTTAAAGGCAAACAATTTCAGAAAGATGTGATTATTGTCGCTGTAGGCTACTATCTTCGGTACAACCTGAGTTATCGTGACGTCCAAGAAATTCTATACAACCATGGTATTAACGTGTCTCACACCACTGTCTATCGTTGGGTACAGGAATATGGGAAACTACTTTACAACATTTGGAAGAGGAAAAACAAACAGTCCATTGATTCGTGGAAAATGGACGAGACCTATATTAAATCAAAGGAAAATGGCATTATCTTTATCGCGCCATTGATGCAGATGGTCTCACTCTGGATATATGGTTACGGAAAAAGCGAGATACACAAGCAGCTTACGCCTTTCTCAAGAGATTAGTTAAATAGTTCGATGAACCAAGAGTTCTGGTGACCGATAAAGCTCCCTCTATTGCCAGTGTCTTCAAAAAATTACAGGCACACGGGTTTTACCAGCGAACAGAACATCGCACGGTGAAATATCTAAATAACCTCATTGAATAAGATCATCGTCCTATCAAGAGACGAAACAAATTTTATCGAAGCTTACGAACAGCCTCAACCACGATTACAGGCATGGAAGCCATTCGAGGATTATATAAGAAGAACCGAAAAGAAGGCACTCTCTTCGGGTCTTCAGTCTGCACGGAAATGAAGATATTATTAGGAATACCTGCATAAACTATAGCTAGTGTTAGACTAGTATTGTTCATTTTGGAACTTTGCAACAGAACCCTCTATAATCTCTACAGTAGTTTTACCCACTACATAAATCATAGAGCCATATAATAAAGGAGCTAGGCGAGGACAACTAAAAAAGCACCTTGCTGGTGCTAGTTTCTTGCCTGCTAAACTCGTAAATTGATTGATACCCTAACGGGTATTTTTTGCTTTCCTTTTTGCTAACTTTTGGGGTAAGCAAACGGCAACTTATGGGGGTATGAATTACTAAAATAGCTCACAAAATCGCTTTGTTATCACTCTAATAAAACCTATGAAAAAGGTTTCGGTATTTATTTATAAAACTCTTTGAGATATAATTTTTGCAATTTCAGACACATTTGCACGACTTGAGAATTCTAATTTTACTTTTCCCAAACTCGAGAACCATAATTCCAATTCGCTGTCTAAGTCAAAAGTACCAGCTGTTTCAATAGAAAAAGTTTGAATTTTAGAATAAGGAAGAGATGTGAAATCTTTTTTCTTACCGGTAATACCTTGGACATTAATAGCGATAATACGATGAGTTGTAAATACGACTCCATCACGTATCCCTTTATATGTTCCTAAGATAGACTCGCCTTTTACAAGAATCGGTGAGATATTGTTAACGAAAGCATCATCATTTGTAGGTTTTAATTTAATAAAAGCAGCATTATTAAAATCAATCATTTTTATTTTTCCTTAAATATTCGGTGGGGTTATTATATTTTTTATTTTAAATTAGAATTAAATTTGACTTTAGAAGGATCCATAATTGAACGGTTTTCTCCGATTTCTACACCTGAAATATAATAATGAAATTGAGGATTATCTACTCCTTTGGAATGAGCTATTTTAACTAGGCTTTCGTTTAAAGTTTGAACTAGACTCTTTATTTCCATATTTGAATAAGATGCAAAAACAATATTCAAATTAACATTAGCAGCTGGGTAACTATAACCTCTGTCTATACTGTCAATGGCATTAGTACCCAAACTCGTATTTACAGTTTGGGCCGCAGAAGACAGGGCATCATAATAATCGTTCTCTTTTATGCTATCCTTTTGTTCTTTTGTTGTTCCACCACTTAATATTTTAGAAGTCTTAACTACTGGCATTAGAACTTTGTATCCATTTAAGTCTACATTCTTGATATTAACTACAAAGTCCACTTGTGTTCCATCAGTCCATCTTTCTGCATCATGTTCATCAGCATATAAAGACATACCAGCAATTGATGCTTGTTCTGGGGCTTTTACATACACTGTATAGTTTCCAGATGAATCAGTACTCCAATTATCTGAACGCATCATTTCTCCAACAAAATGATATTTTTCTCCAGATTTTAAAGTTCCATTATTTATTTTTTCAACAAGCTTATCTGGGGTTGTTTCAATAGGTTTTGAAGCAACTGAGGTTTCTTTTTTAGTAGTATCCTTTTTCTGTGAAGCCTGTTTTTCTTTTTTTGAACTACTAGAGGTAATGGATTGGCTAGTTTTTGTTACTTTGGGTGTTGTTTCTGATTTAGAATCTGTATTTGTTGTATCCGGAGTAACTATACAGCCAATAATCGAAATGAAAATCAGTGATGTAGCAAGTATGAAAGATGTTTTTGGTTTGAATTTTGTATACTGTCCTCTTATTTTAGATTTTACAACTGAATATAAAGCATAACCATACATTATCAAGCCTGAGATGAGGGTTATTGGCCACAATATAAATAGTAAGCTTATACATGTTATAAAAACTAGAATTTTAAACCATTTTGTGTTTTTCCATAAATCTTTTATTTTTTCCATAAAACATCTCCTTGCCCTTTTAACGTGGTTAGCGCACGTATTTTTACTTTAAAAATTATATCCAAGGGCAATATCTATTTCTTCTTGTGCGATACCTATGTTTTCGAATGTAGCTTCTATATTTAAAAATTCACATATTTTATGTGGAGACGCCCAAGTGCGGTCATACTGATTTTCTTCCACATATCTTGGTGCAATATTTCTAAACACATATCTATTGGCTAGAGCTTCGTTACGAGTATGAGCGATCGCTTTCAATCTGTTATTAACTATTGCCAGTGCTTTTCCAGACACAAGATGACCTATTTCGTGTAAAGCGATAAATTCTATACAATCGCAGTGAATTGCTAAGTTTAGTACTATTGTTCCATTCGGATATAATGAACATTTTGGAATATATGAGCCTTCCTCAGTATATCTTTTTCAATCCATATTACCTCAATCCCTGTATTTTTGATAATATCTGCAGCGGTCAGATACCTCATTTATCCACCAATTCTTTCAAAAGTTCATCGTATTGGTTCATTGCTTTTTCTAGTTCTTTATCAAAATTAAATTTTGGCTCAGCTTTGCGAATGATGACATTGTTTCCTAAAGTAACGAATTCGATTTCTTCTCTGATTTCTGCTCCAAAGGTCTCTTTAATTTGATGTGGAATTATAATAACCGTACTATTTCCTGTTTTTCTTAAGATAACATTCATGGCTCTACTCCTTTTGTATATACATTATAAAATGAACTTACAAAAAAGTAAAATATGACGTAAAGTCAAGTTTTTAGAGTAACAAACGTAGAATTTTAATCTATTTATTTTAAGCACTTACCTTTTCAAATTGATTAGGTGTAAGATACCCTAAACTTTGATGGATTCGTTTTGAATTATAAAAGGCTTCGATGTACCAGAAAATACTCTGATAGTCTTCTTCAAAGTTCTTATATTTAAATTGATACACCCACTCTCTTTTTAAATGTCCATGCCAAGATTCAAGACTGGCATTATGATAAGGGTATCCCCTTCGACTGAAAGAGTGAGCCATCCCATAATACTTAAGCAACTCTTCATACTCTAGACTCGTATACTGGCTTCCTTGGTCAGAATGAAGAATAACAGCTTCTGGATAGTCTTGTGATGTAATGGCCTTATTTAAAGTTCTTTGCACTAATTCTACAGTCATTTGCTTGCCCAAATCCCAAGCAATGACTTTTTTAGTATAACGATCTATAATGGTTGAGAGATAAGCCCATCCTTGTTGAGTAGGAATATAAGTAATGTCGGTTGACCAAACCTTATTTTTCTTTGTAGGTTCAGTCTGTATGAGATTTTTTCGATTGATGTGATCACTTAGTGAGTATCCAGGCTTAAATTTCTTAATGACCACAGACTTGAGTTGAAGTTGCTTCATTAGCTTCTGTACCAGTTTTAACCCGACTTTTTCCCCTTGTTTAAGTAGAAGATGATGAATTTTAGGAGCACCATAGATTCCTCGGTTAGCATTGAAGAGTTGAGAAATTTTGAGTGACAGGTATTGTCTCCTTAATTGAGTTTTAGATGGATGTCGGTTAATCTGTTCATAATAACTTGATTCAGGAACATCAAGGAGTTGACAGCTTAGTCTGACATTGAGTGCTAAAGTTTGTATGGTTTGAACTATATCCGCAGCACTCACTTCTTTTTCTCGGCGAATATGGTCAATACTTTTTTTAAGATGTCTCGTTCTTCCTTAACTTTAGCCAGTTGTCTTTTTAATTCTAGAAAATCAGCTTTAGAGACGGAGATTTCATTAGATTTAGAGTAGAGGTCTATCCATTTATAAATTGTTGCAGGGGCCACGTCGTATTCTTTAGACAGCTGGGTGACGGATTGACCAGAATGATAGAAGGCGATAAGGGTTTCTTTAAATTCTTTTGAGTAGCGTTTTTTCATGTTTTTGTCCTTTGTCTAAATTATACAATAGTGACTCTAAGATTTAAGGATAACATCAGGACAATGGTTTTATAAAAGGTGATACCGTCCAGATTGTCCGAAAGAATGGTAAAATCCATGACTATGTTTTAGACGGTGAACGAGTTGAGCCACACGAAACATTGAGTTTAGAAAAAGTATCGGATATAATAAAGGAGCTAGGCGAGGACAACTAAAAAAAGCACCTTGCTGGTGCTAGTTTCTTGCCTGCTAAACTCGTAAAGTGATTGATACCCTAACGGGTATTTTTTGCTTTCCTTTTTGCTTACTTTCGAGGTAAGAAAACGGCAACTTATGGGGTATGAATTACTAAAATAGCTCACAAAATCGCTTTGTTCTCACTCTAATAAAACCTATGAAAAAGGTCTAGGTATTTATTTGAGTAATTGATGCAAATATGATACACTAGAAGGCGGTTTTCTTTAGGAAAACCTTAGAAAAGTTGAGGTAAAGACATGATAAACATGATAATTTTAGTTGTCTTTGCACTCATTGGTTTAGTCGTTGGATATTTAGCAATTTCTATCAAACTTAGCAAAGCTAAGGAACAAGCAGAAACTATCTTGCTAAAGGCAGAACAAGACGCTGTGAATCTTCGTAGTCAGGCAGAACATGATGCAGATCATCTACGTGTAACTGCTGAACGCGAAAGTAAGGCTCAACGTAAAGAGTTCTTGTTAGAGGCAAAAGAGGAAGCTAGAAAATATCGAGAAGATATTGAAGAAGAATTCAAATCTGAACGTCAAGAGCTTAAACAAATGGAGAATCGTTTAACAGAACGTGCAACCAGCCTTGATCGTAAGGATGAAAATCTATCAAGTAAAGAACTCGCCCTCGAGAAAAAAGAGCAGAGTCTTGCTGACAAATCTAAACATCTTAATGAGCGTGAAGAGAATGTAACTCAGTTGGAGGCTGAGAAGCAAGCTGAACTTGAACGTATTGGTCAAATGACCATTGCAGAGGCGCGTGAGGTAATCTTAACAGAGACTGAGAATAATCTTACTCATGAGATTGCAACACGTATCAAAGATGCAGAAGCACAGATCAAAGATACTGTTGATAAGAAGGCCAAAAACTTGTTGGCGCAAGCTATGCAACGTTTGTCTGGGGATTATGTTACTGAACAAACCGTAACCACTGTTCACCTCCCAGATGATAATATGAAAGGTCGTATCATTGGCCGTGAGGGGCGTAACATTCGTACCCTTGAAAGCTTAACAGGTATTGATGTTATCATCGATGATACTCCAGAAGTGGTTGTTCTTTCTGGTTTTGATCCAGTTCGTCGTGAGATTGCTCGCATGACTCTCGAAGCCTTAATTAAGGATGGACGTATCCATCCAGCTCGTATTGAGGAGTTGGTTGAGAAGAGTCGTAAGGAAATGGATAACCGTATCCGCGAATATGGTGAAGAGGCAGCTTACGAAATTGGGGCTATGAATCTCCACCCTGACCTAATCAAGATTATGGGACGATTGCAGTTCCGTACTTCATATGGTCAAAACGTACTTCGTCACTCAGTTGAAGTTGGTAAACTAGCAGGTATTATGGCCAGTGAATTGGGTGAGAATGTGGCTCTAGCTCGTCGTGCTGGTTTTCTTCATGATATGGGGAAAGCTATTGACAAAGAGGTCGAAGGTAGTCACGTTGAGATTGGTACTGAGTTTGCCCGTAAGTATAAAGAGCATCCAGTCGTGGTTAATGCCATTGCCAGCCACCATGGAGATGTGGAACCTGAGAGTGTGATTGCAGTTATTGTAGCTGCAGCAGATGCTTTGAGTTCGGCTCGCCCAGGAGCTCGTAATGAATCCGTTGAGAATTATGTCAAACGCCTTCGTGATTTGGAAGAGATTGCATCAAGCTTTGACGGTGTTCAAACAAGCTTCGCCCTTCAAGCTGGTCGTGAAATCCGTATTATGGTTCATCCAAATAAAATCTCAGATGATGAAGTTACGATCTTGTCTCACAAGATACGTGAACAAATTGAGAAAAACTTGGATTACCCAGGAAATATTAAGGTTACAGTCATTCGTGAATTCCGTGCGGTTGACTATGCCAAATAAGAGGCTCTTTGTCAACTGTAGTGGGTAGCAAAGTTAAGCCCTAGCGAGAACAAATGATGTTCTCGCTTTTTTGCTGTTCAAAGCGATGTAAATGCGTTTTTTAAAGTTGTCAAATTTCCTGTAACCAAAAGCATTTCGTTTAATATCTTTGATGAGCTTGGAGTGGCTGTTCCGCTAAATCAATCTGGAACTAACCCTAGTCAATTGGCACAGTCCGAGCATTTGCAATATTTAGGAGAATTACATGATTAACATTTTTAATCCAGATAAATTAACCAGACAAGCTTTTTTTCAAGACTTGATTAATTTTCTTTATCAAACAGATGATGTGACCTCACGCCAAATCAAAGCAAATTTTCCAGAAGTTCCCAAAATTGACCGTTTGATTGAGGAATACGTGCAAGCAGGTTACATTATTCGTGACAATAAATGCTATACGATTGGTTTTGACTTGCTTGATAGACTAGAAAATGTTAGTTTAGACAGTCAACTTTTTGTAGATGACCAAAGTTCTATCTATGAGGACTTGACGGCTCTGACTTTTGAAACACGTTTGACAAATGAGGCTAATGATTTGGTGCTTGTTGAAAAAAACAAGTATCGCTCGTAGTGAGTTAACATTGTCAAATTATTTCTTCAAATTAGCAGATAATTTACCAATGTCTAAAGTGCAAGAACCTTTGTGTGACTTGCTTGGAGACGTCAATCCACAATTCGCTTTGAAATATATGACAACATTTTTGTTAAAATTTGGTCGTAAGGACGAAGTTGTCCAAAAACGCCCAGATATTTTTGTAGAAACGTTGGAAAAATTGGATTATATCCGAAAAAATGACCAAGGCAAGTACAAATTGAACATGCTTTTTGATAAAGAAAGCTTAATTTTTACCAGTAAAGCTTAAAAAACAGTCCAGCGGACTGTTTTTTTTTTTCACTCGCCTAGAAACAAGAAAGCGAGTTAGGTCCATTGGACAGTTCATGTTATTTTTATCATTAGATAGAGAAAATAAGGAGCTCCGATAATGGCAAGGATAAGTCCTGTTGAAATTCCTGTGCCGACTAAGAAAACACGTCCAATGGTATCAGTGATTAAAAAGATAATCATTCCGATTAACAGACTAGACGGAAGGCTGATGCGGTGGTCGCTTCCTAATAATTGGCGCGTGATGTGACCTGCAAGCAGACCGATAAATGTAATATTGCCCACAAGAACAACACTAAGCGCCGCCAAGGCAGTCGAGAGTATTAGTGTGTAGAGACGTTCTCGTTTTAGATTTAAACCTAAAGCAATAGCTGTTTCTTCGTTAAGGCTCATAATATTGAGCACATAACTTTGACTGTAAGTTAGTAGCCAAGTGACTAATAGCAACGGTGCTAAAATCATCAATGTCTGCCAATTGCTCCCACTTACTTTTCCGCTTAGCCATGAGACGATATAATCCGTCTTACTCGTATCAAGGTTAGCAATGATTGAAATCATGATACCTGAAAGCAAGCTAGAAATCCCAATACCTGTAATGATAAGGCGTGTCGGACTAATCGGCTGATTTTTCTGACGTGAAATAGAATAAATAGTACAAATGGTCAGAATACCACCTAACATGGCTAAAAATGGCATAAGCGCAATCATCATTGAATTGGTAACATCCAAAAGCCCAACCATAATTACAATCACGAGCCCAGCTCCTGCATTTATTCCTAAAATACCTGAATCGGCTAAGGGATTTTTAGTGAGTGTTTGAAGCAACATACTTGACATGGCAAGCGAACCGCCACCGAGCATACAAGCCAAAATGCGTGCCAGTCTGATTTGCGTGACAATGAAAAACATGGTTGCATCTGATTTTCCTAAAAAGACCTTGCAAACCTCTAGAAGTGAGGAATTAGCATATCCTAGAGATAAGGATAGCAGGAAAACAAGACATAACAGAGAAATGAGAACACTGAAATGACAAGCTACTTTCTTTCCAGATGTCATAAATTTTCCCCCTTTCTCACCAACCACAGAAAGCATGGTAAGCCAACGATACTAACAATCGCACTAACTGGCGTTTCTACTGGCGGATTGATTGTACGGCAAATCAAATCGACCCAAAGCATAAAAGTGCTCCCAGCAAATGCTATTAAAGGAAGGATAATCCGATAATCTTTCGCCACAAACATTTTGACAAAATGAGGAATGATAAGCCCGACAAATGCAATGCTGCCAACAAGAGCCACGGCGGCAGCCGATAAGATAACCACAATAGCAAGGAAAGTCGTGGTCATGGCAAAAGTTCGTTGCCCCAGAGCTTTAGCAACTGTTTCATCAAGACTTAGAATGGTTAATTGACGCGCAAAAAGCTGCGATAATAGCAAGCCAAGGATAATAAAAGGCGCAATAATTCCCAACATTTTCCAATTTATTTGTGCTAAGCCACCAGATTGCCAACCGATAACTGCTTTCGACAAATTAAAATACAGCGTTATTGCCTGACCAAGTGATGAAAATAGGGTTGAAATCATAGCACCTGCTAAAATGAGTCGAAGTTGTTGGTATCCTTTTCGAGGATGATAAGCTATTCCAAATACTAAAATAGCAGCTAAAATCGCACCAAACAGACAAATGATTAAAATCAAACTGTAATGCATGCTACCAAAAATGGCATAACCTACAATCAAGGCTAAACCAGCGCCAGCATTAATGCCAAGAAAACCAGGGTCAGCAATAGGATTACGAGTAACGCCTTGAATAATGCTACCAGCTTGTGCCATGGCAGCCCCAACTAAAATAGCAGCAATGGTTCTTGGAAGCCGCAAATCAAAAATCACATCTTGTAAGTTAGAATCAGTTAAAGGGTGTCTAAAAACACTCATTAATTGAGTATTAGAATAAGCTACTGCACCAAAGCGAAGGCTTAAATACCAACCAAGGATAAAAAGAAAACATAGGCTGAAAAAAAGAAGCCATGCTCTTAAACTTTTATTTTTTTGAAAAAGAAGGTACAGTTGTTTCATTGTCTTTCCCTTTCAGAGAAATCAGCGAAAACTACCTATCGTATGGATTGCAGGCAGTTCTTAGCTGGTAAGTGAGTTTAACTATTAGCTTGCTTGATTGCTGATACAAAAGCATCCAGCTGTTTATCAAGCGACATTGGGTCTGAAAAGTAGAAGAGGCTTTCATCAACTTCTAAAACGTGATTATTTTTCACAGCAGAAATATTGTTCCAAACATCGCTTTCTTTTAGGGAAGCTGCCGATTCTTTAGTGTCGTCACTAACATTAAGAACAACGTAGTCTCCGATATAATCTCCAAGAACTTCTTGTGAAATGCTCAACCAGCCAGTAGGGAAAACATCACCTTGGACCTTTTGTGGTGCAGCATAACCAAGCGAATCATAAATCAACTCACCACCACGTCCCCAGTTTTTACCATAAAGGTAGATACCTTTGTCGTAAAAATCCATAACCGTAAAAGTTGTTGTTGAATCAATGTATTGGCTCAGTTCTTCTTTAGCTTCAGCAGTTTTAGTTTTCCAGTTATCAAGCCATTCTTGTGCTTTATTTTCTTTATCAAAAACTTTTCCGAGATTAGTCATCATTTCCAAATAATCACTTTTACTGTATTCAATGACTAAAACAGGAGCAATTGCTTTCAAATTATCAAGATTTTTATCTGTTGAAAAAGCAATGATAAGGTCTGGTTTTTGGGCAGCAATAGCTTCGGTATCATCTGATGTTAATTGGACAGCGTCAGCTAATTTATCACCAAAAGCAGGGCTACTTTTTTCTAAATCAAGTGAATAACTTGAAACATTGACACCGAGTTCTAATAAATAACCTGTGTATGAGTAGGCAAAATTAATGACCTTTTTAGGATTTTTAGGAATATCTCCTTCATAAGAAAATCCAGTAATTTTAGGCATGCTAGATAACTCGGTATCATCTGAAGTCGATGATGTATTATGGCAAGCAACGAGTAAAAATGTTGCTAGAAAAGTCGTTAAAACGGCGAAAAACTTTTTCATGTCTATTCTCCTAATAAAAATCTATGTTAGCTGATAAGTCAGCAAAATAGGACGATTGTGGATGGGGTCTTGAACGATATGGGCTTCGATATTAAAAATATCACGCAAAATGTCTGCTGTCATGATGTCTTGAACCTTACCGTGATATTTAATCGTGCCAGCTTTCATGGCAATCAATTCGTCAGAAAAACGTGCTGATAAGTTCAAATCGTGCAAAACCATAATAATAGTTTTCTGGGTATCTTGGTTAAGTTTTTGGAGTAATTCCAAGATTTCCAGCTGGTGGTTCATATCTAGATAAGTTGTTGGCTCGTCTAAAAAAATAGTATCTGTATCTTGAGCTAAAGCCATAGCAATCCAAACACGTTGATGTTGACCACCTGAAAGCGAATCAACTTTTTCATTGGCAAATTCAACAACTTTGGTTATTTCCATTGCCCAGTTGATTTTTTCCTTGTCTGGGTCGCTCAAACTTCCCAAATAGTTTTGATATGGAAAGCGACTGTACGAGACAAGCTCATAAACTGAAATGCCTTCAGTCGCTTCAAGCATTTGAGGGAGCAGTGCTAACCTTTTGGCAATTTCTTTAGTTGGTAAATGAGCAATTGCTTCTCCGTCAATAAATACTTGACCAGCTTTAAGGGCATAAATGCGTGTTAAAGCTTTTAATAAAGTTGATTTACCACAACCATTGGCACCGATAATTGTCGTGATTTTTTGTTTTGCTATGGTGACAGATAAGTCATTGATAATCACTTTATCATCGTAAGCTACTGAGATATTTTCAGCGTAAATATCTGACATATCGACCTCCTTTCAAAATGATTTTAGGGGAATTTTTCTCCACAAAAACAAGTCCCTAAATCGAGAATTGTTTTCTTATTGTAACAAGAAAAAAGGCCTCCGAAAAGCTTTTTTTTTTTTTGAATATTTTTATGTTATTTAAAGATTCTTATTATTAATTAGAATCATTCAAAATAATACTTAGAATTGTTCTAATTAAGGTAGTTTTTGGGGATGTTCAAATCACCAGCATAAGCTGTGCGTTTACCGTTTACGATTTGATAAGCGTCAGCTCCTTTACCAGCGATAATAACGGCATCTGTCTCATTATTAGTTCGTGCCATAGCTTGTTGGTTACAGAAACTTTGACAACTTTAAAAAATGCAATATTGCTGACGCAAAAGCGCTTAATGACCGCATCGCTCTTAGCCACCCACTTGAGAAATTGCCACAAGAAGCACCTGCTGACCTCATCCTTTCTGCCATGCAAGCAGCCATTGAACGCTTTGATTTGCCAGAGCATTATCACACCCTACTCGAAAATGTCAAAGCACAGATTGAAAGCCCTGAATTGACCATTGGTGGACGTTTAGTGACAGAAATTGAACACCTCTCTTTGGAAACATTTGGGCAAGAAAAAGGGCAAGCCTATCACGACTATGCTTGGCACGCTCATTATGCCCTCAAAGGCTATGAGAATATGGAACTTTCCACTCAATTATTGCTTTTTGATGCCATTCAAAAAGGAGTAAACGTTAATATTCTGGATGAAAATGACCAGTTTCTCAAACTTTGGCATGGTGACCATGTTGAATACGTCAAAAATGCCAATATGACTGTCAAAGATAATTACATTACACCACTTGTCATGGAAAATAAAGTAGTCACGAAGAAATTACTAGCACAAGCAGGCTTCCCAGTCCCAGCTGGACAAGAATTAGCCGACAAAGATATCGCGCTCCGCTATTTTTCACAAGTCAAAGACAAGGATATCGTTGTTAAACCAAAATCGACTAACTACGCGGACTAGGCATCTCAATTTTCAAAGAACCTGCTGACCTTGCTTCATACAAAAGCGCTCTAAACATTGCCTTTGCTGAAGATGACACGATTTTAGTTGAAGAATTTATCTCTGAAACTGAATATTGCTTCTTCGTTCTTGATGGTAAATGCGAAGAGGTGCTTCTGCGAATTGCTGCTAACGTGGTTGGGAATGGTACACACACGATTGCGGAATTGGTTGACCTTAAAAATCAAAATCCACTCCGTGGCTACAATTACCGTTCACCACTTGAAATCATTGAACTAGGCGACATTGAACGCCTCATGTTAGAGCAATAAGGATACACACCAGATGACATTCTCCCTGAAGGTGTCAAGGTTAATTTACGCCGTAACTCTAACATTTCAACTGGCGGTGATTCAATTGACGTTACCGAAACCATGGACAAATCTTATCAACAACTAGCAGTTCAAATGACTAGCGCTATCAGTGCTTGGGTTTGTGGGGTAGATTTGATTATTCCTGACGAAAATCTCAATGCTAGTAAAGAAGAGCCAAACTGCTCGTGTATGTACATTGCTGAATTTCAATCCAGTAATGTACATACACACTTATTGCCACGTATGAAAAGAACAAGCATTGACACCAAAAATCCTAGCAAAACTCTTCCCAGAAATCTAAAAAAATTTTTGTCACACCTGTAAACAAAAAATCTGTCTCAAAGTACAGTCATTACTTGTCATCAAGCACCATTTTGCGATAGAATAGACAAAATAAATACAAAATTAGATAGAAATGGACTGACTAACATTATGCCACGTTATGGTAGATCTCCAAGAGGTGGAAACGGTATTTTCACCACTATTATCGGAGTTATTATTCTTATTGCTTTGCTTGAGAGACTTTTAGAAATCATTTTACCTATTGTTCTTATTGCAGGGATTGGGTATGGTGTTTATTATTTGGCAACCAAGAAGCAGACACGACTTGAAAAAATCAATACCGAACAACGTTTACAAGATTTAAAAGATAGTATTAGACTGGCTGACCGTCAAGTTAAACTTTTGGATAATTACCTTGATAAAAAAGATTACACGAAATATGTTGTCGTTGCACGCCAGCTATTGCCCAAAATCCGCAACATCAAAACTGAAGTCACTGACTTAAAATCTAAAATGGACCTCAAAATCTCTAAACGTATCCTTCAGAAAGCAAAGAGTGTCGAGGATGATATCTTGTTGCAACTGGAAAAATTGGACGTTTCACCAACAACACCACAAGCTTCAGGTGAAGAAAAAGAATTGCTTCAATATGCTCCCGAGTTGACCAAGCTTTACAACAACATTCAAAAAGATCACTTAACTATTCTGGAAAAGATTGAAAATGTGGATAACAAGGAAGAATTAACCGCCCTTCACGAAGCAGACATGGAACGTTTTCGAGATATTTTAGAGGGTTATCTCAAAATCAAAAAATCCCCAAAAGATTATTACAATGCCGAGGAACGTTTGTCACAGGCCAAAACAGCTATGGAAAAAATTGACTTGGCATTAGACGAAACCTTGAGAAAACTGAATGAAAGTGATTTAAAAGACTTTGATATTAGCCTTCGTATGATGGCTGACGATGATACAAACTTATAATGTTGCCTTGCACATAAAGGAGAATTCTAATGGATGATACTTTCAACTTTAATATTGATAAAATTGCTGAAAATGCGATTACAAAAACAGATAAAACAACTGAAATTATTGTTTCAAGGGACACTAGCTCAACAGGACAAGTCTCATTCTACGATAAATTGTCATCTGAACAACAATCAGCGATTACAGCTAAAGCACCTGCTTTGGTCGATAATTTCGTTGCTGACCAAAATGCTCTTCTTGATTTTGGAACATCAGCTGTTGAGGAAGTCAACACGACTGTCAATCGCATTTTGTCAGAGCAAAAGAAACTTGAAATTCCTCAAGTAGATGAATTGCTCAAAAACACCAACCGCGAACTAAATGGCTTTATCGCCAAATACAAAGATGCTAAACCTGCTGAGCTTGAAAAGAAACCAAATTTCTTGCAAAAACTTTTCAAACAAGGTAAAGACACTTTGCAAGAATTCTATTTTGATTCGCAAAATATTGAACAAAAAATGGATGGCATGGCTGCCGCTGTTGTCAAACAAGAAGAAACTTTAGCACGTAACATTGTTTCTGCTGAGATGCTTATTGAGGACAATAACAAATCTATCGAAAATCTTGTCGGTGTCATTGCTTTCATCGAAGCCGCTCAAATCGAAGGTGCCAACCGTGCTAGCCAATTGCAAAACGAAATTGCTACGCTTGATAGCACAACGCCTGAATACCAAACAAAATCAGACGAATTGGCACGCATGACCGAAGTTATCAATACATTGGAACAACAACACACCGAATACCTCAGTCGCCTTTATGTCGCTTGGACAACAACGCCACAAATGCGCAATATGGTTAAAGTGTCATCAGATATGCGTCAAAAACTTGGTATGCTACGTCGCAACACTATTCCGACAATGAAATTGTCAATTGCCCAACTCGGTATTCTACAACAATCGGTCAAATCTGGCGTAACTGCTGATGCTATTGTCAATGCTAATAACGCTGCGCTTCAAATGCTTGCTGAAACAAGCAAAGAAGCCATTCCAATGCTCGAACGCACAGCACAAAGCCCAACTGTTTCAATCCAATCCGTGACCGCACTTGCTAAAAGCCTCGTCGAACAAAATAACGGTATTATTGCTGCAATCGACAACGGTCGAAAACAGCGTGCTCAACTCGAAGCAGCCGTTGTCAAATCTGCTGAGACAATCAACGATTCTGTTAAAATTCGTGATCAAAAAATCGTTGAAGCTCTCCTCAACGAAGGTAAAGAAAGCCAAGAAAGGGTCGAAAAGAAAGACTTCACACCAGAAAACGACTAAGAGAATCGCCTAGTGTAATGCGAGCAACTCGCTATCAAACAACTGCAACATCATAAAAATTACCAACTGCGTTGCTCCTCACTTTCAGGAATAGGGCAGTTTTACTTTTCCAAACAAACTAATAGACTTAAAACCCTGATTTTCTCACAGATGATTACGTTTTTACTAACCACAATACTAGCCCATCAAATTTTCTTTGTGTTATAACGTTCTTATGGATAAACTTATAAAGTCAATTTCAAAATCTGGTTCTTTCCGTGCTTATGTGCTTGATAGCACTGAGACGGTTAGAACTGCACAAGAAAAACATCAAATACTTTCTAGCTCTAATGTTGCCCTTGGTAGAACACTTATTGCCAATTAAATCCTAGCTGCCAATCAGAAAGGAGACAGCAAAGTAACCGTCAAAGTTATTGGTGATAGCTCACTTGGTCACATTATCTCTGTGGCTGATACCAAAGGACATGTCAAAGGCTACATTCAAAATACTGGCGTTGATGTTAAGAAAACCGCTACTGGCGAAGTCATAGTTGGACCATTCATAGGCGCTGGTCAATTCGTTGTCATCACAGACTACGGTACAGGTAACCCTTAGACTTCTTCAACACCACTTGCCTCAGGTGAAATCGGTGAAGATTTGGCTTTTTATTTGACTGAATCTGAACAAACACCTTCTGCCGTTGGGCTTAACGTTCTTCTTGACGGCAATGATAAGGTCGAAGTCGCTGGTGGCTTTATGTTACAAGTCCTTGCTGAAGAAGAAATCGGCTTTAATTGTGATTGTTTACCTGAACGTTTTGAAGCCACTCTTGTCATTCTTGGAAAAGAAGAACTCAAAGCCATGAAAGACGAGGACCACGGTGCTGAAATCACTTGTCAATTCTGTGGTAAAACTTACAACTTCACCGAAAATGACTTGGAGGGATTAATCAATGACTAAACCCAACTCATCATTTATAATTGGTGATGTTGAAATTCCTCACCGTACGGTGCTAGCACCCATGGCAGGAGTGACAAACTCTGCCTTTCGTACGATTGCAAAAGAATTTGGAGCTGGCTTAGTTGTCATGGAGATGATTTCTGAAAAAGGTCTCCTCTACAATAACGAAAAAACTCTTCACATGCTTCACATTGATGAAAATGAGCATCCATTGTCAATCCAATTATTTGGTGGTGACGCAGACGGACTTAAACGCGCAGCTAAATTCATCCAAGAAAATACCAAAGCTGACATCGTTGACATCAATATGGGCTGCCCTGTGAATAAGGTTGTCAAAAATGAAGCAGGCGCAAAATGGCTCAAAGACTCTGATAAAATTTATCACATTATCAATGAAGTCACTTCTGTTCTCGATATTCCATTGACTGTCAAAATGCGTACTGGCTGGTCAGATAGTGAGCTTGCTGTTGAAAATGCACTTGCTGCCGAATCAGCTGGTATGTCTACCCTTGGTATGCATGGACGTACCCGTGAGCAAATGTACATTGGAACATGTGACCACGAGACACTTGCTCGTGTTTCAAAAGCCATTACCAAAATTCCATTTATTGGAAACGGTGGTGTCCGTAACATTCACGATAGCTTCTTAACAGGTTTTGCCCACTACAGAAATCATAGAGCCAAATAAGTTAAGAAAGCCAAAAGGCTTTTTTTATTTTGTAGTAAAAGTGAAAAGATTTGCCCTGTTAAAAATGTATGAACTTTCTTATCAAATTGCTTCATTTTGATAGGTTAGCGTTTTATAATGAAATATTTTGATTTTTTTTGACGCTTTTTTATTGACAGCTATTAAAAATTTAGTATAATAGATTTTGTAAACGATTACATAAGGAGAGATTATGCTAAAGTCTGAACGTAAGCAGATTATCTTGTCTCAGTTGAAACAAGATGGTTTTGTCACCTTGGAAAACCTGACAGTTTTATTAAGTGATACGTCTGAGTCGACAATTCGTCGTGACTTAGATGAGTTAGCGGCAGATGGCAAACTTAAACGTGTTCATGGTGGTGCTGAAAGTATTCATGGTCTAAAGGAAGAAATTGCCAATAGCCAAAAAGCTATCAGAAATGTTCAAGAAAAGGCTCAATTAGCTGGCTATGCTGCCGATTTGATTAAGGAAGATGATGTCGTTTTTCTTGAGGCTAGTACAACGAATGAACTTTTGATTCCACATTTGAGCAATCGTCAGGTGACGGTTGTGACTAATTCTATCCATCATGCTGTTAAGCTGGTAGATCTCGGTATTAGTACTAGGATTATTGGTGGTAAGGTTAAACATTCAACAGATGCCTCTATTGGAAGTACAGCTCTGGAACAAATCAGACAACTGAATTTTGATTGTGCTTTCATTGGTGCTAATGGAGTTGATGCCAATTATTTCACAACGCCAGATATGGAAGAGGCGGTTATTAAACGAACAGTAATAGCTAATGCACAAAAAGCCTATGTTCTAGCTGATGCCTCTAAACTTGGTCAGATTACCTATGCTAAGGTAGCCGAGGTTGAGAAAGTAACCATAATCACAAATGCTTCGGAAGAGGGGCTCCTTAAAGAATTAAAAGAGAAAACGAGGGTTATTGAAGTATGATTTATACTGTAACACTAAACCCATCAATCGACTTCATTGTTCGTATCGACAAGTTAGAGATTGGTGAAGTTAACCGTATGGAGAGTGATGATAAATTCGCTGGCGGTAAGGGGATTAATGTCAGCCGTATTCTACAACGTTTAGGAATTGACAATACTGCTACGGGCTTCATCGGAGGTTTTACAGGACGTTTTGTTACAGACAGTTTGGATGCTGAAGGTATTAAAACTAAGTTTGTAGCTGTCGACCAAGATACACGTATCAATGTTAAAATCAAGGCTGACCAAGAAACTGAAATTAACGGTACTGGACCTGTCATCAACGATTATCAGTTAGCTGAGCTTGAAGCCATCCTTTCAAGTGTAAGTGCTGACGATGTGGTTGTTTTTGCTGGATCTGCACCAAGAAATCTTGGAAACAGGGTCTATAACAAATTGATTCCACTGGTTCGTGAAACCGGGGCACAAGTGGTTTGTGACTTTGAAGGACAAACCTTGCTTCATTCATTGGTTTACCAACCGCTCTTGGTTAAGCCAAATAACCATGAACTTGAAGCCATTTTCAATGTTAAACTGAATGGTTTGGCTGATGTTGAAAAATATGCGCGTGAAATTCTTGCTAAGGGGGCGCAAAACGTTATAATTTCAATGGCAGGCGATGGAGCTCTGCTTGTCACACCAGAGGCTGCATACTTTGCCAAACCAATCAAGGGAACAGTGAAGAACTCTGTTGGTGCAGGTGACTCAATGGTTGCTGGTTTCACTGGTGAATTTGTCAAATCAGGGGACCCAATTGAGGCTCTCAAGTGGGGGGTAGCGTGTGGAACATCTACAGCTTTCTCAGATGATTTGGCGACAATTGAATTTATTAAAGAAACATACAATAAAGTAGAGGTAGAAAAACTATGAAAATTCAGGACTTACTGAACAAAAAAGTCATGTTGCTTGACCTTCAAGCAACTACAAAGGAAGCTGCTATTGATGAAATGATTAACAGCTTGGTTGATAATGGTGTCGTGACTGACTTTGATGCTTTTAAAGCAGGCATTATGGCTCGTGAAGCACAAACATCAACTGGTTTGGGTGATGGAATTGCTATACCACACAGTAAAAATGCTGCAGTAAAAGAAGCAACTGTACTTTTTGCTAAATCCAATAAAGGTGTGGATTACGAATCACTTGATGGTCAACCTGTCGACCTCTTCTTTATGATTGCAGCTCCAGAGGGGGCAAATGACATTCACTTGGCAGCCCTTGCTGAATTATCAAAATACCTCATGCAAGATGGTTTTGCAGACCGCTTGCGTCAGGTGACATCTGCGGATGAAGTAATTGAAGCGTTTAATATTGGCGAAGAAGAAGCACAAGCTGAGGAAGCTAAGAAAGCACAAGCCGTTAAAGAAGCAGCTTCAAGCGACAAACCACTTATTGTAGCAGTAACAGCTTGTACGACGGGTATTGCTCACACTTACATGGCTGAAGAATCATTGATTAAAACAGGTGAAAAAATGGGTGTCAATGTTCGTGTTGAAACTAACGGTGCCTCAGGTGTTGGAACACCATTGACCGCCGAAGAAATCAACAAGGCTGTTGGTGTTATCATTGCAGCGGACAAGGCAGTTGAAACAGCACGCTTTAATGGTAAGAAATTGATTTCTAAACCAGTTGCTGCAGCTATTCGTCAACCTCAAAAATTAATCCAAAACATCTTGGATGGTAAAGCTGAAGTTTTCCACGCTGACAATGCCGGAGCTGCTCAAGAATCAACAGAGAAATTGAGCCTTGGTGGTGCCTTCTATAAACACTTAATGAGTGGGGTATCACAAATGCTTCCATTCGTTATCGGTGGTGGTATCATGATTGCGCTTGCCTTCTTGCTTGACCAAATCATGGGTGTTCCTAAAGATCAATTGTCACAACTTGGTTCTTACCACGAAATTGCTGCTCAATTCAAAGCAATTGGTGGCGCTGCCTTTGGCTTTATGCTTCCAGTGCTTGCAGGTTACATTGCTTACTCTATCGCTGAAAAACCAGGTTTGGTTTCAGGTTTCGTAGCTGGTGCTATCGCTTCAAGTGGTGCAGCCTTTGGTGGAGTTCCGTTTGCTGCAGGTGGTAAAGCAACCCTTGCACTTGCTGGTGTATCTTCAGGTTTCCTTGGAGCTCTTGTTGGTGGTTTCCTTGCAGGTGGTGTTATCCTTGTTCTTCGCAAACTCTTGGCAGGTATTCCACGTGCTCTGGAAGGAATCCGATCTATCTTGCTCTTACCACTTCTTGGTGTATTTGCTACAGGTTTCTTGATGTTAGCAGTCAATATCCCAATGGCAGCAATCAACACTGGTCTTAACAACTTCTTGTCAGGATTATCAGGAAGCTCAGCAGTTCTCCTTGGTCTCCTTGTTGGAGGTATGATGGCAGTTGATATGGGTGGACCAGTCAACAAAGCAGCTTACGTCTTTGGTACAGGTACTCTTGCTGCATCAGTCACTTCAGGTGGTTCCGTTGTTATGGCTGCAGTTATGGCCGCTGGTATGGTTCCTCCATTGGCAGTCTTTGTAGCAACACTCTTGTTTAAGGATAAATTTACTGAAGAAGAACGCAACTCTGGTTTGACAAACATCGTTATGGGGCTCTCATTCATCACTGAAGGTGCAATCCCATTTGGTGCAGCTGACCCAGCACGCGCTATTCCAAGCTTTATCGTTGGTTCAGCTCTTACAGGTGCTCTTGTAGGTATGGCAGGGATTAAATTGATGGCACCACACGGAGGGATCTTCGTTATTGCCCTTACTTCAAATCCCCTCCTTTACCTTCTCTTCATCTTGATTGGTGCTGTGGTATCAGGTATCCTCTTTGGATTCCTCCGCAAACCACTTGATAAATAAGATATGACCAAACAATCTCGTTGTGACGGGATTGTTTTTTTGTGTCGTAGCAGATTTTTGTCAGGGTACCTATTTTATGATACAGTATAGGCTGAAATGGTTTATTTAGTAGCTAATGCTCTGTATAAAGAAATATAAGAGGTAAATTATGGCAAAAGAATACGATTATATTGTTATTGGTGGGGGCTCTGGTGGAATTGCTAGTGCCAATCGTGCTGCTATGCACGGAGCTAAGGTTATTCTCTTTGAAGGGAAAGAGGTCGGTGGTACTTGTGTCAATGTAGGTTGTGTGCCTAAAAAGGTCATGTGGTATGGTGCTCAGGTTGCTGAGACTCTTCACCGTTATGCGGGCGAGTATGGCTTTGATGTGACGATTAATAACTTTGATTTTGCGACGCTTAAGGCCAATCGTCAGGCTTATATCGATCGTATCCATGGTTCTTTTGAGCGCGGTTTTGATAGCAATGGTGTTGAACGTGTCTATGAGTATGCAAGATTTGTTGACCCTCATACGGTTGAAGTAGCGGGCGAGCTTTATACAGCACCACATATTCTAATTGCAACAGGTGGTCATCCCCTTTATCCAAATATTCCAGGCAGTGAATATGGAATTACCTCAGATGGTTTCTTTGAGCTAGATGAGGTGCCAAAACGTACAGCTGTTATTGGTGCTGGCTATATCGCAGTCGAAGTTGCCGGCGTTCTCAATGCTCTTGGCAGTGATACTCACCTATTTGTTCGTAAGGATCGCCCATTGCGCACCTTTGATAAAGACATTATCGATGTTTTAGTTGATGAGATGGCTAAGTCTGGCCCTACACTTCATATGCATGCTAATGCAACAGAGGTAGTGAAAAATGCAGACGATTCTCTGACTATTAGCTTTGACAATGAAGAAACTATTACAGTTGATTGCCTTATCTGGGCTGTCGGACGTGCAGCGAATACTTCTGGCTTTGGTCTTGAAAAGACAGGCGTTAAGTTGACTGAACGAGGTAACATTTATTCAGATGAGTTTGAAAATACATCTGTTCCTGGTATCTATGCTCTTGGAGATGTTACTGGTAAACTTAATTTGACTCCAGTTGCAGTGAAGGCTGGTCGACAATTGTCAGAGCGACTTTTCAATAATAAAGTTGATGCTAAGCTTGATTACACAAATGTAGCTACTGTGGTCTTTAGTCATCCGGTCATTGGTGCTATTGGGTTGACTGAGGAAAAGGCAATTGCTAAATATGGTACAGAGAATATCAAGGTCTATAAATCTAGTTTCACTCCAATGTATACGGCTCTTGGAGATAATCGTCAGCTGTCAACCATGAAATTAGTAACGCTAGGTGAGGATGAAAAAATCATCGGTCTTCACGGTATTGGGTATGGTGTCGATGAGATGATTCAAGGATTCTCTGTGGCTATTAAGATGGGAGCAACTAAGGCTGATTTTGATAATACGGTTGCCATTCATCCAACCGGTTCAGAAGAGTTTGTAACAATGAGATAAATAGGTGAAGTCTGTCTACTTGAATGGATAGACTTTTTTGTGGCTAAAATGGATAGACTTTTTTGTGGCTAAATGGTAACCTATATCTTTTGTGTCACTTTGGCTTGTCTTAACTAAAAAAAGGCCTTTAGGCCTTTTTTTAGTTGATTAGGTAGTCCCTGACTTCTGAAATAAAGTAAAGGGATCCAGTGACGACAAATAAATTATCAGAATTTGCAGACTCAGATTGGGTTAACCAGTCTCTGTAGTCAGTTGAGCGTTCTAAGTGTTGAGGGTAATCATCCAAGGGCAGTGCCTCAAAGAAATTGAAGGAGGTTACTGTTATATGATAGTCTTTAAGCTCATCAAGTAAGTCAGTCAAAGGTTTTCGTCTAAGTCCTGCAAAGAGGATGTGAATTCGACGGTTGGCAAAGTTATCTTTTAATACCTGTTTTAGGCTGGCAATTCCTTGAGGATTATGGGCACCATCTAGGTAAATGTTATTTCCAATCCACTCACTACGACCAGGCCAGTGTGTGTCACAAATACCATCTTGAATGCTTTGATTGGTAATCTTAGGAAATCTTTGAGTCAAGAGATGGGCAGCAGTGACAGCTAGGCCAGTATTATTTTCCTGATGTTTTCCTAGCATGGGGAGATTAAGATTTGGGCTCTCCCAATCGCTATAAATAACTCGAAGAGTTTGATTGCCTGTGAAAAGAAGCTGGATTTCTCGATCAATGTTTGCTATAGGAGCCTGAAGTTCCTGCGATTTTTGTTTGAAGAGATGTGAAACTTCTTCAGAAACGCGACCGAGTAATATAGGAGTGTTTTCTCGCATGACGCCCGCTTTATGTCTAGCAATATCTATTAGGCTATCGCCCAAAGTTTCAGTGTGATCAAAGCTAATTGAAGTGCAGATGACAAGCTCCGGCGAAAGCACATTGGTTGAATCAAGCTGTCCCCCAATCCCTGCTTCAATGATAGCAATATCAACCTGTTTAAGGTCGAAGTAGAGGAACATGAGTAAGGTGACCAATTCGAATTCCGTTGGTCGACCCAAATCAGTGTTATTTTCTAAATCATTGAGAAGAACTCGAGCTTTCTCAACAATGTTAATCAGATCCTTGTCCGGAATCTCTGTGCCGTTGATACTAATACGTTCGTTAAAGCGAGTAATATAAGGGGAGGTAAAGGTCCCGACCTGATAGCCTGATTTTGTTAGGATATTTTGTAGGTAGCTAGTCGTTGAGCCTTTACCATTGGTTCCGACAATATGGACTGTTGGATAGTGTATTTGGGGATTTCCAGCTTGTTTCAGGAGCCAGCGCATACGTTTAAGCTGGGGGCGACGTCCATTGCCTTTGAAGGAGTGGATGAAATTTAGAGTTTCTGTATAGTTCATAGGATTATAGAAAAAAGTCAGGGGTTTCCTAACCTTTTCTTTAGTTTAGTTGGAAACAGCGCCACCAGTTGTCGTATTACCAGTTGTATTTCCACCAGTTGTATTTCCACCAGTTGTCGTATTGCCCGTTGTATTTCCACCAGTTGTATTTCCACCAGTTGTTTTGTCTGCAGTGGCTGCGGATGAAGAAGTAGTTGTATTTCCACCAGTTGTTTTGTCTGCAGTGGCTGCGGATGAAGAAGTAGTTGTATTTCCACCAGTTGTTTTGTCTGCTGATGAAGAATAGGTGTTATTACCAGCTTGGCTGCTTGTCTCTGTTTCTGAGTCAGTTGCATTGCCATGGCTAGATGAAGCGACATTTGATTCTTGGGTCTTATTGTTGCCTTCTTTAATGACCACAGTTGACTGATTGGATGATGAATCAGAAGTGTCCTTTTTTTTAGATGATGTGAAATTCATGATAGTGATGGAAGCAACAATGATTGACAAGATTGTCCCGATAACAGTGAGTACTTTTTGGAAGACAGTGAAGCCTTTTGTAACGTGTTTGGTCACCTTTGGTGCAGATTTTTTTTCTTCTTTTGATGAATGGTTACGACGTGAGTAATTTTCAGACATGATTCTCTCCTTAAAAATATTTCGTACTCTCTATTATATGATTTTCTCTCAAAAAATGCTAAAAAAATTATGCTATAATAGGGAGTAACTATTATTTGAGGAAAAAACATGATTTATTTTGATAATTCAGCCACAACCATTCCCTATCCAGAGGCACTTAGAACCTATCAGGAAGTGTCCACGAAAATTTTTGGGAATCCATCCAGTTTACACCAATTAGGAACATCTGCGACTCGTATTTTGGAGGCTTCTCGTAAGCAAGTTGCGGACCTCATTGGAAAATCAGCCGATGAGATTTTCTTTACGTCTGGTGGGACCGAAGGAGACAATTGGGTTATCAAGGGTGTGGCCTTCGAAAAAGAGCCTTATGGCAAACATATCATCGTTTCCGATATTGAACACCCTGCGGTAAAAGAATCTGCTAAATGGCTTTCAGAGCATGGTTTTGAAGTGTCCTATATACCCGTTAATGCACAAGGTTTCGTAGATGTGGAAGCTCTTGCTAGACTATTACGCCCTGACACTATCTTGGTTTCGGTTATGGCCGTTAATAACGAAATCGGCTCAATCCAACCCATCCAAGAAATTTCAGCTCTTCTAGCTAATGAGCCTACCATATCTTTCCATGTGGATGCTGTTCAGGCTATTGGGAAGATTCCTGTATCAGCTTATTTAACAGACCGTGTTGACTTTGCAACTTTTTCTGGTCATAAGTTTCACGCCGTTCGAGGTGTAGGTTTTGTCTACAAGAAAGCTGGTAAAAAGATTACGCCGTTCTTAACAGGTGGTGGTCAAGAAAAAGACCTTCGTTCAACGACTGAAAATGTAGCAGGGATTGCGAGTATGGCTAAGGCCTTGCGCTTAGTCACTGATAAAGAGGAATTTTCTCTTCCCAAAATTGCTAAGATGAAAAAGATTATCTTTGATGAATTGGCTAAGTATGAGGACATTATTATTTTCTCAGGCGAGGGTGAAGACTTTGCTCCCAATATTTTGACCTTTGGAATTAAGGGAGTTCGTGGTGAGGTGGTTGTCCATGCTTTTGAAGAGTATCAAATCTATATTTCAACGACCTCGGCATGTTCATCCAAGGCAGGTAAGCCAGCGGGGACCCTCATTTCTATGGGTATTCCAACCAAGTTAGCCCAAACGGCTGTTCGTATCAGTCTTGATGATGATAATGATATAGGACAAGTAGAACAGTTTCTCACGATTTTCAAGCAGGTCTATGCTAAGACGCAAAAAGTAAGATAGCAAGATTTGATTGATAAAAAAAGAAAACTAAATTCAAGTATAAAAGGAAAAGGAATGGCATTAACGTATTCAGAAATTATGGTTCGCTACGGTGAATTGTCAACTAAGGGCAAAAACCGTATGCGTTTTATCAATAAACTTAGAAATAACATCAAAGATGTGTTATCTATCTATCCAGAAGTTAAAGTGACTTTTGATCGAGACCGTGGACACATCTATCTCAATGGCACAGACTACGAACCAGTCGCAGAGTCTTTGAAACAGATTTTCGGGATTCAGGCCTTTAGCCCTGTTTACAAATTTGAAAAAGATGTCGAAGTATTGAAAAAAGCTGTTCAAGACATTATGACTGGCCTCTATCGTGACGGCCTCACCTTTAAGGTGACAGCCAAACGTAGTGATCACGACTTTGTTTTAGATAGTCGCGAGCTCAACCTTACTTTAGGAAATGCTGTAATTGATGCATTTCCTGGCATTAAGGCACAGATGAAGGGGCCAGATGTTAATCTGAAGGTAGAAATTCGTGCTGAGGCCGCTTATATTTCTCATGAAGAAATTAAGGGAGCAGGTGGATTACCTGTAGGGACTGCTGGTAAAGGAATGCTCATGCTTTCAGGTGGGATTGATTCGCCTGTTGCAGGTTATTTAGCCCTTAAACGTGGTGTGGATATCGAGGCTGTTCACTTTGCAAGCCCACCTTATACAAGTCCTGGTGCACTTAAAAAGGCTCGAGACTTGACCCGTAAGTTGACCAAGTTTGGTGGTAATATTCAGTTCATAGAAGTACCATTTACTGAGATTCAAGAGGAAATCAAAGAAAAAGCACCAGAGGCTTATTTGATGACCCTGACACGTCGCTTTATGATGCGTATTACAGACCGAATTCGTGAAGAACG
The DNA here is from genome assembly GCF_038007145.1 of Streptococcus sp. FSL L8-0526. Lineage (NCBI taxonomy): Bacteria > Bacillati > Bacillota > Bacilli > Lactobacillales > Streptococcaceae > Streptococcus > Streptococcus sp. FSL L8-0526. The sequence continues at coordinate 166,018 of NZ_JBBOWP010000002.1, forward strand.
CGGTGGTCTCGTGATCATCAATGGTGAGAGTCTTGGACAGGTTGCCAGTCAGACTATGGAGTCTATGCAGGCTATCAATGCTGTAACCTGCACGCCCGTGATTCGCCCAGTTGTTACTATGGACAAGTTGGAAATCATTGATTTGGCACAAAAAATCGACACATTTGATATCTCCATCCAACCTTTTGAGGATTGCTGTACTATTTTTGCACCTGACCGTCCAAAAACTAATCCAAAAATCAAGAACGTTGAACGATATGAAGGTCGTATGGATGTTGAAAGATTAGTTGAACGTGCGGTTGCAGGAATCATGGTGACTGAAATCACACCTATTGAAGAAGCGCAAGACGAAGTGGATACACTTATTGAAGACTTACTTTAGTCTAAGAGTATATAGGGACAGTTTGTTATCGCCCAGGTATCATTAGAGTTAGCTATATCGGAAAAGAAATGTCGCTGTTGAACTTTTACCTAGAAAGGAAACTGCATGACTGTTTATAACATCAATTTAGGAATCGGTTGGGCATCAAGTGGTGTTGAGTATGCCCAGGCCTACCGTTCTACAATTTTTAAAAACACAGGTATTAAGGCTAAGTTTGTCTTTATGGATATGTTCTTGCAGGACAATCTTTCTGATTTGACCCGTAACATGGGATTTTCAGATGAAGATATCATCTGGCTTTACAGCTATTTTACAGACCTTAAGATTGCCCCAACGACCTATACTGTCAAGGATTTGGAAAAGGAAATTCCTTATGACATTACGCGTCGTGAGATTAATGGCAAAGTGGTTAAACTCTTTTGTACCAAGGAAGATATTTTTTACGCCGCTTATTTGCGTAAAGAGGGTGAAGATATTGTCCATCGTGTGGAAAAAGTATCGCGTGGCTGCCTAATTCGTAAAGACTTTTATTCATATACTAAGATGTTTACAGAGTACTACACACCGGTAGATAATAAGGCTCACCTCTATCAACGCCGTTTCTTCAATGAAGATGGCAGTATTGCTTACGATGAGATTGTTGATGGTAAGGATAGTGTCTTCCGTTTCCCAGATAAGATTTTGTCTTCCAAGCAGGAGTTTATTGCCTACTTTATGTCTCAACTAGGTCTAACCGATCAAGACATTGTCATTTTGGACCGTGCAACTGGTACAGGACAGGCTATTTTCCGTAATACTAAACCAGCTAAGCTTGGAGTTGTTGTCCATGCAGAGCACTTTAGTGAAAATGCTGTGACAGACAAGACTATTCTTTGGAATAACTTCTATGAGTACCAATTCAGCAATGCAGATAAGGTTGATTTCTTCATCACAGCGACAGAGTGTCAACGTAGCATTATGCTAGATCAGTTCAACAAATATACACCATTTAAACCTCATATCGTAACGATTCCTGTGGGAAGTGTGGATAAACTGAGAGAGCCTGAAGGAGAGCGTAAACCATTCTCAATCATCACAGCTTCACGTTTGGCCAATGAAAAGCACGTGGATTGGCTGGTTAAGGCTGTTGTCAAGGCTAAAGAAAGTCTGCCACAAGTTAACTTTGATATCTTTGGTACAGGTGCTGAAGAAGCTAAGATTAAGGCAATCATCGAGGAAAATCAAGCTCAGGATTACATCCATCTCAAAGGTCACCAGAATTTAATAGAAGTCTACAAGGATTACGAACTTTACCTATCTGGTTCTAAGAGTGAAGGTTTTGGCTTGACACTCCTAGAAGCTGTTGGTTCGGGTCTTGGTATGATTGGTTTTGATGTCCGTTATGGAAACCAAACGTTTATCAAGGATAATGAAAATGGTTACTTAATCCCTCGATTTGAAAAAGATGATGAGCCTGCTATTGTAGCAGCCTTAGCAGAGAAAATTGTAGCTTTCTTCAATCGTTCAGATTTAGATCATATTCATCAAGTCTCTTATGATATCGCTAAAGGCTTTTTGACAGAGGAAATCGAGCAGAAGTGGCTTAACTTAGTAAGGGAGATGACTGATCATGATTAATTTATTTGAAGACTATAGTCAAGGTAGTTGGGATCTCCATTACTCTCTGATTGTCGCTGGCTATGTGAATACAACAGTTTGTCTTTCAGATAATGGCTTTCTACCTAGCGATGTAACCTCACCTTACCTTTTTTTCACAGACTTTGATAAGGTTCAGGGTTCTGCACTTTACTTTAATCAAGTACCCGTGCCTGATTATTGGGAAATTTTAGGAACAAATAGCAACGCGGAAATCTTCCGTTTTGATAAGAAACGTGGCCATATTCACTATGCGCATCCGGCTCATCAGCGTCTAGTTAAAGCTGTGGATTGGTATGATGAGTCGGGTCGCTTGCGCGTGACTGATCACTACAATAACAAGGGGTATCGTTTCTCACAAACAACTTACAATATTAAGCAAGAAGCGACCATTACTAGTTATTTCACTCCAGACAACAAGGAAGTTATCGTCGTCAACCATTTGACCAAAGATGTTATCTTGAATTGGAAAGACAAGGTCTACATTTTCAAAAATAAATCAGAGTTTGTAGTTTTTTATCTTAAAGAAGCTGGTTATGATTTGCGGCGTATCCTTTATAACTCCTTATCAACACCTTTCTTGACAGCTATGAATCTTCCAAATACTGGTCAAGATGTCCTCTTCTGGCAAGAGCCTATCACTGACACTGTTCCTGGGAACATACGTCTCCTTCTTGATAGCAATCACCGTCAAACTAAGATTGTTGTGCAAAAATACAACGCTTACACAAATCTTCTAAAACTGATTAGTTCCGAGCAGGCTTCTCGTGTGTCTTTCCTTGGCTTCATGTATCCATTTGCCCGTCAGAATAATTTCCAAAATCAAGCACTTATCTTGACTAACTCAGATCAGATTGAACACTTGGAAAGCATTGTTAGGGAAGTACCTACCATGCACTACCATATTGGGGCAATCACTGAAATGTCAAGCCGCCTAATGGATTTCGCTAAATATAGTAATGTTAGCCTTTATCCGAATATTACAACGGAGCAGGTTAAGCGTCTCTATCAAGAGGCTGATTTCTATTTGGATATTAACCACCAAAATGAAATCCTGTCGGCGACACGTGCTGCCTTTGAAAATAACTTGCTTATCCTAACTTTTACGAACACAAGCCATGGTCCAGATTATACTGCACCAAGCAATATTTTCTCACCTATGAATGCTGGGCAATTTAAACAAACACTTAAAGAAGCCTTGGGGAACCCTGACTTCCATAGTCATTTGCTTGATCGTCAACGTGAGCATGCTCATGTGGCGACACCAGAAGATTATAAGAAGGTTATTGGTTAGGGAAATGACACTAGAGGTTCGTAACATCTGTCCTCTGACACCAACATTCAGGAAGGTCGCTTCACTTTATGAAGCGAATTTTCCTGTGGAGGAGAGACTCCCACTCCGGCAATTGTCTTGGAATAGTTTGAAAAATGGGCAATCATTCTTGGCTTATTTTGATCAGGAAGTTTTTATTGGCTTTACCTATGCAATCTATACTAATAACCTGGTCTACCTACTCTTTCTTGCTGTTGAGGAAAGTAAACAGTCGCAAGGTTATGGTAGTCAAATTTTAGCACAATTAGGGAAGAATCACGAAGACGACCATGTGTGCTTACGATTGAGCCTATGGATGAAGAGGATGCTTCTAACCTTACTCAACGACTAAAACGTTTGGCTTTTTATGAAAATAATGGCTATCAGTCTTTGAACCATTTCTATTTTGCAGGAACGGAGCGGTATCAGATTTTAATAACTGATAGGAGTCTTTCTTTAGATAAGATTGAGCAAGATTTGGCTAAGACTTTCCTAGGTAAGCATGGTATAAGAGTGGACTAGATGGCATATTAGGTGATTAAACTTAAATTGGCAGAATAAGGGTAATCAAAAAAACTTTTTCTCTTGTCATTATCGGGGAAAAATGATAGAATTGTAACGTTGACTAAATGCACGTCCTGTGCAACCGCACGACTACTGTTTTGTAAGTGGGTTCGTCCCCGCAGTACTAGGCGAGTCTTCACAGAGGGAAACCTCAGATACATTAAAAATTTTAATAGGAGGTGCATCATGAGCACATACGCAATCATCAAAACTGGTGGAAAACAAGTTAAAGTTGAAGTAGGTCAAGCAATCTACGTTGAAAAAATCAACGCTGAAGCTGGATCAGAAGTAACTTTTAACGAAGTTGTTCTTATCGGTGGTGATAAAACTGTAGTAGGTACTCCAGTTGTTGAGGGAGCTACTGTTGTCGGAACTATCGAAAAACAAGGTAAACAAAAGAAAGTTGTCACTTTCAAATACAAACCTAAAAAAGGTAGCCACCGTAAACAAGGTCACCGTCAACCTTATACAAAAGTTGCTATCAACGCTATCAACGCGTAAGCTAACGACTAATCACTAAGAAAGGACACAAATCTTATGTTGAAAACTCTTGAAAACTTGCAACTTTTCGCCCACAAAAAAGGTGGGGGTTCTACTTCCAATGGTCGTGATTCACAATCTAAACGTCTTGGAGCTAAAGCAGCTGATGGACAAACTGTATCAGGTGGATCAATCCTTTACCGTCAACGCGGTACACACGTCTACCCAGGTGTAAACGTAGGCCGTGGTGGTGATGATACACTCTTCGCTAAAGTTGAAGGTGTTGTACGTTTCGAACGTAAAGGTCGCGACAAAAAACAAGTATCTGTATACCCAGTTGCTAAATAATTCAGCTAAAGTCTGCACTTTTGTGTAGGCTTTTCTTATTTATGAAAGGAAGATACCTATGCCTTTAAATCAGTACCAACAAGAGGTCGGTCCAAGCTTAGTGGATGCCACTCCAGGAAAGATGCCAGACATCACTCTCTTGGATGGTCACTATTGTAGTGTTGAACATTTGACGGTAGCAGAACACTATGAAGATATTCTAGACTTCTACTTTACCAATCAGATTCTTTCAGAGTGGACATATATGTATGCGGATCCTTTTGAATCTGAAGAAGCAGTACGCCAGTGTTTGGAAGACTATGAGCAGTCTTCTAACCCTTATTTTTTTGCCATTAGGGATAAGGTTTCAGGGACGGTTCTGGGTACTTTCTCACTCATGGCTATTACACCCAAAAATCGTAGTGTAGAGATGGGACGGGTGATTTTGGCTCCTGCTATACAAAAAACTCGGGCAGCCACAGAAGCTCAATATCTGGTTATGAAATATGTCTTTGAAGGCCTCAATTATCGTCGTTATGAGTGGAAATGTGACAGTCTCAACCGTCCTTCTGTGACTGCAGCTCAGAGACTTGGTTTTACCTATGAAGGGCGTTTTCGTAATCATGCTATTTATAAGGGACGTAGTCGAGATACGGATTGGTTCTCGATTATTGATAGTGAGTGGCCAAGGCTTAAAGAACGATTTGAGAATTGGTTAGCTCCTGAGAATTTTGATGAACAGGGACAACAGAAACGTTCTCTGAGGGACTGTTAGATATTAATATAAGGGCTCTTTTCTGGTGAAGGAGCTCTGTTTTAGTAGCTTGACGGTCAAGTCAAAGTTTTTAGTTTGCTAGTGCTTATTAGTACTGTCAAAATCAGTTAAATACTCATTTTTCTGTCAATAATATTCCCATAATAAAATATATTTATGCTATAATAAAGAGTGATTTTATCAAGGAGAATAGTAACTAATGGATTTAATTCACGAAAAAGTATTTGTTAACCGTTACCACTATGATGTTCGTAACCATGAGTGGGAAAAAGAGAATGGTGTTCCTGAAACAAATGCTGAAGTAACGTTTCAGTTGCACCATAAAGATAAAGAAGCTAACAATACGTCGGTTGTAGCTGTTTTGCAATTTATGATTGTTCGTGATGAGTTTGTTATCTCAGGGATTATTTCTCAAATGAACCATATTCAAAACCGTATCGTCAATAACCCAAAAGATTTCTCACAAGAAGAAGCTGAGTATTTGGCAGCACCGCTATTGGATACACTTCAGCGTTTGACTTATGAAGTGACTGAAATCGCCTTGAATCGTCCAGGAATTAACTTGGAGTTCTAGGATGTCTTTAGCAGTTATTACGGATTCATCGGTTAATCTACCTACTGAAATTCAGGGGCATGCTGATGTTTATATTTTAGATATTCCGGTTATCATTGAGGAACAGCCTTTTGTTGAAGGAAAGAACTTGGATGTGAATCAGTTTTATGAGAAAATGGCAAACTCTGAGGAACTGTTCAAGACGTCACAACCTAATCTAGCCGACTTGGATAACCTTCTCATGGAGTTGGGGGAGCAAGGATATACCCATGTCATTGGGCTTTTCCTTTCTTCGGGTATTTCTGGTTTTTGGGCTAATAGTCAGTTTTTGATTGAAGATCATGCCAAGTTGAAGGTTGCTTTTCCCGATACTAAAATCACGGCAGCTCCTATGGGTGCTATGGTTAGAAACGTTTTGCATTGGTCAGAGCAAGGAATGTCATTCGAGAATATTTTGAAGAAGCTAGAGGAGCAAGTAGAGAACACGACGGCTTATATTCTTGTGGATGATCTTAATCACCTTGTTAAGGGTGGCTGCCTGTCGAATGGCTCAGCTATTTTGGGGAATATCTTATCTATCAAACCCATTTTACATTTTAATGCTGAAGGCAAAATCGTTGTTTTTGAAAAGGTACGTACAGAGAAGAAAGCTGTGAAACGCTTGGTTGCCCTAGCCGAAGACAATCGTGAAATGGAGCTTAGCATCCTTCATACCAATGCTCCTGAAAAGGCTGAGGCTTTTAAAAGTCAGCTGGAAGCTCAAGGGATTACTGTTTCATCGGTAGTATCCTTATGTGCTGTGATTGCGACGCACTTGGGCGAGGGAGCGCTAGTGCTAGGTCTAACACCTAAATTTACCAAATAAGTACGATCCATCTGGAATCAGGCTTGCCTATGAGAGAGATCAATAGAGAGGAAAAATAATATGTCTATTAAAGTTATTGTTGCCGGATTTAAAGGAAGAATGGGTTCAACTGCGGTTGAAATGGTTAAGGGAGATGATGAATTGACCTTGGCTGCCTTGCTTGACCCGTTTGCGGCAGAAAAAGAAGTGGATGGTGTTCCTGTCTTCACGGATAAAGCTGATTTGGTTGGTTTCGATGCAGATGTTTGGGTAGATTTCACCATGCCTGCTGTTGCCTATGAAAATACCCGTTTTGCCTTGGAAAATGGCTTTGCACCGGTTGTAGGAACAACAGGCTTTACTGAAGCACAAATTCAAGAATTGATAGATCTTTCTAAAGACAACTCTATAGGTGGATTGATTGCTCCTAATTTTGCTATTGGTGCTATCCTTCTTATGAAGTTTGCAGCAGAAGCTAGTAAATATTTCCCAGATCTTGAAATCATTGAGCTTCACCACGATAAAAAGAAAGATGCCCCATCAGGTACAGCAGTGAAAACAGCTGAACTTATTCGTGAGGTTCGCGAGAGCAAACGTCAGGGAGCTGAGGATGAAATGGAAACACTTGCTGGAGCACGTGGTGCAGAGTTTGATGGTTTCCGTATTCATAGTGTTCGTTTGCCAGGTCTTGTGGCTCACCAAGAGGTTATCTTTGGTGCCCAAGGAGAAGGATTGACCTTGCGTCACGATTCTTATGACCGTATTTCTTTTATGAGCGGGGTCAATCTTGGTATTAAAGAAGTGGTTAAACGTGATCAGCTTGTTTATGGTTTGGAACATTTACTATGAAATTAAGTTATTTGCCTTCTGAATTTCAGAAGGCTTTACCAATATTAGAGAAAATTAAGTCTGCAGGGTTTGAGGCTTACTTTGTTGGTGGTTCAGTCCGCGATGCCCTTCTCAACCGTCCTATTCACGATGTTGACATTGCTTCGTCTTCTTATCCTGAGGAGACCAAACAGATTTTTGAGCGTACGGTAGATATCGGTATTGAGCATGGGACTGTTTTGGTTTTAGAAAATGGCGGTGAGTATGAGGTGACAACCTTCCGAACAGAAGATGTCTATGTGGATTACCGTCGTCCGTCTAGCGTGTCCTTTGTGCGTTCATTGGAAGAGGATCTTAAGCGTCGTGATTTTACAGTCAATGCTTTTGCTCTTAATGAAGATGCTGAGGTTATTGATAAGTTCAATGGTCTTGCTGATTTGGACAACCGTGTCTTAAGGGCTGTTGGTAAGGCTGAGGAACGCTTTAACGAAGATGCCCTTCGCATCATGCGTGGGCTACGTTTTGCAGCGAGCTTAGACTTCGATATTGAAGAAAAGACTTTTGAGGCTATGACTAGTCATGCTTTTCTTTTGGAAAAGATTTCGATTGAGCGATGTTTCATCGAGTTTGATAAGTTGCTCTTAGCACCACATTGGAAAAAAGGGGTTAAGGCTCTTCTAGCGACTAAGGTATATCAGTATCTGCCAGATTTTCAAGAGACAGCAGAGGAATGGCAGTCTTTTGTATCAGATTATACTGAAGACTTTAGATTTACGAGTTCTGAGCAGGCCTGGGCAGCAACTCTTCTGGCTCTCAAGCACGATAATCCACGCTCTTTTCTTAAAAAATGGAAGACATCTGTCAATTTTCAGAAGACCGTTCAGTCATTGATTGAGATTTTTAGATTCCGAATGGAGAGGGAAGTGACCAAACAAGATATTTATCAGTATGGTAAGGACCTCTTAAAGGAAGCTGAAACCTTGAGACAGGCTCAGAGATTGGATGTGGATTATGAGCGTATTGCCGAGTTGGATGGTCAGTTGCTCATCCATGATAAGCACGAGATCGTTGTTAATGGTGGCATGCTGATGAAGGAGCTGGGATTCAAACCTGGTCCAGATCTTGGTCGTACTCTCAGAGCTATCGAAAATGCTATCGTTGATGGTGAATTAGCTAATGATGAGGAAGCCATCATGACCTTTGTTCTAGCTATGAAATAAGTCTAAAGACATAATAAAAATGACACACCGCTACAGAAACATGCGTAGTATCCGTAGCGGTGTTATTTGTAAAAAGGAAGTAAGATGTCAGATTTTATTGTTGAAAAATTGACCAAGTCCGTTGCGGACAAGACGGTTTTTAAAGAGATTTCATTTATTATCCATGATCTGGATCGTATCGGGATTATTGGTGTCAATGGGACTGGTAAGACAACCTTGTTAGATGTTGTATCAGAGCGTATTGGTTTTGATGGTGACGTGTCACCTTTTACCAAGGCTAAAGGTTATAAGATTGCTTATTTAACTCAGGAGCCTGAATTTGATGATAGCAAGACAGTGCTTGATACGGTCTTGTCATCAGACCTTCGTGAGATGGCCTTGATTCGTGAATATGAGACCCTCGTGGCGGATTATTTTGAGGATAATCAATCTCGTTTAGAGAAGGTTATGGCTGAGATGGATAGTCTTGATGCTTGGTCCATTGAGAGCGAGGTTAAGACGGTTTTATCTAAGCTAGGTTTGTCAGACCTCTCTCAAAAGGTTGGAGACCTCTCAGGTGGTCTCAGACGTCGTGTGCAGTTGGCTCAGGTTCTCTTGAATGATGCTGATCTTTTACTTTTGGACGAACCAACCAACCATTTGGATATTAATACCATTGCTTGGTTGACTAATTTTCTCAAGTCTTCCAAAAAAACGGTCCTCTTTATTACCCACGACCGTTATTTCTTGGATAGTGTAGCAACACGCATCTTTGAGCTAGACCAGGCAAATCTGATTGAGTACCAAGGGAATTATCAAGATTACGTGCGACTCAAGGCTGAACAAGATGAGCGTGATGCTGCAGCTCTTCATAAGAAAAAGCAACTCTATAAGCAGGAGTTGACATGGATGCGAACGCAACCACAGGCACGTGCGACTAAGCAACAAGCTCGCATCAATCGTTTTAAGGAGCTTAAGGGTGAGGTTCACCAAACGCTCAATAATGACGATTTTGAAATTAACTTTGAGACTAGCCGTATTGGTAAGAAGGTAGTTAACTTCGAACATATCGATTTTGCTTATGAAGATGGTAAGCCAATTCTCAGTGACTTCAATCTTATCATGCAAAACCGTGACCGTATTGGTATTGTTGGGGATAACGGTGTCGGAAAATCAACCTTGCTCAATCTGATTAATGGTGACCTTGTTCCCACAGCTGGTGTCTTAGATATTGGTGAGACTGTACGTATTGGCTATTTCTCACAGCAAATTAAAGATATGGATGAGAGCAAGCGTGTCATTAACTACTTACAAGAAGTCGCAGATGAAGTCAAAACAACTGTTAGGACCATCAGTATCACAGAGCTCTTAGAGCAATTCCTCTTTTCTCGTTCTACCCATGGAACACAGATTGCCAAGCTATCTGGTGGAGAAAAGAAACGTCTTTATCTACTCAAAATTCTGATTGAAAAGCCTAATGTTCTGCTTTTGGATGAGCCGACAAATGATTTGGATATTGCGACTTTGACTGTTTTGGAGAATTTCCTCAATGGTTTTGATGGCCCTGTTGTAACCGTCAGTCACGACCGCTATTTTTTGGACAAGGTGGCTAACAAGATTCTAGCTTTTGAGGAGGGTGGGGTGCGTGAGTTCTTTGGCAACTATACTGATTACCTTGATGAAAGAGCCTTCTTACAAGAGCAATCAGCCCTTCTAGAGAAAGAAAAAGAGCAAGCTAGCGTTAAGGTTGAGAAAGTCAAAGAAGATAAAAGACGCATGAGCTATTTTGAAAAACGAGAGTGGGCAACTATCGAGGATGAAATTACCGACCTCGAAGCTAAAATCGAAGAGATTGAAGCAGCCATGCTTGAAAGTGCTAGTGATTATGGACAGCTAGCAAGTCTTCAACGTGATTTAGACACCGCTAATGAAACCTTACTTGAAAAATACGAACGTTATGAGTATTTGAGTGGGCTAGAGGGATAAACTCTTTAACATTCAAAGCACGCTAAAAGCCCTGCATATGCAAGGCTTTTTCATATTATTACGTAGTGAAATAACTTTGTTCTACCATAAGTGGAATGAAAAGGAGAGGACAGATACACCCACAAAGATAATGAAGGAAGCTGCAAAGCGACCAATAAGAAAGGCTGAGAAAAAGGGTGCACAAAAGAGCAAGACTCCAAATACTAAACAAATCAAGGCAATTGACAAAGCAGGTTGCACTGAAAAACCAAACTGACGTTGGCGATAAGCTTGGAAGCCTTGGGTAAAGGCTGAGACAAGGAGCCACCAAGCGATGATGGTCACAGCGACACCTGAGAGTACCCATGGCGATGCCAATAGCAAAATAACACCAAAAACAATCGAAATGACGCTTTGGAGTAATTCGAAGAAGGAACGGTTCTCGTTATCACGTTTGAAATAAACCATGAGACTTGAACCCCCAGAAATGAGCATCACTAGAGCAAAAATCCAACCAACAATGGCAAGAAGGCTTATAGGATTAGCGAAGAAAAAGATACCTAAAAGAATAATGAGAATCCCGCTAATTAATGTAAAAGTTTTCATATGTTATACCTCTTATTAATTTTTCTTAATACTACTGCGTAAGATAAAAATTGTCAAACAAAACCTACTTTAGATTGGTTGGGTCTGATAAGTGTAGGTAACAGCTTTTTTAGTTCTGGTAGCTACTTGGCGTCCTGTTTTTTGGAAAAAATGTTTAAATCGACGTAAGAAATTTGTTGAATCCATCTTAAGGTATGTTTCATTACAGGTCCCAAACAGCTGACGGTAGGCGGTCAAGGTATTTTCCTCTGGCATAATGTTGAGGATAGTTGGGCAGTATTCGAGTCTTCCCTTAATACGTTCCATAGCAATCAAAAGGATTTCCCAGTGGTCAAAGGCGAGGTCATCATGATACAGCGTCTTGTCACCATCAGTAAGCTGCAACTTGCCATTGACCATAGCGATATCTAACCAATGCGTAGACGCTGCATCATCGGCAGCCTTATCCATTTGAATATCATTAAAAGTCATGAAACAGAGGTAAGCTATTGTAATGGTCCACATACGAGGATCTCGATAAGGTGTTCCTACTGTAACGAGTTGCTCGATGTGATCAGTGTTCAGTTGAACTGATGTCTCCTTACGTACTTCACGACAGACAGCCGTATTGAGGTCTTCTTGCTCTTGAACGAAGCCACTACTAAGAGCATATTTTCCCATGTAGGGATAATTTTTTCGTTTGATAAGCAAGGTTTGGACTCTTCCTTCAAAATAGCGGAAGATGACTGAGTCTACAGTTACTGAGGGTTTGGCATACTTACCCAATTCTTCATTACTGTAGATTTTCAGGAAGTCTTTTTCGCTACCAGAATTTTCAAAGGTTTTAGACATATTTTTAGCCTCCTAGTCTATATTGTTAATTTTAAGTGAAAATGCTTTTGCTGAAGCAATCCATTAGATTTCGATATGCAGACGTTCTTTAATTGTCTTCTTGGCGTAATGGTAGTTGTCAGCAAAAAAAAACTGTCACTATCACAGTTTTCTCCTAAAATAACGATTTTATCCTTGAATGGTGATAGTAGGTCCAAGAGATGTTTGGTAAACCAATCCCGTGTTCGGTTATCAGCCATAGTCATGTCACGGGAACCATCATCTACATAGTTTGATTTTGGTAGTATCACAAAAATCAAATCCCACTTTTCACGAGCTTGGGTTACCTGATAGAGTGGATCTAATAGATCAAACTCTTCTTGTGAGATGTTTTCTTTCAAATAGTAGTCGATATATACCTTAGTGACCGTTGAGTTGGTGTCTGCAAAAATAAGCCATGAGTGTTGCCCCGTTGTCAATAATCTCAGCTGTCTGGGCATATTGATCGGTTAAGAGGTGAATATAATCATTGGTATCCAACTCGTCATCTCGAACATTATACTTCTCTTGATATTCTCTGGCATATTCAAGTGAGCAAGGGGCGTTGTAAGTACGAGCTAAATCCTTAACAAGGGTTGTTTTTCCTCCACTGGCATATCCGACAACTAGGACCTTACGAGTAAAGTGGCGACGGAAAGGTTTAGTGATAAATCGCCAATTTTCTATAGTATTATCGCGAATCTCAGTAGCAGAGATATTGATAATAGAACGCTCGATGAGTTCTACCTGAGCTTGAGGGTAGTAGCGATTGAGCTCGATCACGTACTCTGACTCTCCAACATAGAAGGTAATTTTTTCGGGACCATCCGTATTCTTAGTGATAAGGTCTTTGACGCGGTTAACCCATGGCACCCAACCTTCTGGATAGGGAGACATATCGGCTTCGTCTAGTTTATCCACAACGATTAGTTCATCATCATCGTAGAAAACTTCACGGACATTACGAAAGCGTCGGTTGAGCGACAGGCCTGTGCGTGTCCCACGATCTTTTTGTGTGTTGCTGCCACTTACGATGACAAGGACGTTGTCGTTAGCGCGTTTTTCCTTTGTGATGAGGTCGACATGTCCTACATGCATTGGTGCAAAGGTTCCAAAAACAATACCAATACTCTTTCCTGATAGATGTTTTCTTTTCATAGGGTTATCCTTTTTAAATATAGTAAATTTACTAAATTAATGGTGGTATAGTTTCGAGGTAATGTAAATAGATGAAATAGTAAAATAACTAAATTGTTTTTTCAAACAAATTCAGCTTCAAGTCTTTAAATAAGGAGAAAATTTTTGAAAGAATAACCCCAAAAAAATAAAACGCTTACATTATTGACGTGATAGTTTTTTACAAAAGAGGAAGAATTAGCTATGTCATAAATTCTAACATGCAAATCAAAAAAAATGACAAAAAACACTTGACAAGAAGATTCTGAAAATTTATACTATTCATGTGATTAAATTACTAAGGTAATTATTTGAAAGGAAACATTGATATGACAACAGGTAAAGAATACGTTGCTAGCGTTTTTGAAAAAGTGAAAGCTCAAAACAGCCATGAGGCTGAGTTCCTTCAAGCAGTTGAAGAAGTTTTCGATTCACTTGTCCCTGTCTTCGATAAATATCCTAAATATATCGAAGAAAACCTTTTGGAACGTTTGGTTGAACCAGAACGTATCGTTTCATTCCGTGTACCATGGGTTGATGATAAAGGTCAAGTACAGGTAAACCGTGGTTTCCGTGTACAATTCTCATCAGCTATTGGTCCTTATAAAGGTGGTCTTCGTTTCCACCCATCAGTAAACCAATCAATCATTAAATTCCTTGGTTTCGAACAAATCTTTAAAAACTCATTGACTGGTCAACCAATCGGTGGTGGTAAAGGTGGATCAAACTTCGATCCTAAAGGTAAATCAGACAACGAAATTATGCGTTTTTGCCAAAGCTTCATGACTGAGTTGAGCAAACACATCGGTGCAGATACAGACGTGCCTGCTGGTGATATCGGTGTTGGTGGACGTGAAATTGGTTACCTCTATGGTCAATACAAACGTATTCGTAACGAATACACAGGTGTTCTTACTGGTAAAGGTTTGAACTGGGGTGGATCACTTGCTCGTACAGAAGCAACTGGTTACGGTGCTGTTTACTTTGCAGAACAAATGCTTAAAGCACGTGGTGAAGACTTTAACGGTAAAACAGCAGTTGTTTCAGGTGCAGGTAACGTTGCGATTTACGCTATTAAAAAATTGCAAAGTCTAGGTGCTAAAGCTGTGACATGTTCTGATTCATCTGGTTTTGTTTATGATCCAGATGGAATCGACGTTGATTTGTTGAAAGAAATCAAAGAAGTTAAACGTGAACGTATCGTGAAATATGCAGAAGCTCGTCCAAATGCAACTTTCACACCTGCTGGTGGTGAAAAGACAGTTTGGTCTATCAAAGCTGACTTGGCTTTCCCATGTGCAACACAAAACGAATTGGATGAAACAGATGCAGAAACACTTGTAGCAAATGGCGTTATTGCTGTTTCAGAAGGTGCTAACATGCCTTCAACTTTGGGAGCCATTGATGTCTTCCTTAAAGCTGGTGTATCATTCGGTCCTGCCAAAGCTGCTAACGCTGGTGGTGTTGCTGTATCAGCTCTTGAAATGGCACAAAATAGCGGACGTACATCATGGACATTCGATGAAGTTGATGCTAAACTCTACAATATCATGAAGGGTATCTATGAAAATGCTGCAGCTGCTGCTAAAGAGTTTGGTCATGAAGGTAACCTTGTTGTGGGTGCCAACATTGCTGGATTCCTTAAAGTTGCAGATGCAATGTCAGCTCAAGGTATTGTTTAATTAATAGGCCTGACCTGGTTAATAAGCCTCTCTATAAAATAAGAAAAGAAGCCTGCGGGTTTCTTTTTTTAGCTGTTTTCCTAGAAGTCAGCTATTTTTGATATAATAAGTCGAGGAAATTATATATATAATTGAAATCCCTTGGTTCAGAGATAAGGACTGGGGTAGCTATTTTTTTATGTCATTGGATATGAAGCTGATAAATAAAGGACATGTGATTTCATAGTTTAGATAAGAAACAATATGGGAGTAAATAGATGATAAAAACTATCGTAAGGGATGTCTTTTTTCTAGGACAAAAATCGACAGAAGCGACTAAAGAAGACCTCTATTTGGCAAAGGATTTACGTGATACGCTGGAGTTTCATAAGGATGCCTGTGTGGGTATGGCGGCCAATATGATCGGAGTCAAAAAGCGTGTTATTATCGTCAATATCGGTTTTGTCAATCTGGTTATGTTTAATCCTGTTTTGGTAAGCAAGTCTTCATCTTTTCAAACGGAGGAGTCTTGTTTGTCTTTAGAAGGAAGTCGCCCAACCAGACGTTATGAATCGATTGAGGTTGCCTATTTAGATGAACGATGGATGCCAAAACAGTTGAGTTTTTCTGGTATGCCATCCCAAATTATTCAGCATGAATTGGATCATTTGGAGGGTGTTATTATATAGATAGCATGGTTTAGGAAGTGCTTGATATTAGATTTTGAAACATCGATTAGGATAGTTATGGGAGTGAGAGTAGAAACTAAAAATTTCTACCTCACTCTTTTTTAGTTCTCATAGGAACTTTTTTCTTGACTTTAGTTCTTACAAGAACTAAAGTAGTTTCCATGAGAATTATTTAAGGAGGAGCTTGCGATGCATGGAAAAGATCCTTTTAGTGACTTCAGAGAATTCATCAATATTATGGAGTCTCGCGTGCAAGAGTTAGGTAAAGCGTATGGTGTTGAGCATTTAGCTGGTCCACAAGGGTTTGCCGTTAGGTACTTGTTTGAGAACCAAGATAAAGAGATATTTATCAAAGATATTGAGAAAAAACTATCTATTTCCAAGTCAGTGGCTAGTAATTTGGTCAAACGTATGGAGAAAAATGGTTTTGTTAAATTGGTGACATCTGACAAGGACAAACGCTACAAGTGTGTTCATCTGACAGACTTAGGCAAAAAGAAGGCTCAAGACGTCGGACATTTCCGAGAGGCTATCCATGGACAGTTATTAGATGGTATTTCGAAAGAAGATGCTGAAACAGCATTTCGAGTCTTTCACCAAATTCGTAAGAATTTAGAGAAAAATAAGGAGTAACTTATGTTTAAAATTTTTAAACGTTTGACGGCAAAAGAGTTAAGTATGATTGTCTTAGCTGTGATATTTGTTTGTTTGAACGTCTATCTAAACTTGAAAATTCCAGACTATATGTCTGACATTACAACCCTCTTATCAACCAAGGGGACTAAGGCGTCGGATATTTTTGCTTGGAATACGGATACCCCAGGGATGCGAATGCTTTTAATGTCTTTTGCGGGCTTTATGGCCTCTGTCGTGGTTAGTTTTCTAGCTGCCAGAACAGCAGCTAGTTTTACTACTCGTCTTCGTGATGATATCTTCCATCAGGTTTTAGATTTTTCGGATGCCGAGATTAAGAAATTCTCTATTCCTAGTCTTTTGACTCGTACGACAAACGATATTACACAATTACAGCTGGTACTGACCATGGGATTACAGGTTATTACACAGGGACCTATTATGGCAATCTGGGCTATTACAAAGATTGCTGATAAAAATGGGAATTGGCTTATTGCCTTGCTTGTGGCTGTGGCAGTAATTGCCATTCTTATGCTCTTCCTCTTGATTATGGTCATGCCTAAGCAACGTTTGATTCAGACTCTGACAGATAAACTCAATAGTGTGACGCGTGAATCTCTTACTGGGATTCGTGTGGTGCGTGCCTATAACGCCGAGAGTTATCAAGAGGATAAGTTTGAAAAGGCCAATACTGATCTAACCCAAAACAATCTTTTCATCGGTCGTTCTTTTGCCTTGCTGACACCGGTAATGACTGCTGTATCTAGTGGTTTGACGCTAGCTATTTATTGGATTGGTGCGCATCTGATTGAAGATGTTAAGATTCCAACCGATCCAACTAAGATTGCTAGTGCTATGGAAGACAAGGTTCATCTCTTCTCAGACATGGTGGTTTACTCATCTTATGCCATGCAGGTTGTTATGGGATTCATGATGATGATTGTTGTCTTCTTCCTTCTTCCACGAGCAGTTGTAGCAGCTGGACGTATCAATGAAGTTTTAGATACTCAATCTTCAGTTTCTTACCCTGAATATAGTTCTGAAAAGCCTAAAGAAGTCGGAACTGTTGAATTTGAAGACGTTTCCTTCCGTTATTCTGAAACTTCAGAGCCTGTTTTGGAGCATGTTAGCTTCAAAGCTAAAAAAGGAGATACGGTTGCTCTTATTGGTTCGACTGGATCTGGTAAATCAACTCTTGTCAACCTTATCCCACGTTTTTACGATGTAACGCAAGGAACTATCAAGGTCGATGGTGTAGATGTGAGATATTACGATCACGAAACCTTGCACAATATTGTTGGTTATATCCCACAAAAGGCAGTACTTTTCTCAGGGGACATCACGTCAAATATGACGATGGGAACCAGCAATAACACCCCTCTTGATGACGCTAAAATTTGGGAAGCTCTCGAATTGGCTCAAGGAAAAGACTTTGTTGAAAATAAAGAAGGTCAACTTAAGGCAGAAGTGGCTCAAGCTGGGTCTAACTTCTCAGGTGGTCAGAAACAACGTCTGGCTATTGCGCGTGCACTTGCCCGTAAGCCTGAAATCTTGATCTTTGACGATTCCTTCTCAGCTTTGGACTATAAGACCGATCGCAAATTGCGTCAAGAATTGGCTGAAAAAACACAAGATATGACCAAGTTGATTGTTGCGCAACGCATTTCTACTATTATGGATGCTGACCAAATTTTAGTTCTTGATAATGGTAAGGTCGTTGGTCAAGGAACCCACGAGGAACTCTTGGCTAACAATGAGGTTTACCAAGAAATTGCCTATTCACAATTGCCTAAGGAGGAGTTAGAAAATGGAAAATAAGTCAAAAACATCGTCCTATAAACGTTTAAAACCCTATATTAAAGGTTTCCAAGTTCCCTTTGTCCTTGCGATCGTTGGAGCCATTATTTCAGCTGTTATAACTGTTATTGGACCTGATAAATTAAAAGAAATCACCAATCTTATTACAGATGGGATTACGCCGACTAAGACGGGGGTTATTCCGGGCATTGATTTAGACAAGGTGGGCAGTATTGCTTTAACCTTGGCTGTTTTATATGCCATTTCAGCCATTGTTGGTTACTTGCAAAGTTTTACCGTTGCAACAATTACGCAACGATTTTCACAACGTTTCCGTACAGCAATCCAAAAGAAAATCAACACCGTACCTCTTAATTATTTTGATAGTCATTCTCAAGGAGACACACTCTCTCGTGTGACTAATGACGTTGACCTTTTGGGACAATCGCTTAGTCAGGGCCTGGGTACTCTAATTACTTCAAGCGTTCTCTTGGTAGCAGCCATTATTATGATGTTCTACTCAAATGTTACTATGGCTTTCACTGCGATTGGTTCTGTCTTGATAGGATTTGTTCTAGTAGCCTTTATCATGGGCTTCTCGCAACCACTTTTTAAACGTCAACAAGAAAATTTGGCTAACATTAATGGGTACATTGAAGAAATCTACACAGGTCAAGCAGTTGTAACGAGCTACAATGCATCTAAAGAAAGCAGTCAAGATTTCAAGGGGCTTAATGATAAGCTCTATAATTCTATGTGGCAATCTCAGTTTATCTCTGGTATTATGATGCCACTTATGTTTTTCATCGGGAACTTTGGTTACGTCATGGTCTGCTTGGTAGGTGCGGTTAAGGTAATTGACGGAAGCCTGACCATCGGTGATGTGGTAGCCTTCATGACCTATGTTCGTATCTTTTCACAACCTCTTTCTCAAATTGCACAAGGGATTACACAACTCCAATCAGCAACTGCAGCTATTGGTCGTATCTTTGAATTTTTGGAAGAAAAGGATATGGACGACGAGTCAGTCAAGACAGCAGAGTTGACAGATACCAAGGGTCAAGTAGTCTTTGACCATGTTTCCTTTGGTTTTACTCCTGAAAAGACTATCATTCATGATTTTTCAGCTCTTGCCAAGCCAGGACAAAAGATTGCTATTGTTGGTCCGACGGGTGCTGGTAAGACAACCATTGTTAACCTTCTTATGAAATTCTATAATATCGATCAAGGCCGTATCACTATTGATGGTGTGGATACGAACGACATGAAGCGTGAGACCGTCCATAATCAATTTTCTATGGTACTTCAAGACACTTGGCTCTTTGAAGGAACGATTCGGGATAATTTGATTTACAACCAAGAAAATATCTCTGACGAGCAAGTTATTGCTGCAGCCAAGGCCGTGGGTGTTCATCACTTCATCACTACACTTCCAAAAGGTTATGATACCTATTTGGATGATTCTGTTACTTTATCAGTTGGTCAGAAACAACTTTTGACCATTGCGCGTGCACTTATTAAGGATTCCCCTCTTCTTATCTTGGACGAGGCAACATCATCAGTTGACACACGAACAGAAGAATTGATTCAGAAGGCTATGGACAAGCTTATGGAGGGTCGTACATCCTTTGTCATTGCCCACCGCTTATCAACCATTCGAAATGCGGACCTCATCCTTGTGATGAAAGATGGTAACATTATTGAACAGGGAAATCATGATGAGCTCATGGCAGCAGATGGATTCTATGCTGATCTTTATAATAGTCAGTTTACGAAAGAAGTGGCCTAGGATATTCTTATAAAATTATAAGATTTAACAAAATTCCATAAAACGTATGATTGTAAGTCATGCGTTTTATGTTATACTGAGAAAAAAACAGACAGATTATGAGATAAGATGCAATATTGCAAAGCAAGACAAGATGAAGTTTAAAAAGTGACATGAGTGTGCGCAGATGCTTTTGAAGATTATCCCTTCCTTTCGATGAATGCTAGTAATTTAAAGAATCCTGAACAGTATGATGAGTTTGTCTTAGCTTTGCAGAAAATATTGATCCGTTTTGCTATAAAAATGGACTCTTGTTTGGTGGCTGAAGAGGATGGTCACATTGTTGCAGCATCTATTTTACAGCATCAGACGGTATCTATGCTTAACAATCTTCAAAATGGGGCGATCAAGCTTTTCCGTTTTATAAGCATTATTAGATTGTTCAAGTATTTTAACTTCGTTGAAGAGTCTGAAAGAAATCTAGAAGATTCTGCAGAGTACGACTGGTACCTGATGATGTTGTCAGTGACTCCGGATTATCAAAGAGAAGGGATAGGGAGTCGCTTCTCGCTTGAACCCTTTTACGTAGTACAGGAGGTTACAGTTTTGGCTTGATTACCAACCGAGACTATAATGTGCCTTTCTACGAGAAGAATAACTACAAGAAATGCGGTTATAAGGTCTTGACTTACGCGAAACACAAATTGGGCAACTGACCTTTTGTCAAATCTCTTGATGAATAGTTAAGTGGGAATTAAGGTGAGATAGGAATGATGAAGCTAGCTTCGGCTGTTTTTTTCTTATTCTTTAAGAGTCTCTCGAAGCCGGCTTATTGCTTATTTTTAAACCTATTTATGCTATAATTAAGAAATGATATTAGAGGAGTTTTATATGTCAACTCCAAGTATTTATGGGAAATATGCTCTGCATCTCCCAAAAATTTTACAAGAAATAACAGACCCAATTATTGCGGCTAATATTGCTAGCAAAAAAGAAACAGGCTTTAAACTCTATGAACATTTCATTTCTAGAATTAAGGAAAGTGATTCTATGCGTGAAAAGTGTCGTAGGAAAAATTTGCCTGAGACTAAGTCAGTCTGCTCTCAAGGAAATCCGGGATAGTATTGGTATCCGAATTGTTTATGGTTTTGTGGACTATGTTTACAAGATTATCAATGTCATCAAGGTTATTCCAGGAGTCTCTATCTAAAACGAGAAGGATTATATTCTAAATGCCAAGCCAAATGGCTATCGCTCTTACCACCTCATTTTGCAAATGGAGACGGATTTTCCAGATGTTCTAGGCAATGATAAAGGGACCTATTTTATTGAGGTTCTGCTTCGGACCATTGCTCAGGATTCCTGGGCCAGTTTGGAACATCAGATGAAGTATAAACATGACATTAAGAATCCAGAAATGATTACCCGTGAGCTTAAGCGCTGTGCAGATGAATTAGCTTCATAAGATCTGACCATGCAAACTATTCGTAACTTAATTCAAGAAGGTGGTGACTAGAATGGCTCTGAAAATTTTATTGGCCCAGGACGAGGAAGCCTTATTTTGAGTTTACAAGGCGGATCTTGAGCATCAAGGTTTTGAGGTTGATCAGGCGTTTAAAGGTCAAGAGGCAGTCGAGTTAGCTACATAGAATGCCTATCAAGTAATGATTATGGATATTATGATGCCTATCAAAATAGGTATTGAGACCCTGAAAGAGATTCGCTCTTCTGGGGATACTACTCATGTCATTATGTTGACGGCCATGGCTGAAGTTGGTGATCCTGTGACAGGACTTGATGCTGGGGCAGATGATTACTTGACCAAGCCAATTTCCCTAAAGGAACTTCTGGCTCGTCTGCGGTCCTTAGAGCGTCATGTTAGTGAAACCTTTACTGCCAAAATTTTGAGACTCTTTGTTCTGTTCGCTTGGGCCAAGAGGAATAAGAGTTGGTAGCTAGCAACGCCATTAGACTTCCAAGTATAGAGACAAGTTAATGGCCCACTTCATGATTAACCCTACTAAGAAATTAACCACTAAACACCTTTTTAGAACTATCTGGGATGATGAGGAAGATATGGACGAGTCAATTGTCTGGGTCTGTATTTCCTATCTGCGCCAGAAATTGCAAGCCATTCAAGCGGATATCAGTATTCTTGGTGAAAAGGGTGGCGACTTCTGTCTTCTGCAAGATTAGAAAGGAGTAGCCATGTTTAGACGTTTACAATTTCAGTTTATAACGATTACTTCTTTGGCTATCCTCTTTATTTTGATCTTTACGGTGGAAATCATCAACACTGTGAGGTCTTTTTCAGACGGAGCAGGAAATTACTAAGGTCCTCAACACACTCACAGAGAATAATGGAGGCTTCGGAAAAACCATAAAAATTGAGATCAATCAAGGAGATGAGATTCCTTCGGACAGTTTTCGATTTTTCAGCGTTATTTTATCGGGTGATATGGTTGTTAGTAAGGATACCAGTCCTATGTTCCTAAAAAACGACGATGAAGTGGCTACATATGCCCTGACAGTTAGACGTTTGACCGATAATCTTGGAACGATTAGAGAAAAAATATTAATCTTAGCTATCAAGTTAGTAAGGTCAGTGAAAATAAGGTTTTGGTAGTCTTTTTGGACACGACCTCTTATTATAATTCTTCCCAAGCCTTGTTCAATCTTTCTATTCTTTTTTCACTGTTTGCTTTTATCTTTTTTATCTTTTTTGTCATCATTGTCAGTTCTTTGTCAGGAATCGTCATTCGCCCCTTCATTCGAAATTACGAAAAGCAGCGACGTTTTATCATCAATGCTGGTCATGAATTAAAGACACCGTTAGCTATTATTTCTGCTAATATGGAGCTACAGGAACTCATGACAGGGGAGAATGAATGGACCAAGTCAACTAATGAACAAGTGGCACGTTTGACTAATCTAATCAATTCTCTTGTGGCTTTATCTCGTCTGGAGGAGCAGCCGGACATTGTTCTTCAAGGTATGAATTTTTCCTATATTACAGAGGATGCAGCCGAGGACTTTAAGGGACCTGTCGTCCGAGATGGCAAATCCTTCGTTATGGATATCACTCCAGATATCCATGTAAAAGCCGAGGAAAAGTCTCTCTTTGAACTTGTAACTCTCCTAGTGGAAAATGCTAACAAATATTGTGATCCTGAAGGAACGGTTACGGTAAGACTTCATCAGATTGGAAGAACGTGTAAAAGGGCTCATTTAGAAGTGTCAAGTACCTATAAAGAAGGCAAGGAAGTTGATTATGGTAAGTTTTTTGAGCGCTTTTATCGTATTGATGAGTCCTATAATAACAAAGAGCACAGTGGTTTCGGCATAGGTCTATCCATGGCGCAAAGCATGGTCAAATTATTTAAGGGGCGAATCTTTGCCTCCTATAAAAATGACACCATCACCTTTACGGTCATATTGTAAACATATTTTTTTAAATATTTGACTAGGTGAAAATCCTAATTTATGATAAAATGGTAAGGATGAAGATTTAGTGTTTGCTTTGCAAAAAGAAACCATTTTCTTATCCTAATCGTCAAAAGGAGAAGGTCAAATGACTTCCTTTGCAACCTTTAAAATGATGGCAACTGATGGATTAGAAATGATAAATCTCAGCTAAGAATCAAATCAGAAATATAATAGTTAATAGGGAGAAATCATGGCAGAACCAAAATACAAACGTGTCCTCATTAAACTTTCAGGTGAAGCTCTAGCTGGTGAAAAAGGTGTTGGGATCGATCTTCCAACCGTCCAAGCTATGGCTAAAGAAATTGCTGAGGTAGCGGACTCAGGTATTCAAATTGCTCTAGTTATCGGTGGTGGTAACCTCTGGCGTGGAGAACCCGCAGCTGAAGCAGGAATGGATCGTGTTCAAGCTGACTATACTGGAATGCTTGGGACAATTATGAATGCTCTTGTTATGGCTGACAGTTTGAAACAATTGGGTGTCGATACACGTGTTCAAACAGCGATTGATATGAAATCTGTGGCTGAGCCTTATATTCGTGGCCGTGCCCTTCGTCACTTTGAAAAAGGGCGTATCGTTATTTTTGCCGCAGGTATTGGTTCACCATACTTTTCAACAGATACAACGGCAGCACTTCGTGCCGCTGAAATCGAATCCGATGCCATCCTTATGGCTAAAAATGGTGTCGATGGTATCTACAATGATGACCCCCGTAAAAACGCTGATGCTGTCAAATTTGACGAATTGACACATGTAGAAGTTATCAAGCGTGGTTTGAAAATTATGGATGCCACAGCTTCTACCCTTTCAATGGACAATGACATTGATCTTGTTGTCTTTAATATGAACGAACCTGGAAATATCAAACGTGTTATTTTTGGTGAACAAATTGGGACAACTGTATCTAACAAAGCAGAATTACGTAAATAAGAAAGAGAGAACTCATGACAAACGCAATTATTGAAAAAGCAAAAGAACGTTTTGCCCACACACACGAGTCATTGGCCCGTGAATTCGGAGCTATCCGTGCAGGTCGTGCCAATGCATCACTTCTTGACCGCATCACTGTGGAATACTATGGTGCTCCAACACCGCTTAACCAATTGGCTTCAATCACTGTTCCTGAAGCACGTGTTCTTTTGATTTCACCATTTGATAAAGGATCAATCGCTGATATCGAACGTGCCATCAATGAATCTGACCTTGGTATCAACCCAGCTAACGATGGCTCTGTAATCCGCTTGGTTATCCCAGCACTTACAGAAGAAACTCGGAAAGAGTTAGCCAAAGAAGTGAAAAAAGTCGGTGAAAATGCTAAAATCGCTATCCGTAACATCCGTCGTGATGCTATGGATGAAGCTAAAAAGCAAGAAAAAGAAAAAGAAATTACAGAAGATCAATTGAAAACTTTGGAAAAAGATATCCAAAAAGTAACTGATGATGCTGTTAATAAGATTGACAGCATGATAGCAGAGAAGGAAAAAGAACTCCTTACTGTTTAATCAATAGAAAATAAGGAGAATGGGACAGAAAGCAAAAGAGCATGGACTATGTTAGCTTCCTTGTCCGACTCTCTTTTTAGAGGAAAAAAGATGAATACACTACTTGGAACCATCATTACTGCTCTAGTAACTGATGAAAATGACCACTTTTACTTTGTTCAAAAGGATGGTGTGACCTTTGCTTTGGCTAAAGATGAGGGAGAACACGCCATTGGTGACATGGTGAAAGGTTTTGCCTATACAGATAGTAAGCAAAAATTACGTTTGACTCAAAAGGAAATCAAGGCAACTCGAGAATCTTACGATTGGGGAGAGGTCACTGATGTCCGAAAAGATTTAGGTGTCTTTGTAGACGTGGGAATTCCAAATAAGGAAATCGTTGTCTCTCTTGATGTTTTGCCTGAACTCAAAGAGCTCTGGCCCAAGAAGGGGGACAAACTCTATATAAAACTAGGTGTGGATAAAAAAGATCGTATTTGGGGGCTTCCTGCTGAACCTGAGGTCTTTCAACGCATAGCTGGCCCTGCTTACGATAATATGCAAAATCAAAAATGGCCAGCCATTGTCTACCGTCTTAAACTGTCAGGAACCTTTGTCTATCTGCCAGAGAATAACATGCTTGGCTTCATCCATCCATCAGAACGTTATGCTGAGCCTCGCTTGGGTCAAGTCCTTGAAGCGCGTGTGATTGGATTTAGAGAAGTTGACCGCACCCTTAACCTTTCTCTTAAACCACGTTCTTTTGAAATGCTCGAGAATGATGCACAGATGATTTTGACCTATTTAGAGAGTAACGGTGGCTTTATGGCACTTAATGATAAATCGTCACCAGCAGATATCAAGGCGACCTTTGGTATTTCTAAGGGACAATTCAAAAAAGCCTTGGGTGGTCTGATGAAGGCTAAAAAAGTCAAACAAGATCAGTTTGGAACAGAATTAATCGGTTAGGAGAAGGTATGAGAAAATCCTTTTATACTTGGCTGATGGCTCAACGTAATCCAAAATCAAATGAACCGGTATCTATTTTAGCCGATTTGGCTTTTGAAGATTCAACCTTTCCTAAGCATACCGATGATTTTGAAGAAGTTAGTCGTTACTTGGAAGATCATGCTAGTTTCTCTTTCAATCTAGGTCAATTTGACCAGATTTGGGAAGACTATCTAGCACATTGATAGGGATAGGGCTTTACCATAGGTGTAACTGTTTTTTACAATTTTTTATTAAGTGGTTAGCATTTGAATTGAAATAAATTGTTACATTTTTTTTACAAATATCTCAGATGTTTTTCAATAAATCAGGGTTGTTACAACTAGTTAGTAATTGCTTTAAAGAGCAGTAAGTCACAATTTTTTTGATGGAAAGTGTGGTATTATTGTAGATATTAAAATCATTAAAGAAGGAATGAATTATACATGTTATCAAAATCTAAAACTACAAAGGCACTTCTTTACTCGACTGCAGCACTTTCGCTTTTTGCTGCTAGCCACGTACATGCCGATGAAACTTCTCACTGGACAGCACGTTCAGTAGATCAAATCAAGGCAGATATCTCTGTAAATGATAATCAACAAACTTACACTGTTCAATATGGTGATACTTTAGGTAGTATTGTTGAAGCGATGGGAATCGATATGAATGTTTTAGCTAATATCAAAGAAATTACAAACATTGACTTGATTTTCCCTGGAACAGTTTTGACAACAACATACAACGCCGATAATCAAGCAGTATCAGTTAAAGTTAAAACACCATCTTCAGAAACTTCTGACACACCTGTAGTAGCAGAATCTAACTTGACAACTAACGAAGTGACTGTAAATGGTCAATCTGTAGTAGCATCTGATTTGTCAGCTCTAGTTGAAACTGTTAGCTTGACAGCTACTCAAGCACCTGCTAAAGAAGAATCAACACAAGTTGTTTCAGAAGTAACAGAGGCTATCGCATCAGCATCAGATGCTCCAGCTTACGCAGATACTGAACAACCAGTTGCAGACGCTATTGATCATGTTACTTCATCAGCTGAAGAAACACTTGCAGAAGAGGAAGCTCCAGCAACTGAAACATCTGCACAAGCTGAAACAACTGAAGTAGCAGCACACCCAGCAGCAACATCAGAAGCTGCATCAGAGGCACCAGAGAGTTCAGAAGATGCACAGGATCCGGTTTCATCAGAAACATCAGAAGCACAACCAGAATCAGCTGCACCTGCTTTTTCAGAAGTACCAGCAGAACAACTAGCAGCAGCATCAGAAGCACCAGCAGAACAACTAGCAGCTGCATCAGAGGCACCAGCAGCATCAGAAGCTCCAGCAGAACAACTAGCAGCTGCATCAGAGGCACCAGAGAGCTCAGAAGCTCCAGCAGAACAACTAGCAGCTGCATCAGAGGCACCAGAGAGCTCAGAAGCTCCAGCAGAACAACCAGCAGCAACATCAGAAGCTGCATCAACTCCTAATACATATCCAGTTGGACAATGTACTTGGGGTGCGAAATCATTGGCTCCATGGGCTGGTAATAATTGGGGTAATGCTAAAGACTGGATTGCTAGTGCGAAAGCAGCTGGTCACTCAGTAGGTACAACTCCAGTAGCTGGTGCGATTGCGGTATGGCCATATGATGGTGGTGGTTATGGTCACGTAGCTTATGTTACATCAGCATCAGGTGCAAATTCAATTCAAGTTATGGAATCGAACTATGCTGGTAACATGTTAATCGGTAACTACCGTGGTACATTTGATCCAACATCATCAGCGCATGGTGGTTCTGTATTTTATATTTATCCATAATGAGTACAACAAAAGCGATTCGGATATTCTCGAATCGCTTTTATTTTATATAAATAATATATTCATCCTGAGAAAATAATGGTGTTTGAAAAAAATTCTAGACTAAGGGGAAGTAAAGTATTTTTATCCTTGTTAAGTTCATGTGACACCATTTATTTGGCGTTGAAAATCAACTTAAAAAAGGTAGAATGGTCTAGTAGATATTTTGGAGGAAATCATGTCTTATACGAATTTAAAGTTATTTGCTTTGTCGTCTAACCAAGAATTAGCAGCAACATCAGAAGCTGCATCAGAGGCACCAGCAACATCAGAAGCGCAAGCAAAATAACCAGCAGTGACATCAGAAGTGGCTTTAGAAGCCCCAGCAACTTCAGAGACACCAGCAACACAACCTGCATCAACAAATACACTTCCAACGGATCCAAATCTTCAACCACAGGCTGAAGCTTTCCGTCAAGATGTAGCAGCAAAATTTGGTCTTACTAATATCGGTGGTTCCGTGAAGGTGACCCACAAGATCATGGTAAAGGACTTGCCGTTGACGTTATGGTACCAGTTGGTTCAGAAGTTGGTAATCAAGTCGCTCAATATGCTGTAGACAATATCGCAAATGCAGGTATCTCATATGTCATCTACAGACGACATTTCTACGCACCAGTAGATAATATCTACGGACCAACCAATACTTGGAACCAAATGCCTGATTGTGGTAGCATTACTGAAAACCACTATGACCACTTTCACGTATCATTCAATGCATAATTAAGAATTACAAAAAGTCACGCCTGGCGTGATTTTTTTGATATAATGGATAAAAATACTTAAGAAAGAGGAACTCTATTTGCAAGAGTATTCTGTTGAAATTACCCTAAATCACCCAGATGATGTCTTATCGCTTTTTGGAACCAATGAGCGTCATTTAAAACTCATTGAAGAAAACCTAAATGTTATCATACATGCTCGAACAGAGCGTGTGCAAATCCTTGGGGATGACGAAGAAAGTGTCGAATTGGCCCGCTTGACCATTCAAGCTCTCCTTGTTTTAGTGGAACGAGGAATGCTAGTTAACACTTCAGATGTTGTCGCGGCCTTAACCATGGCTCAAGATGGTTCGATTGACAAGTTTGTCGCTTTATATGAAGAAGAGATTATCAAGGACAACAGTGGTAAGCCTATTCGAGTGAAGACCTTGGGGCAAAAGGTTTATGTTGATAGCATTAAAAGCCATGATGTGGTCTTTGGGATTGGTCCAGCTGGTACAGGTAAAACCTTTTTAGCGGTCACTCTTGCAGTCACAGCTCTTAAACGTGGTCAGGTTAAACGTATTGTTCTAACACGTCCGGCGGTTGAGGCAGGTGAAAGTCTTGGCTTTTTGCCTGGCGATCTCAAGGAAAAGGTAGATCCTTACCTTCGTCCCGTCTATGATGCCCTTTATCAAATTCTTGGCAAAGAGCAGACGACTCGCCTCATGGAACGTGAAATTATCGAGATTGCCCCTCTTGCTTATATGCGTGGTCGTACCCTCGAAGATGCCTTTATTATCCTTGATGAAGCGCAAAATACAACCATTATGCAAATGAAGATGTTCCTGACCCGTCTTGGTTTTAATTCTAAGATGATTATCAATGGAGATATGAGCCAGATTGACCTTCCACGTCGTGTAAAGTCAGGTCTTATTGATGCTATGGAAAAACTAAAAGGAATCAAGGCTATTGATTTTGTCCATTTCTCTGCTAGTGATGTCGTACGTCACCCAGTTGTTGCCGATATCATTAATGCTTATGAAAAAGATGCACCTAAGTTTAATCTTGAGGAAAAATCAGAGGGATCAGACCAGGCTGAAGAAGTAGCATCAGGATTGACCGAATACCCAGTCATTGGTGCTGAGGATGTTAAAAAGTAAATAGATGAAAAGAGGTTTGAGAGTAAGTGTTCTCTACCTCTTTTGCTTTTATAGTCAAGTAACAGATTTTCTCTCTATTTTGTTAAAATAGTACTAAAGAATAGGCTAATTTAGAGGAATGAAGTATGACTAAAACCCAAAATGGAAGGTTGCTATTATTTTGGTTCTTGGTCTTATGGTGATAGTCTTAATAGCTATTAGAGGTGGAAGGTTTTGGAAGTATCAAGAGAACCATATTATAGATGGCACCTATCAGATGTTAAAATAGGAAGATACTTCGACATATTCAGATGAGTTGGTAAATTGGACTAAGCGGGGTAGAAAATAATGATACCTTACATAAAGAGTTTATAGTTGTTGAGAATATGAAATCTCAATTTTATTCTCTTTCTTATGGGGATGGGTAACCTTTTGTTTCACTAAAAGAATCTTGAAAAAAAGACTTATGAGAAAAGACCTAACGGATTCGTAATAAATGTTTATGATATGGATGTCAATATTTCTTCTTGAAGAGTTTTTGAGCGTTTGGATTCGAATGAAGCTGATGACCTTCATTTGGGTTATGAAAATGCATATAAATTTGTACTAGAGTATAGATTTGATTGGCGAACTGAAAGTGATTATCTCATCTGGCGTTGATAAGTAAACTGACCTAGTAGTTCTTTACTGTGTAGAATCATTGTCTAAAAAATTATAAAAAAAACTTACAGTCTATATGATAATTGTCAAATACTATTTGGTCATTTATTTTAGTACAATAAAACAGTAGACCAATAAAAAAGGAGATTATTATAAACCAGCAAGAGTGGATTGATTACTTTGAATTAGTCAACGGTCGTAAACCAACTCCGGCAGAGTTATATCAAGTTCAAGCAACAGACGAGTTTATACTTGAACGACCTAACATTTTAAGCTCAAATGGACAAGTGAGGGAACAAAGGCCGACTAAGCCAGCTGAATCTGTGATTGCTATGACACAACAGCCTCAGTTTGCCAAAACAGCAGCAACTTTCCAACAAGTAGTGTCCCCTAAAAGAGCTATGTTTAAGAAAACTAAGATTATTTTGGTATCAGTCTTAGGATCCTTGACAGCGATTTTACTTATCGTTGATGGTTACTCAATATGGCGTTACTAATCAGGTAAGATTGCGGATGGAACATACGAGGTAGTAGCCTATTCTTAACGTAATGATGATAAAGATAAGATGGTAGACGCTTTTGATGATGTTTACTTTTACTCTTTTGTAGAAGTTAAAAATAATAATTCTAGATACTATACTTATCTTGAAGACAATAAATCATCTTACGTTAGCTTGTTAGAGTATGAAAGTGATATCCCTCAGAAGTTTGATCCATGGAACAAGACTCAGACAGAGGTTTTAACGGTTGAAGAGTTTGAATCTACTACCAAAGATTTCGTGAAGAAACTGTCTAAGGATTATTCATTCTACACTAAAGATGCTGCTAAAGAAGCTGTTGAAGAATCTGTAAAATCATATAAGAAATCTCTAAAAGAAAAACGTACTTACGTCAAAACAGGAAACGAGTATACTCTGTCTATTTATGACAAGGATGGAGAACTTCAATCACGTGTTATTTATAAACGTATGAGTAAGTGAGACGCTGAGGAGCGCTGGGATGACTATAAGGATGCCATCAAAGATTATAAGAAAGATTTGAAAAAATATAGTGATCAATATGATAACTACAAGGATCACTTTGATTATGGTTATGGCAGTGATTCTGAATCAGGCTCTAACGATAGCGATAGTAGCAAAAAAAGGAATTGATAAAATCTAATCAGTTAATTTCATAAATAAGTAAAGTGGTATTAGAAAGAGACTTGAGTTTCTAATCTGGTATTGCTTTTCTTTGTATGAAAATAGTCAAATAGCTTAAAAGTCTCTTTTCTTGTAGAATGGAAAGATCAATAAAAAGGGGACTTTTATGAACAAAAAATGAGTGGTTAGATTATTTCAAAACAATCAATAATCGCAAACTAACCGAAAAAGAAATTCAACAAGCTAAAGCGAACGGCGAATTTATAGCCTCAGAGCCTGTGTCAGAGAATAGTCAGCCACAAGTTCATGTGAGTGAGCCAGTAACTGAACAAGTGACACCAGTTGTGGCATCTAAAAAAGGCTTATCTAAGAAAGTTACAATCGTTATTGCTTCTGTTATTGGAGCAGATGTAATAATTTCACTTTCTTTTGGTGGTTATGCTTATACCTACCTAGAGGGAGGTGAAATCTTAGAAGAAAATTATCGATATTATGATAAGGACAAAAAAAGATGATTGATGGTATGAAATTCTATGAGAAAAGTAAGTTAAAAGACGGTGATTTTGTTAAAGTTAAAGGCAATCAGTTGAAATTTTATGAATATACCTTGGCTGGTGAGGTTAACTTGGATTGTGATACTGAAAAAGCTTTCCGTTTTGACAACTGGTCTATAACGCTCGAACTAACAATATCTTTGGTCGATTATACAAAAGTCGTTGAGAAAGCTGTAGATAATCATTATAAGGTGGACGAACATACCACTAAATCTGATATCGACGATAGTAAAAAGTTTATATTAAGTCTTATAAGGAATTTCATAAAGAGACAGTTCACTATAAGGTTAATAGCGATAAAATCAATGTCCTTACCTATGATAAAAAAGGCAAACTTTCAGAAGAAAAAATCTTTAAACGTCTAACAAAAGAAGAGAAAAAACTGGATTACGACTATGAGCGTGATGTTAGGGACGATAAAAAATTCTTTCATTCCTAGGTGAATATTAAAAGAGCAAAAATCAGCTAGTCTGGTTTTTTTAGTGTCCAAAACGTGCTATAATAAGATGTTATATCATCAGTGTTAGCCCATTTGTTAACACATGAAAGGAAATTAAAATGACAAAAACATTCTACATCACAACACCTATCTACTACCCATCTGGTAAATTGCATATTGGTTCTGCCTATACAACCATTGCTTGTGACGTCTTGGCACGTTACAAACGTATGATGAACTATGATGTCTTCTACCTTACTGGGCTTGATGAACACGGCCAAAAGATTCAACAAAGGGCTGAAGAAGCAGGAATCACACCACAAGAGTATGTGGATAGTATGGCTGTTGGTGTTAAGGATCTCTGGCAACTTTTGGATATCTCATACGATAAATTCATTCGTACGACTGATGATTACCATGAAAAAGTTGTTGCTCAAGTTTTCGAGCGTCTCTTGGAAAAAGGTGATATCTACCTTGGTGAATACTCTGGTTGGTACTCAGTTTCAGACGAAGAATTCTTCACTGAAAGTCAGTTGGTAGAAGTTTACCGTGATGAAGAGGGCAATGTCATTGGTGGTGTGGCTCCATCAGGACATGAAGTGGAGCTAGTGTCTGAAGAATCCTATTTCTTTAAACTCAGCAACTACGCAGACCGTTTGACGGCCTTCTATAAAGAACACCCAGAATTTATCCAACCTGATGGTCGTATGAATGAAATGCTTAAAAACTTCATTGAGCCAGGCTTGGAAGATTTGGCGGTATCACGTACAACCTTCACTTGGGGAGTTAAAGTACCATCAGATCCAAAACATGTGGTTTATGTGTGGATTGATGCCCTTATCAACTATATTACTGCCCTCGGTTATGGCCAGAATGAGCATGGTAATTTTGACCTTTTCTGGCAAAATGATAAAAACCACGAAATCATCCACATGATTGGTAAGGACATCCTTCGTTTCCACTCAATCTACTGGCCAATCATCTTGATGGCACTTGATTTACCATTGCCTACACGTCTTGTTGCTCATGGTTGGTTTGTCATGAAAGACGGTAAGATGTCTAAGTCTAAGGGTAATGTCATCTATCCAGAAATGTTGGTAGAGCGATTCGGTCTTGATCCCCTTCGTTACTACCTCATGCGTAGTCTTCCGGTCGGTTCAGATGGCACTTTCACGCCAGAAGACTATCTGGCCCGTATCAACTATGAGTTGGCTAATGACCTCGGAAACCTTCTTAACCGTACAGTTGCCATGATTAACAAGTATTTCGATGGTCAAGTACCTGCCTATATTGAGAATGTTACAGACTTTGATGCTGATTTGGCTAAGGTTGTTGCTGAAAATATCGAAGAGTTCCACAAACAAATGAATGCTGTGGACTTCCCACGCGCCCTAGATGCTGTGTGGAATATCATCTCACGTACCAATAAGTACATTGACGAAACAGCCCCTTGGGTACTTGCGAAAGAAGATGGTGACGAGGAACAATTGAGAGCAGTGATGGCTCACTTGGCAGCTAGCCTTCGTGTGGTAGCCCACCTGATCCAACCGTTCATGATGAGCACTTCAAATGCCATCATGGAACAGCTCGGATTGCCAGTGGTATTTGACCTTGAAAATCTTGAACTTTCAGGTTTCCCAGAAAATGTTACAGTTATTTCAAAAGGAACTCCAATCTTCCCACGTCTTGACATGGACGAAGAAATTGCCTACATCCAATCTCAAATGAACGCAGGCAAACCACAAGAAAAAGAATGGAACCCAGAAGAAGTCAAACTTAAATCTGAAAAAGACCAAATCAAATTTGAAGACTTTGACAAGGTTGAAATCCGTGTTGCTGAAGTTAAAGAAGTAGAAAAAGTCGAAGGTTCAGATAAATTGCTCCGTTTCCGTCTTGATGCTGGTGACGGTGAAGACCGTCAAATCCTCTCAGGTATCGCTAAATTCTATCCAAACGAACAAGAATTGGTCGGCAAGAAACTTCAAGTCGTGGCGAACCTTAAACCACGTAAGATGATGAAGAAATATGTCAGCCAAGGTATGATTCTTTCTGCTGAACATGACGGTAAACTCACTGTCTTGACAGTAGATCCATCTGTTCCAAATGGAAGTGTTATTGGCTAACAGTAATTCTGTTTTATAGTATTTCCTTAAGTGGGAGTGGGAAAACGAATTGATTTTGAATGATAAGCCTTCCGTTCCATTCCTTATTTTGATTTCGTTGTATACCCCTACTCACCTAAGAGTAATGAAAAGAGATATTTTTAACATTAAAACGAGTTCAGTCGAACTCGTTTTTTTATACACTATATTTCAATAAATGTTTAATTTGTTCTACGTTTCCATCAGGTCCATAGGCATTAGGGTATCTGTTTAGTTTACTAATAGCATCAAGGTCTCCTTAGTGGTGGGTTAGTAAGCTATCTCGAATTTCTTCGATAAATGCTTGAATAATTGTAGATTGTTTTTGTTTATTGTTGGTTACAAAACCCAAAGTGTGCTTGGGACTATCCTTAAGTGGGATTAGGACAATCTGGTCCTTGATAAAACTGTTGACAATACCAAGGCCAGAAGCATAACTATCAGAGGAACATAGCAGATTCATGACACTGCCTCGGTCATTACTGTAGATAACTTGCTGGTCAGGCAGGACTTCTAGCGGATCCTCGGTGAGATGAATTCCAGAGCTTTCCTGACGAAAACGGACTTGTGGATATCCCTCTAAATCCTTGAGATTTAGAGATTTTTTCTTGGCTAAGGGATGTTGACGTCCCAAGAAAATCTTGGTTTCAAAGTCTCCAAGTGGGGTGAAAGTCAAATCCATGTGTTTGAAACTGCGCTCTAGGATGTGGACGTTATCTTCATCAAGATAAATAATCCCCAAGTCACTTTCGAAACTCTCTACGCTCTTGAGAATCTTTCTAGTTGTTGTTTCGATTAATTGAAATTCTTGATAATCACTACGGAAACGTTTGGCAATATGAGCCATGGGAAGTGACAAAAAATCATAGTGGTGACTGGCAATGGTGAACGATTTCTTAAAGGACTTGTGATAGCGTCCTTCTAGTAGATCCAGCTCCCTAAGGATACGTTTGGCGTATTTTAGAAAATCATGGCCATCATCAGTCAGTTTGGCTCCCGTATTGGAGCGCTCAAAGAGTAGAACTCCCAGTTCTTCCTCTAAATCACGAATGGATGCTGAAAGATTGGGTTGGGTCAAAAAAAACTTCTTAGCAGCCTTACTAAATGAGCCTGTTTCAGAGATAGTCTGAACATAGCGACATTGTTGAAAATTCATAAGCAACCCCTTTTTAAGATATGATTGTGACCTATATTATAACAAAATGAGAAGTCTAATATCAGTAAAATCCTGATAGGAATAGATGAAGACCTGATATGAAATTTTTATAAAGTCAGGTCTTATAGGAGTACTGATGGAATGCTGTATAAAGTGTCAGTTGCTAAGACGTCTAATGGCTTCCAATTTTTTAGGACGAATGAGGCAGAGTACTATGGTAATCAGTAGTAACCAGAGAATGAAATACCAGATACTTGTAGCTGGAGCAGCCTGTGTCGCTTGTGACAGAAGGAAACTAGTAAAAATAAACAAAAAGTGCAGAACAATAGTCCATCAGAGGATGCCAGTACGTAGATAAATAGCGGAAAAGAATATACCGATAGCCGAGGCATAGTAAACTTGAACAAGGGTTGCGTCTAAAGGTTGGTGGGTGAGATTTTCTAGACGAGCAAATCCAAAAAATCAGGATGATAAGAAGACGACTTCTAACACATGTTTTGGAGATCTAATCCCATTTTGGAAGGCGAGTTTAAGGGAGAGTACTCTTTAAAGGGAGAGGGAAAGAAAATAAAGCAGTACCTGCAAATAGATCTATCAGAAGGCGGACTAAATCTTTTCTTAACAGGTGGTATGTTTTGAGAGTAGCTATTTTAGCTGATACTCTTCTAGAAAATAGTATTTTGTACGCAGTGTGACGATTTGCACAAAAGCTAGAGGGAAAGCTTTTTAGATTGACTGACTATCAATCACAAGATACTCTTTGATAGAAACCATTTTGTACCAACACGGTTTTGCGTTTGTTGGTATTGAACTGCACCTAGGGAAATGGTGGTTCAATGTTAGTAAATAAGGATTTTGGATGGTGATTATCCAAATCTAAAAATTGTTTTATCTTGTTATTGACTAAAGGAAGTAAGTCCTTGATGAGAATTAGGAACTAGAGGGTAAGAAGCATATTGGAATGGTGTTTTAGAGATGGAATTTGACTAGATGTTTGTGAGAGCATCTGTCTGTCTATGCTACATTGACTATTTTCAATGGTCGTGTGGGATAGAGACTGTTTTCGACTTTTAATTTCAGGGTAGATTGGGGGAGTTACCTCTAGAAATTGAAAAGAGTTCAAATGGATTGATCGGCACTTGTATCTTAAAGTAGGTAATACACCTATGAACCTATGTTTCCATACATCAGGGAGCAAGTTTTAATTTGAATAGGGGATACATCTAGAGAAATCTAGATGCTTTTTTTCATTTTATGACATCTTTTGCGAATAAGTAATGGAGTGTATAAAGGAGGGAGTCATGTTAATCGCTAAAAATCAGAAAGGGCTCTTGGTTTCGGCTCTTGAAAATGGGTTGAATCGTGAGGAAATTTATAGGTGCCCTGGCTGTCAAGGAATTGTATTGTTGAGACAGGGAAAGGTATTATGCCCGCATTTTGCCCATAAATCTTTGCAGGATTGTCAGTTTTTCTCAGAAAACGAATCGGCCCAACATTTATCCCTAAAAGCCACTGTGTATCAATCCCTGGACAATCATGGTGAAAGAGTTTGTATTGAAAAGGTTCTGCCTGAGTTAGGTCAAATTGCGGATTTATTCGTTGGAGATTCCTTAGCTTTGGAAGTCCAGTGTTCTCGTTTATCACAGAAACGTTTAAGAGAGCGGACTTTAGCTTACCATCAAATAGGTTACGAGGTACGATGGCTTTTGGGGAAAGAACTGTGGTTGGGACAGCGTTTAACAGATCTACAGCGTGATTTTCTTTATTTTACAACTAAGATAGGTTTCCACCTCTGGGAACTTGATTGGGAGAGGGAAGAGATTAGACTTAAGTATCTCATCTATGAGGATATTTTTGGGAGAGTTTATTACTTAACTAAGACCTGGTCTTTAATAGAAAATCTCATGACCATATTACGTTTTCCTTATCAGGCCAGAAAGGTGGGGACTTATCAAGTGACTCAGCGAAAGAAAGTCTCACATGTTATTCAACGGGAATTAATGGGGAAAAATCCAAGATGGATGAGAAGGCAGGAGGAGGCTTATCTTAAGGGGATGAATTTGTTAAGTTTGTCCGATCAGGATTTTTTTCCACAAGTGCGGTTTCCAGAGTCTAAGCAAGGATTTGTCCAAATTAGATTATCTATTGATGGTTTTGAAAAGCTTTTTATGCAGTATTATCGAAAAAGGGATTTTTCTTACAAGCAAACCCTGTGCCCTCCCATCTTTTATGTTAAAATAGTAGAGTATAGACACAATTAAGGAGAATATTATGTCAGACAATCGTTGTCATTTAGAAGAAAAATATACATGGGATTTGACCACCATTTTTGCGACAGACGCTAATTGGGAGACTGAATATGAAAGCATTGTTCAGGATTTGAAGAAGGCTAGTTCCTTTGCTGGTCACCTCTTGGACTCAGCCAAGAATTTGCTTGAGGCAACAGAACTTTATATGAGTTTGATGCGTCGTTTGGAAAAAATCTACGTTTATGCGTCAATGAAAAATGACCAAGATACAACGGTAGGTCTTTACCAAGAGTACAAAGCCAAAGCCTCAAACCTATACTCACAGTTGAGTGAAGCCTTTGCCTACTTTGAGCCTGAATTTATGGCTTTGGAAGCTGAAAAAATAGTATCCTTCAAAGAACAAGAGCCAGGTCTTGGACTTTATGACCACTATTTCGAACGTCTTTTGGCAAACAAAGACCACGTTCTTTCTCAAGAAGCAGAAGAACTCTTGGCAACAGCTGGTGATATTTTTAATGGTCCAACGGATACCTTCAACGTCTTGGATAATGCTGATATCCTCTTTCCATGGGTATCGGATGGTCAAGGGGATGTGATTGAGTTGACACATGGTAACTTTATCACCCTCATGGAATCTAAGAATCGTGAAGTCCGTAAGGGAGCCTATGAAGCTATGTATGGAACTTATGAGCAGTTCCAACATACCTATGCACAAACACTTCAAGGCGTTGTCAAGGTTCACAATTATATGGCTAAAGTTCGTCACTATAATTCGGCACGTCATGCAGCACTTGCAGCTAACTTTATTCCAGAAAGTGTTTATGACTCACTCTTAGAATCAGTGAATAGGCATTTGCCACTTTTGCACCGTTACCTTGATTTGCGTAAGAAGGTGTTGGGACTTGATAAGCTTAAGATGTATGATGTTTATGCACCACTTTCTGAGGCAGAGACTGCTCTTACTTATGAAGAAGCCCTCAAGAAAGCAGAGGAAGTCTTGGCTATCTTTGGTGAGGAGTATAGTAAAGGGGTTCATACAGCCTTTACGGAACGTTGGATTGATGTTCACCCTAACAAAGGGAAACGTTCAGGTGCCTACTCAGGTGGTGCCTATGATACCAATGCTTTCATGCTTTTGAACTGGCAAGACACTTTGGACAATCTCTTTACCTTGGTTCACGAGACTGGCCACAGTTTGCATTCAACTTTCACACGTCAGACACAACCATATGTTTACGGAGATTACCCAATCTTCTTGGCTGAAATTGCGTCTACAACTAATGAAAATATCTTGACAGAAACACTTCTTAAAGAAGTTAAAGATGATAAGACACGTTTTGCTATCCTTAACCACTATTTAGATGGATTTAAGGGAACCGTCTTCCGTCAAACGCAATTTGCCGAGTTTGAGCATGCTATCCATGAAGCGGATGCATCGGGTCAAATCTTGACAGCAGACTTCTTGAATAAGCTTTATGCAGACCTCAATGAGAAATACTATAACCTTAAAGCTGAAGATAACTACGAAATTCAGTTTGAGTGGGAACGTATTCCGCATTTCTACATGAATTACTATGTCTATCAATATGCTACAGGATTTGCAGCAGCAAGCTACTTGGCAGAAAAGATTATTCATGGTAATGAAGAAGATAAAGAAGCTTACCTTACGTACCTTAAGGCAGGTAGCTCAGACTATCCTTTGGAAGTTATCAAGAAAGCTGGCGTTGACATGACCAACACTGATTACTTGGATGCAGCTTTCAAGGTTTTCGAAGACCGCTTAGTTGAATTGGAAGCTTTGGTTGAAAAAGGTGTTCATCTTTCTTAAAAAGAAGTCAGTATACTATATTGAGAGAATCATTCTGGAAAAGAGTGGTTCTTTTTTAGGTTTAA
The DNA here is from genome assembly GCF_038007145.1 of Streptococcus sp. FSL L8-0526. Classification (NCBI taxonomy): domain Bacteria; kingdom Bacillati; phylum Bacillota; class Bacilli; order Lactobacillales; family Streptococcaceae; genus Streptococcus; species Streptococcus sp. FSL L8-0526. The sequence goes on from NZ_JBBOWP010000002.1 coordinate 205,949, forward strand.
GAGTGGCTGTCTTAAATGTAGGTTTTTACAATCTAATGACTGGGAATGTCAAAAAAGATGTTTCTATTAATCAAAATCTCTAGCACTCGATAGGGATTTTTTATATAATAATACACATGGTTAAATCATATAGTAAAAATGCAAACCACAACATGCGTCGTCCTATAGTAAACAAGGATATCGTGGACTACATGCGAAAGCATCTTAAGGAGAGTACAGGGCACTTGGCTGAACTGGAGGTCTTTGCTCGTAAGGAGAATATTCCGATTATCCAACACGAGGTTGTTGCATATTTCCGATTTTTGTTGCAGACCTTACAGCCTAAGAAAATTCTTGAGGTAGGAACAGCTATTGGTTTTTCAGCCCTTCTTATGGCTGAATATGCACCTGATGCTCAGATTACGACAATTGATCGTAATGAAGAAATGATTGGCTTTGCCAAGGAAAATCTAGCTAAGTATGACAGTCGCAAACAAATTACCTTGGTCGAAGGAGATGCTGCCGAGGTATTGCAAGACTTAGACACAAATTATGATTTTGTCTTTATGGACTCAGCCAAGTCTAAATATATCGTCTTTCTGCCTGAAATCTTAAAACATCTTACAGTTGGTGGTGTCATTGTCTTTGATGATGTTTTCCAAGGTGGGGATATTGCCAAAGACATCATGGAGGTTCGTCGTGGTCAGCGAACTATCTATCGTGGCTTGCATCGCCTTTTTGATGCGACTTTAGATAACCCTGATTTGACTGCTAGTTTGATACCTATGAGTGATGGACTTCTTATGATTCGGAAAAATTCTGAAAATATTATTTTGCCAGATTAAGCATTATTTAAGTAAGTGTGGTATAATAATAGAGATTTTGACAATTTAAGGAGTAGATAAAATGGCTAAAGAAAATGAAAACCTTGAGTCAACAGAAGAAACTGTTGAAGAGGTTGTAGCAGATAAAGATACAGAACAAGAGCAACTTGATCGTCAAAAAGAAGAAGAGGAAAGCATTGCCCTCGCCAGAGAAAAAGCGAAAGAAAAAGCTAAACGTGTTAAAACTAAGAAAACTCGTGATGCCGTTAAAACAAGATCAGGTGCTCCCTTTCTCCGAGGTCTTGCCCTTGTAGCTGTTTCAGCCCTTGTTGGTGCTGGTGCTATGTATGTTTATCTAGGAAACAAAACGACTGAAGAAACAATCTTAGTATCTATGAAAGGTGATACTGTTACTGTTGGGGATGTCTTTAATTTGCTTAAAGGTAGCAACCAAACACAACAAAGTGTTTTGAGTGTAACGTTGCAAAAGGTTCTTGAAAAAGAATACGGTAACAAGGTCAGCAAAGAAGATGTTGATAAAGCCTATAAACAAGCTTCAAAACAATACGGAGACCAATTTTCACAAGTGCTTGCAGCCTATGGTCAGACAGAAGAGTCATACCGTACTCAAATCCGTACACAGAAATTGGTTGAGTACGCTGTTAACCAAGCTGCACAAAAATATTTGACGGAAGCAAATTACAAGGCTGCTTATGATAATTACATACCAAATACAGAGGTGCAAGTAGTTTCAACTACTGATAAAGCCGTGGCAGATAAAGTAGCTTCTGAAGCTAAAGCAGAAGGAGCAGACTTCTCGAAAGTTGCTAAGGATAACAACTTGAAAGTAACTTCTAAGACAGTTAACTCGGCTTCTCAAGACTTTCCAACAGATGTTTTGACAGCGGCCTTCAAGCAAGATGCTAATGCCGTTTCTGATGTAGTAACTGTTTCAAACAGCTCAACTGGTGCTGCAACTTACTACGTCGTCAAAACTGTTTCAAAATCTGAGAAAAATGCAGATTGGAAAAACTATAAAGATGATTTGACTAAGATAATCATCAATGGTAAGAAAGCTGATACTAATTTCACTAACTCAGTAATTGCCAAGGTTCTTAAAAAATACAATGTTAAGGTTGTAGATAAAGCCTTTAGTGGAATTCTTGACCAGTATGTGACTGGTTCTGGAGCTTCATCAAGTTCAACATCAAGCTCTAGCAAATAAATCATAAGATCAAGTTGATAATGTTGTTATCAACTTGACCTAAGACCTAAAACACGTTAAAATGGAAAGCAACAAAGAGTTTTAATGTTAGGAAACTCTGAGTCTTCCCTTTGAGAAAGGTAATCATTGATTCAGATACAGAAAAGTGGCGGTCGCTGCGAGCCATGGACGGATGAGATTACTTGCTACTCAAAGTTTATAATTAAAGAAAAATAAGAATGACAAGGTCATTGAATGAAGGTGGTACCGCGGTTCACGTCGCCCTTCGTTTAGTGGTTTTGTCTTTTATTCTTTTAGTATTTTCTAAATGGTATAAATTAAGAAATAATTAAGGAGAAATAATGAAACAACTTACTTCAGCACAAATTCGCCAAATGTGGCTTGATTTCTGGAAATCAAAAGGTCATGCTGTTGAACCATCAGCTAACTTGATTCCAGTTAACGACCCAACTCTTCTTTGGATTAACTCAGGGGTTGCCACTCTGAAGAAATATTTTGATGGCTCTGTGATTCCTGAAAATCCACGTATCACCAACTCACAAAAGGCTATCCGTACCAATGATATCGAAAACGTTGGTAAGACAGCTCGTCACCACACAATGTTTGAAATGCTTGGTAACTTCTCAGTTGGTGATTACTTCCGTGATGAGGCTATCGAGTGGGGTTATGAGCTTTTGACAAGCCCAGAGTGGTTTGATCTTCCAAAAGACAAACTTTACATGACTTATTACCCGGATGATAAAGATTCATACAACCGTTGGATTGCTTGTGGAGTTGAGCCAAGTCACTTGATTCCAATCGAAGATAATTTCTGGGAAATCGGTGCAGGTCCTTCTGGACCAGACACTGAGATCTTCTTTGATCGTGGAGAAGAATTTGACCCTGATAATATTGGTATTCGCTTGCTTGAAGAGGATATTGAAAACGACCGTTACATTGAAATTTGGAACATTGTTTTGTCACAATTTAATGCAGATCCAGCTGTTCCACGTTCAGAATACAAAGAGCTTCCTAATAAAAACATTGATACGGGTGCAGGTCTTGAACGTCTTGTAGCCGTAATGCAAGGGGCTAAAACAAACTTTGAAACAGACCTTTTCATGCCTATTATTCGTGAAATTGAAAAAATGTCTGGTAAAGCTTATGATCCAGATGGTGAAACATTGAGCTTCAAAGTTATCGCAGACCACATACGTTCATTGGCCTTTGCTATCGGTGATGGTGCCCTTCCAGGTAATGAAGGCCGTGGTTATGTTCTTCGTCGTCTTCTCCGTCGTGCCGTAATGCACGGTCGTCGTCTTGGTATTTCTGATGCTTTCTTGTATAAACTTGTCCCAACTGTTGGTCAAATCATGGAAAGCTATTACCCAGAAGTTCTTGAGAAGAAAGACTTTATCGAGAAAATTGTTAAACGTGAAGAAGAAACCTTTGCACGTACTATCGATGCAGGTTCAAGCATGCTTGATGAACTTCTTGCTAACCTTAAGAAATCTGGTAAAGATACGCTTGAAGGTAAAGATATCTTTAAACTTTACGATACTTACGGATTCCCAGTGGAATTGACAGAAGAATTAGCTAAAGACGAAGGCTTCAAGATTGACCATGAAGGTTTCAAAGCTGCCATGAAAGAACAACAAGACCGTGCGCGTGCTAGCGTGGTTAAAGGTGGGTCTATGGGTATGCAAAATGAAACTCTTGCTAACATCACTGAACCATCTGAGTTCTTGTATGAAGCGGAAACTGCAGAAAGTCGTTTGAGCGTAATAGTTGCTGATGATGCTCGTCATGATAGTGTAAATTCTGGCCAGGCTCTTCTTGTCTTTGAACAAACACCATTCTACGCTGAAATGGGTGGACAAGTAGCAGACCACGGTACTATCTCTGATGCAGCGGGTACTACTGTTGCGCGTGTTGTTGATGTTCAACGTGCACCAAATGGACAAGCTCTTCATACTGTTGAGGTTGAAGGTGAACTTGTTGTCGGAGCTAACTACAAACTTGAAATTGACCACTCACGTCGTCACCGTGTTATGAAAAACCACACAGCAACTCACCTCTTGCACGCTGCCCTTCACAACATCGTTGGTAATCATGCAGTCCAAGCCGGTTCTCTTAACGAGCAAGAATTCTTGCGTTTCGACTTCACTCACTTTGAGGCGGTAACTCCAGAAGAATTACGTGCTATCGAAGAACAGGTCAACGAAGAAATCTGGAAAGCAACTCCAGTAACAACTATTGAAACAGATATTGACACTGCTAAGTCAATGGGAGCTATGGCCCTCTTTGGTGAAAAATATGGTAAGCGTGTTCGTGTTGTTTCAATCGGTGACTACTCTGTTGAGCTTTGTGGTGGTACTCACGTTGCCAACACAGCTGAAATCGGTATGTTCAAGATTGTTAAAGAAGAAGGTATCGGTTCAGGAACACGTCGTATATTGGCTGTTACATCACGTGAAGCTTACCTTGCTTATCGTGAAGAAGAAGATGCCCTCAAATCAATTGCAGCAACACTTAAGGCTCCACAATTGAAAGAAGTGCCTAACAAGGTTGCTAGCCTTCAAGAGCAATTGCATGCCCTTCAAAAAGAAAATGCTACTCTTAAAGAAAAAGCAGCTGCCGCGGCCGCTGGTGACGTGTTCCAAGATGTTAAAGAAGCTAACGGTGTTCGTTACATTGCTAGCCAAGTAGAAGTTTCTGATGCTGGTGCCCTTCGTACTTTTGCTGATCAATGGAAGCAAGCAGACTACTCAGATGTTCTTGTCCTTGCGGCTCATATCAGCGAAAAAGTTAATGTCCTTGTAGCAAGTAAGTCTGAAAACGTTCACGCAGGTAATCTTATCAAGGTTCTTGCACCAATCGTATCAGGTCGTGGTGGTGGTAAACCAGATATGGCTATGGCCGGTGGTAGCGATGCTAGCAGGATCCAAGATCTTCTCTCAGCAGTAGCAGAACAGTTTTAAGATGTGATACAATAAAAGAAACTTAAAAGGTAGGATGAAAATCCTATCTTTTTTCTTAAAAAAATTAGTAATAATATTGAAATAATTGTAAAAAATATTTCAAATTTCAAAGGAGTATAATAAAATAGTGAAAACGGTTCCTATTTTTTATCAAACAGCCTAGAAGGTGAGAGTGATCAAAAAGAGAAAGGCATATGTTTTTAAGGAACGTCAATTTTAGTCAATACGTAAATATTCTTTTGGAGCTACATCAAGTCTTGATTGGTGCAAGTTTGATGCTCGGTGGACATGTTTTGGATCAGGAACAAGCCAATAGCGTAAGTTCCAGCAAGGACTATGAAGTTATTGTAAATAATTCTGAAGCACCACAATTTGAGCAGGCAACTTCGGAAGCTGTTACCGATGTTCTCAATGAACCTGTGTCAAAATCGGAAGCATCAAGACCTAATCTTACCAGCAGTGAAGTTTGCTTCTGTTTCTAAATCAGAAGTGGCTAGCCCACGTTCTGAAGCGACATCAGTGGCTAGTTCAGAAGTGACAAGTGAAATTGATCGTTTAGCGACTTCAGAAGTTGCTGAAGCTAGACCTACTGACCGTGAAGCTGTCGATACTAGTCTTCGGACTGTCTTAACTAATGCTAGTCATCCTGATGCAGATTGTCTAGTGACTGCTGTGATGTTTCTCTTGATATCCCATCAAACGGTACGTTTTATTTCCGTCGTACAACTGAAATTCATACAGCTCCAGTCCTGGATATCAAACCTACTTTTGTCTTTAGTTCAGGCGACCATGTTATCTATGACAAGATCTTGAAGAGAGACAATCACCAATGGATTTCTTATGTGTCATACAATGGTACTCGTCGTTATGTCGACCTAGGTGTTGTCGTAGAGTCTCTGGCTAAACCAAGAGGCGACATGGCTATTGAAAGTCATGATAATGGTGACTTTAGCGTGGTTATCAGTGGTTCTGTTGCAAAGTTTCCCAAAAGAGTATAGAAGTCCTAGTTTAACATTTTGACTATGCTGGGATCCCCATCAGAACTTTAATTTCAGTCGACACCGAAAATCCGAAGAGCGTTCCGTTTCTTCGGTTCTTTTTGTATATTCCTCGAATAGTCTCCATGCCCTTAATCGTGGTTGAGGCAGTTCGTAAACTTCGATAAAATTTATTACGGCGCTTAATTGGACGATGGTCCTGCTCAATTAAATTATTGAGATACTTCACTGTCCGATGTTCTGTCTTGGTATATAAACCGTTAATCTGTAGCTTTCTGAATGCAGAACTAATCGATGGTGCTTTATCGGTTACAATCACTCTAGGTTGTCCAAATTGTTTATGGAGCCGTTTTAAGAAAGCATAAGCCGCCTGAGTATCCCGTTTCTTTCGTAACCAAATGTCTAAAGTTAATCCATCAGAATCAATTGCACGATAGAGATAATGCCAACGTCCTTTAATTTTGATATAGGTTTCATCCATTTTCCACGAATAGAAGGACTGTCTATTTTTCTTCTTCCAAAGATGATAGAGGACTTTACTGTACTCTTGAACCCAGCGATAAATCGTAGTGTGACAGACATTGATACCACGGTCATACAGTAGTTCTTGAACTTCACGATAGCTCAGATTGTAACGTAGATAATATCCCACAGCGACAATAATCACATCTTTTTGAAATTGTTTCCCTTTAAAGTGGTTCATTACTCTGTCCTCACTGTCTTTTTACTGAATTTTATACTAAAATAGATTTATTGGTCAACTTTGCAACAGAACCTTATCAGTAATGTATCAGATCAAAATGGTGTCGTAGGAGTGTCTGTTCCAATCTGGTCTGAAAGGAATGGCCAAGATGACATCATTTGGTACAATGCGACTCGTCTTAATAATCGTAACTACAAGGTTAATGTCGGTCTAAGTGACCACAAGAATGAACGTGGTCTCTACAATGTACATCTTTACTTTGTTGAAACTAATGGTAAATTAGTTGGTGTGGGTGGCACAACTCACACAGTTCCTGCCAAGGTTGAAGAAACTCATATAACTACTGGCCATAGCCTTCCTGACTCAGGAACTTATACCTTCAAAGAACGTTCTATTATTAAAGCAGAACCAAGTGTCGTAAGCCCAGAGTTGGCCTACTATGATGCTGGTATGTCTGTTAACTATGACAAAGTGGTGACTGCAGATGGTCATACATGGCTCTCTTATGTTAGTCGTGGAGGTAACCGCCGTTACATTGCTATTGATGGTAAGGCAACAGCAGTTGCTCAATCAGCAAGCCCAAGCCTAGCGATAACTGGAACCTATACCTTTACAAAACCTAGCTCTATTAAGGCTCAACCAAGTGTTGCTAGCCCAGAGTTAGCCTACTATGATAAGGTCATGTCCGTTCGCTATGACAAGGTCCTAACAGCTGATGGCCACACCTGGTTGTCTTAAGTAACCTATAGCGTTTAAGACGCTATGTGGTGGATATTTCTTAAGAGTTGTAACATCACTCTCTTTAACTAGTACGAAAAAGATTACTATTTGTTTAGTAATCTTTTTACTTTTGATTTTTAGAAAATAACGAATATATAAATATAAGTCGGTCATTTTTGTCGATTATGACGAAAATCGGATAGTTTATGAGTTTATGATTAAAGTGGGAACAAGTCAAAAAAATTGGTATACTAGTGGGCAAGTGAGAAATATTTAGTAATATTTTGTAAAACACTTGTAATGTTTGTTACCTAGCGTTACAATCAACCTGTAACATCAATTTGATAGGGAGAATAATTGATATGAAACGAGAAAAATTTTTACACGAACAATAACGTTTTTCAATTCGTAAATATTCTTTTGGGGCTGCGTCAGTTCTTTTAGGAGCTAGTTTGGTCTTTGCGAGCCAAGCTTTGGCTGACGAACACCACGAAGTAGCAACAACCTCAGATACCATTTTGCGTGCGACTTCAGATAGTGATGCTATGACAGCGACTGATATTTTCAGTGGCGTAGCAACAGATGGAGTAGCGTCAAGTAATAAAGCAAGCCAAGTCTCAACAACTAGCCAAACCGCTAGTGAAGCTGCTACTAGCGAGGCTACAAGTGAAGTGAGTGCTAGTATCTCACAAGCAGCATATAAAACATCTGAATCAACAGTTGCCAGCTCAGAAGCAGCAAGTGGTACAAATACTTCATCTGAAACAGTCACTAACTTTGATGTATCTGCCTTAACGAGAGCAGCTGTCAATACTAGTTTGGTGAGCCAACCGGATACAACTACAGCAAGCGGCCTTCTAAGCCAAGGAACTTATGTCTACAAGGAGCGTACAGAAATAAAGAATCAACCGAAGGTTTCTGCCAAGGCTGAATTCTATGTGAATCCAGGGGGACAGCGTCTTTTACGACCAAGTCGTGACAGCTGACGGCTACCAATGGATTAGCTACAAATCATACTCTGGTGTGCGTTATTATGCTCAAGTGAAACCGGTGGAAGCTGGTAGTGGTGACGGTAATAGTGGTAATGGGAATGGGAATCCTTCTAATGACGCTTAGGCCACAACAGGTGCTTTGAACATCCCAGCGACAGGAACTTTCTACTTTACACGCGATACAGATATTAAGAAGGAACCAAAAGAAGACCTCAAACCCACTTTTGTTTTTGGCAAGGGAGACCATGTCATCTATGATAAGGTTTTGACAGCCGATGGCCGCACATGGCTCTCATACATGACAATGAGTGGTGCTCGTCGTTACGTCAATATTGCTTAATGAGATAAAAAGTCTGGTTAGACAATGTGTCCAGCCTTTTTTGATAGCCTCTCTTTATCAGATGATTGAATTTTTCAATTTTTGTGATGTCTTTTGGAGTGCTATAATGGTTAACATAGAATCGAGGTTACTATGAAAATTGCATTGGTACAGATGGATGTTGCCCACGGACAGCCTGTGGAAAATAAAAAGCACGTGAAAGAGATGTTGGAAAGAGCACTTGTTGCTAATCCCGATGTCATTGTACTTCCTGAAATGTGGAATACAGGCTACGCTTTAGATGAACTGGATGGGCTTGCAGATAAGGAAGGTTTGGAATCTCAAGAATTCTTGTCTCAGTTTGCCAGAGAACATGCTGTTGCTATTCTTGGAGGGTCTGTTGCTATTGAGAGAGACGGAAAATTCTACAATACGACTTATGTTTACAACAAGTCTGGGAACCTAATCAATATCTACAGTAAGGTCCATCTCTTTGGTCTTATGGCAGAGGACCGGTATATGTCTGCTGGGGATGCGGAGTCTATTTTTGAGCTTGATGGTGTGATAGCGGCAAGTGTCATTTGTTATGATATTCGTTTTCCTGAGTGGGTGCGAACACAGATGGCACAAGGGGCCAAGGTGCTTTTTGTGGTAGCGCAGTGGCCAGAACCTCGAGTGCAGCAATGGGAGATTTTATTAAAGGCGCGTGCGGTTGAAAATCAAGCCTTTGTGGTAGCCGTTAACCGTGTCGGAGCAGGACCAGATCCAGATGATGTCTTTTCAGGGCATTCTATGATTATAGATCCACTAGGAAATGTAGTCTTGCAGGCTAAGGAATATGAGGAGGGCATTTTTACGGCTGAGATTAATCTTGAAGAGGTGGACCGAGTGCGAGGTCAAATTCCCGTTTTTGAGGACCGTCGCACGGACTTGTATTATTAGGGAGATTTTATGTTATTTGAAGAATCGGATTTATTGAAAGAATTGCCAGAACAGTTTTTTGCAGGGTTGGTTGCTAAGGTGAATGCCAAGGTGGCAGAAGGAGCAAATATTATCAATCTTGGTCAGGGAAATCCCGACCAACCGACCTATGACCATATTGTTGAGGCCTTGCGTGTCTCAGCGAAAAATCCTGCCAGTCACAAGTATTCGCAGTTTCGTGGCAATCGTCCTTTTAAGGAAGCAGCTGCTAGTTTTTACAAGAACCATTATGGGGTTGATTTGGATTCGGAGCGTGAAATTTGTGTCATGGGTGGGGCTAAGATTGGTCTTGTGGAATTGCCTCTAGCTTTGATGAATCCTGGTGAGCTCCTGCTCTTACCTGATCCAGGTTATCCTGATTACTTGTCGGGAGTGAGTCTGGGTCGTGTAGCCTATGAAACTTTTCCTTTGACGGCTGAAAATGATTTTTTGCCAGATTTGGAAGCTATTCCTGAGGGGACAGCTCGCCGTGCTAAGTTTATCTATATCAATTACCCTAATAATCCTACGGGGGCTGTAGCGACAAAGGCTTTTTATGAAAAATTGGTTGCCTGGGCTAAGACCTACGAGGTAGGGGTGGTGAGTGATCTGGCTTACGGGGCTTTGGGCTATCAGGGTTATGAGAATCCTAGTTTTTTGGCAACTCCTGGTGCCAAGGATGTAGGCATTGAGTTTTATACTTTCTCAAAAACCTTTAATATGGCAGGTTGGCGTTTGGCATTTGCGGGTGGAAATGCTGAAATGATTGAAGCCTTGAATCTGATTCAAGACCATCTTTTTGTGGGGATTTTTCCCGCTTTGCAGGAAGCTGGGATTGCAGCCCTCTTAGATCCTAAATCTGAAGAAGCAGTGGCCCAACTAAATGCGGTTTATGATAGCCGTCGAGATGCTTTTGTTCAGGTAGCTGCTAATATTGGCTGGCAAGCCTTTCCATCCAGAGGTTCCTTTTATGCTTGGATGCCTGTACCTAAGGGCTATACCAGTGAAAGTTTTGCAGATCTTTTGCTTGAGAAGGCCCATGTTGCTGTGGCACCAGGAAAAGGGTTTGGACCAGCAGGTGATGCTTATGTTCGTATCGGGCTTTTGGTAGAGCCGGAGCGTCTGGTCGAAGCTGTCAATCGTATTGCTGACCTGCATTTATTTAATAACTAGATAGCAATTATGAAAACAAGCAGCTAAAAAATACTGCTTGTTTTTTCATGTTTTTGCATTTCCCTCTTGACAAATGAATAAAAATTCAATAAACTAATCACATATTTATTCAAAAAGGAGTGCGTAAATGAAAGTTTCAATCGTTGGTATCACTGGTTATAGTGGTTTAGAGTTAGTTAAAATTTTGAATAATCATAAAAAAGTAGAACTTGTTTCTATTCACGCAACCAAGGAAGTGGGCCGACGATTGTCTGATGTGTACCCCTATTTGGCAGGTGTTTGTGATTTAAAAATAGAATATTTTGATGCGCAAGAGATTATAGAAAAGGCAGACTTAGTCTTCTTTGCTACACCTTCTGGAGTTGCTAGTTCGCTAGCAGAGGAATTTGTTCAGGCTGATTTTCCTATTATTGATTTGTCTGGTGATCATCGCTTGCCAGCAGATGTTTATCAAGAATGGTATAAAAAATCACCTGCCAAGAAAATGATTTTGAATAAATTTACATATGCATTGTCAGAATATACAGATGTTAAGGGTAAGAAATTTATTGCCAATCCTGGATGCTATGCGACAGCGACAGAGTTAGCCATGATTCCTTTGGTGGCAGCCGGTCTTATTGAGACTGATAGTATCATTGTAGATGCCAAGTCTGGTTTAACTGGTGCGGGTAAAGCTTTGAGTGAGTCTAGTCATTTTGTTAATGTTCACGATAATTACATGACTTATAAGCTCAATCATCATCAGCATATTCCAGAGATTGTACAAACTTTGCAGGCTTTTGATGCTGATATGCCGGAGATTCAGTTTTCAACGTCGCTTTTACCGGTTAATCGTGGAATCATGGCTACAGTTTATTGCAAATTGAAGAAGGACGTAGCTGTCTCTGATATCGCTTCAGCCTTTGCAAAAGCCTATGATGATAAACCTTTTGTACGTGTACAAGAAAACTTACCAGAACTACATAATGTCATTGGATCGAATTTTACAGACATCGGCTTTGCCTATAATGAGAAAACCAATGTTATGACAGTTATTTCAGTCATTGATAATCTGCTAAAAGGAGCATCTGGACAGGCAGTGCAAAATCTCAACCTCATGCAGGGGTGGGATGAGACGGAAGGTTTACATATGAAACCGTCATACTTGTAGATGTAAGCATAGAGTTAGGAGAAAAAATATGAAAGTCATAGATGGAACAATTGCTAGCCCGCTAGGATTCTCAGCAGATGGGCTACATGCAGGATTTAAAAAGAGAAAGATGGATTTTGGTTGGATTGTCTCTGAAAAGCCAGCTAGTGTTGCAGGTGTTTACACGACCAACAAGGTTATTGCAGCTCCTCTGATTGTAACCAAGACCTCGGTGAAAAAAGCTGGTAAAATGAGGGCTATTGTCGTTAACTCAGGTGTAGCCAATTCTTGTACAGGGACCCAAGGCTTAGAAGATGCATACACCATGCAGGAGTGGACAGCTGAAAAGCTAGGTGTTGAACCTGATATGATTGGTGTGGCTTCTACAGGGATTATCGGTGAGTTGCTACCAATGGATACCTTGAAAAATGGTCTTTCCAAGTTGGTGGTAAATGGAAACGCGAATGATTTTGCCAAGGCGATTTTGACGACAGATACAGCGACTAAGACTATTGCTGTGACGGAGACTTTTGGACGTGATGTAGTCACTATGGCTGGTGTTGCTAAGGGCTCAGGTATGATTCACCCTAATATGGCGACAATGCTTGGGTTTATTACTTGTGATGCTAATATTTCTAGCGATACTCTTCAATTGGCCTTGAGCCAAAATGTTGAAAAGACCTTTAATCAGATTACGGTTGATGGGGATACTTCGACCAATGATATGGTTCTTGTCATGTCCAATGGTTGCGCGCTCAATGATGAGATTCTGCCAGATACACCAGAGTTCGATAAATTTTCGAAAATGCTTAATTTCGTGATGCAAGAACTGGCTAAGAAGATTGCCAAGGATGGTGAAGGCGCCAATAAGCTCATCCAGGTTGATGTGGTCAATGCTCCTAATGCCCTTGATGCCCGTATGATGGCAAAATCTGTAGTCGGTTCAAGTCTGGTCAAAACAGCCATCTTTGGTGAAGATCCTAACTGGGGGCGTATTTTAGCTGCTGTTGGCTATGCCGGTGTGGATGTGCCTGTGGACAATGTTGATATCATGCTTGGCGGTCTGCCAGTCATGCTAGCCTCTAGTCCTGTGACCTTTGATGATGAAGAAATGAAAGACATCATGCACGGGGATGAAGTGACCATAACAGTAGACCTTCATTCGGGCCAAGAAAAAGGGACGGCATGGGGTTGTGACCTCTCTTACGATTACGTTAAAATTAACGCTCTCTACCACACCTAGACTATTTATGACAAAGGAGTTAACTAATGACTACCGAATATATTGTAATTAAGATTGGTGGAGTAGCCAGTAAACAGCTAACTCCTGAGATACTGGCTAAACTGTCAGAATGGCAGCAGGCTGGTCAAAAAATAATCATCGTCCATGGGGGTGGCTTTGCTATCAATCAACTCATGGAGGAACATGACATCACAATTCACAAGGTCAATAGTCTACGTGTGACGAGTCAGTCAGATATGGTCTTAATTAAAGAAGCCTTGGTTGACATAGTTGGGAAAAACTTGGCGGGTCAGTTGACACAAGCGGGTTTTCCAATCTATCAGGTTGTAGATGAGCTGCCAGATCTTGTTCATGCTGATTTTTTAGATCAAGAGATCTATGGTTACGTGGGAGAGGTCAAGTCTATTACTAATCAGACCCTAGTGGCACTTCTATCTCAAGGCAAGATACCATTGATTCCTAGCTTAGGTTACAGTGAGCAGGGTGATTTGCTGAATATCAACGCCGATTACCTTGCAAGAGCGGTGGCTATTAGTCTAGGAGCCAAAAAGCTTATTCTCATGACAGATGTCAAGGGTGTTTTAGAGAATGGGCAGGTTTTGAATCATTTGAATATTGTAGATGTTCAGAAAAAAGTAGATTCAGGTGTGATTACTGGAGGCATGATTCCTAAAATTCAAAGCGCTGTTCAGACGGTTGAATCTGGTGTTGATCAGGTCATTATTGGTGATAACCTTACAGATGGTACAATAATCAAGGAGTAAACGATGACAAAATTATTTTCAAATTATAAACGGGCAGCGATTGATTTTGCTTCGGCTCAAGGCAATTATTTGACAGATACCACTGGCAAGACCTATTTGGATTTTTCATCTGGTATCGGGGTGACTAATCTTGGCTATCATCCCCGTGTCAATCAAGCTCTAACAGATCAGGTAGGCAAGATTTTGCACCAGCCTAACCTTTATTACAATCAGTTGCAAGAAGATGTTGCCGGTCTTTTAACTGGTGACAAGGACTATCTGGCCTTTTTCTGTAACAGTGGTGCAGAAGCCAATGAGGCAGCCATAAAAATCGCCCGTAAGGCATCGGGTAAACAAGAAATCATTACCTTCCAAAATTCCTTCCACGGTCGAACCTTCGGATCCATGTCTGCCACTGGTCAGGATAAAATAAAACAAGGTTTTGGTGAAGGCGTGCCCCACTTTAGCTATGCCATTTTTAACGACATGGACAGTGTTAAGGCTCTAGCCAATAAAGAAACGTCGGCCATTATGCTTGAGTTGGTTCAAGGAGAATCAGGTGTTCAACCAGCGGACAAGGCCTTTGTCAAGGCTTTGTCTGATTACTGTCAGGAAACTGGTATTTATCTCATCGTAGACGAAGTTCAGACTGGTATTGGTCGTACTGGCAAGCTCTTTGCTTATGAACATTACGATATTGAGCCAGACATCTTTACCCTGGCCAAAGGTTTGGCAAATGGTGTACCAGTTGGTGCCATGCTTGCTAAGTCATCTCTTGGAGGGGCTTTCTCTTATGGAAGTCACGGCTCTACTTTTGGTGGCAATAAACTATCTATGGCAGCGGCCAAGGCTACGCTTGAAGTCATGTTGACTCCAGGTTTTCTGGATACTGCCCTTGAAAATGGGAACAAGCTACAAGTTAAATTGCAAGAGGTCTTGTCTGATAAAGAGACAGTGACCACTGTGCGTGGATTGGGCTACATGATTGGAATTGAGACTACTGGAAATCTAAGTGAACTGGTACAAGCTGCTAGAGATAAGGGATTAATTGTCTTAACTGCAGGGACAAATGTTATCCGTCTTCTGCCTCCAATCACTCTAAGTGATGCTGGAATCGAAAAAGGTGTGGCTATCCTATCAGAAATATTTGACTAGACAAGAAGAAATCACTTGATTTACAGTCAAGTGATTTCTTTTACTTATTGTCAGTAGTAATCTTGCTTAGAAGTCCTTTAGCTGTTGTTGTCGGCAGAATACGGACACGATTAAGTGAGAGAAGGCCATCATTGGCACTCGCTAATCCTTCGTTAGTTGTCAGGCCTAACTTGTAAGTTTTCTTAGCTAGGTCCAGTGTTGTTTGATTGTAGCGACCTGATGGATAAGCAATGGTGTTGACCTTGGTGTTGAGTTTGTCTTCAAGAAAGTCAATAGAATTCGTTAATTCATCCTTTTGCGTCGCCTTGTCAGTGACAGACAAATCAGGGTGGTTGACCGTATGAGATTGGAAGCTCATGCCGTGTGCCATCATTTCTTTCATCTGTTTAACGGTCAGATTTCCAACGTTCCCTTTCTTGACAAAGCCAGTGATTATATTATTGGTTGCCTTCGCCTTGTATTTTTTGAGAATTGGGTAGGCAATTGTATAGAAGTCTTCGTTACCATCGTCAAAGGTCAGCCAGACAACCTTATTAGCAGGTAGGGCATTTTCAGAGAAGGCTTTGTAGGCTTCTTCAGGCGTTAGAAAGTAGTATCCAGCATCTACCATGGCCTTAATTTGCGCTTCAAAATTGTCCGGAGCAACAATGAGGTTAGCGTTAGAGGCCTCAGATGGATCCATAACGTGAACAGCATGGTACATGAGGATAGGGATTTGAACAGGATCATCATAGGTTTTCCACTTAGCTGTACTCTTAGATTGACTGGTCTGATTCTGTTGTTGGTTGTTTGTCGACTGATTTGGTCGGTTTAGCATAAAAACGGCCAATAGACCAAGAAGGACGAGGTTTAGGACAAGCAGAAGTAGTTTCAATTTTTTTCTTTTAACTTGACTTGTTTTTTTCTTTTGAGAAGTCATTGTATCCCCTTTCAAATAGGTCAAGCTATTATTCTAACAAAAATAGGGTGAAAATGCACAGAATTTTCAGTAAAAAAGAATACTTGTCTCCTTAAATGGCAGAAATATTCTGTCAATTACGATAGAAATATGGTACAATTAAAAAAATGTATGTTTTTAAGGAGAGATCATAAATGTCTATTAAAATTGGATTGCTTGGCTTTGGTACAGTAGCTAGCGGTATTCCTTTTCTCTTGAAGGAAAATGGTGAAAAGGTTTTTGCAGCTTCACGTGACCAACTTGAAATTGCCAAAGTTTTGGTTAAAGATGACGAGGAAAAAGATCGTCTTATCGCTGCCGGAAACGACTACAATTTTGTCACAAATGTTGACGAAATCCTTAACGATGAAGAGATTCAAATCGTTGTAGAATTGATAGGACGTATCGAGCCAGCTCGTACCTTCATCACAAAAGCGCTTGAAGCAGGTAAAAACGTTGTCTCTGCCAATAAGGACTTGATTGCTACTCATGGAAAAGAGTTAATTGCTCTTGCTGAAGATAAGGGTGTGGCTTTCTACTATGAAGCTGCTGTTGCCGGTGGTATTCCAATTTTGCGTACTTTGGCTAACTCTTTGACATCTGACAAGGTGACTCGTATCCTTGGTGTGCTTAACGGTACATCTAACTTTATGATGACTAAGATGGTTGATGAAGGTTGGTCATATGAGGACGCCCTCAAGACTGCTCAAGAACTTGGTTATGCTGAAAGTGATCCAACCAACGACGTTGAAGGGTATGACGCCGCTTATAAAGCTGTTATCCTTAGCCAATTTGGTTTTGGTGCTACAATTGATTTTGACGACGTATCTCACAAAGGCATTACGAACATCTCTACAGACGATGTGGCTGTTGCTCAAGAATTGGGTTATGTTATCAAATTGGTTGGTGATGTGCGTGAAGTGGAATCAGGTATTTCAGCAGAAGTATCACCAACATTCTTGCCAAAAAATCACCCACTTGCTAGCGTCAACGATGTTATGAATGCAGTCTTTGTTGAATCTATCGGTATCGGTGAATCTATGTATTACGGTCCAGGTGCTGGTCAAAAACCAACAGCAACATCTGTTTTGGCAGACATTATCCGTATTGCTCGTCGTCTTTCAGATGGCAATGTGGGTAAACCATTTAATGAGTTCCATCGTGACTTGCCATTAGCTAATCCAGCGGACGTTAAGAGCAATTACTACTTTGCCCTTGATACGCCAGATGAAAAAGGTAAAATCCTTCACTTGTCTGAAATCTTCAACTCAGAAGATATTTCATTTGAACAAGTCTTGCAACAAAAAGCAAATGGCACAACAGCTCGTATCGTTGTGATTACACATGCTATGTCTAAGACACAACTCAAAGCTGTTACTGAAAAACTTGAAGCAGCAGAAGATTTCACAGTTGTCAATACATTGAAAGTTTTGTCTAACTAATTGATAAGCCCATACTGGTGCGTATAAGAAAGGTATTCAAGGAGAAAAGTCGCTAATAGCTTTCCTCCTTTTGGTGTGTTATTATGAAAATTACTGTTCCAGCAACATCTGCCAATATTGGTCCAGGTTTTGATTCTGTGGGTGTTGCCGTCTCTAAATATTTGACAATTGAGGTGCTTGAACCAGCAGATGTATGGTTTATTGAACATGATTTGGGAGATATTCCTTCAGATGAAAATAACCTCCTCATTTCAACTGCCTTGCAAGTTAAGTCTGATTTGCAGCCCCATAAATTGGTGATGGCCTCAGATATTCCCTTGGCGCGTGGGCTAGGTTCTTCTAGCTCAGTTATTGTCGCAGGGATTGAGTTAGCCAATCAATTGGCAGATCTGAAGCTCTCAGATGACGATAAACTTGATATTGCAACCAAGATTGAAGGTCACCCAGACAATGTTGCCCCAGCTATCTTTGGAAATCTCGTTGTAGCCTCTTATGTGAATGAACATGTTAATAGCATCGTTACAGAGTTTCCAGAGTGTGCCTTTGTCGCCTTTATTCCGAGCTATGAACTTAAGACGTCTGATTCACGTGGCGTTCTTCCAAGTGATTTGTCTTACAAAGATGCTGTGGCTGCATCATCTATTGCCAACGTTGCCATTGCGGCCCTTTTTGCAGGGGATTTGGTTAAAGCGGGACGTGCCATCCAAGGAGACATGTTCCACGAGCGCTACCGCCAAAAATTGGTTAAAGAATTTGCAACTATTAAGGAATTGTCAGGTCAATACGGTGCTTATGCGACCTATCTTTCAGGCGCTGGCCCAACAGTTATGACCTTGACACCAAATGATCAAGCTGAGGCTCTAAAAACGGCTATCGATGGTCTTGGTTTAGATGGTGAAACCCTCATCCTATCTGTGGATAAAGGAGGTGTTGTCGTTGACTAGAAAAAATCAAGGGCTACTCTTTGGTCTAGCCACCTATATTCAATGGGGATTTCTATCCCTTTTTTGGAAGCTTTTAGCAGGTGTTTCGGCTTACAACACCTTCTCGTGGCGGATTGTTTTTACAGTGGTGACTATGCTGACTTACGCCCTAGTCGCTAAGCAAAATACACGTTTCAAAAAGGAACTTGTAGAACTTTGGCAAGATAAGAAAGCCTTGCTTCGTATGCTACTTGCTAGTTTTTTCATAGCAGCTAACTGGTTGATTTATATCTATGCTGTGGGTCATGGTCAAGCGACGCAGGCTAGCCTGGGCTATTACATTTTGCCTATTGTTTCTATCCTGTTTGCCCTCATTTTTCTTCGTGAATCATTGAGTAGGACCATGTGGGCAGCAGTAGTATTGGCCTTTATAGGAGTATTGGTTCTTATTGCCAATACAGGAAAACTTCCCATGGTTTCATTGGGGTTAGCTCTGAGCTTTGGTTTCTATAGTCTAATCAAAAAAGGGGTTAGGATTTCCAGTGACGTAGCCATGCTAGTAGAAAGTGGCTTGCTACTACCTTTTGTAGCTATCTATCTCGTTTTCTTTTCTCCAGAATCATTTTCTTCCTATTCGAGCATGGAAATGTTTCTCCTAGCCATATCCGGTGTGGTGACGGCCGTTCCATTGCTTTGCTTCTCAGAGGCAGTCAAAAGGGCACCGCTTAACCTTATTGGTTTCATCCAGTATCTTAGTCCTACGATTCAACTTCTCGTAGCCATCCTCATTTTTGGTGAGAAGGTCAGCTTTGGAGAGTTGAAAGGCTTCTTCTTTATCTGGATGGCTATACTAGTCTTTGTAACTGGCCAAATAGTAACATTTCGTAGAAGTTCCTGATAGCTATCGGGAACTTTTTATAATGCCGATCTAAAAATGAGCCAAGTTTATCTGACAATTTTAGAACTTTAAGATATAATAGTAGTATTAGATTAAAATAGAGGAGAATTTTATGCGAAAAATGAAAAAGCTAGTGAGGTATCTGCTTCTGCTCGCTATTCCAGTTGCCATCGCTGCAGCCTTGTTTGTTTTTAACGGCTCAGGTTATCGCTTGTCAGAACAAGATGCTGCAGACATTGCTTACAAAAATGCAGGTGTCAAAACTTCTGAGATATCTCAATCAATAGTCTCAAAATCACGTTCTGGATTTCATGGAAATTATGAGATTAGTTTCACAACGTCAGACAATCATTTTGAGTATACGATTGACGGTCTGTCAGGGTCTATTTTGAAACATAAGAGTGACCATCTAATGTCTAAAGATGTTGATGGTGCTCAAAAAGGTGGAGAGCCTAAAGACGAGACTCAATCTAGCGAAAGTAAGGACGAGACGGCAGTGTCCAAAGAAACTGCACAAACGACAGCTCTTAATCATGCTGGCCTAGATGAAGGTTCTGTAACAAACTTGAAAACTGAGTTGAAGACCAAAGGAGACGGTAAAGTCTACAATATCAGTTTTGATTATGCTGCTAGTGGACTACGTTATAAATACGCGGTAAATGCTGATTCAGGAGCTATTGTAGTCTATACGACAGAGTATCTCACAGGAGCTACTGCAGCTGCGCAATAGATCCATAGATAGTGGGAAAGTTCTCCTTATTTATTAAGGAGAAGCCTTGCAATTTCTCTGAAATGTTGTAAACTTAAAGTGAAAACGATAACAGCAATTTTAGAGGGTGCCATAGAATCAAGGAGGATTTGACCATGAAAGAATTCCAAGCATTTAAAGATACGCTTAGTAATAAGGCTCTCAAAGACATTTACGATGAAAGTAAGTTGGAAGTCCAAAATGAAACAACTGAAGGTACGGAAGCCTTCTCAGTTGCCTTGGCAACCCAAATGGCTATAAATCTGCTTGAAAGCTATGAAAAATGGCTCAAAGAAGAAAGAACTAAGGAAGAAAAGTAAGATGAGATCCTTATCGACAGACAGGATTTTTCTAATGAGAATATAATATAATGAGGACATGGGTTCATCTTTTAAGGTGAAATCGGTAGTCTAACTTATTTGCAAATTCAGGTCCCCACAATTTCATTTGTCTTGAGATTAAAAATGTGATAGAATAAGACCATTCAGAGGTGCTTTGAAGCCCATTTGTCACAGGAAGCGGTGGTACTGAGAAATCCGCACAAATGTCAAAGCTGGTTGCTGATGGTCAAATTGAATAAAGAAAGCTGTGAGTGGTTGCCACTCAAAACTGGGTGGTACCGCGGATACATATTCGTCCCTGTCATGTTTATGGCAGGGATTTTTTATAGCTTTAAAAGAACCAAGACCGAAGGTCGCAGGTGAATTTAAAGATATTGGTGCAGACGGAGCGAAAGCGAGGTCAACATTGCTAGCAAAGGAGGGTGACATGAAACAATCTTTTGAGACTAGTAAATTGTATTATGATTTTCCTATTTTTATCTTGGGTTATCAGGATCAGACCTATGGTTATAATGTAACGACCTGTAGTTCTTCCTGCAGTTTAGGGGATTGGCTTGTCTTCGGGGTAGGTAGCGAGGAAAATGCAGCAGACCAGATTAAACATTATCAGAAGTTCACTGTGAATATTCCTGAAAGTTTCATGCTTCAGATGGAGCAGGCTGGATTTATTAGTCACCGTGAAAAGATTGCTGAACTCCGCTTAGATTTCCGACCTTCTAAACTGACACAAGCACCTATCTTGGATGCCTGCCCAGTCGTTCTAGATTGTAAGGTTGACAGAATTATTGAGGAAGATGGTACCTGCCATATCTTTGCTAAGATTTTAGATCGCCTTGCAGATTCTGATTTGCTAGATGGCAGGGGCCATTTTAAAAATGACTGCTTTGCCCCAACTTACTTTTATGGGGACGGCCATCAGCGTTTTTACCGTTATCTAGATGACCGAGTCGACCCTATGGGAAGCTTTATCAAGAAAGCGAGGAAGAAGAATGACAAGAACTGAGTTACCTGAACGAATCGAGACGGAGCGTCTGATCCTGCGAGTCCGTACAGTCGCGGATGCGGAGGATATCTATGCCTACGCTAGTCTCCCAGAGGTCTCTTGTCCAGCGGGCTTTCCGCCCGTTAAGACCTTGAAAGATGAGATTTATTACCTAGAACATATCCTTCCAAAGCGCAATCAAAAGGATAATCTCCCAGATGGTTACGGCATCGTGGTCAAAGGAACCGATAACATCGTCGGCTCTGTTGATTTCAACCATCGCCACGAAGATGATGTACTTGAGATTGGCTATACCTTGCACCCAGACTATTGGGGCCGAGGTTATGTACCAGAAGCAGCGCAAGCCTTGATTGATCTGGCTTTTAAAGAATTGGGGCTTCACAAGATTGAACTAACTTGCTTTGGCTATAACCTTCAAAGTCAACGAATCGCAGAGAAGCTTGGTTTCACCCTTGAAGCTTGCATAAGGGATCGCAAAGATGCCCAAGGCAACCGTTATGACAATCTGATATATGGATTGCTGAAGAGTGAATGGGAAGTCAAAGATCAACATTAAAAATAGAAATAACTAGAAAGGACACGCACATGTCTAAAGAACTTTCACCTAAATACAATCCAGCTGAGGTTGAGGCTGGTCGTTACCAAAAATGGCTCGATGAAGATGTTTTCAAGCCTTCAGGCGATAAAAAGGCTAAGCCTTATTCCATTGTCATTCCACCGCCAAACGTAACCGGAAAACTTCACTTGGGTCACGCTTGGGATACAACTTTGCAGGATATCATTACCCGTCAAAAACGTATGCAAGGTTTTGATACGCTTTGGCTTCCAGGTATGGACCACGCTGGAATTGCCACTCAAGCTAAGGTTGAAGCTCGTTTGGCCGAAAGTGACATTTCTCGATATGACCTTGGTCGTGAGAAATTCCTTGATAAAGTCTGGGAATGGAAAGACGAGTATGCGGTAACTATCAAGGAACAATGGGGTAAGATGGGGCTCTCTGTAGACTACTCTCGTGAGCGTTTCACCCTTGACGAGGGGTTGTCAAAAGCTGTTCGCAAGGTCTTTGTAGAGCTTTACAAAAAAGGTTGGATTTACCGTGGTGAGTTTATCATCAACTGGGATCCAAAAGCCCGCACAGCCCTTTCTGATATTGAAGTCATTCACAAGGATGTGGAAGGTGCTTTCTACCACATGAACTACATGTTAGAAGACGGTTCACGTGCCCTGGAAGTGGCAACAACTCGTCCTGAAACCATGTTTGGGGATACTGCCGTAGCCGTTAACCCAAATGATGATCGTTATAAAGACTTGATTGGTAAAAATGTTATCTTGCCAATCTTGAACAAGCCAATCCCAATCGTTGGCGATGAACACGCAGACCCAGAATTTGGTACTGGTGTGGTTAAAATCACTCCTGCTCATGACCCTAACGACTTCTTAGTTGGTCAACGCCATAACTTGCCACAAGTCAATGTCATGAATGATGATGGTACCATGAATGAATTGGCTGGCGAATTCAACGGTATGGACCGCTTTGAAGCACGTAAGGCCGTTGTTAAGAAGTTGGAAGAAATAGGTGCCCTTGTCGAAATCGAAAAGATGACTCACTCAGTTGGTCACTCAGAACGTACAGGTGTGCCTGTTGAACCACGCTTGTCTACACAATGGTTCGTTAAGATGGACCAACTGGCTAAAAATGCCATCGCTAACCAAGACACAGACGATAAGGTTGATTTCTATCCACCTCGTTTCAATGATACCTTCCTTCAATGGATGGAAAATGTCCACGACTGGGTTATCTCTCGTCAGCTTTGGTGGGGTCACCAAATCCCTGCTTGGTATAATGCTAAAGGTGAAATGTACGTTGGCGAAGAAGCACCAGAAGGTGACGGCTGGAAACAAGACGAAGATGTCTTGGATACTTGGTTCAGTTCTGCCCTCTGGCCATTCTCAACTATGGGCTGGCCTGATGTTGACTCAGAAGACTTCAAACGTTACTTCCCAACCTCAACACTTGTCACTGGTTATGACATCATCTTCTTCTGGGTGTCTCGTATGATCTTTCAATCATTGGAATTCACTGGTCGCCAACCATTTAAGAATGTCCTTATCCACGGTCTTATCCGTGACGAGCAAGGACGTAAGATGTCTAAGTCCCTTGGTAACGGCATTGACCCAATGGATGTTATCGAAAAATACGGTGCTGATGCCCTTCGTTGGTTCCTTTCAAACGGTTCTGCACCAGGTCAAGACGTGCGCTTCTCCTACGAGAAAATGGATGCTTCTTGGAACTTCATTAACAAGATTTGGAACATCTCTCGTTACATCCTTATGAACAATGAAGGGTTGACCTTGGATGCGGCGCGTGAAAATGTAGCTAAAGTGGCTGCTGGTCAAGCAGGTAATGTCACAGACCGTTGGATTCTCCACAATCTCAACGAAACTATCGGAAAAGTTACTGAAAACTTTGACAAGTTTGAATTCGGAGTGGCTGGACACATCCTTTACAACTTTATCTGGGATGAGTTTGCGGACTGGTATGTTGAGTTGACTAAGGAAGTGCTTTACAGCGATAACGAGGACGAGAAAGTCATCACTCGTTCTGTCCTACTTTACACTTTGGACCAAATCTTGCGTCTCCTTCACCCAATCATGCCATTCGTGACAGAGGAAATCTTTGGTCAAATCTCAGAAGGCTCTATCGTCACAGCTGAATACCCAGTGGTTCGTCCAGAATTTGAAAATGAAGAAGCGGCAGCTGGCGTTGAGGCCCTTAAAGACGTGATTCGATCAGTTCGTAACTCACGTGCAGAAGTTAACGTAGCGCCAAGCAAGCCGATCACCATCTTGATTAAGACTAGCGACAGCAAGCTCGAGGCCTTCTTTAATGACAACATCAATTACATCAAACGCTTCACAAATCCAGAACACTTGGAAATTGCAGCAGATGTCGAAGTACCTGACTTGGTTATGTCAAGCATCATCACAGGCGCAGAAATTTACTTGCCACTCGCAGACCTTCTCAATGTCGAAGAAGAGTTGGCTCGTCTTGAAAAAGAATTGGCTAAATGGCAAAAAGAACTTGACATGGTTGGTAAGAAACTCTCTAACGAGCGCTTCGTAGCCAATGCCAAACCAGAAGTCGTCCAAAAAGAACGCGCCAAACAAGAAGACTACAAAGCTAAATACGATGCGACTGTAGTGCGTATTGATGAGATGAAGAAATTGGTGAAATAGACAAAGAGACACGGTGAAATGCCGTGTCTTTTATCAAAAGTAAACGCTTACACAAAAAAATGAAAATGTCAGGCAAAGTCAGTGAAAATGTCCAAAAAATCGTCAATTCATTGACTTTCGTAAAAAATAGGACTAGAATGGCATGGTAAAAAAATAATTAAAAGGAGAATTCTACTATGAATTTAACTATCTTAGCCCTCGGTTTGGCCGTTATGGGTGTATCTATTGGTGAGGGTATCCTCGTTGCCAATATTGCTAAGGCTGCAGCTCGCCAACCTGAGATGTTTAGTAAACTTCAAACATTGATGTTTATTGGTGTTGCCTTCATCGAAGGTACTTTCTTCGTATTGTTTGCCCTTAGCTACATTGTCTAATAGACAAATAAAAAAAGATGGAGGAGGGATGAGCAGTGGAAACTACAAGTAATCCAACCGTCTCATTATTTGGGATTGATTTTGACTTGACGATCCTTGCCATGTCTCTCTTGACAGTAATTATCGTTTTTGGAGTGGTTTTTTGGTCAAGTCGTGATATGACCATTAAACCAAAGGGAAAACAAAATGTACTCGAGTTTATCTATGAATTTGTGAACAACACCATTTCTCAAAGTCTTGGAAAATTCACAAAAAATTATAGTTTGCTCTTGTTTGTGATTTTCACTTTTGTGTTTACAGCAAACAACTTAGGTCTGCTTGTATCTATTAAAAGTGAGCATTACAATTTTTGGTCTTCTCCAACATCGAATTTCGGTGTTACTATCACTCTTTCTTTGATTATTACCCTCGTTAGTCATATTGAGGGGATTCGTAAAAAAGGGTTTAAAGGCTATCTCAAAGGTTACATTTCACCATACCCAGCTATGCTACCGATGAACATTTTGGAACAATTTACCGACCTTGCATCATTGGCCTTGCGTTTGTTTGGTAACATTTATTCTGGTGAGGTAGTAACTGACTTGATTCTTCAATTAGTGACATGGTCTGTTTTTGCAGCACCTGTGTCCTTTGCTTTGAACCTTGTCTGGGTTGCCTTTTCAGCTTTTATTGGGTTCATTCAAGCCTATGTCTTTATTATCCTAAGTTCTAAATACATTGGTGATAAAGTCAACGAAGAATAATTAAGAAAGGGAAAAATGAAATGTCATTACTGATTAATAGTACGACACTTGGTAATATGATTATTACGCTCGGCTCAGTTTTTCTCTTGTATTACCTCATTCGTAAATTCGCATGGGATCAAATTACAGGAATCTTTGTCGCTCGTGAAAAGAAAATTGCCGCAGATATTGATAGTGCTGAAAATGCTCGTCAAGAAGCAGAAATCTTGGTACAAAAACGTCAAGATGAGTTAGCTGCCGCTCGCACAGAAGCAACTCAGATTATTGATGAGGCCAAGAAAACTGGTAAAATTAAAGAGTCAAAAATCATTGCAGAAGCATATGATGAAGCTAAACGCTTGAAAGAGAAAGCAAATCAAGATATTGCCCGAAGCTGGGCGGAAGCACTTGCTGGTGTTAAAGGTGAGGTTGCTGACTTGACTGTCCTTTTGGCAGAAAAAGTCATTAAACAAAACCTTGATGCAAAAGCGCAATCCGACTTGATTGATAGCTATCTTGATCAATTAGGAGATGCTTAATGGATAAGAAAACACAAGCTCTTGTTGAGCAATATGCCAGAAGTCTGGTAGAAGTCGCTTTTGAACAAGACGCCGTGTCAACAATCCAAGAAGAAGTAAGGCAAATCCTAACAGTTTTTGCTGAAACAAATCTAAAAACCTTCTTGTCTCAAGTAAATGTGACAAGCGAGGCTAAGAAGGAAAGTTTAAGTTTCTTTCAAGAATCTTGTTCAGTATACATGAACAATTTTCTTAAGATAATTTCACTCAATGACCGAGCTAACATTCTTTATGATGTCTTGAAATTGGTTCTTGAGCTCTTTGATCAAGAAGACAACACTTACGATGTCACTGTGACATCAGCAAGTCCCTTGTCTGAAGAACAAAAAACTAAACTTTTGACGATAGTTTCACAAAAATTTGAGATTAAGACACGTCGTTTAGTAGAAAAAATTGATGAGGAACTCATTGGAGGATTCGTCATCAAAGCAAAGAATAAGTTTGTTGACACGTCAATTCGCAGTCAATTACAAACATTTAAAATGAATTTGAAATAGAAAGTGGTGTGACTTTTGGCAATTAATGCACAAGAAATTAGCGCTTTAATTAAAAAGCAAATTGAAAACTTCCAGCCAAATTTTGACGTCACAGAAACTGGTGTAGTCACTTATATCGGTGATGGTATTGCCCGTGCTCGTGGACTTGATAATGCCATGAGTGGAGAACTTCTCGAATTTTCAAACGGTGTCTTCGGTATGGCTCAAAACCTTGAGTCTAATGACGTTGGTATCATTATTCTTGGAGATTTTTATACAATTCGTGAAGGTGATGAAGTTAAACGTACTGGTAAAATCATGGAAGTACCAGTAGGTGAAGCTCTTATTGGTCGTGTCGTAAACCCACTTGGTCAACCAATGGATGGTCTTGGAGATATCAAGACAACTGCAGCTCGTCCAGTTGAAGCACCTGCACCAGGCGTTATGCAACGTAAATCAGTTTCTGAACCACTCCAAACTGGTCTTAAAGCGATTGATGCTTTGGTTCCAATTGGACGTGGTCAACGTGAGTTAATCATCGGTGACCGTCAAACAGGTAAAACATCTGTTGCGATTGATGCAATTTTGAACCAAAAAGGACAAGATGTGATTTGTATCTATGTTGCTATTGGTCAAAAAGAATCAACTGTTCGTACACAAGTTGAAACACTTCGTAAACATGGTGCTCTTGATTACACAATCGTTGTGACAGCTTCAGCTGCACAACCATCACCATTGCTTTACATCGCGCCTTACGCTGGTGTTGCAATGGCTGAAGAGTTCATGTATAACGGAAAACATGTCTTGATTGTTTATGATGATTTGTCTAAGCAAGCCGTGGCTTACCGTGAACTTTCATTGCTTCTCCGTCGTCCACCAGGTCGTGAAGCCTACCCAGGGGATGTATTCTATCTCCACTCACGTCTTTTGGAACGTTCAGCTAAGGTTTCAGATGATCTTGGTGGTGGTTCAATTACTGCCTTGCCAATCATCCAAACACAAGCAGGAGATATCTCAGCTTATATCGCGACAAACGTTATTTCTATCACAGATGGACAAATCTTCTTGCAAGAAAATCTTTTCAACTCAGGTATTCGTCCTGCGATTGATGCTGGTTCTTCAGTATCACGTGTTGGTGGTTCAGCACAAATCAAAGCAATGAAGAAAGTTGCTGGTACCCTTCGTCTTGACTTGGCTTCTTACCGTGAACTTGAAGCCTTTACACAATTCGGTTCTGATTTGGATGCCGCAACACAAGCTAAACTTAATCGTGGACGTCGTACAGTTGAAGTGCTTAAACAACCACTTCATAAACCACTTCCGGTTGAAAAACAAGTTCTTATTCTTTACGCTTTGACACATGGTTTCTTGGACAGTGTTCCGGTTGATCAAATCTTGGATTTTGAAGAAGCCCTCTATGACTACTTTGATAGCCATCATGAGGATATCTTTGAAACAATCCGTTCAACTAAGGATCTTCCTGAAGAAGCTGTGCTTAATGAAGCTATCCAAGCTTTCAAAGATCAATCGGAATACAAATAGAGATAGGGAGGACAGCATATGGCAGGCTCTCTAAGAGAAATCAAAGCAAAAATTGCTTCAACTAAGGAAACGAGTCATATTACAGGAGCCATGCAAATGGTTTCTGCTTCTAAATTGACACGTTCTGAGCAAGCTGCTAAAGATTTCCAAATCTATTCCTCAAAAATTAGACAGATCACAACAGATCTTCTACATTCAGAATTGGTTAACGGTTCTTCAAATCCGATGTTGGATGCACGTCCAGTTCGTAAGTCAGGGTATATTGTCATTACTTCAGATAAGGGATTAGTTGGAGGATATAATTCAACTATTCTTAAAGCTGTCTTGGATATGATTAAACGTGACCATGATTCTGAAGATGAATATGCTATCATCTCTATTGGTGGAATAGGTTCGGATTTCTTCAAAGCTCGTAACATGAATGTTGCTTTTGAACTTCGTGGCCTTGAAGATCAACCTAGTTTCGATCAAGTCGGGAAAATCATTTCTAAAGCTGTAGGAATGTATCAAAATGAGCTTTTTGATGAACTTTATGTGTGTTACAATCATCATGTTAATAGTTTGTCTCGTGTAGTTCGTGTTGAAAAAATGCTTCCAATTGTTGATTTGGATCCCAATGAATCTGAAGGCCATGTATTGACCAAGTTTGAATTAGAACCAGATCGTGATACTATTTTGGATCAACTCTTGCCACAATATGCTGAGAGTCTTATCTACGGTGCTATCGTAGATGCCAAAACAGCTGAGCATGCTGCTGGTATGACCGCAATGCAGACTGCCACTGATAATGCTAAGAAAATGATTAACGATTTGACACTTCAATACAACCGTGCACGTCAAGCAGCCATTACTCAGGAAATCACTGAGATTGTTGGCGGTGCTAGTGCACTTGAATAGCTAGAGATTTGTCTTGATTTGACATACAATAAAAAGGGGATGATTGTCATCCAGAAAACTATCATAAGGAGAAAACAATGAGCTCAGGAAAAATTGTTCAGGTTGTTGGTCCTGTTGTAGACGTAGCGTTTGCAACTGGCGATAAACTTCCTGAGATTAACAATGCATTGGTCGTTTACACTGATGAAGAAAAGTCTAAACGTATCGTGCTCGAAGTAGCTCTTGAACTTGGAGAAGGTGTGGTTCGTACCATTGCCATGGAATCTACTGATGGATTGACTCGTGGGCTAGAAGTTCTGGACACAGGTCGTCCAATCAGTGTTCCTGTTGGTAAAGAAACTCTTGGACGTGTTTTTAACGTGCTTGGAGATACCATTGACTTGGAAGCACCTTTTGCAGATGATGCAAAGCGTGAACCAATTCATAAAAAAGCACCTACCTTCGATGAATTGTCAACAAGTACTGAAATCCTTGAAACAGGGATTAAAGTTATCGACTTGCTTGCCCCTTATCTTAAAGGCGGTAAAGTCGGACTTTTCGGTGGTGCTGGTGTTGGTAAAACTGTCCTTATTCAAGAGCTGATTCACAACATTGCTCAAGAGCACGGTGGTATTTCCGTGTTTACGGGTGTTGGGGAACGTTCACGTGAAGGTAATGACCTTTACTGGGAAATGAAAGAATCTGGCGTTATCGAAAAAACAGCCATGGTCTTTGGTCAAATGAATGAACCACCTGGAGCACGTATGCGTGTTGCCCTTACTGGTTTGACTATCGCTGAATATTTCCGTGATGTTGAAGGACAAGACGTGCTTCTCTTCATTGATAATATCTTCCGTTTCACTCAAGCAGGTTCTGAAGTATCAGCCCTTCTTGGTCGTATGCCATCAGCCGTTGGTTACCAACCTACATTGGCAACTGAAATGGGTCAATTGCAAGAACGTATCACATCAACTAAAAAAGGTTCTATTACCTCAATCCAAGCTATCTATGTCCCAGCCGATGACTACACTGACCCAGCGCCAGCAACAACATTCGCTCACTTGGATTCAACAACTAACCTTGAACGTAAGTTGACACAAATGGGTATTTATCCAGCTGTTGACCCATTGGCATCAAGCTCACGTGCCCTTTCACCTGAAATTGTTGGTGAAGAACACTATGCTGTTGCGACTGAAGTTCAACGAGTACTTCAACGATACCGTGAATTGCAAGATATTATCGCTATCCTTGGTATGGATGAATTGTCGGACGAAGATAAAACATTGGTTGGACGTGCTCGTCGTATCCAATTCTTCTTGTCACAAAACTTCAATGTTGCTGAACAGTTTACAGGTCAACCAGGTTCTTATGTTCCAGTTGCTGAAACTGTTCGTGGCTTTAAAGAAATCCTTGAAGGTAAATATGACAATCTTCCTGAAGATGCCTTTCGTAGCGTAGGGCCAATTGAGGATGTAGTAGCTAAAGCTAAAGCTATGGGCTACTAATGAGGTGAAGATATGGCACAAATGACCGTACAAGTGGTAACTCCAGATGGTCTTAAATATGACCACCATGCCAGCTTTATCCACGCGGTTACTAAAGATGGTCAAATTGGTATTTTGCCAGGCCATATTAACTTGATTGCTCCACTTGAAGTGGATGAGCTCAAGGTTCGTCGTGTGGATGACGAGAGTCACGTCGATTGGATTGCCGTAAACGGTGGTATCATCGAAGTTAAAGATGATTTCATTACTATCGTTGCCAATTCAGCAGAACGTGATCGCGATATTGATGTTTCTCGTGCCGAACGTGCCAAGAGACGTGCCGAACGTGTCTTGGAAGAAGCAACAAAATCTGACCGTAATGATGAAGTTCAACGTGCTCAGGTTGCTCTCCGTCGAGCACTTAATCGTATCAATGTCGGTAAAAAAAAATAAGATAAAAAAGCGGGACCTAAGTCTCGTTTTTTTTGTTTATCCTTAAAGAAAATATGAGAACTAGCAATATTACTACAGAAAGCTAGTTTACAAATGAATTTGAGTATAAAAGATTAAATAAAAGTTTTAGAAATGAAAACGGTTAATTTATCTTTTACTTTAGTTTAAGATATCAAAGTGTTATAATATATGCTGTTAGCTTTATGTTTTTTTATGATATGAAATGTAGGGTAACGTAATTGAAAGTATGAGTTTTTTAGATATGAAAATTGAAAAGAAACATCTTTTGGACTATACCATCTTGATACCTTATTTAATTTTATCAGTGGTTGGTTTGATTGTGGTTTATTCAACAACGAGTGCTCGTCTAGTAACTTTTGGAGCCAATCCTTTCGCATCAGTTATGAACCAAGGTGCCTTCTGGCTAGTATCCTTATTATTTATCTTTTTTATTTATCGATTGAAATTGAATTTCCTTAGAAAAGATAAGGTTTTAGGAGCTGTAATAATTGTCGAAATTATACTTTTGGTTGTTGCGAAATTTTTCACTAAAGAAATTAATGGAGCGAATGGATGGATTGTACTGGGTCCCTTATCTTTCCAACCAGCGGAATATCTTAAGGTTATTGTTGTTTGGTATTTGGCGCACACCTTCTCAAAACAACAGTCTGCTATAGAACATTATGACTATCAGGCCTTAACTAAAAATAGGTGGATACCGAGGACTAAAGAAGAATTTAATGACTGGCGTTACTATTTGCTGGTAATGATTGGCTTAGTTGCCATCCAACCAGACTTGGGAAATGCGGCTATCATCGTATTAACAACGGTTATCATGTTTTCAATTTCTGGTGTTGGTTATCGCTGGTTTACGGCACTGTTTGCTGGTATTGTAGGGCTGTCGTCTGCTTTTCTTGGATTGATTGCTTTGGTTGGAGTACAAAACATGGCTAAGGTACCTGTCTTTGGATATGTTGCCAAGCGTTTTGCAGCTTATTTTAATCCTTTTAAGGATTTAACAGGTTCAGGACTTCAGTTATCTCATTCTTACTATGCTATGAGTAATGGGGGGTGGTTCGGTCTTGGTCTCGGAAATTCGATTGAGAAAACCGGTTATCTCCCAGAGGCAACGACAGACTTTGTGTTTTCAATTGTTATTGAAGAGTTAGGTCTCATTGGAGCAGGCTTGATTCTTGCCCTTCTCTTTTTCCTTATTCTTCGTATTATGATTGTAGGAGTAAAAGCTAGAAATCCATTTAACTCTATGATGGCACTTGGTGTGGGGGCTCTCATGCTTATGCAAGTTTTTGTTAATATCGGTGGAATCTCAGGTTTGATTCCATCGACAGGGGTTACCTTCCCTTTCCTTTCACAAGGTGGTAACTCTCTTCTGGTAACTTCCGTTGGTATTGCTTTTGTCTTGAACATTGCCGCTAATGAAAAGCGAGATAATATTGTTCGGACTATTGAGGAAGAGTTGTCTCGGACTCAAGAACTTGAAAATCAAAATGAAAAAATTGTACCTTTGAGAAGAAGTCGTTAGCATACGACTTCTTCTTGTCTTTTGGAGTGTAGTCATGTTTTGGATAGAATATAAAGGTTATAAAAATAGTAGAAAGATAATTATTGAAAGAAATATTTGTGATTACTATAAAGAAAAACTGAAAACTATATAAAATACTTGCAATTATATGACATTTTGATAGAATAGTAGAGTAAAGTTAGACTGTATTGCCTACTGTCTATCTATAAAATATATTTTATTGGAGGCTTTTCCTAATGGCAAAAGAAAAATACGATCGTAGTAAACCACACGTTAACATCGGTACAATCGGACACGTTGACCACGGTAAAACTACTTTGACAGCTGCAATCACAACTGTATTGGCTCGTCGTCTTCCTAGCGCAGTTAACACACCAAAAGACTACGCTTCAATCGACGCTGCTCCAGAAGAACGTGAACGCGGTATCACAATCAATACTGCACACGTTGAATACGAAACTGAAAAACGTCACTACGCTCACATCGATGCGCCAGGACACGCGGACTACGTTAAAAACATGATCACTGGTGCCGCTCAAATGGACGGTGCTATCCTTGTAGTTGCATCTACTGACGGACCAATGCCACAAACTCGTGAGCACATCCTTCTTTCACGTCAGGTTGGTGTTAAACACCTTATCGTCTTCATGAACAAAGTTGACTTGGTTGACGATGAAGAATTGCTTGAATTGGTTGAAATGGAAATCCGTGACCTTCTTTCAGAATATGGTTTCCCAGGTGATGACATTCCAGTTATCCAAGGTTCAGCTCTTAAAGCTCTTGAAGGTGATTCTAAATATGAAGACATCATCATGGACTTGATGAATACTGTTGACGAATACATTCCAGAACCAGAACGTGACACTGACAAACCATTGTTGCTTCCGGTCGAAGACGTGTTCTCAATTACTGGTCGTGGTACTGTTGCATCAGGACGTATTGACCGTGGTGTTGTTCGTGTTAATGACGAAGTTGAAATTGTTGGTCTTAAAGAAGAAAGCCAAAAAGCAGTTGTTACTGGTGTAGAAATGTTCCGTAAACAACTTGATGAAGGTATTGCCGGTGATAACGTCGGTGTTCTTCTTCGTGGTATCCAACGTGATGAAATCGAACGTGGTCAAGTATTGGCTGCGCCTGGTTCAATCAAGCCACACACTAAATTCAAAGGTGAAGTTTACATCCTTTCTAAAGAAGAAGGCGGACGTCACACTCCATTCTTCAATAACTACCGTCCACAGTTCTACTTCCGTACAACTGACGTAACAGGTTCAATCGAACTTCCTGCAGGTACTGAAATGGTTATGCCTGGTGATAACGTGACTATCGACGTTGAGTTGATCCACCCAATTGCCGTTGAAAAAGGTACAACATTCTCTATCCGTGAAGGTGGACGTACTGTTGGTTCAGGTATCGTAACTGAAATCGAAGCTTAATTAATATTAAGTTCCCAATACAATTATTAGTCAGACAATAATTGAGAGAGTCGAGTTTACTCGGCTCTTTTTGGTTTTTAAATATCTGATAGTCTTCTTTGTTTGCATTTAGTTGACTAAAGTTAGCTTTTATAGAGAACAATCTTAATAAAGCAAGTCGAGTTTTCGGAATTTTCCTGAAATCCTAGTAATAGTAAAGGATTTGTGATAAAATAATCGAGTAAATAAAAAAAGAAGAGGTATGTGAAATGTCACGTAAACCATTTATCGTTGGTAACTGGAAAATGAACAAAAATCCAGAAGAAGCAAAAGCATTTGTTGAAGCTGTAGCGCCAAAATTGCCTTCAGCTGACCTTGTTGAAGTTGCTATTGCGGTTCCTGCAGTTGATTTGACAACTGTTATTGCTGCTGCTAAAGGTTCAAACCTTAAAGTTGCTGCACAAAACACTTACTTTGAAAATTCAGGTGCTTTCACTGGCGAAACTAGCCCACAAGTTTTGAAAGAAATCGGTACTGACTATGTTGTTATTGGTCACTCAGAACGTCGTGAATACTTCCACGAAACTGATGAAGACGTCAACAAAAAAGCTAAAGCAATCTTTGCTAACGATATGATTCCAATCATCTGTTGTGGTGAATCCCTTGAAACTTACGAAGCTGGTAAAGCAGCTGAATTCGTAGGTGCTCAAGTTTCAGCTGCTTTAGCTGGATTGACTCCTGAGCAAGTAGCTTCATCAGTTATTGCGTACGAACCAATCTGGGCTATCGGTACCGGTAAATCAGCTTCACAAGACGATGCACAAAAAATGTGTAAAGTTGTGCGTGATGTTGTGGCAGCTGACTTCGGTCAAGAAGTTGCTGACAAAGTACGTGTTCAATACGGTGGTTCAGTTAAACCTGAAAACGTTGCTGAATACATGGCTTGTCCAGATGTTGACGGAGCTCTTGTAGGTGGTGCATCACTTGAACCTGAAAGTTTCTTGGCATTGCTTGACTTTGTTAAATAATGAATAAAAAGTTCGAGAACTGTTCTCGGCTTTTTTGTTTGTAAACATATGTCTAAAAAACTAAACCTAATAAGATAAATATGTGGTTTATATAAATAGAGTTTTGAAACGTTTTGTGGTTTTGATGATATGCTAAGATGTATACTCTTTTACCATAGGCTATATGCTTTCTGAGATTGTTCATTTAGCCTAAAATTTGATAAAATAGAAGGTAAATAAACAACAAAGGAAATATCATGTCTAAAGGGTTACTAATCTCAATCGAAGGACCAGATGGGGCTGGAAAAACTTCAGTTTTGAAGGTGCTTTTGCCACGTTTAAGAGAGGTTTATCCAGCTCAGGTCATAACGACACGTGAGCCGGGTGGCGTGGCTATTGCAGAGCAAATCCGTGAAGTTATTCTGGATATGGATAATACGGCTATGGATGCTAAAACAGAACTTTTGCTCTATATTGCTGCTCGTCGCCAACATTTGGTTGAAAAAGTTTTACCAGAACTTGAAAATGGCAATATGGTTATCATGGATCGCTTTATTGATTCCTCGGTAGCCTATCAAGGAGCAGGCCGAGGGCTTGAACAAGATGAAGTTGCTTGGTTAAATAATTATGCGACGGATGGTCATAAACCTGATTTGACCTTGTTGTTTGATGTGGATTCTGAAACTGGTTTAGCTCGTATTGCGGCAAATGGTGAGCGAGAAGTCAATCGTTTGGATTTAGAAAAACTTGATATGCACCAACGTGTACGTCAAGGGTATTTAGATTTAGCTGAAGCTGAGCCAGAACGTATTAAGAGAATCGACGCCTCGCAAACTTTGGAAGAAGTTGTAGAGGATACCTGGGAAATTATTAAAAGTTATTTATAAGGAGCAAGATGAAGTTAGCTGAATGTCAAAGCAAACTTTTTGAAGAGTTTTCACAAATTATCAGAGAAAATCGTTTGAGTCATGCTTATTTATTCTCGGGTGATTTTGGAAGTTTCGACATGGCTATTTGGCTAGCGCAGAGTCGCTTTTGCTTGACTCCCGAGGATGGTCTTCCTTGTAGTCACTGTCGTCCGTGTCGTTTGATTGCACAGGGAGATTTTTCAGATGTTAAATTGGTTGAACCGCAAGGGCAGATTATAAAAACAGATATTATTCGTCAACTGACAAGAGAGTTTAGCCAATCGAGTTTCGAGGGCCACGCTCAAGTGTTTATCATTCGTGATGCAGATAAAATGCATGTTAATGCGGCCAATAGTCTCTTGAAGTTTATCGAAGAACCTCAGAGTCAGATTTATATTTTTCTGTTAACAGCTGATGATAGTCGTATCTTGCCTACGATTAAAAGTCGAGCGCAACTCTTTTATTTTCCTAAGAACAAGGCCTATCTAGAAGACTTACTCCAGAGAGAAGGTTTGTTGCTGACACAGGCCAAAGTTTTAGCGGATTTTGCTAAGGATGAAACGCAAGCTTTGAGTTTGTCTAAAGATAAAAAGGTTCTTGATATCATCGATATAGTGGAGCGTTTTGAACAATCCTTGCTGGCTAATCACGACCTTCTTTATTTGGATGTTGCAAAGTTGGCCGTCCAGTGTAGTGAAAAATCGGAACAAGAGATGGTATGGGCTTTTTTAACTTATCAATTGGGAAAGGAGATACAAAATCCACAAGCACGACGATGGTTAGATTTAGTTTTTAAGGCACGTGAAATGTGGCTTGCTAATGTCAGCTTTCAAAATGCGATGGAGTATTTGGTATTATCATGACAGAAGTCATTGGAATCAAATTTGAAGAAAATGGAGCGGTAGAATACGTTGTTCCTGATAAAAATTACACCAAAGGTGACTTTGTAGTCGTTTTGGAGAAAAAAGATAAGCGTCTAGCCCAGGTTGTTATGGAAAATACTGTTTTTCCAGATGTTAGTTTACCTGTGGATTTGAATCGGGTCGAAGGCTTGGCTAGTGAGAGAGATTTTGCTAGATATGATGAAAATCTTTTAAAGGCTGAACAGAGTATGGGAGTAGTGGCTGATTTAATTGCTCAAAATCAGCTAGATATGAAAGTGGTGGGCATAGTCTTTCCTCTAAATAGCTCTTATGTGCTTATCAGTTTCGTGGCTGAAAAGCGGGTAGATTTTCGTCAATTGCTCGAGGATTTGGCGGCTTATTTTAAGACGCGAATTGAGTTACGTCAAATTTCCAGTCGTGAGGAATCAAAAATTTATGGTGGTTTAGGTCCTTGTGGACGTGCACTGTGTTGTTCTAGTTTTTTGGGCGAATTCCCACCGGTATCGATTAAGATGGCTAAAAATCAAAGTTTGTCCTTGAATTCTGGTAAGATGAACGGTGTCTGTGGACGTCTCATGTGTTGTCTCAGTTATGAAGATGATTTTTACCGAGACAGTAAGGCTAGTTATCCTGACTTGGGTGAAGAGATTGAGACCAAGGAAGGTAGAGGTCAAGTCATTGCTATTGATGTGATTGCAGGGACTGTTAAAGTTATGTTTGAAAAAGGGGGAGCTCCCCTAACTTATGGAGTGGAGGAAGTTCAGCTAAATGGAAAAGCGTGAATTGTATGATAAATTCGAAGAATTATCACAAAATTTGATGTCAATGTTGGCAGAGGTAGAAGCGATTAAGGCGAACTTCTCAGGGATTTTCGAGGAAAATACGGCTCTCAAGTTGGAGAACGACAAGTTACGTGAGCACTTGAGTCAAGTGGTTCAAGAGGAGACAGGGACTAAAATGTCTCATGGCAAGGTGAACCTCGAGGCTATTTATGATGATGGATTCCACATTTGCCCAGATTTTTATGGTCAACGTCGTGATAATAATGAAGCTTGTGGATTCTGTGCAGAATTGTTGTACGGAGATTAAGCATGCAGGTTCAAAAGAGTTTTAAGGGACAATCTAACTACGGTACCCTTTATTTGGTTCCCACACCTATTGGGAATTTGCAGGATATGACTTTTCGTAGTGTGCAAATCTTGAAAGAGGTGGATCTTATTTGTGCGGAGGACACGCGTAATACGGGTCTCTTGCTCAAACATTTTGAAATTGAAACCAAGCAGTATTCTTTTCATGAGCACAATGCTTACGAGAAAATTCCAGATTTACTGGAACGTTTGAAGTCAGGCCTTTCTTTGGCTCAGGTTTCTGATGCGGGTATGCCTTCTATTTCGGATCCTGGTCATGATCTGGTCAAATCCGCTATTGCTGAGGATATTCCTGTAGTAGCCTTACCTGGCGCATCAGCTGGTATTACTGCTTTGATTGCTAGTGGTCTAGCGCCTCAACCTCATATTTTTTATGGTTTCCTCCCCCGTAAAAAAGGCCAGCAGATTGATTTTTTCAAGGAAAAGCTATCTTATCCTGAGACACAGATTTTTTATGAGTCGCCTTATCGTGTGGCAGATACCCTTGAAAATATGCATGAGATCTATGGCAATCGCCAAGTTACACTAGTTAGAGAACTGACCAAGCTTTACGAAGAGTACCAACGAGGAACTATTTTAGAAATCTTGGATTATATTGCTAGTAATCCACTCAAGGGTGAATGTTTACTGATTGTAGCTGGGGCTTCTGAAAATGATAGGGAAGGATATCTAACATCAGATGTTGCTCCAATCGAGGCTGTTGAAGGTTTAATTGCTTCTGGCATGAAGCCTAATCAGGCTATAAAAACCATTGCTAAAGAACGGAAAATAAATAGACAAGAGCTTTATAACCTTTTTCATGGGGTGTAAGAAGCTCTTTTTTTATGGTAATATAAAATGTCAGAAAAGAAAAAATTATCAAAAAATTACATAAATAAGCTTGTGGGTTTTTTCTTTTTGTGTTATATTATTTAACATAAAAATAATTTCTTTTGATTGGAGTGATTTTATGGATACAGGTAGCACTGCCTTTATATTGATATGTTCAGCCATGGTGTGTTTAATGACACCAGCTTTGGCCTTCTTCTATGGTGGTCTGGGGCGTCGAAAAAATGTCATTAATACCATGATGATGTCTGTTCTTCCCTTAGCAATTGCCTCCCTCTTGTGGGTTGTTGCCGGTTATTCACTTTCTTTTGGTGGTCAAGGCTATTTCTTTGGGAATATTAGTCATCTCTTTTTACATGGAGTCTCTGAAACGACTTCAAGTCGTGGTCTAGCTATTACTGATCTCTTGTTTTCGGCTTTTCAGATGATGTTTTCCATTATCAGTGTGGCGATTTTGACAGGTTCAGTAGTAGGACGTATGCGCTTTACTCCTTTAGCTATTTTCATAGTCTTTTGGTTACTTTTGGTCTATTATCCTTTTGCACATATGGTATGGGGAGACGGAATTCTTGCCAAGTGGGGGACGATTGACTTTGCGGGTGGTGATGTGGTCCACATTACTTCAGGTGTTTCGGCTTTGGTTTTGGCAATTGTTGTTGGAAAACGTCGTGACTATGGGATTTTAGAGCACCGTCCTCATAATGTTCCTTTTGTTCTGTTGGGAGCGGGTCTTCTGTGGTTTGGTTGGTTTGGTTTTAATGCAGGTTCTGCCCTAGCGGCCAATGGATTAGCAGGTCATGCTCTTGTGACTACGCATGTTTCTGCAGCAGCTGCCATGTTTTCGTGGATAGCTCTTGAAAAATATGTGATAGGTCATCCAACTTTGGTCGGTGCTTCGACCGGTTTAGTAGCCGGGCTTGTTGCCATCACGCCTGGGGCTGGCTTCGTTTCCATCTGGAGTTCCATTCTAATTGGAGCCATGGTTAGTCCGGTTTGTTTCTATGCCATCTCTGTCTTGAAAAAACACACTGACTATGATGATGCTTTGGATGTTTTTGGTTGCCATGGTGTCGGAGGAATCTTTGGTGGTTTGTGTACAGCTGTTTTTACAACACCAAATCTAGCCCTAGATAAGGCTAATTTTGGACTTATCTATGGAAATGCTCGTTTGTTTGTAGTGACAGTTCTAGCCATTGTTTTCACAGTTACTTGGTCGGGGCTGGTAACCTATGGTATCATAAAAGTAATTGGCCACTATATACCTTTGCGTGTCAGTGACTGTGATGAGGCTATTGGTCTTGATGACTGTGAACACAAGGAAACAGCCTACCCAACCTTTATGGGTATGGATTCGTAGGAGGATACTGATGAAAAAAATCGAAGCGATTATTCGTCCGGATAAATTGGAAGATTTGAAAAATGCCTTGACTGGTAGTGGTTTGGCTAAGGGAATGACTGTGAGTCAGGTCTTGGGTCATGGGACCCAACGTGGCTTTGCGGAGTTTGTCCGTGGTCAACGGATTGTTCCGACCTTATTGGCTAAGGTTAAGGTGGAAATAGTAGTCAAGGATCTGGCAGTTGATGAGGTTGTGGATACTATCCGTAGCGCTGTGGCGACAGGCGAAGTCGGTGATGGGAAGATTTTTATTGTTCCTATTGATGATGTCATTCGTATTCGTACTGGCGAACGGGGTGCAGACGCTATTTAATGTCATATTGAATTAGGGCTTAAACCAGTTGGTTTGGGTCTTTTTTAGTGAATTTTGATATACTTACAGGAGTTAGTATGATTGAGGGGGTGACCGATTGGCGAAAGGAAAAAAGAAAACTAAGTCGAAAGCTAGACCTAAGAAATCTAAAAAGAAAAAGAACTCTGTCTTGCTTTTTCCTAAATTTTTCCAAAAGTGGAGTCTGATTTTTATTGGCCTATTTGCCTTATTGGGTCTCCTAGCTAGTTTAAATTTTCCAAGATTGACTATGGAAAAAAATATGACACCTACGGATGAGACGACGGTTGCTTTTATTGCAGAGATTGGTGAGACGTCGCG
Source organism: Streptococcus sp. FSL L8-0526 (assembly GCF_038007145.1). Classification (NCBI taxonomy): domain Bacteria; kingdom Bacillati; phylum Bacillota; class Bacilli; order Lactobacillales; family Streptococcaceae; genus Streptococcus; species Streptococcus sp. FSL L8-0526. Next base: position 246,884 of record NZ_JBBOWP010000002.1, read on the forward strand.
CTATTTGGCAGCTAGAAATGATCTTTATGCATCTGTCATGATAGCTCAGGCTATTCTAGAATCTGACTCTGGACAATCACAATTAAGTCAAAAGCCATTTTACAATTTCTTTGGAATCAAAGGAGAATACAATGGTCAAAGTGTAACCTTACCGACCTGGGAGGATGATGGTAAGGGAAATCCCTACCATATCGATGCTGCCTTTCGTTCCTATGGTTCTGTGGAAAATTCTCTACAGGACTATGTGGAGTTTCTTAAGGGTAGCTACTATGTGGGAGTACACCGCTCCAAAACGAGAAGTTACAAAGATGCGACTGCAGCCCTAACAGGTGTTTATGCCACCGACACGACCTATGGTGATAAGTTGAACAGCATCATTGAACAATATCAGTTAACTATTTATGACACATATTAGGGTTAAGGAGGATAAGAAAAATATGAACCAGAACCAAGTGAAACTCATTGCAATTGACATGGACGGGACCCTCTTAAATACCCAAAAAGAGATACCTGAAGAGAACATCAAGGCTATTCAAGAGGCGACTGCAGCAGGTATTAAAATCGTACTCTGTACGGGTCGCCCATGTTCAGGCATTGTTCCCCATTTTGAAAAATTGGGTCTTAGTGAAGAAGAGTACATTATCATGAACAATGGTTGTTCAACTTATGAAACTAAAAATTGGACCTTGCTTGAATCTGAAAGTTTATCTCGCTCTGAAATGGAAGAACTCTTGCAGGCTTGTGAAGATTTCCCAGGGGTGGCTCTAACATTTACTGGTGAAAAAAGTTATTATGTTGTGGGTAATGAGGTACCTGAGCTAGTAGCTTATGATGCTGGGACTGTTTTTACAGAAGCGAAAGCTAGGAGTTTGGAAGAAATCTTTGAGGAAAGGCAAGTTATTTTCCAAGCTATGTATATGGCTGAATCTGAACCTTTGGACGCCTTCCAAAACGCTGTACAAGATATACTTAATCAGAGCTATAGCACAGTTCGTAGTCAAGAATATATTTTTGAAGTCATGCCACAGGGGGCAACTAAGGCTAGCGGGCTTAAACGTTTAGTTGAAAAGCTTGACATTAACCGGGATCAAATCATGGCTTTGGGTGATGCTGCCAATGACCTTGAAATGCTACAGTTTGTAGGTCAAAGTGTTGCCATGGGAAATGCTAGTGATGACATCAAGTCTTTGAGTAAATATGTGACCTTGACAAATGACCAGGCAGGGTGTAGCCTACGCCATTCGCACCTGGGCTTTATAAGAAAAAGACCTTTAGCTTTTAATTGCTAAAGGTCTTTCAATTTCGGATAATGGCAATGAGAGTGGTTAGTGTAATGGTGATATCTATGATGGCAGCGGGGTAAGCCTTAATGGTCAAATCGTAAATTAGCCAGAGTAACATATTCTCAATAATGACCCAACGAAACTACTGGAGGTTTCGTGTGATAGCAATTGCTAGACTATAAGAGACTTAAGAGATGATTGGCAAATAGCGAATAACCCCAAGTTGATTGAGATAAGATCCTACGATGGTCCGAAGAATAATGAGGATGGACAAAATAGTCTTGGTCATTTTCGTTTTGATCATCAAACGATTTCTGATGATCAAAATACTAATGGTTAAGGCACACCGGTATAGCCACCCAATAAGAGGTCAGCAGCGGCAGTGAAAATGTAGTCGGTAATTTGCCAGACGAGCATCTTATTTTTTGGTTTTGCAAAAGAGGATATGGCAACACAGAGGGCTCCAATGGCTGAGAGTGCTTGTGCTAGAAGGTAGATTGTCGTGATGCAACTTCCAATTTTTTTCTTTATTATATCACAAGAAAGAAGGATTTATTTCGATAATATCTATCCGTTAACTAAAATTATTCCTGGTGAGGATGATGTTAACAAGTACGAAGCGCTTTACTTGGATTGTTTGCTTATCACACAAGCACCAGCCATTCCCTTGGTGATGCTCAGAAAGACTTGGTTCACTTAGCATCATATGCCATTCAATCTTTGGTGGCTTCATACGCTTTCTTTGATAAAGGTGATGAGAAATACTTTGGCAAGGTAGAGAAGTATGAAACAGCTGTTAACAGTATTGATGAAGAGTTAACAACTTACTTGATTGACATCTTTAACGAATTGCTTAGTGTTTCTGAAAACGAAATTTTGGCAAGTGTTTTAGATTCTGTTCGTGACTTGGAGCGTATTGTTCTTGATAGTATTCGTGTTGTTGTGGATGATGACAAAGTGCTTGCAGGTCAAGTTATCCTTCGTCATGAAGAGTTGAAAAAACTTGAAAAACTATTGCGTAAGATTCATACCAAACGTCTTAATAATGGTGAATGTACTGTGCAGGCAGGTACCAACTATGTTGACCTCTCACATTACACACGTATTGCAGACCATACCATCAACCTTGTTGAAAAGGTTACAGAAGGTGTGATTTAATATCGAAAGTCGAGAACTTTTCTCGGCTTTTCTGATATAATGAAGGCGTATTGAGAACATAGAAAATTGATGAGAGGTAGTCCTATGACTTATTATATTTCAGCCAAACGTTTTTATTTTGATCATAAGGTCAAAGAAGGTGGCTACTTGGCGGTCACAGATGGTCATTTTGGTAAGTGGACAGAAAATGTACCTGAGGGTGCAGAAGTGCTAGATTATAGTGATTATCAGATTGCTCCTGGCCTTGTGGACACTCACATTCATGGCTTTGCAGGGTATGATGTTATGGATAATTCTGAGGAAAGTCTCCTAGGCATGAGTCAAGCCTTGCTTTCAGCAGGTGTGACTTCTTTCTTACCGACAGCATTGACAGCGCCATTTGAAGAGCTAAAAGCTATCTGTCAGACAACAGCAGAGACGGCTGGTAAGGAGCTTGGTGCTAAAATCCAGGGACTCTTCTTTGAAGGACCTTATTTCACTGAGACCTATAAGGGAGCGCAAAATCCTAAATACATGGGCAACCCAAGTATCGAACAGTTGCAAGCCTGGCAAGACGCGGCTAAAGGAAAGTTAATCAAATTAGCCCTGGCTCCCGAGCGTGAAGGAGTGGCTGGCTTTATTAAAGAAGCGACTAAACAAGGTGTAACGATTGCTTTAGGACACTCCAATGCTACTTATGAAGAAGCCATGGCAGCAGTGGAAGCTGGTGCTTCAGTCTGGGTTCACGTCTACAATGGAATGCGTGGCTTTAGTCACCGTGAGCCTGGTATGGTTGGTGCAGCCCTTGATACTCCTGAGACGATTGGTGAACTGATTGCGGATGGTCATCATGTGGTTCCTGCAGCTTGCAAGGTACTCATCAAGCAAAAAACGCCTCAAGGAGTTACCCTTATTACAGATTGTATGTCAGCGGGAGGTTGTCCTGATGGTGACTATATGCTAGGTGAGCTTCCTGTTATTGTGGAAAATGGTACCGCTCGTCTTAAGAAAGGTGGTAACCTAGCTGGCTCTATCCTACAACTCAAAGACGGTGTCAAACATGTAGTTGATTGGGGACTCGTGACGGTTGCTCAAGCCTTACAAATGGCAACTAGTGTTCCTGCTAAATCGGTTGGACTAGAAAATATTTGTGGCAGCCTTAAAGCTGGTCTCCCAGCCGATTTCATCGTCTTAGATGATTTCTTGGAGTTACAAGCAACCTATATTGATGGGTGTAAAGGTTGGGAGAAGTAATAATATAAACAGTGCTTTCTTATTTAAGTACTTTTTTTGTTTTTTACAGAATTGTAACAGTAAAGGTGTAAAACGGAAATAGCTTTTATTTTATAGGAGGTAATATGTCAAAACATATATGGAGCATTGCCCTGGCTTATGTCGGTGTAATGATTGGTGCAGGAGTATCTTCTGGACAGGACCTCTTGCAGTATTTTGTCAGTTTTGGAGTCTGGGGGGTTGATAGGTGTTATTGTCCTTGGTGTTCTACATGTTGGTTTTGGCCGTTTGATGATTGCTCTGGGAAGGTATTACCGTTCTGATGACTATTCAGTCGTTCTGGCTGAGATTAACCATCCCGTTATTTATCGTATTCTGGACATTGCTCTGATTATCACATGCTTTCTTTTTGGTTTTGTTATGACGGCAGGTGCAGGGGCTAATTTAAATCAGTAGTTTGGTATGCCGATTTGGGTAGGCTCCTTCCTCTGTACAGCCTTGACTATCTTTGTTAGTTTCTTAGATTTCAGGAAAATCATCGGTGTTATTGGAGTCTTTACCCCTCTGATTTTGATTATGATTGCCATGATTTTCGTGACCAATGTTCTGGGGCGTAACTGGGATTTTGTAGAGATGAATAAGGTGTCTCAAACTATTCAATCACCCTTCCCAAGTGTTTGGATGTCTGTAATCAATATTTTTCTGTTTGTGTCATGTCGGCTATAGCGATGGCCTTTGTGATGGGAGGCTCTATTCTCAAAATTAATGAAGCTGAAAAGAGCGGAGCATGGGGAGGCTTCATGGTTAGTGTGATTTTCTTCATCACGACCTTGATTCTCTTTGCTAACAGTGATAAAGTTGCTAGATCGGATGTTCCTATGTTGGCTATTGCTAAGGAAGTGAACCCTATCTTTGCGACACTCTACGCCTTAGTGATTTTTGGTTTGATTTTTAATACCGTCTTTAGTCTTTACTATGCCCTTGGAAAACGCTTCTCAGCGGGGAGTGATAAACGATTCAAGTTCTTTGTGGCTGCCTTTGCCCTGTCTGGTTTTTCTATATCTTTTATGGGTTTCCGTCAACTGGTGGCAGTTATGTATCCCATTATTGGTTATCTGGGGTTGTTGATGTTGGTTGTCCTAGTTGTAGCTAGCTAGCGCAAAAAAGGTGGAATTCGCAAGGACAAAGAAATCTAAAATTATCTTTTAGGTATTGTCGAGAAAGCTTATGATTCTGAACAAGATTTAACATCTCAGGATAAGGAAAAGGCAAAACAACTTCGAGAAGATTCGATTATTTATAATGATATTCTCCATGAAGATACCCATGCACATGTCCGTCAGGAAATGGGACTCGGTAAGAAGGGTTAGAATTTTATTTTACAAATTTCTCTATTTTTGCTATAATACTAAGAAGAAAGAAGAGCTTATGGCGTTTTTCTAGCGAGCTTGGGATAGTGAAAGCCAAGTAGAACAAAGTGGGCAACGGCGCTTTCTCTCAGCGAAGAGCTGAGTACAAACAGATAAAATGAAGTAATAAATTAGGGTGGAACCGCGTTTCTGACGCCCCTAGGTCGAACGACTTAGGAGCAGAGACACGGTTCTTTTTGCATCCTGAGTCTCAAAGATAAAGGAGTAAATCATGTCTAAAAAATTGACTTTTTGCTACGTCTGTGACAGAGACCTCCTTTCAGTCGGACTGCCTCGTATGATTGACGAATCAGACTCATGTCACAAGAAATTATAGAAAAAGGAGTTAACAATGTCTAAAAAATTGACTTTCCAGGAGATCATCCTTACTTTGCAACAATACTGGAATGACCAGGGTTGTATGCTCATGCAGGCTTATGATAATGAAAAGGGTGCGGGTACGATGAGTCCCTACACCTTCCTTCGTGCCATTGGTCCGGAACCATGGAATGCGGCTTATGTTGAGCCATCTCGTCGTCCAGCAGACGGTCGTTACGGGGAAAACCCAAATCGTCTCTACCAACACCACCAATTCCAAGTGGTTATGAAACCATCACCATCAAACATTCAAGAACTTTATTTGGAGTCATTGGAAAAATTGGGCATCAACCCATTGGAACACGATATTCGTTTCGTTGAAGACAACTGGGAAAATCCATCAACTGGTTCAGCTGGTCTTGGTTGGGAAGTTTGGCTTGACGGTATGGAAATTACTCAGTTTACCTACTTTCAACAAGTTGGTGGCTTGGCAACTAGACCTGTTACCGCTGAGGTCACTTATGGATTGGAACGTTTGGCTTCTTACATCCAAGAAGTAGACTCTGTTTACGATATTGAGTGGGCTCCAGGTGTTAAATACGGAGAAATCTTCCTTCAACCAGAATATGAGCACTCAAAATACAGCTTTGAAGTCTCAGACCAAGATATGCTTCTTGAAAACTTTGAAAAATTTGAAAAAGAAGCAGGACGTGCTTTGGAATTGGGTCTTGTTCACCCAGCCTACGACTACGTATTGAAATGTTCACACACTTTTAACATGCTTGATGCTCGTGGTGCTGTTTCTGTTACAGAACGTGCTGGCTATATCGCTCGCATCCGTAACTTGGCCCGTGTTGTAGCCAAGACCTTCGTTGCAGAACGTAAAAAACTTGGTTACCCACTTCTCGACGAAGCCACACGCAAAAAACTCCTCGTAGAAGAGGAATAATAAAGAGAGTTTCAAGAAAGGAAAAGGGCGAACAGAGTGAGCCCATGTGGTACCCAGAGGCAAGTTAAAGGCTTGCTAAAGGGATAGAGGTGCCGCCGTACTGCCTGGTGGAGATTTTTGAAACCTCAAGTTCAAAAATCAGTTGATTAAATCCACTTTGATGAGACTGTTGGAAATCTATGGCAAGGAGACATAGAATTTCCCTACAGCCTCACAAAGTTGGTTAGCAACGTCCCCAGTATCTTAAGGTGCCTATCAAAAAGAAGAAGATGTAAAGGAAAAAACATGACAAAAAATTTATTAGTAGAACTAGGACTTGAAGAGTTGCCAGCCTACGTAGTCACACCAAGTGAAAAACAACTGGGTGAGAAAATGGCAGCTTTCTTGGATGAAAATCGCCTTTCATATGAAAGCATTCAAACCTTCTCAACACCTCGCCGTTTAGCAGTTCGTGTACTTGGTTTGGCTGATCAACAAACCGATTTGACAGAAGATTTTAAAGGACCATCTAAGAAAATTGCCTTGGATGCTGATGGAAACTTCTCAAAAGCTGCCCAAGGATTTGTTCGTGGGAAAGGTTTGACGGTTGACGATATCGAATTCCGTGAAGTCAAAGGGAAAGAATACGTCTATGTGACGAAACATGAAGCTGGAAAATCTGCCAAAGAAGTATTGGCTGGTATACCAGAAGTACTTGCTTCATTGACCTTCCCCGTCAGCATGCACTGGGCTAACAACAGCTTTGAATATATTCGCCCTGTTCACACATTTATCGTCCTTTTGGGGGATGAAGCCCTTGAACTAGACTTTTTGGGGATTAAATCAGGTCGTGTTAGTCGTGGGCACCGTTTCCTCGGGCACGAAGTGGAAATCACCAATGCGGATTCTTATGAAGAAGACCTTCGTACCGTTTACGTGATTGCAGATAGTAAAGAGCGTAAAAACATGATCCGTGAGCAAATCAAAGCTATCGAAGCAGAACAAGGTGTTCAAGTCCAAATCGAAGAAGACCTTTTGAACGAAGTTTTGAACTTGGTCGAATACCCAACTGCTTTCATGGGAGGTTTTGATACTAAATATTTGGACGTTCCAGAAGACGTTTTGGTGACATCAATGGAGACCCATCAACGTTACTTTGTAGTGCGTGATCTTGATGGTAAGCTTAAACCAAACTTTATCTCAGTTCGTAATGGGAATGCTGAGCACTTGGAAAATGTCGTTCGAGGAAATGAGAAAGTCTTGGTGGCGCGTCTCGAAGATGGTGAATTCTTCTGGCGTGAAGACCAAAAACTCAAGATTGAAGATCTCGTTGCTAAATTGGCAAACGTCACTTTCCATGAAAAGATTGGCTCTCTTTCAGAACATATGGCACGTGTTGGTGTCATTGCGGCTTCATTGGCTGAGCAAGCAGGTTTGACTGCTGAGGAAAAGGCAGCAGTAGCGCGTGCAGCAGAAATCTACAAATTTGACCTCTTGACTGGTATGGTTGGTGAGTTTGATGAGCTTCAAGGGATTATGGGTGAAAAATATGCTCTCCTTGCTGGTGAAGATGAGGCAGTAGCGACAGCTATCCGTGAGCACTACCTTCCTGATTCAGCAGACGGAGCCCTTCCTGAAACGAAAGTTGGTGCTATCCTTGCCCTTGCGGATAAATTGGATACCCTCCTTTCCTTCTTCTCAGTCGGTTTGATTCCATCAGGTTCCAATGACCCTTATGCGCTTCGCCGTGCAACACAAGGGATTGTTCGTATCTTGGATGCCTTTGGTTGGCACATTCCTATGGATGAGTTGATTGACAGTCTTTACGGACTTTCATTTGATAGTCTCTCATATGACAATCAAGCAGAAGTTATTAGATTTATCAAGGCCCGTGTGGACAAGATGATGGGTAGCACACCAAAAGATATCAAAGAAGCTGTTCTTTCTGGTTCAAACTTTGTAGTAGCAGATATGCTTGAAGCAGCTGAAGCTCTTTCAGAAGCTGCTAAGACGGATGGTTACAAGGCAGCTGTTGAGTCACTCTCTCGTGCCTTCAACTTGGCAGAAAAAGCAGATACTTCAGTAGCAGTCGATGCTAGTCTCTTTGAAAATGATCAAGAAAAAGCCTTGGCTCAAGCAGCAGAAAGTCTTGAATTGACAGGTTCAGCTAGCGACAAATTGGCTCAACTCTTTGTTCTTAGCCCAGTCATTGATGCTTTCTTTGACAATACGATGGTTATGGCAGATGATGTGGCTGTTAAAAATAACCGTTTGGCTCTTCTTTCTGCTCTTGTGGATAAAGCTAAAACTGTTGCAGCCTTTAACCAATTGAATACAAAATAGAGGTAAGAGTAAATGGATTCTAAAAAAATAGCTCGAATCAATGAGCTTGCAAAAAAGAAAAAAACAGAAGGCTTGACACCAGAAGAAGCAGTAGAGCAAGCAAAACTTCGTGAGGAATATATTGCGGGTTATCGTCGTGCTGTTCGTCACCACATTGAAGGAATCAAAATTGTGGATGAAGAAGGAAATGATGTGACACCCGAAAAACTACGTCAAGTCCAACGTGAAAAAGGTCTACATGGGCGTAGCCTAGATGATCCTGAATCATAATAATTTAAAAATAGGGGCTTGAATTTAGTCCGAGCTCCTATTTTTAATTCAAAATATTCTGAATTATATACACAATATTGACCAATTGTTTCAAAAATGGTACAATGCAAGTTATATTAAAAATAGAAGGGCTCTCTGAGTCGTATTAAATAGAATTAGAGTGAAAAAATGTCACAAAAACAACATCATAACGACGACGATAACCAGACTAAAAATGGTATGGTACGAGGTCTTCAAAACAGACACGTTCAGCTGATTGCCATCGCTGGTACAATCGGTACAGGTCTCTTTCTTGGGGCAGGGCGTTCCATTTCCCTAACAGGACCTTCAATCATACTAGTTTATATGCTGACAGGTGTCTTCATGTACTTCATGATGCGAGCTATCGGTGAGATGCTCTACATGGATCCGGATCAACATACCTTTATTAACTTTATTACGAAATACCTTGGTAAAGGCTGGGGATTTTTCTCAGGGTGGTCTTACTGGGTATCGTTGGTATTTCTTGGTATGGCAGAAATTACAGCCGTTGCGAACTATGTGCAGTTTTGGTTTCCAAGTTGGCCTGCCTGGCAAATTCAGATTGTCTTCCTAATTATCTTGAGTTCGGTAAATTTGATTGCGGTTAAGATTTTCGGGGAAGTTGAGTTTTGGTTTGGGATGATCAAGATTATCGCCATTCTTGCTTTGATAGCTACAGGGATCTTTATGGTAGCAACTAACTTTGAAACGCCAGCTGGACATGCGAGCCTTAATAACATTACGCAAGGCTTTCAAATGTTTCCTAAAGGTTGGGTAAGGTTTGTCGTGGCCTTCCAGATGGTTTTCTTTGCCTACCAAGCTATTGAGTTTGTAGGAATTACAACATCTGAGACAGTAAATCCTCGTAAGGTGTTGCCAAAGGCAATCAAGGAAATTCCGGTTCGTATTGCAATCTTCTATGTGGGAGCACTCATTGCCATTATGGCTATCTTTCCGTGGCAGAAGCTCCCAGTTAATGAGTCACCGTTTGTAATGGTCTTCCAAATGGTTGGTATCAAGTGGGCAGCAGCTCTCATTAACTTTGTTGTCTTGACATCAGCAGCCTCATCTTTGAACTCAACACTTTATTCAACTGGTCGTCACCTTTTTCAAATCGCTAAAGAAACACCAAACAGCAAGGTTATGAAATCTTTGAAGATTGATACCTTGGCACGTAATGGTATTCCTTCTCGTGCCATCATTGTATCAGCTATTGTGGTATGTATCTCAGCCTTTATCAATGTCTTACCTGGTGTGTCTGATGCCTTTGCTTTGATTACCGCATCGTCATCAGGTGTTTACATTGCTATCTACATCTTGACCATGCTTGCTCATCTCAAGTACCGTAAATCTCAAGAATTTATGGCCGATGGCTTCCTTATGCCAGCCTATAAAATTCTTAATCCTTTGACTATTGCATTTTTTGTCTTCGTCTTTGTTTGTCTCTTCTTGCAAAAGTCAACTATTGTTGGAGCTATTGGAGCAGCGCTCTGGATTGTGGTATTTGGTATCTATAGTAACTTAAAACATAATAAATAAATCAACCTAACTCACCTTTCTGGTGAGTTTTTTATTGCAAAAAGGACACAAGGTGTCCTGGTTATAAATTATGTAATGCTTTCTTGGTTTTCATGTTGAAGAAAACCATCTAAGAGGCTTTTGCTGCGGTGAAAAATAGCAGGCTTGTGATTGTGGTGTGCACGCCCATTTATATCTAGTTTGGCCCATTCTAAGCATTTCGATCTGATACCGTAGAAGTACCAATGTAGCTGTAGATACCTGCCTGAAAGAGAATAAAGCCTTGAAGTTGGCGAATGTGTTCGTCGTTAAGTGCTTCTGAAAAATATATCTTAACAGTCTTATAAGTTAAGGATTGAACAGACTCAACGATAGGCGACTCTGCTAAGAGATGTAGCAATGCTTGATGTTTAGTAAAGTACTTATCATAGTCCATTGGAAGAATAATAGTATGGGTAATCCAATCCTCTAAATTAGCTCTAGCTTTTTCACTAAGTCCTTTAGCTGTAATATTGAGTGTATCTATGGTGAAAGGAAGCTGGTCGATGTGAGCAGTGTTAGAACCATATGCCTTTCTGAAAAGCGGTGTACTCGATAGAATATGTCCAGTAGGTGAAATAATCGCCAAGGCGGTTTCCTTGGTTTGGTAACCAAGTTCCTGACATTCCATGCTAGCGTAAGTGTCTTTAAATTCAATAATTGCTCTTGTTTTCATCGTATAACTCTCTTTATGTTAGTTTATAAACTAACAATAGTTTATCACGACTTAAAGTCTTGGTCAAGATTTTACATCCAAAAACAAAACATAATTTTGTAAGGGTTTGCAAAATTATTTTAACTCTGATATTATAGAACCATAGCAAGAGGATTGTTACTGGTCAGCAGGCAAACTTAGATAAATACGAAAAACTAATGGGAGTAGTGCATACTCAACCCAATTGGTTCTTGGTATTTATTTAGGTTTTTTCGTTGAAAAAGCCTCAAAGCAACTAAAATCCTAGAAAAGAAAGGAGCCCTTATGGCTAAATATACTGAATTATCTGAGGACATTCTCAAACACGTTGGTGGTAAAGAAAATATCAATAGCTTGAAACACCGTGTGACACGTTTACGCTTTGATTTGAAAGATGAGCTAAAGCAGATGATAACTATCTTAAGAACCGTGATGGTGTCGTTACAGTTGTGAAGGCATGAGGTCAATATTAGGTGGTTATCGGTAACCATGTCCCTGATATTTATGCGGAGGTTCTTCAAGTTGGCGGTCTTCCAGCAGGTGGTAGTCTGGATCTTGATGAAGGTGATGCACCAAAGGGAAATCTCCTTGAACGCTTTGTATCTCTAGTCTCAAGTATTTTTCAACCTTTCCTTGGGCCTTTGGCTGCAGCAGGGATTATCAAAGGTATAGTTGCTATAATGGCAGCATGTGGCTTGTCAGCTACAATGAGTTCTATGTATGCTATCTTGAGTGCAGCAGGAGATAGTGTCTTCCAATTCTTGCCAATATTTATTGCATTAACATCTGCCCGTCGTTTCAAGGTTAATGAGTTTACAGCTTTTTGCGATTGCAGGATCACTTGTTTATCCTGATATTGCTACACTAGTCACTGCTCTTCAAAAGGTTGATCAAGGACATGTTCTAGGAGTAATTCCTTTTGCACTTCCTGCAGGAGGTTACCTTTCAACTGTGATGCCTTCTATCTTAGCAATTTGGGTGGCTTCATACATTCAAAAATTCTTTACTAAGATGACAACAGATGTGATTAAAGTCTTCGTATTACCTCTTTTTACATTACTCGTTACCGTTCCATTAACATTCTTGGTGGTGGGACCAGTTGCCAATACTTTGTCTGATGGATTGATAAAGTATTGGCAAGCAATCATGAACTTCAATCCGATTGTCTTTGGTCTTGTACGGTATTTTGTGGCAAGTCTTGGTTATGTTCGGAATGCACTGGGCACTTATTCCTCTTGCAATCTTAGATGTGGCAACAAACGGTAGTTCAAGTATTCTTTCAGCAGCACTTTTGCCATGTTTCACGAAAACGGGTGTATTGGGAGCTATCATGCTTAAGACAAAAGAAGAAAAAGTCCGCACCATCTCTATGCCAGCGTTTGTTTCATCTATTTTTGGGGTTATAGAACCAGCTATCTATGGTGTGACACTGTCAATGAAAACACTATTCTACATTTCATGTGGCGTTTCTGGACTGATGGGAGCTGCTATGTTGGCCCTAGATATTAAGATGTATTCAACTGGTGGTCTCGGTGTCTTTGTCTTCCCAAGCCTTATTGGCCAGGACGGTAGCCTACTAAAGTTATCTTTGCGATTCTTATTGCTGTCCTTGGCGGTGTTCTCGCCTTCCCCATCCAACTCTTTGTACGAGTACCAAATCTATAACAGTGGCGGTGAAGTAGCTAAGGCTGAGGGAAAAGCTGATGAAGCTGCACCTGCTCCTAAAGAAATTCAACAAGAAATCATTGCTAGTCCGCTTATCGGGAATATTGTACCGCTTAACCGTGTATCTGACCAAGTCTTTGCATCAGGAGCTATGGGTAAGGGAATTGCTATTGATCCTACTGATGGTGTAGTTGTTGCACCAGCTAAGGCAACCGTTAATTTAGTCTTTCCTACTGGGCATGCTATTGATTTAACAACTGAAAATGGTGCAGAGCTTCTCATCCATATTGGTATGGATGCTGTTTCATTTACTGGTAAAGGTTTCAAGACCTATGTATAAGCCGGGGATGTCGTAGAAGCAGGCCAAAAACTTATAGAATTTGACCTAGCAACTATCCGAGACGCTAAATTACCAGTCATCACACCGGTCATTGTGACAAACACTGCTGACTTCGGTGGTGTCTTAACTACTAAAGAAGCCCGCGCTAACGCTGGTGATTATCTCCTCGCTGCTGTTAAATAAAAATAAATCCGAGAAGCTGATTCTCGGATTTATTTTTATTTGAATTTGTAGTCTTTAACGACTTCGACTGAATTAACAGTTAGATTTTCTTTTGGTTTGTTATTGTCATCAACTTCAAGGTTAGCAATAGTATCAACGACATCCATGCCTTTGATGACTTGTCCAAAGACGGTATATTTCGTATCACCAGCAGGGTAACCACCTTTTTTATAGGCGTCAATGATAGGTTTTGGATAGCCTGCGTTTCCTAGTTGCTTACTTTGGTCATCCTTGTTTTGAACGATGAAGAATTGGCTGCCGTTTGAATCTTTGGCACCTGTATTAGCCATAGCAAGTGCGCCACGAATGTTGTAGAGGAATGGTGTAGGCTCAACAGCGAAACCTTTCTTCCATATAGATTCTCCACCGGTACCATCTCCCTTAGGATCACCACTTTGAATCATGAAGTCCTTGATAACACGGTGGAAGGTAAGACCATCGTAGTACTTATCCTTGGCGTGCTTCAAGAAGTTTTCAGAAGCCTTAGGAGCAAGCGTAGGGAAGAGTTTAACAGTGATATCACCTTTTGAAGTATGGAGGATAACTTCAGCTTCGTCCTTGCCGACTTTGTCTGTCAACTGTGGAAAAGCCTCTTTTCCGGATTTTTGAGCTTTTTCTAATTGTTTAGTGAATATCTTGTTATCCACGTAAGCATCTCCACGAACAGCGCGTGAGATGTTCTCTCGATAAGCAAAACCTAGTCCGGCGATAACAAGTACAATAATTAATGGAATGTACTTTTTAATGTTTTTCATATATAACTCCTTTGGTGCATTATACCTACTATTGTAGCAGAAAAAAAACTTTTGGGAAACGGTTAACAAGAGGTATTTAATTATGCTAGAATGAAATTATCAACAATAAATTGAACATGGGACTAGATATAGGGAGAGGTTGCCTCAAGGTGTAAAGTGAGGTCAGCCTTTTTTTAAGGGACATTTGCACCAACCTCGATCGGAGATGGTTGTCTAAATCCTTACTATAGAAAACTTCACTAATTTGAAGGAATGTCTTGTTTAGATTTCTTGAAAAAAGGAGATCTTTATGTCAACTAAAGCAGAATGAGCTGAACTCTTTGAGTCGGTACATGGGCGTAAACCTATCCCCCAAGAATTTTTGGACGCTAAAGCAGCTGACTTTGACACTAGCGCTTTGACTGCTCAAGTAGCATCTGTACAAGAACCAGCTAATGAACCTGTCGCTGAAGAAGTTCCAGCAGAACAAGCTGATGTTGCTGAAACAGCTGAAGGTGCTGTCACAGAACAAGCAAGCAGTGAATCACCATTTGGAACGGCAGCCTTCTCAGAAGCGCCTGCGCAACAACTAACACCACAATTTGATTCAAGCATGTTTGAAAAGGCATCTATCCCTACAGCTTAAGGATTCGGAACTGTACCTAATTCAGTAGATAGCTCAGCGGATAAACCACTCTTCAACCTTATCTTGCCAATCGTTGCAATTGCTCTTGCAGTAATCTTTTCCATCTTGGCATGGTTTGTCAGTCCTACTTGGCTCTTCATCATTTTGACAGTCCTTACAGTTACTGTAGCAGTCGTTTCGCTTGTCTTCAGCCTTAAATCAAGCAAGAAATTGCTCTCGATCATCGCAACAGGTGTTGCTGGTCTTATGATCTTTGTGTCTATTGGTGGTTTGATTTTCCAAATATCTCAAAACTCTAGTGATAGCACAAGCTCAAGCAAGACATCAAAAGTTGCTGATAAAGATGATGATGACAAAAAAATGATGACAGCGATTCAAAATCAGACTCAAAAGGTGATAGCACTGACGCCAACGATTACATTGACAAAAATGCTAAACTTGACTGGAATGAATCTAAATTCAAGAAGTTGAAAGTTGGAAAAGACTCTGCTAAGTCAATTATGAAGACTTACTGTAAAGCATCAGATGCTCAAATGTCAGGTGATGACTTGAACATGACTTATTCTGGCAAAGACTATATCAAAAGTGTCTACCTAACCTTTAAGAAACAGTATGATGGTACCTTTATCTTGTCACATGCTTCAGGAAACTTCCCTACAGATGCTGTACAAACTGATGACTCTTACAAATCTGACTGGACGAAAGAACAGTTTGATGCTCTTAATAAGGGAGATTACAGCAACCCATCAAACGGAACAAAACTCGAAGGTATCCTTAAGGATCACCCTAAAGCTTCAGACGCTGATTACACCATCTCAACAGTTCGTGAAGGTGAGTTCAAGAAAGAATTGACCGTTTTTTATAACGACTTTAAATCTGAAGATGGTAAACTTAAGACTGTTTACTTGTTATTTGACACTACAGAAGATGGTGATACATTTTGACCTTTAAGTCTAAAGATGGTGTTTACATCCTAGCGCATGCTTCCGCAGACTTCGGCTATGATGAGGTTAAGGAAGTTAGTGACTATCAAAGCGACTGGACAAAAGAGGATTTTGATAAGTTAACTGTTGGTACTCAAGCAGATTTGCTTAAGGGAACACGTCTTTCAGATGTTGTCTCAAACCACTCTGAGGCCAGCTTTAGTACGCATGAGCTGACTCAGACTAATGAAGGAGACCTCACGCAAAAAGTATCGCTTAGTTTCTACGATTATAGTCCAGACAGTGGTAAACTTAAGACGGTTCACCTAACTTTTGACTATGATAAACGTGAAAACGAGTACTTCTTAACAGACAAATTAGGCGAATAAGACTACTTTTTAGTAATTCAAGCTCAGGGTTGCCTGGGCTTTTTACTATCAACAAAAGAGGATAAAATCTGGTATAATAAAACTGATTGATTTTTCAAGAAAGAAGTGTCACATATGAACATACAACAACTACGTTATGTCGTAGCCATTGCCAACAGCGGAACCTTTCGTGAGGCGGCCAGCAAGCTCTTTGTGAGTCAGCCTAGTCTATCAGTGGCTATCAAGGATTTGGAGCAGGAGTTAAATTTTAAAATTTTCACCCGTACAACGACGGGGGCAGTCTTGACCAGTCAGGGCATGACCTTTTATGAACGCGCGCTTGAGGTGGTTCGAAGTTTTGATAGTTTTGAAAATCGCTATCTTAATGCTTCTGAAAAGGGCAACCAGTTTTCGATTTCCAGTCAGCACTATGATTTTTTGCCACCTTTGATTACAACTTTTTCGGAACGTTACCCTGATTACAAGGATTTCCGTATCTTTGAGTCTACGACCATTCAAATTTTGGATGAAGTAGCCAAGGGGAATAGTGAGATTGGAATTATCTATCTGAATCGTCAAAATAGTAAGGGCATCCAACAAAATATGGATAAACTTGGGCTTGAGTCTATTGATTTAATTCCATTTAAGACTCATATTTATCTTCGTAAGGGCCATCCACTGGCTCATAAAGAGAGTTTAGTAATGGAGGATTTGGCACACCTACCTACCGTACGTTTTACTCAGGAGAAGGACGAGTACCTGTACTATTCTGAAAACTTTGTGGATACATCAGATTCGTCTCTTATGTTTAACGTGACAGATCGTGCGACTTTGAATGGTATCTTGGAGCGTACGGATGCTTATGCGACGGGTTCTGGTTTCCTTGATGCTCAAAGTGTAAACGGTATTACAGTTATTCCACTTGAGGATAATTTGGATAACAAGATGGTTTATGTTCGCCGTAAAGGAATTAATTTGTCGTCGTGTGCTCTCAAGTTTGTCAATGTTATGTTTGACTACTTTGATACTTATAAACCATAGGAGGACTTATGCGTAAAGTTGCGATTCCTTTGGCTATTCTGGCTTTGATTGGTTTGGATCAGTGGGTCAAGCATTGGGTTGTGGCAAATATTTCCCTCAACCAAGTTATTAAGGCTATTCCTGGCGTTTTCAGCTTGACCTATCTACAGAACCGTGGTGCTGCTTTTTCGATTTTACAGAATCAGAAATATTTCTTTGTAATTTTGACGGTTCTAGTGATTGGTGCGGCTCTGTTCTATCTGGTTAAGAATTACCAGAAGAGTCTTTGGTTGGTTCTATCTTTGATTTTGATTATCTCAGGTGGTATTGGCAACTTTATCGACCGTGTGCATTTGGGTTACGTGGTTGATATGGTTCAGCTTGATTTTATCGATTTTGCAATATTTAACGTGGCAGACTCCTATCTAACGGTGGGTGTGCTGCTCTTGATTTTAATCTTATGGAAAGAGGAAAATGGAAGTCATCATTAAAGAGGCGGGAAACCGTCTGGACAAGTCTTTGGCCGATTTGACAGAATTGTCACGTAGTCAGGCCAATGAAGCGATTAAGGCTGGAACAGTATTAGTCAATGGTAAGTCGGCCAAGGCTAAGTATGTGGTAAAAGAGGGTGATGTCATCACCTATGTATTGCCTGAAGAAGAGGTCTTGGAATACAAGGCTGAAGATATTCCTTTGGATATTATCTACGAGGATGCGGATGTGGCAGTGGTCAACAAACCTCAAGGTATGGTGGTCCATCCATCAGCTGGCCACACATCTGGCACCTTGGTCAATGCTCTTATGTACCATGTCAAGGACCTTTCGTCTATCAATGGCGTGGTTCGTCCTGGGATTGTTCACCGTATCGATAAGGACACGTCTGGTCTCCTTATGATTGCTAAGAATGATAAGGCCCACAATGCTTTGGCAGCTGAGCTTAAGGATAAGAAGTCGCTTCGCAAGTATGTGGCTATCGTGCATGGCAATCTGCCTAACGATAGAGGTGTGATTGAGGCTCCGATTGGGCGTTCGGACAAAGACCGTAAGAAACAGGCAGTAACAGCTAAGGGAAAGCCTGCAGTAACACGCTTCACCGTTCTTGAACGTTTTGGCAACTATACGTTGGTAGAGTTGCAGCTGGAAACAGGTCGTACCCACCAGATTCGTGTGCACATGGCGTATATTGGTCACCCGGTGGCGGGAGATCCTCTTTATGGGCCACGTAAGACTCTCAAGGGCCATGGACAATTTCTACATGCTAAGACCCTTGGTTTCACGCATCCTACGACAGGCGAATTGGTCGAATTTACCGCAGAAGAACCCATTATTTTCAAGGAGACCTTGGAGAAATTGAGGAAATCTTAATAGTCATCCAACGGATGTTCTTTCTTGTGAGAGAGTGTCCGTTTTTTTTTTTTTCTTGTAAAAGAGTCTGAAATTTGCTATAATCTACCTAATTAAATAAGTCCTTTAATTACTGTCCAGAGAGGCAGGCAAGGAGCCATGAGAAGTGCGCAGGTGAACTGTGCCATGTTTTTGTGTATCTCCTTGTTTCAAGGGGATTTTTTGTATTTAGAAAGGTTTTTTTATGAAGAAAAAAGAAATCGTCGATGACGTAACCATGAAACGTGCCATTACACGTATCACTTATGAGATTATTGAGCGAAACAAGAATCTCGACAAGATTGTCTTGGCTGGTATTAAGACACGTGGTGTTTATATTGCTCAGCGTATTCAAGAGCGATTGAAACAATTGGAAAACCTTGATGTACCATTGATTGAGCTTGATACTAAGGCTTACCGTGATGATGTTAAATCTGAACAGGACACATCCCTTATTCCTATCGAAATTGATGGTACGGATGTTATCCTTGTAGATGATGTGCTCTACACAGGTCGTACTATCCGTGCTGCGATTGATAATATCGTTAGTCATGGACGTCCAGCGCGTGTTGGATTGGCTGTCTTGGTTGACCGTGGTCACCGTGAATTGCCAATCCGTGCGGACTATGTTGGTAAAAATATCCCAACAAGTGAGTCAGAAGAAATTGAAGTCTTGGTGACAGAAGTTGATGGTAAGGATAGTGTCAACATTCTTGATCCAAACTAGATTTTAGTCTTTAGATAGGTGAGTTTACGATCCTACAATGATTCTTTCGCTGTGGTGAGAGAGTTGAGATGTTGATTTAAATAAACACGGGACACATTTCTTAGGAAAAAAGATAAGTCTCCTAGCACACTTTGGAGTGCATTGTCGACTTTCTATTTTTCTACAGAAATGTTTGGCTTAGCCAAAACGTCCCTTAGTGTCTTGTTAATTGAACATGCCCTAAGCCTTGTGTAAAAAAGATAAATACTCTTTGGAGCCATCGCTCCGTCATCGTATTTCCTATTTTTGCTTTAGGTTTTAGACGGGCTTTGTATCTTGTTTTTAAGGAGTATTTTGATATCGTGAATAACGTAAAATATGATGTGAATGATATGCCTAAAGTTGGTTTATTGGTGGGTTTGTCATTCCAGCACTTGTTTGCAATGTTTGGTGCGACGGTTCTTGTACCGATTTTGGTTGGAATTGATCCCGCTATTGCTCTTTTCTCATCTGGTTTGGGAACTTTGGCTCACTTGGCGGTGACTAAGTACAAGATTCCAGCTTACATGGGGTCTAGTTTCGCCTATATTGCGGCTATGCAAACGCTTATGAAGACTGACGGTATTGCAGCGGTGGCTCAAGGTGCCATGGCTGGAGGTTTGGTCTACTTGATTGTTGCCTTGCTTGTTAAGTATGTGGGGAATGCTTGGATTGATAGAGTCCTACCGCCAATTGTGGTTGGTCCAATTATCATCGTAATTGGTTTGAGTCTTGCGGCAAATGCAGTCAAGGATGCGACAATGGTTAATGATACCTATAGTATCTTTAGTCTTGTGATTTCTATGGTAACTCTCTTTGCCGTCATCCTCTTTAATATGTATGGTAAGAAAATCATCGGTGTTATCCCAATTTTACTTGGTTTAATCGTGGGTTACGTTTTCTCAGTGGTTCTTGGTTGGTTAACGGGCCATGAGTTTGTCCAATTTTCAAAAGTTGCGGCTGCTCATTGGTTCCAAGTTCCAAGTTTTGACATTCCGTTTGTAAATTATGACTTCAAACTCTATCCAAGTGCGATTTTGACAATGGCTCCGATTGCCTTTGTGACAATGACCGAACACTTTGGGCATGTTATGGTTTTGAATAGTTTAACTGGACGTGATTACTTTAAAGATCCAGGTCTTGATCGTACTCTGACAGGTGATGGTTTAGCACAGATTATCGCTGGTTTCTTTGGAGCTCCGCCAGTAACTTCTTATGGTGAAAATATTGGAGTTATGGCCCTCAGTAAGGTCTACTCAGTTTACGTTATTGCGGGTGCAGCAGTGATTGCGGTCTTGATGAGTTTTATTGGTAAGGTGTCTGCTCTCTTGAGTTCCATACCAACAGCTGTTTTGGGTGGAATTTCAATTGCCCTCTTTGGGGTTATCGCTGCTAGCGGTTTGAAAATTTTAGTTGAACATAAGATTGATTTTGATAATAAAAAGAATCTCTTGATTGCTAGTGTTATCTTGGTATCTGGTATTGGTGGTTTGATGATTGATCTTGGTGGTTTTCAAATCACGGGTGTGGCAAGCTCAACCATTCTTGGAATATTGCTTTACCAAATCTTGCCAGATCCTAATAAAGGTAGCAAGGACTAATCAATCATTAAAAAAGGAAAAACTATGGCGATTGCAGATGGGAAAGTGTCACTAAAACATTTGGTGACTATGGAAACCCTCACGAACGAAGAGGTCTTGGGCATGATTCGTCGAGGTGGAGATTTTAAAAACGGTAGAGCTGATTTTCAGCTGAATCGACAGTATTTCGCTGCCAATCTCTTTTTTGAAAATTCAACACGAACACATAAGTCCTTTGAAGTAGCTGAGAAAAAACTTGGATTGGACGTGATTGAGTTTGATGCTGGGACTAGCTCAGTAAATAAGGGTGAAACCCTTTATGATACGATTTTGACGATGTCTGCTTTGGGTGTTGATATCTGTGTGATTCGCCACTCGGAAGTCGATTACTACAAGCAGTTGATTGACAGTAGGACTATTCAAACTTCTATTGTTAATGGTGGTGACGGTTCTGGGCAACACCCAAGTCAGTGTTTGCTTGATTTGATGACAATTTATGAAGAGTTCGGAACTTTTGGAAATCTAAAGATTTGTATTGCAGGCGATATTACGCATTCGCGTGTAGCTAAGTCAAATATGCGAATTCTCAAGCGTTTGGGAGCACAGCTTTATTTTGCTGGCCCTACAGAGTGGTATTCAAGTGAGTTTGATGTTTATGGTCAGCATGTGGCCATTGACGACATCATTGAGGACTTGAATGTGCTCATGTTGCTTCGTGTTCAGCACGAACGTCATGGGAATGACAAAGGATTTTCAAAAGAAGAGTACCATACTCTCTATGGTTTGACTGAAGAACGTTATGCCAAGTTAGCAGATCAAGCAATCATTATGCACCCAGCTCCGGTTAATCGTGATGTGGAAATTGCTGATAGCTTGGTTGAGGCACCTAAGGCACGTATCGTTACTCAGATGCAAAATGGAGTCTTTGTCCGTATGGCGATTATCGAAGCTATTTTAAATGGCAAAGCGTAAACAACGTTAACAGATTCCTGAGAGACTCAGACGAAAAAGAACACGGGCTAAATCCTCGGAAAATAGATAAATCTTCCTAAAAACTAGAACTTTTAAGTCAGATTTCCTAATTTTCATTAAGATTTTAATGCCCTTTGTATCTTAGTAAAAAGAACACGCCCTAAGGCCTTGTGCAAACGAATTACTTTTTGGTGCAGCTGCATTATTGTTGTTTGCTTTAGACTTGAGACGGGCTTTGTTCTAAGTGAAAGGAACAATATACTATAATGGCAAAACGTTTACTTATTTTAGAAGACGGCACTATTTTTGAAGGTCAGGCCTTTGGTGCTGATGTGGATGTGACGGGTGAAATCGTCTTTAATACTGGTATGACGGGTTATCAAGAATCTATCACTGACCAGTCTTACAACGGTCAAATTTTGACTTTTACTTATCCACTGGTTGGAAACTATGGGGTTAACCGTGATGACTATGAGTCAATCACGCCAACAACTAAGGGAGTGGTTGTTTCAGAGGCTAGCCGTCGTGCCAGCAATTGGCGTAACCAAATGACCTTGGATGAGTTTTTGAAAGCTAAAAACATCCCGGGTGTTTCTGGTATTGATACACGTGCTTTGACTAAGATTATCCGTCAACATGGTACCATGAAGGCGACTTTGGCTAATCCTGGAGACAGCATTGAGCACTTGCAAGATCAATTGCGTGCCACTGTTTTGCCAACCAACAATATTGAGCAGGTATCGACTAAGACAGCCTACCCAGCACCTGGTGTTGGTAAAAATATTGTTTTGGTTGACTTTGGTCTGAAGCACTCAATCTTACGTGAATTCTCAAAACGTGATTGTAATGTGACGGTTGTTCCTCATGAGATCACAGCTGAAGAAATTCTCCATCTCAATCCAGATGGTGTGATGTTATCTAATGGTCCAGGTAACCCTGAAGATGTGCCTCATGCACTTGATATGATTCGTGGCATCCAAGGCAAAATCCCAATTTTTGGTATTTGTATGGGTCACCAGTTGTTTAGTTTGGCGAATGGTGCCAAGGCCTACAAGATGAAGTTTGGTCACCGTGGATTTAACCATGCGGTTCGTGAAATTGCGACTGGTCGTGTTGATTTCACCAGCCAAAACCATGGTTATGCCATTGACCGTGACACACTTCCAGAGTGCCTCATGGTAACGCACGAAGAGATTAACGATAAATCAGTTGAAGGTGTTCGTCACCGTGACTTCCCTGCCTTCTCAGTGCAATTCCACCCAGATGCAGCGCCTGGTCCACACGATGCGAACTATCTCTTTGATGAGTTCTTGGAATTGATTGATGCTTTCCAAGCTGAAAATGCACGTCGTTAATTGCAACTGTCTAGTGACTATAATGGGGTGTGACCCTTGTTTTCCCCAGTCTACTACCTTATTTAATGACAACCAGAGAGTTGTCAAATAGAAAGGAGAATTAAGGACTTGTATTCAGTTAAAGAGATTAATTAAACTGTATTGTTTTCAATTTTAGTGATGCTTGCTTTGATTACAAGGAATTACAGATTCACTATCAAGTTAAGAGCGTCATATTAACAATATTATCTTAAACTGAACACGGACGGAAAGCTCGGAATTTAGAACAATCGTTTTGGATGCTGGCATCCTGCAACGATTGCCTAAAATTCTGGCACTTTCTGGTTGTCCTTTGTATCTTAAATATGCCTAAACGTTCTGATATTAAAAAAATTATGGTTATCGGGTCTGGTCCTATTATCATTGGTCAGGCTGCTGAGTTCGACTACGCTGGTACGCAAGCTTGCTTGGCTTTGAAAGAAGAAGGCTACAGTGTTGTTCTTGTTAACTCTAACCCTGCGACTATCATGACTGATAAGGAAATCGCAGACAAGGTTTACATTGAACCTATTACGCTTGAGTTTGTCACACGTATTCTTCGTAAAGAGCGTCCTGATGCCCTCTTGCCAACACTTGGTGGACAGACTGGTTTGAATATGGCCATGGAATTGTCAAAAGCTGGTATTCTTGATGAGCTTGGAGTAGAGCTTCTGGGAACAAAATTGTCTGCCATTAACCAAGCCGAAGACCGTGACCTTTTCAAACAATTGATGGAAGAGTTGGAACAACCAATTCCAGAATCAGAAATTGTAAATACGGTTGAAGAAGCAGTTGCCTTTGCGACAGAGATTGGCTACCCAGTTATCGTTCGTCCAGCCTTTACCCTTGGTGGTACTGGTGGTGGTATGTGTGCTAACGAAGATGAACTCCGTGAAATCGCTGAAAATGGATTGAAATTGTCACCAGTAACCCAATGTTTGATTGAGCGTTCGATCGCTGGTTTCAAAGAAATCGAGTACGAAGTTATGCGTGATGCTGCTGATAATGCTCTTGTGGTATGTAACATGGAAAACTTTGACCCAGTTGGTATCCACACAGGGGACTCAATCGTATTTGCCCCAACGCAAACCTTATCAGATATTGAAAGCCAAATGCTTCGTGATGCCAGCTTGAAGATTATCCGTGCCCTTAAAATTGAGGGTGGCTGTAACGTCCAGTTGGCGCTTGACCCACATAGCTTCAAGTACTATGTTATCGAAGTAAACCCTCGTGTATCACGTTCATCAGCCCTTGCCTCAAAGGCCACTGGTTATCCAATCGCTAAATTGGCGGCTAAGATTGCTGTTGGTTTGACACTTGATGAAATGATTAACCCAGTCACTGGTACAACTTATGCCATGTTTGAACCAGCCCTTGACTATGTGGTTGCTAAGATTCCACGTTTCCCATTTGATAAATTTGAACACGGTGAACGTCGTCTTGGTACTCAGATGAAAGCGACAGGTGAAGTTATGGCTATTGGTCGTAACATTGAAGAGTCACTTCTTAAAGCATGCCGTTCACTTGAAATCAGAGTTTACCACAATGAAATGTCTGAGCTTGCCGAAGTAACAGACGATGCCTTGGTTGAAAAAGTTGTTAAAGCTCAAGACGACCGCCTCTTCTATATTTCTGAGGCCATTCGTCGTGGTTACACTATTGAAGAATTATCAGAGTTGACTAAGATTGATATCTTCTTCCTTGATAAATTGCTCCACATCTTCGAATTGGAACAAGAATTGGCTACTCACGTAGGCGATGTTGATGTTTTGAAAGAAGCTAAACGTAACGGTTTCTCTGATCGTAAGATTGCTGATCTTTGGAATCAAACAGCTGACCAAGTACGTGCGACACGTTTGGAAAATAACATTGTTCCTGTTTACAAGATGGTTGATACTTGTGCGGCTGAGTTTGAATCATCAACACCATATTTTTACTCAACTTACGAGTGGGAAAATGAGTCAATCAAATCTGATAAAGAATCAATCATCGTTCTTGGTTCAGGTCCTATCCGTATCGGACAAGGGGTTGAGTTCGACTATGCGACAGTTCACTCTGTAAAAGCTATCCAAGCTGCTGGCTACGAAGCCATCATCATGAACTCTAACCCTGAGACAGTTTCAACAGACTTCTCAGTGTCAGACAAACTCTACTTTGAACCATTGACCTTCGAAGACGTGATGAACGTTATTGAATTGGAACAACCTAAGGGTGTGGTGGTTCAGTTTGGTGGACAAACAGCCATCAACTTGGCAGAGCCATTGTCTAAAGCAGGTGTGAAAATCTTGGGTACACAGGTTGCTGACCTTGACCGTGCAGAAGACCGTGACCTCTTCGAACAGGCTCTTAAAGATCTTGACATTCCACAACCACCAGGACAAACAGCGACAAATGAAGAAGAAGCAGTTGAAGCGGCTCGTAAGATTGGTTTCCCAGTTCTTGTTCGTCCATCATACGTTTTGGGTGGACGTGCTATGGAAATCGTTGAAAATGAAGATGATCTTCGTTCTTACATGCGCACAGCCGTTAAGGCTAGTCCAGACCACCCAGTCCTTGTTGATAGCTATATCATCGGACGTGAGTGTGAAGTGGATGCCATCTCTGATGGTAAGGATGTCTTAATTCCAGGTATTATGGAACACATCGAACGTGCAGGAGTTCACTCAGGGGACTCAATGGCGGTTTACCCACCACAAACTCTTTCTAAGAAAATCCAAGAGACTATCGCTGATTACACGAAACGTTTGGCTATCGGTCTTAACTGTATCGGTATAATGAACATCCAGTTCGTTATTAAGGACGAAACGGTCTATGTTATCGAGGTTAACCCACGTGCCAGCCGTACAGTACCATTCTTGTCTAAGGTGACTGATATCCCAATGGCTCAAGTTGCTACAAACTTGATTCTTGGTAAATCATTGGCTGAGCAAGGTTATAAAGATGGTCTTTATCCAGAAAGTAACCATGTCCATGTCAAAGCACCAGTCTTTTCATTCACAAAATTGGCTAAGGTAGATAGTCTCCTTGGACCTGAAATGAAATCAACTGGTGAAGTTATGGGTACAGATGCGACTCTTGAAAAAGCGCTCTATAAAGCCTTTGAAGCATCTTACCTCCACTTGCCAACCTTTGGTAACGTCATCTTTACTATTCACGACGATACCAAAGAAGAAGCCCTTGACTTGGCTCGTCGTTTCGATGCTATCGGTTATGGTATCTACGCAACTGAAGGAACAGCTAAGTTCTTGAATGAACACGGGGTTCACGCAACGCTTGTTAACAAGTTGGGTGAAAACGATGACAATGACATTCCAGCCCTCGTTCGTACAGGTAAAGCACAAGCTATTATCAATACAGTTGGTAACAAACGTACTTATGACGAAGATGGAGCAGCTATCCGTAGTTCAGCTATTGAAGCAGGAATTCCACTCTTCACAGCCCTTGATACAGCAGATGCTATGGTACGTGTGCTTGAAAGCCGCAGCTTTACAACAGAAGCTATCTAAACACAATATTGAGTCTCAGCTTTGCTGGGGCTTTTTTCTTACACGAATATAAGCTAAGAAGTTAAAAATGAAGGCTTAGGCTATAGTTTTGTTTCCTAAGATTCTGCTATACTAGAAACATGATTATTACGACATCTTTACGTGAAAACGAGTCCTTAATTGCACTTGCCCAAGAATTAGCTAGCGAACTAGGAGCTGGCTATCAGCCACGACACAAGTTGTCTTTATCCAAATGTCTGGAACGATTTGGCTCATTTTATCTTCTATATAAGGACAGATTGTCTTTTGTCAATGCAGATGCCAGTGAGTTGACCTTTCATCCAGATACGGCTGTTCTTCGGCTTAAGGCTCCACATGATGCTTTAATTAGTCTTTTGGGGCAATCTCCCAAGTCTATTCTTGACACGACCATGGGGTTGGCTTCAGATAGTCTAGTGATGGCAGCAGTGGGAAATAGAGTGACAGCCCTTGAGAGTCAAGAAGTGATTTTTCAGCTGGTTTCTCGTGGTCTGGCAACTTATCGGACGGATAATAAGCAGATTGAAAAGGCCATGCGGTCTATTAAGGCTGTTAAGAGTGATAGTTTAACCTTTTTAAGATCTCAGGCTGATCATTCTTTTGATATTATCTATGCTGATCCTATGTTTTCAGAGACCATAAAGGAATCAGAAAATCTACATGCTATCAAACCTCTGGCCAATGGCAGTCGCTTAACGCGAGAATGGCTCGATGAGGCTAAACGTGTTGGCCGAGAACGAATTATCATCAAGGCACATTTTCGTGACCCTGTTTTTGAGGAACTTGGTTTTGAACGTCAGGTTCGTCCCAATCAAAAGTTGCACTATGGTGTGATGAAACTCATTGACACGGAACATTAAAAACATCACAATTTCTATATCTATAGAACACAATCAGAATGAGAGACTATGTGAAAGAAAATCAGTCCAAAGTTATTTAAAAATCAAAAAGAGTTTGGATTATTGAAGGTAAAAAAGGAACAACTTGCCTCGTCCGTTCTTCTAATTGGTATGGTGAAGGCAGAATCGGAACAGTACGTTTATTTTGACAATACTATTGGACGAAATGCATCTGTGACAGTCTATGTTGGTGAGGAAATTAGTGTTGCTCAGCAATTGATCCAATATGACAGTACATCAGCCTAAGCAGCCTATGATACCGATAGTCGTGCTTATAATATGGCAGTTCGTGACTGCAATTTTTTCCAACAGTATGGAACAGCTCCTTTGGTTTCAACGCAAACAAATAGTGATTCGTATGAGGATGATTCAACACCTACAGTCAGACCTCAACAGCGTCAGCAAACTGAGGCAAGTAATTACCAAACCTTGCAAGATTATAATGATGCCGTTGCTAATGCAGCATCATATCTAGAAAAGGGCGCAAGATGTCCTCAACCAAACCATCATTGTTTCAGATGTTAATGGAACAGTTGTAGGAGTTGCGGACTCTGTGGACCCTACTTCAAAAGAGAGCTAAACTCTAGTTCGTGTGCAAGTGAAGGCAAATTGAGATTCAAGGGACCTTAACAGAATATGACATTCCAAATATTTCAGTAGTTCAAAAGGTCAAGATTGCTTCCAAAGTATACCCAGATCAAACTTGGACAGGTAAAGTCAGCTACGTTTCCAATTATCCTAAGCAAAATGCCAGTCAGTCAGATGGGACATCTGGCAATTCAGGTCTGACAGGTTCCCAGTATGAATATAAGGTTCGATTGACTAGCTCCATCGGCAAACTTAAGCAAGGTTTTAATGTATATCTTGAAGTGACAAATGATGATGTCTTGTTGGTTCCTGTAACTGCTATGAGCAAGAAAGGCACTGACAACTATGTCTGGCTTTACGATGATGAGACTCAGAAAATCAAGCAAGTTAAGGTCAAACTTGGTAATGCCGATGCCAAGCAACAAAAAATTGCATCAGGGCTGAAAGAAGTTAAAAAAAGTTATTACCAAGGCTGAAAAATTCTTTAAGGATGGCGAGACACTAAAGGCTGAGGAGCTAGATCCTGCTTATGCAGATTTGGCAAAACCTACCAAACTGGTTAAAGAAGTTTGGCTAGAGCAAGTGGCCAAGCAGATGCCAGGTATCGATAGTTATTTTGTGACCAACAACCTAACGTCCTCTATCTCCCTCCAAAAAACTGTGAAGAATGTTAATATCACAGGTGCCAGTCAGGGTTACTTTAAAGCTAAAAAGTTAGGGATGCTGGCAGGACGTTCCTTGCAAGACAATGATTACAAAAACTTTTCGCGTGTCATTGTCATTGATCAGATGGTAGTTAAAAAATTCTTTGAGACCAATGAGGATGCCCTTAATCAAGTAGTTACTGTTGGTAACAATGATTGTCGTGTGATTGGTGTCTATAAGAAACACTGACACAGCGATTGGTTCCTCTGGTGAAATTGGGACAGTTCTTGTGGCCAATATCTAGTTAGCAGCTGAGAATAATACTGATCCTAATGGTCAGATTTGTTTCCATGTGACCGATGTGAAAAATAGTAGCAGTGTCGCTAAGGATGTCGCTAAACGCTTGACCCACTTGTCCCAAGATGACAATGGAGAATATAAGGCAGCAGATATGAGTTCAGCCTTAGATCAGGTCAACACGATTATTGGGATCGTTACCACTGTTGTCGGTGATATTTCTGCGATCTCATTATTAGTTGGTGTGATTAGTGTTATGAATATCATGTTGGTTTCAGTAACTGAGTGGACATGAGAGATTGGTCTTCGTAAGGCTTTAGGCGCCACATGTCGTAAAATCTTGACTCGTTTTTGATTGAATCGATGGTCCTTACCATCCTGGATGGCCTGATTGGTCTAGGTTTTGCAGCCCTAGTCGTTGGACCAATTGGGAATGCCATGGACCTTAAAGCGACGATTTCTCTTGGTGTAGCCATGGGAAGCATAGCCTTCTCAGCAGGCGTAGGAATCCTGCCGGCAAATAAGGCATCAAAACTCGATCCTTTCGAAGCTCTTAGATATGATTAGAAAAGACCTCTTGAATCTTTGGATTTTGAGAGGCTTTATGATGTTCAAAAAAAGATAGAGAAAAAATCCAAAAAAGTTGTATTTTTCTCTTGACGTCTGATTCAGGTAATGGTATTCTATATAAGGTTTGAAAAAAACTGACCTAAGACAGTTGGGGAGCTGGACTCGTAAACATCCAACCGAGGCACAAAACGTAACTATTTTTTTGTGACGTATTGTACTTTCGTGTCTAGGTTTAGGTACGGTTTTTTTGTGCCTAGCCCAAAAATAAAAACGGAGGTAAAACTACTAATGAGTGAAGCTATTATTGCTAAGAAAGCTGAACAAGTTGCTATTGTCGCTGATAAAATGAAAGCAGCAGCATCTATCGTTGTTGTTGACTCTCGTGGACTTACAGTTAACCAAGATACAGTTCTTCGTCGTAATCTTCGTGAATCAGGCGTTGAATTTAAAGTTATCAAAAACTCTATCTTGAGCCGTGCAGCTGAAAAAGCAGGTCTTGAAGACCTTAAAAAACTTTTCGTTGGTCCATCTGCAGTAGCATTCTCGAACGAAGATGTTATCGCACCAGCAAAAGTTATTAGCGAATTTGCTAAAGGCGCTGAAGCTCTTGAAATCAAAGGTGGTGTTGTTGACGGTGCGATCACTTCAGTCGAAGAAATCAACGCTCTTGCATCACTTCCAAACAAAGAAGGTATGCTTTCTATGCTCCTTTCTGTACTTCAAGCGCCAGTGCGCAACGTTGCATACGCTGTCAAAGCTGTTGCAGAAAGCAAAGAAGACGGCGCTGCGTAAGCCCATCTTCACAACTCGTAGCCTAAGCTACGTTTAAAATACTATATTAAAAAACACATTTGGAGGAAATCACAATGGCATTGAATATTGAAAACATTATTGCTGAAATTAAAGAAGCTTCAATCCTTGAATTGAACGACCTTGTAAAAGCTATCGAAGAAGAGTTTGGCGTAACTGCTGCTGCTCCTGTAGCTGCTGCTGCAGATGGTGCTGCTGACGCTGGTGCTGCTAAAGATTCATTCGACGTTGAATTGACATCTGCAGGCGACAAAAAAGTTGGCGTTATCAAAGTTGTACGTGAAATCACAGGCGAAGGTCTTAAAGAAGCTAAAGCTATCGTTGACGGTGCACCATCAGTTATTAAAGAAGGTGTTGCTGCAGCTGAAGCTGAAGAAATCAAAGCTAAACTTGAAGAAGCTGGAGCTTCAGTTACTCTTAAATAAGAGTCACATCATAATTAGATTGCGGAAGCCTAATAAATCAAGGTTTTCAAGTCGCTTAGGGCGATTAAAATAGTGGGGAAATAGTTTCATTCCCCACCAAAACCCCACCAAGATTAAATCTTGGTGGGGTTTGTTTATAACCATCAAGGATTAGATTGCGAAGTAAACCAATTTGCAACAACGAAAAGAGAAAATCAGTGTATTTCTGCCACTTTTTTATATGATAGTTTTGTCATTGTCAATTAAAAGTATCAAAGAGAAGATTCTGAAATAATTATTTTTCTTCATCAAACTGAATTATAAATATTGTCTTGTGTTAAAATAATCATAAATAATGTTTAGATAAAATCCTAACTTTGGTTATAGTTATAGGAGGGTGATAGAGTGGAATTAAGTTATCGTGGTAGTGGTTCTGTCCTGGTCAAGCATTTTTGTAACACCATTGCCTAAATAAAATTGTTTCAATCGTTTTTCTAGAGGTGTTAGGTAGTTATTATAAGAATGAAGTCTAATTTGATTATACCAAACATAGGCAAAGTCGTTTATAGCTTGGTCCAGTTCCTCGATAGTATCATACCGATGTTGATAAACTTCTTCAGCTTTTAATGTATTGTAATAGCGTCCCATTGGAGCACTATCATACGGAGTACCCGCACGACTCATACTTTGAGAAATACCCAATGATGAACAAAATCTCGTAAATTCTAGTGAGGTGAATTGTACACCTCGATCTGAATGAAGTATCAGTTTAGATGGATTACAATGCTGAGCATGAATTGCTTTATTAAGGGTCTGAATAGCCAAAGTAGCTGTAATGTTGTTACCATTCTCACTTTCAACCACACTACGGTAGTATAAATCGATTATCGTACAATTGTAACGAACAGTGCCGTTTGTTAGATATAAATAAGTAAAGTCCGTACACCATACACGATTTGGCTCAGAAGCGACAAAGTTTTGCTTGAGAAGATTGGGAAAGAGTCTGTGGGCGTTGCTTTTTTTATAATTTGGTTTCTTTCTTCGACAAATGCCTTTTAATTTCATTTCTTTGTTCATATATTTATGAACGGTTGTTTTAGAAAGATAAATATCTCGTCTTCCTAGAAAAACTTTCATGAATCTGTGTCCGATGCTTCCACTGCACTCATGGTAGATATCTCGAATAGCATTAAGAATAGCTTTCTTTTGACGATGATAGTTAGTCTTTGTCTTTTTAAGATAATTATAATAAGTATTGGGATGAATATTCATATGCAAGAACAACCAACGCAAACCAAACTCTTCTTTATAGTTATCAATAAAACGATATGCCTCTAATCGATTTCCTTCGCAAAGAATGCCGTTGCTTTTTTTAAGAAATCATTTTCCTTTTCAAGCTCTGCCTTTTCTTGATGTAATTTACGAACTTCCTCCATGAGTTCAAGTTGTGATTTTTCCTTCTCATTAGTTTGGTATTCTTTGCGATAATGTCGTACCTAATTAGAGACTGAGGCTTGGGATACACCATATTCAGCAGCTAAGCTTTTTAATGTTCATCCGTCTTGAATGTGCAGTCGAACAATTTTTTGTCGTGTTTCATCTGGACAGTGTTCCATGTTATGTCTCCTATTCTAATGAATAGTTTAACTTA
Source organism: Streptococcus sp. FSL L8-0526 (assembly GCF_038007145.1). NCBI lineage: Bacteria > Bacillati > Bacillota > Bacilli > Lactobacillales > Streptococcaceae > Streptococcus > Streptococcus sp. FSL L8-0526. The sequence goes on from NZ_JBBOWP010000002.1 coordinate 279,436, forward strand.
TTAGGTAGGAATGTTACAAATTTACTATACCAGAACATACACACCAATAGTTACACCAGTAAAACCAGAAGGAACACCTGCAGAATCTGAAGGACCTAAAGGACAACCACAAACAGGGACACCAGTCTTCGTCCCAGGAAATCCAAATGTACCAATTGATGAAACTGTTAAACGAACATTTGACGATGGAACAACTGAGAAGAAAGTACCAGGCGAAGGAATATACACAATCGATGAAAACGGTAAAGTAACCTTCACACCAGAACCTGACTTCATAGGTAAAGCAACAGGAGTAACAGTTAAACGTGTGATAAGAACGGAACGCCAGCAACAGCTACTTACACACCAAAGGTTCATCCTAATACTTTATTCGTTGATAAAGATGGTAACTCACTTTCACCAACAGAAGATGGAACTAAACCTACTAAAGATATCCCAGGATACAAGATTGTTAAAACTGAAGTAGACGAAAAAGGAAATACAAGACATATCTGTGAAAAAGTCATAACAACTTATAAAGATAAAGATAGCAATGTAATTCCAGGAACAACTACTGAGGAAGGTACAACTCCTAAGAAAGATATTCCAGGTTACCGCTTTGTAGAAACTGAGACACTTCCAAAAGGAGATACAGAGCATGTTTATGAGAAAGTTTCAACACCAGCTCCAACATCTTCACCTGTTCCTCAACCAACTCCAGGTAAGCAAAATACAACTACTTGGGCTGATGAGAATGGAAATCCATTGAAACCAACTGAACCAGGCTCTAAAGAACCGGGAACAGTTTCAGGTTACGAATATGTGAAGACTATGACTGAACCAAATGGAAATATCAAACATATCTTCAAGAAAGTTGAGATGCCGACTCCAAGACCGATTGAACCAAGTCAACCAGCAACACCAAAATATGTTGAAGGTCAAAAAGAGTTGCCAAATACAGGTACTGAAGAGAATGCTATCCTAGCAGCACTTGGACTTCTTGGAATATTGAGTGGATTTGGTCTTGTAGATCGTAAGAAGAAGGAATATCAATTAAATCTTTCTGATAAACGAATATAACAGAAAACCAATGATATAAAAATCATTGTTTTTTTGAAATTTACAAATGTTTTCTGAAAATGAGTTGGCTAACTTTTTATAAAATGGTAAAAATTATTTTAATATTACAAAAAGAGGATAGATACTTAAAAACAAAAATATAATTACTACTATAAATAATTTTTGAAAAATAAAATTTAGTTATTATAGTCTAAATTTTAAATGGAATTGTTTGCTTATAATACGGAAGTGTGCTATCATTAAACCGATTTCAAAGTATATAGTTTCGGCATAAAAACATTGTTACATTAAATGTTAAAAATGCCGTTTTTTAAAAAAAATTAAATATTTTGAAAAATTAAACAATTTATAAGGGGCTTATTACTCATATGCGAGGGAAACAACAAGATTTTCGAACAGAGAAGTACATTCGTTACGGTATTCGTAAGTTCAGCTTTGGAGCAGCATCAGTAGCGATTGCTGTTGGTTTAATGTTTTTAGGTAATGGCGTAGTATCAGCGATGGAAGTACAACCAGCTGAAACAGCTATTATAACATCTTCTTCTAATCAAGGTGATAAGGAAACGGAAAAGGCTGAGCCTAAATCCGAAACAGTAGAAACTGTGAATCCAGAAACTGTGAATCCAGAAACTGAAAAAGCTACAGCGGTGAAATCAGAAGTTGCAGCTACAATGGCAGCACCTAAAGCAACTCTAGGGAATACAGATGCTAGTCAAGCCGATGTAGATGCACAAGCAGAAACTGTATCAGCTTTGAGCACATCTGTAACTGAATCAAATACAGCTGAATTCGATAAGAAGCAAGTGGCTGAAAAAGAAACTGCAAAAGTAGAGGCTGACAAGAAAGCAACTCCATCTGAAAAAGCTCTTTCAGTAGATACAACAACAGCACTTAAAGATCCTTCAACAGTAACAGTTGTAGAACCAACAGCAAAATCAAAAGACTCAGCAGGAGTACAAGCTGAAACGACCAGTGCAAGTAGTAGCAGTGCAACGAAAGCTGAAACGACCAGTGCAAGTAGTAGCAGCGCAACGAAAGCTGAAACGACCAGTGCAAGTAATAGTTCAGTAAAGGCTGATGTAACCAGTGCAGATGGAAAACAGAGTGTAGCGCAGATAGCCACTTCAGTTACCTATCCGGGTTTCTCAGTTAGTGATCCAGATTATCCATCTGGAATGTGGATTGATCCAGATAAATCTCATTACAGTTATGAATGGGTGCAAACATATATTGGAAACCAGATTGTTCTTTCAACTAATCGAACGGGCGATGGAATTGTTTATGTAACGGAATTATCGCCATCAAATAAAGTTTTAAAACAATACACTTTAAATCAAAATACTAAGGTACCATCTGCTGTATTTGATAGTATTACCTACTATAATGATACTTATTATGCGATGGTTGAAAGTTTAAGAGATCCTCTTGCTGTTAAATATATTGTTAGTAAATATGATACTGGCTACTACAATAAACTATCCTATATGGTACCCAAATTGATCACACAAACAACCTATTTTGTTGATAAAGATGGCAAGCAAATCACCGACAGTAATGGTAATCCGGTTGTTCCTTATACACAAAAAGGGTTAGTTGGCCAAAAATATACGACGAGTCCCATACTTATAAATGGTTACTATGCTACTGCACCTTCTAATTCAAATGGCGTTATGTCACCATTCGGAGAGATTGGTGCTAGTTATGTTAAAGACTTTCATGATGGAATAGTTGTTACTTACACTCAGACTGGTTCAGATGGAACAATGTCTGCTTCAATTGCTCAAGATGGAAAAGTTCTCAAGACATATACAAATATAAAGCCCTCAGATCCTGTGATAAAGTATCAAGTAGGTTATACGACAGTCGCAATTAAAAATCCATATATTCCACAAACCTCTGATGTTAAGTATGTTTACAGAAAGCTCGGCAACTGGGTCGTCTCTAATCCTGATGGCTCGACAAAATCAATTATTTATCCCAATGATCCTATTGACCCTACTAAGATTGCTGATTCATCTGTGCCTGGTTACCCGGTTATTGATTTTCTTCCTGGCTATACACCTAAAGACCATATGGGGACTCCTTTGGTGCCAGTTGATCCCGATGATCATACTAAGGGCTATATTCCACCAACACCTTCTGATATTGGGAAAGATACAACGATCACCTATACAGCAGATAAGCAAAAAGCAACAGTAACTTATGTTGTAGAAGGAACAGGAACAGTACTTCACACAGATAACCTAGAAGGTAAATCTGGAGAACCAATTGATTACTCAACAGTAGCTAAGCTTGCTGAACTTAAAGCTCTAGGGTATGACCTCGTAACTGATGGATTCACAACAGCTACAGATAAGAACTTCGATAAAGATACGAAAGTAGATCAAAGCTTTGTAGTAACGGTTAAACCACACGTTGAACCAATCAAACCAGTAGATCCAGAAAATCCAAATGATCCAAATAAACCAAAACCAGGTGATCCAATCGATCCTAACAACCCTGATGGACCAAAATGGACAGAAGATCTCATTAAACAGATTGATACAACTCGCCACGTGAACCGTACAATCACATCCGTTAACGAAAAAGGTGAGGAAGTAGCTCAGAAAGTAACAGATAAAGTTACATTCACTCGTGAAGGTAAGATTAATTCTGTAACAGGTGAAATCACTTACGGCAACTGGACAGCTAAAGATGGAGATACAACATTCGATAAAGTTGAATCACCAGTAGTTCAAGGCTACATCCTGAAAGATGCTAAACAAAAAGAAGTAGCAGCTACAACAGGATTAACGGTAGACTCTAAAGATGAAAATATCGAAGTTGTCTACACTAAACTTGGTTCATGGGTACCAAAAGTACCAGAAGGATTCGAGGAACCAAAACTTGATAAACCTCAATATCCAAACGATCCAACAGATCCAACAAAACCAGGAACACCAACAACAGTGATTCCTCAAGTGCCAGGAACAACTCCAAAAGATTCAAATGGAAACCCACTGAAACCAGTAGATCCAAACGATCCAAGTAAAGGATATGTTCCACCAACACCTGAAAACCCAACAGAAGATACTGTAATCACTTATGAGAAAGATTCTCAAAAAGCAACAGTAACTTATGTTGTAGAAGGAACAGGAACAGTACTTCACACAGATAACCTAGAAGGTAAATCTGGAGAACCAATTGATTACTCAACAGTAGCTAAGCTTGCTGAACTTAAAGCTCTAGGGTATGACCTCGTAACTGATGGATTCACAACAGCTACAGATAAGAACTTCGATAAAGATACGAAAGTAGATCAAAGCTTTGTAGTAACGGTTAAACCACACGTTGAACCAATCAAACCAGTAGATCCAGAAAATCCAAATGATCCAAATAAACCAAAACCAGGTGATCCAATCGATCCTAACAACCCTGATGGACCAAAATGGACAGAAGATCTCATTAAACAGATTGATACAACTCGCCACGTGAACCGTACAATCACATCCGTTAACGAAAAAGGTGAGGAAGTAGCTCAGAAAGTAACAGATAAAGTTACATTCACTCGTGAAGGTAAGATTAATTCTGTAACAGGTGAAATCACTTACGGCAACTGGACAGCTAAAGATGGAGATACAACATTCGATAAAGTTGAATCACCAGTAGTTCAAGGCTACATCCTGAAAGATGCTAAACAAAAAGAAGTAGCAGCTACAACAGGATTAACGGTAGACTCTAAAGATGAAAATATCGAAGTTGTCTACACTAAACTTGGTTCATGGGTACCAAAAGTACCAGAAGGATTCGAGGAACCAAAACTTGATAAACCTCAATATCCAAACGATCCAACAGATCCAACAAAACCAGGAACACCAACAACAGTGATTCCTCAAGTGCCAGGAACAACTCCAAAAGATTCAAATGGAAACCCACTGAAACCAGTAGATCCAAACGATCCAAGTAAAGGATATGTTCCACCAACACCTGAAAACCCAACAGAAGATACTGTAATCACTTATGAGAAAGATTCTCAAAAAGCAACAGTAACTTATGTTGTAGAAGGAACAGGAACAGTACTTCACACAGATAACCTAGAAGGTAAATCTGGAGAACCAATTGATTACTCAACAGTAGCTAAGCTTGCTGAACTTAAAGCTCTAGGGTATGACCTCGTAACTGATGGATTCACAACAGCTACAGATAAGAACTTCGATAAAGATACGAAAGTAGATCAAAGCTTTGTAGTAACGGTTAAACCACACGTTGAACCAATCAAACCAGTAGATCCAGAAAATCCAAATGATCCAAATAAACCAAAACCAGGTGATCCAATCGATCCTAACAACCCTGATGGACCAAAATGGACAGAAGATCTCATTAAACAGATTGATACAACTCGCCACGTGAACCGTACAATCACATCCGTTAACGAAAAAGGTGAGGAAGTAGCTCAGAAAGTAACAGATAAAGTTACATTCACTCGTGAAGGTAAGATTAATTCTGTAACAGGTGAAATCACTTACGGCAACTGGACAGCTAAAGATGGAGATACAACATTCGATAAAGTTGAATCACCAGTAGTTCAAGCTACATCCTGAAAGATGCTACATTCGATAAAGTTGAATCTACACTAAGTAGTTCATTCAGCTACATCCTGAAAGATCCAACTAAACAACTCCAAAAAAGAAGGTAGCAGCTACAACAGGATTAACGGTAGACTCAAAAAGCAACAGTAACTTATGTTGTAGAAGGAACAGGAACAGTACTTCACACAGATAACCTAGAAGGTAAATCTGGAGAACCAATTGTCTCAACACTAAACTTGGTTGAACATGGGTACCAAAAGTACTACAGATAAGAACTTCGATAAAGATACGAAAAGATCAAAGCTTTGTAGTAACGGTTAAAAACGTTGAACCAATCAAACCAGTCAATATCCAAATGATCCAACAGATCCAACAAAACCAGGATTGACACCAACAACATCCGTTGATTCCTCAATTCACTCGTGAAGGTAAGATTAATTCTGTAACTCCAAAAGATTCAAATGGAAACCCACTGAAACCAGTAGATCCTGAAACGATGCTAAACAAGTAAAGGATATGTTCTAAAGATGAAAATATCAACATGGGTACCAAAAGTACCAGAAGGATTCGAGGAACCAAAACTTGATAAACCTCAATATCCAAAGAAGATCCAACAAAACCAGGAACACCAACAACAGTGATTCCTAATGCCAGGAACAACTCCAAAAGATTCAAATGGAAAGAAGTAGATCCAAACGATCTCAAAAACCCAACAGATACTGTAACTTATGAGAAAGATTCTCAAAAAGCAACAGTAACTTATGTTGTAGAAGGAACAGGAACAGTACTTCACACAGATAACCTAGAAGGTAAATCTGGAGAACCAATTGATTACTCAACAGTAGCTAAGCTTGCTGAACTTAAAGCTCTAGGGTATGACCTCGTAACTGATGGATTCACAACAGCTACAGATAAGAACTTCGATAAAGATACGAAAGTAGATCAAAGCTTTGTAGTAACGGTTAAACCACACGTTGAACCAATCAAACCAGTAGATCCAGAAAATCCAAATGATCCAAATAAACCAAAACCAGGTGATCCAATCGATCCTAACAACCCTGATGGACCAAAATGGACAGAAGATCTCATTAAACAGATTGATACAACTCGCCACGTGAACCGTACAATCACATCCGTTAACGAAAAAGGTGAGGAAGTAGCTCAGAAAGTAACAGATAAAGTTACATTCACTCGTGAAGGTAAGATTAATTCTGTAACAGGTGAAATCACTTACGGCAACTGGACAGCTAAAGATGGAGATACAACATTCGATAAAGTTGAATCACCAGTAGTTCAAGGCTACATCCTGAAAGATGCTAAACAAAAAGAAGTAGCAGCTACAACAGGATTAACGGTAGACTCTAAAGATGAAAATATCGAAGTTGTCTACACTAAACTTGGTTCATGGGTACCAAAAGTACCAGAAGGATTCGAGGAACCAAAACTTGATAAACCTCAATATCCAAACGATCCAACAGATCCAACAAAACCAGGAACACCAACAACAGTGATTCCTCAAGTGCCAGGAACAACTCCAAAAGATTCAAATGGAAACCCACTGAAACCAGTAGATCCAAACGATCCAAGTAAAGGATATGTTCCACCAACACCTGAAAACCCAACAGAAGATACTGTAATCACTTATGAGAAAGATTCTCAAAAAGCAACAGTAACTTATGTTGTAGAAGGAACAGGAACAGTACTTCACACAGATAACCTAGAAGGTAAATCTGGAGAACCAATTGATTACTCAACAGTAGCTAAGCTTGCTGAACTTAAAGCTCTAGGGTATGACCTCGTAACTGATGGATTCACAACAGCTACAGATAAGAACTTCGATAAAGATACGAAAGTAGATCAAAGCTTTGTAGTAACGGTTAAACCACACGTTGAACCAATCAAACCAGTAGATCCAGAAAATCCAAATAAAGGATATGAAGTACCAAACGTACCAAACGATCCGACTAAGGATACACCAATCAACTATGTTCCAGTACCACAACCTGTAAGACCTACAGATAATGGAGATAACAATGGAAATAATAATGAAACTCCAACAACTGCAGCTCAACCAGCATCACCTTCTACACCTCAATATATGGATGGCCAACGTGAACTTCCAAATACAGGTACAGAAGATAATGCTAGCCTAGCAGCACTTGGACTTCTCGGAGTATTGAGTGGATTTGGTCTTGTAGCTCGTAAGAAGAAAGAAGATTAATCTTTCTAATTGATACGATTTGTTTGCTATGAACATATCTTCCTTAAAACTGATGAATCGAATGATTCATCAGTTTTTTTACTTTATCTATGAAAGGAATATGTGCACATTTGAAAGGAGTATGTGCACATTGAACTAAAGGAAGTATATGTAGTTTAATTGAAATAAAATTATACTAATTTATTCTTGGTAAAAAACAAAAATATATAATCTCTTCAGGAAACTAAACTGAAAATTGAATTCTTAATTTATTATGATAAATATCATATATTGAGTGTAATTGGGATGGCTATAAACCTTATAAAAAGCTTCTCAACGCCTATGAAACACTTTAAAAAGTTGAATATGGAAATTAGTATTCTAAGTAGCAAGCAAAGATGGTTGCTGGATTGCGTAAAATTGATTTAGACGATGTAACTTTAGAAGTATTAACTAATTGGCGTGAGTTCAAGTGAAAAATGACGAAGATGATTATGTTTTAGCTCGATTTGGCAATTCCTTATTTAAATCAATTATTTGCCGTATTATTAAATGACAGGATGAGATTGTGGATGTTCCAAGGATTCCCAGAAAAGGCTTGAGTTATAGTCATTCATCTTATCTTCTTAATGTCCTAAGATGTGTCCCTATATGTTTCACATAGACTAGGTAACACTGATAAATCAGTAACTTAAAATGCTTATAGTCTTTGATATCATAATGATGTAATCGGGATTCTGGAAAGATCACTCAAAATATGTTCCAATCAAATATTCTTTAGTATCCTTCCAAAAAATTGTCAAAATGTAAATTCATTAAATAAATTCAGCAATATCAGTAATTAGAATCAGTCTGCTTCAGTTACTCTTAAAATAATAAGGTAACGACTCAAGTCGCTTAATAAAGAAAACCAGGGTGTAAGCCCTGCCTTTTTCTATTGCTTTTAATATTTTCATTTGTTAGAATGTAGGTAATTTGCGTGCTTGTCACGCCCTTTTTATGTGCTTTTTAAGGTATTGAAAGTTAGTATCCGATTCTTGTGAACCTAAAAGTATAGCTAAATGAAGAAGAAAAAGGGGGAATTTATGGCTTATATTTGGTCTTATCTCAGGCGTTACCCTAAGTGGCTAGCGATGAATTTTACGGCAGCTATTTTATTTGTTATTGCTAACCTGGGTCTGCCGACGGTTCTCGCCAGAATGATTGATGAGGGAATTAACCGTGGGGATGCTGACAAGCTTTATACCTATGCTTGGGTCATGTTTGGTGTGGTCTTAACTGGTATTGTTGGTCGTGTGCTTTTGGTCTATGCGGTTGGTAAGTTGACGACTACTATGGTGCAGGTCATGCGTAATGATATCTACGCCAAACTTCAGGAGTATTCACACCATGAGTACGAACAAATTGGGGTATCTTCTTTGGTGACTCGTATCACGTCGGATGCTTTTGTTCTCATGCAGTTTGCAGATCAAGTCCTCAAGTTGGGTGTTATCACTCCTTTGATGATGGTTTCCAGTGTCTTTTTGATTTTGACGACAAGTCCATCTTTGGCTTGGATTGTGGCAATCTCCTTGCCTTTACTAGCTGTAGTTGTCTGGTATGTGGCGGTAAAAACGCGTCCGCTTTCTGAAAAACAACAGGCAACTCTCGACAAGATTAACCAGTATGCTCGTGAAAATCTGACTGGACTTCGTGTCATCCGTGCTTTCGCTAGAGAAGATTTCCAAGAGAAGAAGTTTGCCTCTGAAAATGCTGTCTATGCAGATAATTCAAGCAAGCTCTTTAAATTGACTGGTTTAACAGAGCCACTTTTTGTACAAATCATCATCGCTATGATTGTGGCTATTGTTTGGTTTGCCCTAAATCCATTAGGTTCTGGAACTCTGGCAATCGGGGACTTGGTTGCCTTCATTGAGTACAGTTTCCATGCACTATTATCCTTCCTCTTTCTAGCTAATCTCTTTACCATGTATCCTCGTACAGCGGTATCTAGTGAACGTCTGCAGGAAATTATGGATATGCCTATTTCTATCAACCCAAATGAAGATGGGGTGACAGAGACTGATACTAAGGGATATTTGGAATTTGATAATGTGACCTTTGCCTATCCTGGTGAAACTGAGAGTCCTGTTCTACACAATATTTCTTTTAAGGCTAAGCCAGGTGAAACTATTGCCTTTATTGGGTCTACGGGCTCAGGAAAATCATCACTTGTACAGTTGATTCCACGCTTTTATGATGTCACACTTGGACGTATTCTTGTGGATGGTGTGGATGTACGTGACTACAATCTTAAGGCTCTTCGTCGTAAGATTGGCTTTATTCCACAAAAAGCTCTACTCTTTACTGGAACTATCGGTGAAAATATCCGTTATGGTAAGGAAAATGCTAGTCATGAAGAATTGAATCAAGCTACGGATGTGGCTCAGACTAAGGAATTTATTGAAAGCAAGGAAGAGCGCTATGATTCTCACTTGTCTGAGGGTGGTAGCAACCTTTCTGGGGGACAGAAGCAGCGTTTGTCAATTGCACGTGCGGTGGTTAAACGTCCTGATCTCTATATCTTTGATGATTCCTTCTCTGCCTTGGACTACAAGACTGATGTGACCTTGCGCCGTCGTCTAAAAGAAGTGACTCAGGATGCGACGGTCTTGATCGTGGCTCAACGTGTGGGAACCATTATGGATGCAGATCAGATTATCGTTCTTGATAAGGGTGAAATTGTTGGTCGTGGCCGTCACGAAGAGCTCATGGAAAGTAATGAGATTTACCGTGAGATTGCTAATTCACAATTGAATCAAAAGAGTCTTATGGAAGACTAGAAGGAGGTCAAAATGAATGATCATAAAAAGAAAACAACTCATTCCTCAGGTTTTGGCCGCCTTTGGTCATACCTGCAGGTTTATCGTTTCCCACTTTACTTAGCTATTTTCCTGAAAATTATTAGTGTCATCATGAGTGTTATTGAGCCGGTGGTCATTGGTTTAGCCATTACGGAATTGACTAAAAATACACTGGACATCATAAAGGGGGTAGCAGGTGCTCATATCAACGTGTCCTACGTTGGCTTAGTTTTGGTCTTTTACCTCTTGCGTGGTCTCATCTATGAGTTGGCTTCTTACTATTCCAACTATTTTATGACCAATGCTGTGCAAGCAACGGTTCAGGATATGCGAAATGAGATGATTGAGAAAATCAATCGTACCTCAGTGTCATACTTTGATAAGCAACAATTTGGAGACCTTTTAGGTCGCTTTACTAGTGACGTCGAGACAGTTTCAAATGCCTTGCAGCAGTCATTCTTGCAGGTTGTCAACGCCATCTTTACTCTAGCCTTGGTTATTGGGATAGTGCTTTACCTTAATCTTCAGTTGGGAGCTGTGGTTGTTATCACTATTATGATTTCTTACTTTGGTGCTCGCTTCATTATGAGTAAATCTCAACCTTACTTTAAGCAGCAGGCTCACGCCCTAGGTACTCTTAACGGTTTTGTTCAGGAAAATCTGACTGGTTTCAATGTGATTAAACTTTTTGGGCGTGAGGATAGATCTTTAGACGACTTTAAAGAAATTACGGAAGACCTTCAAAAGGTAGGTTTTAAGGCCAATTTCATTTCAGGCCTCATGATGCCTTTCCTTAATGGTTTATCTGACTTAACCTATCTAATTGTTGCCGTCCTAGGTGGTTTGCAAGTCTTGGCTGGTCGCTTGACGATTGGTAATATGCAGGCTTTCGTTCAGTACGTTTGGCAAATTAATCAACCTATTCAGAACTTGACTCAGTTGGCTGGACAATTGCAGAGTGCTAAATCTTCCTTGGACCGTATTTTTCAACTAATGGATGAACCAGACGAGGCTAATTATGCTACTGAGGTGCTTGAAGGAGATTTAACTGGCCAAGTTATCTTTAATCATGTGGACTTCCAGTATGTAGCTGATAAACCTTTGATTCGTGACTTTAATCTTGAGGTTAATCCTGGTGAAATGGTGGCTATTGTCGGTCCTACCGGTGCTGGAAAATCAACTATTATCAATCTTCTCATGCGTTTCTATGATGTTACTGCAGGTTATATCTCGGTTGATGGTCATGATATACGCAACTTGTCGCGTAAAGATTATCGTAAACAGTTTGGTATGGTGCTTCAGGATGCTTGGCTCTTTGAAGGAACTATCAAGGAAAATCTTCGTTTTGGTAATCTTGAGGCAACTGATGAAGAAATTGTTGAAGCAGCGAAGGCTGCCAATGTGGATCACTTTATCCGTACGCTGCCTGGTGGCTACAACATGGAAATAAACCAGGAATCAAGTAACATTTCACTGGGACAAAAGCAACTTTTGACCATAGCCCGTGCACTTTTGGCTGACCCTAAAATCTTGATTTTGGACGAGGCAACCTCATCAGTTGATACCCGTCTGGAACTCTTGATTCAAAAAGCCATGAAAGCTCTCATGCAAGGTCGAACAAGTTTTGTCATTGCTCACCGTTTATCAACTATCCAAGAAGCAGACAAGATTTTGGTCCTTAAAGATGGACAAATCATCGAACAAGGGAACCATGAATCCCTCCTTGCAGATAAAGGTTTCTATTACGATTTGTATAATAGTCAATTTGCAGAGAAATAAACAAAATAATCCATCAGTTCATAACTGGTGGATTTTTTCTGAATGTGATGTGCAGTAAGAGAGACTTCCCCTGTAAGAGAAGTCTCAACATCACTATTTATTTTTCCGAAGGTCGTGTTACGAACATGGCATCTCCGAAACTGAAGAAGCGGTAGCGTTCTTGGACGGCGTGTTTGTAGGCCTCTAGGACGAATTCACGACCAGCAAAGGCTGAAACCAACATCACCAAGGTTGATTTTGGAAGGTGGAAGTTAGTTGAGAAGGCATCTACGACTGTGAATTGGTAGCCTGGTTTGATAAAGATATTAGTCCAGCCTGAGTCGGCTTGGAGTTGGCCATTATATTTATTTCCGATTGTTTCCAGTGTTCGGATTGAGGTTGTCCCTACTGCAACAATGCGATCTCCAGCAGCTTTGACACTATTGAGGGTATTGGCCGCTTCTTGGCTGAGGTTGTAAAATTCTGAGTGCATTTCATGCTCGTCGACATTATCGACAGAAACAGGTCGGAAGGTTCCCAGTCCAACGTGGAGGGTGAGGTAGACCAATTTTACGCCTTTAGCTTCAATTTTTTGAAGTAACTCAGGTGTGAAATGGAGGCCAGCTGTTGGAGCAGCGGCAGAGCCATTTTCCTTGGCATAAACCGTTTGATAACGATCGCGGTCTTCCAATTTTTCATGGATATAAGGTGGCAGTGGCATCTCGCCTAAGCTTTCCAAAACCTCAAGGAAGATACCGTCGTAGCTAAATTCTACGATACGTCCGCCGTGATCCAGTTCCTCAGTGACAGTGGCAGTCAAGCGACCATCACCAAAACTGACTTTAGAACCTACTTTAAGGCGTTTGGCTGGTTTGGCCAAGACTTCCCATTGGTCACCTTGGGTATTTTTCAAAAGGAGAAATTCTACATGGCCGTGTGTATCAGTTTTTTCACCGTAGAGGCGGGCAGGAAGCACGCGCGTATTGTTCATGACCAAGGCATCTCCAGGGTTAAGCTGGTCAATGATGTGGTCGAAGTGGGTATCAGTCATTTCCCTGGTTACAGGATCAATGACCAAGAGTTTAGAGGCATCACGTTGTTCCAATGGGGTTTGGGCAATCAGTTCCTCTGGTAGTTCAAAATCAAAATCGTTTGTATTCATTTGTTTCCTCGTTTAAAAATTTTCAGCCTTCTTATTATAGCACGATATAGGACGACCGTCATTAAAAGAATTGAGTGAAAGCGCTTGACAAAAAAGTTAAAAAAGAGATAATAAAGAAAACGGTATATACCAATATCGAGGTGAATAGAATGGAAAAGATTTTAGTTAAAAATCAAGTTGAGGGAGGCAAAGTTGCCTTTGATCTTCTTAAAGAGAGCCTTGCAGCTGGTGCTCAAACATTGGGGTTGGCTACAGGTAGTTCACCTATCGCCCTCTACCAAGAGATGGTTGAAAGCGACTTGGATTTTTCGGAACTTTACAGTGTCAATTTGGATGAATATGTTGGTTTAGCACCAGAGCATGAGCAGAGCTATCATGCCTTTATGAAGGCTCAACTCTTTGACGCCAAGCCATTTAAAGAGAGCTTCTTGCCTGACGGCATGGCTGAAGATTTGGAGCAGGCGGCTAAGGATTACGATGAGATCTTGTTGCACCATGCCATTGACTTGCAAATCTTAGGAATTGGAAGTAATGGGCATATTGGTTTTAATGAGCCAGGTACGCCTTTTGATAGTCAAACCCATGTGGTCGACTTGACTGACAGCACCATTGAAGCTAATAGCCGTTTCTTTGCCAGTCGAGGCCAAGTCCCTACAAAGGCTATTTCGATGGGGATTGCTTCTATTATAGCTGCCAAGAAGATAATCTTGTTTGCCTATGGTGACAAGAAGGCGGATGCCATTTTCAAGATGATTAAGGGTCCGGTGACAGAGGAAGTGCCAGCTAGTGTCTTACAAAATCATCCAGACGTGACTCTTATCTTGGATCAAGCAGCTGCTGCGAAATTGTAATACTATCTTGTGAAAAAATAATCCCATAAAACTTTGGTTGAGGCATTTGGCACTCAGCCTTTTTCTGTTGTGAAAATTCTTCTTCAAGCAAATCAATTGCCTAGTCCTCTTTGATAGCGGTATAATAATTAAGTTGATTTTATTATCAAACAACAAATATAGATATTTCATAAAGAAAGAGGAAATACAATGGCAAAACCTATTCGAGTATTGCTTTATTATAAATACCTTCCCATCGAAAACGCTGAGCAATTTGCGGCTGACCACTTGGCTTTTTGTAAGTCAATCGGTCTAAAAGGTCGTATCTTGGTCGCTGACGAGGGGATTAATGGAACGGTTTCTGGAGACTATGAAACCACTCAAAAATACATGGACTACGTTCATAGCCTTCCAGGGATGGAGGACCTTTGGTTCAAGATTGATGAGGGAGAAGAACAAACTTTCAAGAAGATGTTTGTTCGCTACAAGAAGGAGATTGTTCACCTTGGCTTAGAGGATAATAACTTTGATAGTGACATCAATCCACTTGAAACTACAGGTGATTACTTGTCACCCAAAGAGTTTAAAGACGCTCTTTTGGATGAGGATACTGTTGTCCTTGATACACGTAACGATTATGAATATGACCTTGGTCACTTCCGTGGAGCCATTCGTCCTGACATTCGCAACTTCCGTGAATTGCCACAATGGGTCCGCGACCATAAAGAAGAGTTCATGGATAAGCGCGTGGTTGTTTACTGTACTGGTGGTGTCCGCTGTGAGAAATTCTCAGGTTGGTTGGTCCGTGAAGGCTACAAAGATGTTGGCCAATTGCATGGTGGTATTGCGACTTACGGAAAAGATCCAGAGGTTCAAGGGGAGCTTTGGGATGGTAAGATGTACGTCTTTGACGAGCGTATTGCCGTTGATATCAACCATGTAGATCCTATCGTTGTCGGTAAGGACTGGTTTGATGGCACACCTTGTGAACGCTATGTCAACTGTGGCAACCCATTCTGTAACCGCCGTATCCTTGCTTCAGAGGAAAATGAAGATAAATACCTCCGTGGCTGCTCACACGAATGCCGTGTTCACCCACGCAACCGTTATGTTTCTGAAAATGGTTTGAGCCAAGAAGACGTTGTTGAACGCCTTGCAGCAATCGGTGAGAGCTTGGATGTAACACCTGCCTAAGTTTAAATATTGAAGAAGCTGGGAGAAATCTCGGCTTTTTATTTTGCAAATTATTTCTAAAATAATGTCAGATTTATATTGCAAATAGAAACATATAGTGTGTAATATCAATGAAAAGAGATGGTAATCACAATCGATTTCGGAGAGAATATCAGATATGCTGAGAAGGAGGGGTCATGTGGCAAAGAATTTACGCTTAAAAGTAGCACAAGCAGAGCATGATATGACTCAGGGTGACTTGGCTGAAGCGGTAGGTGCAACAAGACAAACCATCGGATTGATTGAAGCTGGGAAGTGCAATCCCAGCCTAGCCTCATGCATTGCTATTTGTAAAACACTGGATAGGACTTTGGATCAACTGTTTTGGGAGGATTAGGAAGGAAGTAAAGATGATGAAATTTAAATCGGTTGCTAATAAGGTTACAGACGAACGCAACGAAGCAGTTCTAAATAATAAGGTTGCTGCTGAATGTTTTTATATAATGATTGTAGGGACGCTTGTATGCTTAGTTTATGGCTCCCTCTTTAACAATGGTGTCATCTCTGCTGATTACTTACTTTATCCATTGTTGATAAGTAGTATTTGGTCTATTTATAGAGCTGAACGTCTTGATGTAAATACTTTTGGTAGTTCGAGTATAACAGTCTTAGGTTGTTTACTAGTGACTGGGCTTATCACCCTTATGATAATGTCAGCTAACTATCGGTACAACCATGATGTCTATCATAATAATCCCTTGGATCCTAGATATCTCATGGCTTGGCCAATTACTTATACCATATATGTTCCCTTTGTCTTTTTGGTGAATTGGGCTCTCGCTGCATTGGGAAGATATGAGAGAAGACGTCTCGAAAAACAGCTGGATGATTTGGAGAATGAAGAATAAATAGTGATAGAATCAGACCATTCTTTTTGGTCTGATTTTTTTGTGTTATAATGGTTCCTAAAACTAAGGAGGTCACGTATGCTACTAACTGAATTTGATGCGAATAGACAAGCGATTACCAATCCCGAGGCCTTACATGAGCCTCTTGAAGGTTTTCCTAAAATAGCTGTATCCTGTTTTTCTCGTTCGACCTTTCAACGAATGCTTGAGATGTTTCCCCATGAACTTATCTATGAGACATCCATGGCGAATGTGGCTATTCCGATTTATAAGCTTGTTATTGATGATAATGAGTTGGCCACTTTTAATGCACCTGTAGGCGCCTCTGCCTGTGTGGCTATTTTAGAGGATATTTTTGCCTTGGGAGCTGATAAACTTGTACTTTTTGGTACTTGTGGGGTGCTTGATGAAGATATTAAAGAGACTTCTATTATTATTCCTAGTCATGCCCTTAGAGATGAAGGGACGAGTTTTCACTATGTGGAAGCCAGCGATGAGATTGCGGTAAATGTGGGTGTTTTAGACCATTTTCGTTCCTATCTCAATGAACGTCAGATTTCTCATAAGGAAGGCAAGGTTTGGACAACTGATGGCATTTACCGTGAGACGAATGGTAAACTCAAAGCTCGAAAGGCAGCAGGAGCCATTTGTGTGGATATGGAGTGTTCTGCTGTTGCAGCTTTAGCAAAGTTTAGAGGTGTTGACATCTGCCACTTCTTCTATGCTGCGGACCACCTTTCTGAAGGTAATTGGGACGCCCGTAACTTGATGAATCATATGGACTTGGATGAAAAGGATAAGATAGCTTTATTAGCTTTGGAGTTTGCGTGTGACTGGATTAAACCTTAAAAATTCTACTTTTTAAAGTTTATTATTTGTAATCACTCTAAATAACTGTTATAATATTATTTAGAATGATTCTAAATAAGGAGTATGAAATTGGAAGATAAGAATTTTGCAGAACGTTTAAATATTTTGAGAGCAGGAGTGTTGGGGGCCAATGACGGCATCATTTCCATTGCGGGAGTGGTTATCGGTGTGGCTAGTGCGACATCTAACATCTGGTTTATCTTGATTTCAGCCTTATCAGCGATTTTTGCCGGTGCCTTTTCGATGGCAGGTGGTGAATATGTCAGTGTGTCAACGCAAAAAGATACCGAAGAAGCGGCTGTTGCTAAGGAACAAGCCCTTTTGGATCGCTCACCTGAGGCAGCTAGAGAAAGTTTATATCAAACCTTCCTCAGTCAAGGGGATTGCGAAACAGCAGCGGAAGTTAAGGTCAATCTAGCCTTCAGTAAAAATCCTATTAAGGTCTTAGTTGAGGAAAAATATGGGGTGGATATGGAAGAAATCACCAATCCATGGCATGCTTCCGTATCTAGTTTTCTGTCCTTTTCATTGGGATCTTTGCCTCCAACGCTAGCTATCCTGCTTTTCCCAGACCCTTACCGTATTCCTATAACAGCGGTTGTGGTTGCACTGACCTTAATCTTGACTGGTTATGTTAGTGCTAAACTTGGGAAAGCACCTGTTAAACAAGCGATGTTGCGAAACTTGGCAGTAGGACTCTTGACCATGCTCGTGACCTATGTAGTTGGGCAAGTCTTCCATGTGAATGTGTAATTGTTAGTAGTATGAGTCTACCTTTTAGGTAGGCTTTTTTTGTCTACTAGACCAGACTTATCCATGGTACAATAGGGCTATGCGTTTAGATAAATTATTAGGACAGTCGGGCTATGGTTCTCGCAATCAGGTCAAGAAGCTCATTCGTAGTCGTCAGGTATATGTAGATGGTGTCCTGGCGGATCGAGATAATCTTAATGTGGATGCTAGTCTTCAAACCATCATGGTTTCTGGTAAGGAACTGGAGCATGCGCCAGAAGTCTACTACCTTATGAATAAGCCGTCAGGAGTGGTGTCAGTTAGAAAGGACAAGGAACACCAAACAGTTATTGATTTGATTAGGCCTGAGGATCAGCGAGAGGGCCTTTATCCTGTGGACGTTTGGATAGAGATACGGAAGGTTTGGTGTTGATTACCAATAATGGTCCCTTGGGCTTTGCCATGCTTCACCCACGCTATCATGTGGCTAAGACATATTATGTTGAGGTTAATGATATTCTGGGGCCTGATGCACCTGCATTTTTTGAGTCTGGTGTAGTCTTTGAGGATGGGACTGTTTGTCAATCAGCTCAGCTGGAAGTTTTAAGTTCTGCAAGTGATAAAAGTTGCGCTCGAGTCACGATTTCAGAAGGTAAGTTTCATCAAGTAAAAAAGATGTTTTTGGCTTATGGGGTCAAGGTGACCTATCTCAAGCGTATCTCTTTCGGAGAGTTTAAACTTGATGAAGGGATGGCAGTAGGTTCCTACCGAACCTTGACTGAATCGGAAAAAACAATCTTGCGTACTTATTTGGGTTAGTAGCTAAGGTGCGATAGGAACTTTCAATCAGCTGATAAGACTATCTTATCGCTAGTCTTAATACGACAACACCTATAATGACAGTATTTTTTAGAGGTATAAGAAATACTTATGGAATACTATAAATATTTTTTATTTCTCAAGTATCGCTTCTGGTGGTATGATGGAATCAATTTGATTGAGAGTTTCACAAATGGATTGACAATCCAAAACTGATCAGAGAGGGAGGTTCATTATGACAGAAGTATTTTACGATCATTTAGCAAAGACGCGTCATCAAATTCACCAACATCCAGAGGTTTCTGGGGAGGAGCATGAGACGACAGTCTTTTTGAAAGCTTATTTGAAAAATCTAGGTGTTGAGCCTTTAAATTATCCCTTGAAGACAGGACTCATCGCTGAGATTGGGTCAGGTCATCCTATTATTGCCTTGCGTGCTGATATTGATGCCCTACCGATTAAGGAAAAGACAGGACTTCCTTATGCTAGCAACAATGGTGCCATGCATGCTTGTGGTCATGATTTTCACCAGACCTCTCTGCTTGGTGCTGCTCAGCTTTTAAAAGAAAGAGAAGCAGAGCTTAAGGGGACTGTTCGATTAATTTTTCAACCGGCTGAAGAAAATTTCCAAGGGGCCTATCAGGTCATTGAAGCGGGCGGTATTGAGGGTGTGTCAGCTATCATCGGTTATCACAATAATCCTCACTTGAAACCTGGTCAGATTGGCCTTCGTTCAGGTGCTATTTTGGCAGGCGTGGAGCAGTTTAGGGTTGATGTCAAGGGTGTTTCCTCCCATGCGGCCCGTCCCGATTTGGGTGTGGATACAGTCTTGGTTACTACGACTATCATTAATAATTTACAGCAAATTGTTGCTCGGACGGTATCTCCCTTTGAGTCAGCCGTATTGTCAGTCACTCATATCGAAGTTGGAAATACCTGGAATGTTCTTCCGGCAGACGGCTTTTTCGAAGGAACAATTCGTACCTTTGAGCCTAAGGTTCGGGAAGATGTCATTGCTCGCTTTGAGAAGGTTGTTCAGGCGACAGCAGACCAGTTTGGTGCTGATATAGAGATAAGCTGGGGTAATTCACCTTACGTGACCTACAATGACCATACTCTCACACCGCTCATCTTTGAAAATTCTAAAGCCTTCGCAGAAGTGATTGAAACGCTGCCATCAACAGGCGGAGAAGACTTTGCGGCTTATCAAAAGGAAATACCAGGAGTTTTTGCCTTTGTCGGCTCTAATGGTGAGGAGTATGCCCCAGACTGGCATCATGATGATTTCCTTGTGAAAGATGAAGCCTTGCCTGTAGCCGTTAATTACTATGTGGAAAATGCTCTTTTCCTCCTTGATTATTTTAAGGAGCAAGACGACTGACTATTCCCTTAATTGGAATCACTAGTAATGCAAAAACTGTTGCGGAAAGAAGTCCAATCATCCAGAGTTTCTCTTGGGTCATAAGCAATTAGCAGACCAAGGACTCTTTGATTATTTTATTAAGAGTTTTCCATGAAGCTTAAGGATTTTAAATTGGTGCTGCTTTTGAAAATAAAAAGGAGGATGTGCATAAGAAAAAATACTCTTTTGATCATTTAGTTTACAACTTAAGAACCCAGCCGATTGGTTGGGCTCTTTTGTGAGTTGTTTATATAGTTAGGGGAGTATGATTCTAAGGTCTTAAAATAGCGGAGATTTTTTTCTCTTGATTTTAGTTAAAATAAAAGCGCTATTATTAAAGAAAGATAGATAGGAAGTGGTTAAGCGATTTGCACAATCCTTTACCTTATGACCTACGAATGAGGAGAAAATATGTTAATTGGTATTCCAAAAGAAATCAAAAATAACAAAAACCGTGTAGCTCTTACACCTGCAGGTGTCCAAAGTTTTTTGGCTAAGGGACACGTAGTATTAATCGAAACAAATGCGTCCAAGTTCTGTTATTGTTAACGTTGCCGTTGACCAAGGTGGGGTTGTTGAGACTGTGAATTGTGTGACAAGTCACGATGAGCCTGTTTATGAAACACACGGTGTCCTTCACTATGCTGTTGCTAATATTCCAGTTGCAGTAGCACGTACATCAACCATTGCTCTTACCAATGTTACCCTTCCTTATATCGAAGCTTTTGCAGGAGTAGGCTTCAAACAGGCTATTGAAAATGACGAAGGCCTTCACCAAGGTGTAACGACTTATCAAGGTCACATCTCTAGCCAACCTGTTGCAGAAGGATTGAATAGAAGCTATACAGCTATTGACGAATGACTATAAGTTTATAATGCTATCAGAATGAAAGAGAAGTCGCGCCATGAATGGGTGTGACTTTTTTTAGTTAGGATAAGAGGTAATCGTGTATTTGGTAGTTGATTGTCAAGTGTCTATAAAGCTTAAATATGCTTATTTTTTCTAATCTAGGTCTTGTTTTATGCTATAATGAGCAGACATCTCAACATTAGTAATGAGTACCTATGACTCTTTCTGTTTTTACTTAAAAAATGCGCTAATAAAGAGGTTTTACCATGACCAATCATATTCGTGTTCTCACAGCAATTATTTTCTCTTAGCTTGTCGTCTTTTATTTTGGTGTAAAAATCGATGTATCATTGACCAAGCTTCTAATTACAGTAGGTGTGGCAGCGCTGCTTGAAATGATTTACCATGTGATACTTGCTCGAAGATAGGAGCAAATATTTCTTTCGAAGCTTTTTGGAGAAACTGTGGACAACTCTTTAGAAAAAATGTTGAGTTCTTCGTTTTTTTTTAGTTTTTTACCACATAATTTTCAAAGGGTGCATATATCTCCATTAACATAAGATATTAAATCGGTTATATCAAAAGCTGTAGCTTTTTTATTTTCAAGTTCAGATATTAGCAGTCTGAAAAATTAAATGATAGAATGACAGTATATAGGAGAATACAGAAATGGTAAACTATGATTTGATTGTTATCGGTTTTGGTAAAGCCGGTAAAACGTTGGCTGCTAAGATGAATGCGGCTGGTAAGAAAGTTGCTGTCATCGAGCGCAGTAAAGCTATGTATGGTGGTACTTGCATTAATATTGCGTGTATCCCAACTAAGACTATGATTGTTGCGGCTGAGAAGGGCTGGTCATTTGACGACACCATGAAAGAACGTGGTGCAGTGACTAGTCGTCTTAATGCTAAGAATTATAAAATGTTGGCAGACAATGGCGTTGATGTCATTGATGCAGAGGCACATTTTGTGTCAAATAAGGTTATTGAAGTAGTAGCTGGGGATGACCGCCAAGAGCTTACAGCTGAGACTATTGTTATCAATACTGGTGCTGTATCTAATATCTTGCCTATTCCTGGCTTGACAACAACTAAGAATGTTTACGATTCGACTGGTATTCAAACCCTTGAAGCTTTGCCAAAACGCTTGGGTATCCTAGGTGGTGGTAATATCGGTCTTGAATTTGCTGGCCTTTATAACCGTTTGGGTAGTCAAGTGACTGTCTTGGATGCAGCGACTAGCTTCTTGCCACGTGTAGAGCCATCTATTGCTAAGTTGGCCAAGGAATACATGGAAGAGGACGGTATTGTCTTTGAGCAAGGTGTTAAAACTTCCGAAGTAAAAAATGACGGTGATGAAGTTGTCGTTGTTACTGACAAAGGGGACTTCCGTTTTGATGCGCTCCTCTATGCGACAGGACGCAAGCCTAATATCGAACCCCTTCACTTGGAAAATACTGATATTGCCTTGACTGAACATGGTGGTATCCAGGTTAATAAGCATTTGGAAACAAGTGTTCCAGGTGTCTTTGCGGTGGGTGATGTTAATGGTGGACTTCAATTCACTTATATCTCACTAGATGATTTCCGCATTGTCTTTAATTACCTAACTGGTGATGGTAGCTATAACCTTGAAACACGTGGAGCTGTTCCAACTGCTTTGTTTCTCAATCCACCTTTGGCACAAGTTGGTCTTACTGAAGATCAAGCCAGAGCAGCAGGTGGACCGGTTGCTGTCAAAGAACTTCCAGTTGCTGACATGCCTCGTGGCCATGTTAATGGCGATTTGCGCGGTGCCTTCAAAGCTGTGGTAAATCCTGAAACTAAGGAAATCTTGGGTGTGACCCTCTTTGGTCAAGAATCTCATGAAATTATCAATCTAATTACCCTTGCTATGAACCATCATATTCCATACACAGATTTGGCTAAACAAATCTTTACTCACCCAACTATGGCTGAGAACCTAAACGATTTGTTTGCGATTTAACATGAAAAGAGCCGTGAGGCTCTTTTTTAATATAGAAGAAAAATTTTTTAAGACTTTCCTTAGGTGATTTCGGTCGTCAGCGACCTTCTTCGAAGTTCCATGACTAATTTTTGAGCCCCTTCACTTTTTAATTTCTAGGCTCAGGCTAAAACAGTTTCCCGAACTGTTTTACTCTCAAAAATTCCGAGTTCCTGAAACTATTATGCTTCAGGAACTTTTCTCACAGCGGAAAGTCTTGTAAAAAGTAAATCACAAATCATAGGTTAATCTATTTGATAAATTCTATAGAAATGTTTGGCCAGAATGCGTTCCAATTTTTCTTTTTTACTCTCTCGTTATAGACCGTTTGTCGTTCTTTATCTGAAAAGTAATATGGTGTGGGTGAGACTCTGAAGTTAGTCAAATCGCCTGGTCCAAAAGGAATAAATACCTCTAGTTCCTGATTGTCATTTAGTCTAGCAGCTATGGCAGTACATTTTTCGGGAAATTTTGAAACAGCATCGGTAGAGATGACATACTTTTCAGTATTAGGACTATGTATATTC
The DNA here is from genome assembly GCF_038007145.1 of Streptococcus sp. FSL L8-0526. NCBI lineage: Bacteria > Bacillati > Bacillota > Bacilli > Lactobacillales > Streptococcaceae > Streptococcus > Streptococcus sp. FSL L8-0526. Next base: position 303,141 of record NZ_JBBOWP010000002.1, read on the forward strand.
ATATAATACTGATTTTTTATTTCCCAATTGTATTCAGGATATTTTTTCTTTATTTGATTTTCTATTTCAACAGTTTGCTCATATGATATGTTTTTATCAAAGAAAATGACATCGATATCTGAGAAATTGATATTTGAAGATGTATTTCCGGTGCTTAAGTAGTCCCAAATATAATTGCGTAAAGTTCCAGCACAAAGCCAACAGTCATTAAGTTGGAAAGAGTGGATAATCTTTAATAGTGCCATTAGTTCGGAGTTCTGTTTAATTAGTTTTTCGACATCAATCATTTTTTAACCTCATTGGCATTGTACTAGTTTAAGATAGAAATATCAATTTAGGACCATGTTTCTAATGCAAAGCGACACTCTAGGTTAGATATCGCTTTTTTTGCGCTTTGATGATAAGATAGAAGTGACATAGGAAAATTCCTTAGATTGGTGCTCTTTGTCTCCTTTGAATGCATGATTGACCTTGAGTCACCACTAGAATCTGTATGAAAAATATAGAAAGACACTCGCCTGAAAATTTGTCTGTGAGTGTGTGTAACTTATGACTAATAAAGTAGGAGTGGGCAAGGCTCACAGTAAGATTATTTTGATGGGGGAGCACTCGGTCGTTTATGGTCATCCTGCCCTCGCTCTTCCTCTTAAGGATATTGAGGTTGTCTGTCAAATTCAGGCTGCTGAGACTCCTTTGACGCTCAAGGCTCAAGATCCCTTGACGACGGCTATATTTTCAGCCCTTAGCTATCTGGAAATCAAGAATCAGCCTATCAGCTATGCTATTAAGTCAAGTGTTCCTAAAAAGCGCGGCATGGGGTCGTCTGCGGCTGTAGCCATTGCGGCAATTCGAGCGGTCTTTGATTATTTCGATCAAGAGCTTAGCCAGGCGACCTTGGAAATGTTGGTTCATCAGGCGGAGACCATAGCACATAGTAAACCGAGTGGTCTGGATGCTAAGACATGCTTGAGTGACCACGCAATCAGTTTTACTCGTAATATTGGTTTCGAGGAAATTGAGGTCAATCTAGGTGCCTATCTGATTATTGCTGATACGGGCATCCATGGAAACACCCGTGAAGCTGTGGAAAAGGTTGAAGCTAATGGTTTAGATGCCTTGTCAGACCTCAACCAATTGGGTGAATTAAGCCAGAAGGCGGAACTAGCTCTCAAAGCTAAGGACCAATATACTCTTGGACAGCTCATGTCTCAAGCCCATAATCATCTTAAGTCTTTAGGCGTGTCTTGTGCCTTGTCGGACCTTCTAGTAGCAACTGCTCTGGATCACGGTGCACTGGGAGCAAAGATGTCAGGTGGAGGGCTTGGTGGCTGTATTATTGCTCTGACAAGTACTAAAGACCAAGCCCGAACGATTGCTAAAAAACTTCAAGAAAAAGGAGCCGTAAACACGTGGATAGAAAGCCTGTAAGCGTCAAATCGTACGCAAATATTGCTATTGTCAAATACTGGGGTAAGGCGGATGCGGATCGTATGATTCCTTCAACCAGTAGTATCTCACTGACTTTGGAAAATATGTATACGGAAACCAAGTTGTCTTTTCTGCCTAAGGATGCGACCAGTGATGTCATGTATATCGGTGACGAGCTCCAAGGAGAAAAAGAGACGACTAAGGCCAGCAAGGTTTTAGATGTCTTCCGTACTGATCCAAATCAGCCTGTCAAAATCGAAACATGGAACAATATGCCAACAGCAGCAGGCCTATCATCAAGTTCCTCAGGCCTTTCAGCTTTGGTCAAGGCCGCTAACGAGCTCTTCCAAGTAGGAAAAACGCAGTCTGAATTGGCTCAGATTGCCAAGTTTGCTTCAGGCTCATCATCACGTTCTTTCTTTGGGCCGCTGGCAGCTTGGGATAAGGATAGTGGTGAGGTTTATCCAGTTGAAACAGATCTCAAATTGGCCATGATTATGTTGGTTTTGACAGATCAAAAGAAACCCGTATCTAGCCGAGACGGTATGAAATTGTGTACCGAAACATCGACTTCTTTCCCAGAGTGGATCAGACAGTCTGAGCTAGATTATAAGGATATGTTGGCCTATCTCAAAGCAAATGATTTCCAAGCGGTCGGTGAGCTCACTGAAGCCAATGCCCTTCGTATGCACCAAACAACAAGTACGGCTAACCCTCCATTTTCATATCTAACGGAAGCCTCTTATCAGGCTATGGACAAGGTTAAGGCCCTCCGTGCCTCTGGTGAGCAATGTTATTTCACTATGGATGCAGGACCAAATGTCAAGGTGCTCTGTATGGAAGAAGACCTTGACCGCCTAGCAGAACACTTACGCAAGGATTATCAGGTCATCGTTTCACGCACCAAGGAGTTGCCAGATGCCTAAGCAGTCGGTCAATCAGGTCACAGTAAAAACAGGTGGGAAACTCTACATTGCTGGAGAATATTCAGTCTTAACACCGGGGCAGACAGCCCTAATTCAATTTATTCCTATTTTTATGTCAGCAGAGATCAAGAAAGCCCAAACTACCCAGTTGACCTCAGACATGTTTGACTACAGTGTGGACCGTGAGCCAGACGTAAATTACGCCCTCATTCAAGAGGCCTTGAATACTTTTGAGGCCTATTGTGGTGAGAACTTGCCTGCTCTAGACCTTTCAATCACTGGAAAGTTGGAACGAGATGGGGTTAAATTTGGCATTGGCTCATCAGGTTCAGTTGTAGTATTGACCCTTAAGGCCTTGGCGGCATCGCTTCAGAAAGACTTATCCAAAGACATTCTCTTTAAATTAGCTAGTTACACCCTCCTCAAACAAGGAGACAATGGTTCTATGGGAGATTTAGCTTGTATCGTATACGAGGATCTGGTTTCCTATCACTCCTTTGACCGTGCAAAAATAGCGGAGCTTATAGATCAAATGACTCTATCCGAACTTTTGGAAATAGACTGGGGTTACCGTATCAGTCCAGTAGTGTCAGAACTAAAAGCTCGCTTCTTAGTGGGGTGGACCAAGCAAGCTGCTATCTCAAAAGACATGGTTAAAATGGTCAAATCTCGCATATCAAGCAAGTATTTAAGTGAAACAGAAGTTGCCGTCCAAGATGCCATCAAGGCACTGGAAACAGGAAATAAGAATTTGCTTAAGAGAAGCCTTCAAACAGTAAGCGACCAGTTAGAATCATTGAGTCCAGATATCTATGTGGACAAGTTGAAAAAACTCAAAGAAGCTGAACAACGGCTTGATGCTATTGCCAAGTCCTCTGGAGCTGGAGGTGGTGACTGCGGTATCGCCTTTACCTTTGATCAAGCTAGCAGAGATATCCTAGTTGAGCGCTGGCAACAGGCAGGCATAGAGCTCTTGTATGAGATTTAGGGTCAGCTTAGTAGAATATAATCCACGCAAGAAAGTAAAGAAATAACCTATGACAAATCGTAAAGACGATCACATCCGTTATGCCCTCAAGTACCAGTCGCCCTACAATAGTTTTGACGATATGGAACTTATCCACAAGTCTCTACCGACTTATGATTTAGATCAGATTGACTTGTCCACACATTTTGCTGGACGAGATTGGAAATTCCCCTTTTATATCAATGCCATGACAGGTGGATCTGCCAAAGGTGGGGCTGTTAATCGAAAACTAGCTGAGGTGGCTAGCCGAACAGGTATTCTCATGGTGACGGGTTCCTACAGTGCTGCTCTAAAAGGAGAGGCACCAGAATCCTTTGACTATCGTAATGAGTTTCCAGACTTAGACCTTGCGACCAATATCGGTGTTGATAAGTCTGTGGACCTGGGGATTAAGACGGTGGAAGCTATGGATCCAGTCTTTTTACAGCTCCATGTTAATCTTATGCAGGAGCTTCTCATGCCTGAGGGAGAGCGTATTTTCCACACTTGGAAGGAAAATGTGGCGGCTTATGCACAGAAAATAGAGGTTCCTCTTGTGCTTAAGGAGGTTGGCTTTGGTATGGATGAGAAAACCATTCGCTACGCCATGTCTCAGGGCATCAAGACTGTGGACATCTCAGGTCGTGGTGGAACTAGCTTTGCCTATATTGAAAATAGTCGAGGTGGTAACTGTGATTACCTAAATGACTGGGGACAAAGTACGGTTCAGACCCTTTTGCAAGCCCAAGACCTTCGTGAGGAGGTGGAAATCCTAGCCTCTGGTGGCGTGCGCAATCCACTTGATATGGTTAAATGTCTGGTCTTAGGAGCAAAAGGTGTAGGCCTCTCACGAACAGTTCTTGAATTGGTGGAACGTTATCCTGTGGATAAGGTTGTGGCTATCGTCAATGGCTGGAAGGATGACCTTCGCCTTATCATGTGTGCCCTTGATTGTCGCACTATTGATGAGCTCAAATCTGTAGATTACATCTTATATGGAAAGTTACAAGGGACTTATGTCAAACAAGAGAAGTCATAAAGGTGATATCACTTTAACCTCGGTAAAGGATAAGTAACTCAAATCTTGTTTAGACTTGATTTAAAAGAGCATTTAATGAGACTTTCCGCTGTGAGAAAAGTTCTTGAAACACTAGTGTTTCAAGAACTCGGAATTTTTGAGAATAAAACAGTTTGGGGAACTGTTTTAGCCTGAGCCTAGAAATTAAAAAGTGAAGGGGCTCAAAAATTAGTCATGGAGCTTCGAAGAAGATCACTGACGTCCGCACTCACTTCAGGAAAGTCTCAAAAAAGATTATTCTAAAAAGAGCGTCAGCTCTTTTTTCAATACCGTCCATTCTGCCAAAACCTTTTCATTTATGGTATAATAGGGCGATTATAGATAATCAGAGGCCCTAAAAAAAGTCAGTTATGAGGACATATTTTCTAAGAAATAAGAGACTTATTTTTAAGGCCCCTCTCTTTCGTAGGCTATCCCAGTGGGAGGTGGAGGCCCTGAGATTTGGGACTCAAGGCTAAAACCGCCTCGAAGGAAACCATCACAAAAAAATCTTAAGAAGGAAAAAGAAAATGAGTAATTACGCTATTATCCTTGCTGCGGGTAAAGGAACTCGCATGAAATCAGATCTTCCAAAAGTATTACACAAGGTTTCAGGCATCACTATGCTTGAGCATGTTTTCCGTGCAGTTTCAGTTATCGAACCAGCTAAAAATGTTACTGTTATTGGTCATAAGGCTGAGCTTGTTCGTGAGGTTTTGGATGGTCAATCTGCCTTCACTATGCAAACTGAACAGTTGGGGACTGGTCACGCAGTAATGATGGCTGAAGAAGAGTTGGCTGGACTTGAAGGGCAAACGCTTGTTATCGCCGGTGACACGCCTTTGATTACTGGTGAAAGCCTTAAAAACCTTATTGATTTCCACGTTAATCATAAAAATGTTGCCACTATCTTGACTGCAACTGCCGATAATCCATTTGGTTATGGCCGTATCATCCGTAATGAAAATGGTGAAGTCACTAAGATTGTTGAGCAAAAAGATGCAAATAAGTTTGAACAACAGGTTAAAGAAATTAATACAGGGACTTATGTCTTTGACAATAAACGTCTCTTCGAAGCACTTAAAAATATTAATACTAACAATGCTCAAGGGGAATACTATTTGACAGATGTCATCTCTATTTTCCGTGAAAATGGTGAAAAGGTAGGTGCGTATACCCTTCGTGACTTTGAAGAAAGTCTTGGAGTTAACGACCGTGTTGCCCTAGCTACGGCAGAAGATGTTATGCGTCGTCGTATTAACAAGACTCACATGATTAATGGTGTTACTTTCCAAAATCCAAATGCGACATACATTGATGTAGATGTGGAAATTGCACCGGACGTTGTGATTGAAGCTAATGTTACTCTTAAAGGACAAACTAAAGTCGGAGCAGAGTCGGTGTTGACTAATGGAACTTATATTGTTGATTCAACTATCGGTGCCAATACTGTTATCACTAACTCAATGATTGAGCATTCAGTGGTTGAAAAAGGCGCTACAGTTGGTCCATTTGCCCATATTCGTCCGGATTCAATGCTCAAAGAAGGCGTTCATATTGGTAACTTCGTCGAGGTTAAGGGGTCTACTATCGGTGAAAATACTAAGGCCGGTCACTTGACCTACATTGGTAATGCGGAAGTTGGTTCTGACGTTAACTTTGGTGCAGGGACGATCACTGTAAACTATGATGGCCAACATAAATTCAAGACCCAAATTGCTAACAACGCCTTTATCGGAAGCAATTCAACCTTGATTGCACCGCTTGAAATTGGGGACAATGCACTTACAGCAGCTGGTTCAACCATTACGGATAATGTCCCAGCTGACAGCGTAGCCATTGGACGCAGCCGTCAGGTCAATAAAGAAGGCTACGCTATTAAGAAACCTCACCACCCAAGCCAACAAAAGTAGGCTTAAGCTCATCTAAGTCTTGGTTCTATTGAGGAGATGAATTAGATTGGGCTTATAGATTGAAGGAGTCAAGTCATGGAGTTTGAAGAAAAAACACTCAAACGTGAGTTAAAATTTAAGGGACATATTTTTGAAGTTGCAGTGGATGAAGTTCTCTTACCAGACGGTAAGACAGCTGGCCGTGAACTGATTTTCCACAAGGGAGCAGTGGCCGTTTTAGCTATTACCCCTGAAGGGAAAATTATTATTGTCAAGCAATACCGTAAGGCTATTGAGGCGGTTTCCTACGAGATTCCTGCGGGTAAACTGGAAGTCGGTGAGGCTGGCGATGAGATTGCTGCAGCAGCGCGTGAACTTGAAGAGGAAACTCAGTATAGGGGCGAACTTAAATTGATTCATGAGTTTTACACATCCATTGGTTTCTGTAATGAAAAAATTAAACTCTATGTGGCTACAAACCTCCAGCCTGTTGAAAATCCACGTCCACTTGACGAAGATGAGTTTCTTGAAATCTATGAGTTGACTTATGAGGAGTGTATGGAACTCGTAGCTTCAGGTGCTATTCAGGATGCTAAAACCATCATTGCTCTCCAGTACTATGCACTTCATTTTGGAGGAAAATAAGTTATGAGTAAGCCACTTTTGACTGACGATGTCATTGAGCAAGCCAAGCGTGGGGAAATTGACTTAGAGGATCATCCTTATTATCAGGATTACGAGGAAGAGTTCTATGATGAGGACTATGAGGCTAATTATCAGCCCTCTGCATACAAGAGCCGCCGGATTGAGAATGCTAAACGTAATCAATTTCAGCACAAGCTTAATCGCATTCTCTTTTGGATTGTCGTCCTCTTAATTATTCTCATTGTTGCTGTCTTTTATTTCTAAAAAGTCTGGAGTTGGATGGATGTATTTGCTGATCTCTGTTAAGATTACAAGTAAAAAAGGAACTATATGAAAATCGGAATTATCGCTGCCATGGAGCAGGAATTAGTGCTTCTAGTGGAGCAATTGGAAAATAAGGTTGAAGAAATTGTTTTAGGCAATATCTACTATACAGGACGATTGGGTAAACATGATGTTGTTTTGGTGCAATCAGGTGTAGGGAAGGTTATGTCAGCCATGTCTGTGGCTGTTCTGGCAGACCACTTTGAGGTTGATGCCCTAATTAACACTGGCTCTGCAGGAGCCGTAGCGCCTGAACTTAAGATTGGGGACGTGGTTGTGGCATCAAGATTAGTCTACCACGATGTTGATTTGACAGCTTTTGGCTATGATTATGGTCAAATGTCTATGCAGCCGCTTTACTTTGAAAGTGACCCTAGCTTTGTAGAGACTTTTGAAAAGGTTTTGGCTCAAGCCTCTATCGACTCTAAAATTGGTCTTATTGCGACTGGTGATAGCTTTATTGCAGGTCAGGATAAGATTGATGCTATTAAAGGGCACTTTCCAGAAGTCTTAGCCGTGGAAATGGAAGGAGCAGCCATTGCTCAAGCTGCACAAAGTGTGAAGAAGCCTTTCATCGTTGTCCGTGCTATGAGTGATACAGCAGCTCATGACGCTAATATTACCTTTGACGAATTTATTATTCAGGCGGGTAAACAATCAGCTGCGATCCTAGTGGAGTTTCTCAAAGAACTTGCTTAAGTAGTATAAATGAGTGTTAAGGTCCACCTTCTTAATAAGGTTAAAAGCTACTGTCATTCTTAAGAGGATGGCAGTTTTTTTCTACTATACATTCATATAATCTTCCAATCTTTGAAAGCAATAACTTGAATTTCGGCATTTTTAAAATAGAATCACAATTAAAATTATGGCAAAAAATGAGGAAGTGAAACAATGTTAAAAGAGGGGTCTGACCATAAAGTCTATAATATAAGTTTTTTTAGATTGCACTATCTATTTACTTGCAAAGTTATTAAAATAGCGTGTAATTATGGTTGAAAAGGATTACAAAAATAGGAAGATAGAATCATGAATAATCTATTCTGTGATTTAAGGCTGCGTTTCCCTACTAGCTACGATATCAATGTCTATAATCCTAAAAATGAAATTGTGGGTCTTGAATAGATAAATCCTGAAAAGAATCGTATCACAACGACTTTTAATAATTATTTCAAGATTCATCTAAACAATAAGCTTATGATTTGGGAGTTGGATACCTTATATTCTGATGAAGTAGAAGAAAGGAAGCATATTACTCTTGATTTTGTGGAACGTATCATTCAAGTTACAGTGGGTAAAGTGCAGTCACCTCCTCCATGGGAAGAGGTCATCTCTAAATGGGGAAGCCAAGACAAGCAGAGTCTAACTCTTCTAAATTGGCAAATGTGTCTAAACAACTCACGTCTTGTCCTTAGCAACTTGAGATTGATTGACACTTGGTCTGACAATCAACGGTTTTTGGACGGTTCTCTACAGCTTCGCTACATTGATTTAGCAGATCCCTGAATTGACAAGGGATCTGCTAAAGACCTGATTAAGAGTTTCTCTTATGACGACTCCCATTTTGATATTAAACTTAATCAGTTAGACCGCATGGTCTATGTTTGCTATCAAACTCGTTTGACACGACCTGTTGAAGAATCACACAATCCTGTTAACCGTATTAAACTTCATGCTGATGTTATTTCTAATTCTTACAAGTCAACCATTCGCTTGGATGGAGGTCGTGGAGATGTCATCGGGGATAACCTTACTCATTTCAATTTTGAACTTGAGAAGGAATTGGCAGGTAGAGACCTCAAAGATAGAGAGTTTACATTCAAACTCCTTGATGTTACTGATGGTGCCAATCCTGTTGAGTTAGGGGAAACCACTAATGATGCCAAGAGTAAAATTGTCTTTTCAGATTTCTCACTTAGCAAGCCAAGCATCTATCATTATCGCGTGACTGAAGTTCCAGGAAATGATGAAGATGTGGTATATGATAAGCTAGAAGCCAATATCACTATTCAGCTTGTTCGTGAAACTGTCGATAACCAAGTTAAATTGGTTGCCAAGGTTTCCTACCCAGAAGACGGTATCTTTAACAATAAGTTTGAGACTCCAGCTAAAGCCACTATTCAGTTCAGCAAGGAATTGACTAAGACAGGTGTTATGCAAGATCTAAAAGCAGATCAATTCCAATTTGTCCTTAAAGACCGTTTTAGAAAAGTCCAAGTGACTGTTACTAAGACTGTGGGTGAAAAGGATAATCTGCTTGTAGCAGCGGTTCTCCTTCCTTTGAATATGGAATTCAACAATAGTTTCATTCTACTAAAACCTCGAACAACACCAACTCCGCCTACTCCACCGGTGACACCAAAATCAGCTAAGCCAGTTGTATCCTCTGAGAAATCAGGTCCTCAACTTCCAGAGACTAATCAAACTAATGATACTGCTTTGCTCTCACTAGGAGTGGTAGCAGTCATGGGTGTAGCATATAGCCATCGTCGCCGTAAAAACGTTTAAGACGATAACCTAAAATATCGAGAGTACTCGATCTTTTTTGTGCTTTTCTACCCTATCTCATTAAATGAGAAATCAAGATAAAGTTAACTGAAAGATGAAATTTGGTGCAAATTAAGCTATAATTATGAGTATGAAAGTTCTACTTTATCTTGAAGGAAAATCGATTCTTGAAAAATCAGGAATCGGACGGGCTCTTCACCATCAGATGCGTGCCTTGGACTTGGCGGGGATTCCCTATACAACAGACATCTTGGGTGATTATGATGTTGTTCATATCAATACTTATGGACCACACAGTTTGATGTTGTTGCATGCAGCAAAACGTCGTGGTAAGAAGGTCATCATGCATGGTCATTCGACACGTGAAGACTTTGAAAATTCATTCATTGGTTCTAACTTCATGGCGTCACTTTTTGGGAAATATTTGACCCATATGTATCAAAAGGCTGATTACGTGATTACGCCATCTGAGTATTCTAAAAAATTGATTCAATCTTATGGGGTGACCACACCAATCATTGCTGTTTCAAATGGGATTGATCTGAAAAAATACGGCAAGGACCCACGCAAGGAAGAAGTTTTCCGAGATTACTTTGGTATCGAGGAAGAACAACCAGTGGTTATTTGTGCGGGTCTTTACTTCCAACGTAAGGGAATTGAAGATTTTGTCAAGGTTGCTGAGAAGATGCCACATGTTCGTTTCATTTGGCTAGGCAGTATTAGTAAATGGCTAATTCCTAAAAAGATTCGAGACATTGTCAATGGTAAGCATCCTGATAATGTCAGCTTCCCAGGTTATTTCACGGGAGATGTCTTCCAGGGAGCTATGAGTGGTGCCAACGCCTTCTTTTTCCCATCTTATGAAGAGACAGAAGGAATTGTAGTACTTGAAGCCCTTGCTAGTCACCAACATGTAGTCTTACGTGATATCCCTGTTTATGAGGGTTGGATTGATGAGAAATCTGCTTCATTTGGTCACAATGTGGATGAATTTGTAGTGGCCTTACAAGATATTATCGATGGTAAAGTGGACAAGCGTGAAGCAGGATACAAGGTTGCGGAAAGTCGCTCGATTGATGATGTCGCCCAAAAACTTGCTAAAGCCTACAAAGAAGTATTGGAGATTTAAATGCGTATCGGATTGTTTACGGATACCTATTTTCCACAGGTATCCGGTGTTGCGACTAGTATTCGCACACTGAAGACGCAGTTGGAAAAAATGGGGCATAATGTCTTTATTTTTACTACGACTGATAGAGATGTTGATCGCTATGAAGACTGGCAGATTATTCGTATTCCTAGTGTGCCCTTCTTTGCTTTTAAGGATCGTCGAGTGGCTTATCGTGGCTTTTCTAAGGCTTTAGAGATTGCAAAACAGTACAAGCTAGATATTATTCATACGCAGACAGAGTTCTCCTTGGGGCTTCTAGGGATTGCCATTGCGCGTGAACTTAAGATACCTGTTGTACACACCTATCACACCCAGTATGAAGACTATGTCCGCTATATTGCCAAAGGTATGGTTATTCGACCGAGTATGGTTAAATACATTGTTCGTGGTTTTATGAGTGACTTGGATGGGGTTATCTGCCCGAGTGAGATTGTTTATGACCTTTTGCTCAAGTATAAGGTTGCTGCTGAGAAAAGGGTCATTCCAACAGGTATTGAACTTGAGAAATTCCAGCGTCCAGAGATTACTGAGGAAGATGTGTCGGACTTGAGAGCCAAGCTTGGTATTTCCTCAGATGAAACCATGTTATTGAGCTTGTCTCGTGTCTCTTATGAGAAAAATATCCAAGCAGTTATGGCGGCTCTACCTTCGGTTTTAGAGGAAAAGGACAAAGTTCGGTTAGTTGTTGCTGGCGATGGACCTTATCTACCACACTTGAAGTCCCAAGCTAAGAAACTTGGTATTGAGGATAAGGTGGTTTTCACTGGTATGATTGCACCTGGCGAAACAGCTCTTTACTATAAGGCTGCTGATTTCTTTATCTCGGCATCAACCAGTGAGACTCAAGGGTTGACTTATTTGGAGGCCTTGGCAAGCGGTACACCTATCATTGCTCATGGAAATACTTATTTGGACAATATCATCACTGACAAGATGTTTGGAATACTGTATTATCATGATAATGATTTAGCAGGGGCAATTTTGGAAGCGGCTATAGTAACGCCAGAAAAAGATGAAACTAAGTGGGCTGAGAAGCTCTATGAAATTTCTGCGGAAAACTTTGGAAAACGTGTCTATGAGTATTACTTGGACCTTACGATTTCTAAGGATTTCCATAATGATCTTAATGGTGAAGATAGCACTATGAAACGATTGACCCGTATGGTGACTCATTTACCAACTAAGGCTATTACCTTGCCTGTCAATGGCTCTGTTCGGATTATCAAAGGATCTGCCAAACAGGTCAAGAAAATCAGAAATATCAAAAAATTTTTGGATTAGGAAAGCTATCACATTTTCCTAGTCAGATAAAATTTTAGATTGATTAATAAAAGAGAAAATTAGCTTGAAAAATTACTGTTTCATGCTATAATAACGCATAGAGACATATCAGTCATGGGAAATCTTTCAGAGAGCGTGCGGTGCTGGAAATCACGCAGAGGACATGGTTGGGACTACTCGATTAACTTTTTATGCAAACATAAAACGGTGGCCACGTTAGAGCCAATCAGAGGTGTAAGACAGACTTATTTTTTGTCGTACACGAACTAAGGTGGAACCACGTTGCGACGTCCTTTTTGGATGTTGCAATTTTTTTGTGAGGAGACTAACTATGGACTTGCAAGAATTAGTGGACCGTAGTTGGGCAATCCGACAAGCTTATCACAATTTGGAAGTTAAGTATCATGATTCCAAGTGGACGGTAGAAGAGGACCTCTTGGCTTTATCTAATGATATTGGAAATTTCCTACGACTAGTGATGACAAAGCAAGGAGACGCTACTATGATGAAATACCCCACACACTGGAATAAAAACTTTCAGAAAATATCCGGTGGCTAGTAGAACTTTCTCAACGTTTGGATGTAGATATTCTGACGGAAATGGAAAACTTCCTCTCTGATAAAGAAAAACAGTTGAACATTAGGACTAGGAAGTAGTCTGATAGTCAAAAGTCAATGCTTAGAAACTATGAAATAATAAAAGGAGAAAATTATGATTAACATTACTTTCCCAGATGGCGCTGTTCGTGAATTCGAATCTGGCGTGACAACCTTTGAAATTGCACAATCTATCAGTAATTCTTTGGCGAAAAAAGCTCTTGCTGGTAAATTTAACGGTAAATTGATTGACACAACTCGTGTAATCACTGAAGATGGAAGCATCGAAATCGTGACACCAGATCACGAAGATGCCCTTCCAATCTTGCGTCACTCAGCGGCACACTTGTTTGCTCAAGCAGCTCGCCGTCTCTTCCCAGATATTCATTTGGGTGTAGGTCCAGCTATCGAAGATGGATTCTACTACGATACAGACAATCAAGCTGGCCAAATCTCTAACGAAGACCTTCCTCGTATCGAAGAAGAAATGAAGAAAATCGTTAAAGAAAACTTCCCATCAATCCGTGAAGAAGTGACTAAAGACGAGGCACGTGAAATCTTCAAGAACGATCCATATAAATTGGAATTGATTGAAGAACACTCAGAAGATGATGGTGGTTTGACTATTTATCGTCAAGGCGAATACGTTGATCTTTGTCGTGGTCCGCACGTGCCATCAACTGGTCGTATCCAAATCTTCCATCTTTTGAATGTTGCTGGTGCTTACTGGCGTGGAAATAGTGATAATGCGATGATGCAACGTATCTATGGTACAGCCTGGTTCGATAAAAAAGATCTCAAGGCTTACCTTAAACGCCTTGAAGAAGCTAAAGAACGTGACCACCGTAAACTTGGTAAAGAACTTGATTTGTTCATGATTTCTCAAGAAGTCGGTCAAGGGCTTCCCTTCTGGTTGCCAAATGGTGCCACAATCCGTCGTGAGTTGGAACGCTATATTGTAGACAAGGAAGTCGCTGCGGGCTACCAACACGTTTACACCCCACCAATTGCGTCAGTTGAACTTTATAAAACTTCAGGTCACTGGGATCACTACCGTGAAGACATGTTTCCTCCAATGGATATGGGAGATGGGGAAGAATTTGTCCTTCGTCCAATGAACTGTCCACACCATATCGAAGTCTACAAACACCATGTTCACTCTTATCGTGAATTGCCAATCCGTATCGCTGAGATCGGTATGATGCACCGTTACGAAAAATCAGGTGCCCTTACAGGTCTTCAACGTGTACGTGAAATGTCACTGAACGATGGACATACTTTCGTTGCTCCAGAACAAATCGAAGAAGAATTCAAGAAAATCCTTCAATTGATCATTGATGTTTATGAAGATTTCAACTTGACTGATTACCGTTTCCGTTTGTCTTATCGTGACCCTGCAGATAAGCACAAGTACTTTGACAATGATGAAATGTGGGAAAATGCTCAACGCATGTTGAAAGCAGCTGTTGATGACATGGGTGTTGAATACTACGAAGCTGAAGGTGAAGCAGCCTTCTATGGACCAAAATTGGATATCCAAGTTAAGACTGCTCTTGGTAAGGAAGAAACTCTTTCTACCATCCAGTTGGACTTCTTGCTTCCAGAACGTTTTGACCTTCACTACATCGGTGCTGACGGTGAAGAACACCGTCCAGTGATGATTCACCGTGGGGTTATCTCAACTATGGAACGCTTTACTGCGATCTTGATTGAGAACTACAAGGGGGCCTTCCCAACATGGCTTGCCCCTCACCAAGTAACCCTTATCCCAGTATCTAACGAAAAACACGTGGACTACGCATGGGAAGTGGCTAAGAAACTTCGTGATCGTGGTGTTCGTGCCGAAGTTGATGAACGTAATGAAAAAATGCAGTTTAAGATTCGTGCTTCTCAAACGCAAAAAATTCCTTACCAATTGATTGTTGGTGACAAGGAAATGGAAGACGGAACTGTTAACGTTCGTCGTTATGGTCAAAAACAAACACACACTGAGACTGTGTCAGAATTTGTAGAAAATATCCTTGCTGATATCGCTCGCAAATCACGCCCAGATGCCGAATAAATCAGAAAGTCGGTTAGCTAAGCTAGCTGACTTTTTAGTAGGATGAACCATGAATGTTTTTATAAAGAGACTTTTATTTCTGCTGGGAGTAGTTCTAGTCTTGTTACTGGCTAGATTTACTTATCATAGGTTAGCCTTGCAAAGAGAGAAGGCTTCTATTAACCCCCCTGTAGGGCAAAATGGAGCTGTCAATGGATACAAAATTAGCGTCTTTGTAAAGGGTCAGGGGTCACAAACCCTAGTTTTTCTCTCTGGTGCTGGGACGGCTTCACCAATTCTAGATTTTAAAGATGTTTATGATGGGTTTTCAAAGGAGTACAAAATAGTTGTTGTTGAAAGAGCTGGCTATGGTTACAGTGAGGACACGTCTACGTCAAGTGATGTATCTGTGATCCTTTCAGAGACACGTCAATCCCTAGCCAAGTCGACAAGTATCAGGTCCATATATTATTCTTTCTCATTCGATGGCCTCCTTAGAGACGCTTCTATGACAAGAAAAACTACCCAAGTTAAGTGAAAGCTGTGGTTTGTCTTGATTGGGCATTTCCAGAAAGCGATTTCCAGTTGAAGAGGCACCCTCAGATGTTACGTTTAGCTCGTTGAGAAAGTCAATTAGGACTGTTAAGATTACTGCCGACACAATTATATATTCCCAATGAGAACCTAAGTGATAGTGACCGACATCTTTATCAAGAAATAGATTACAGACAACTCTTGTCGCAAGCTATGTTAAATGAGAGCCTATGTGTGAAAGAAAATGCTAAAAAGGTAAACTCTACTAGTATTAAATCTCAAATGCCCGTGTTACTCATGGTGTCTAATGGGAAAGGGACAGGTTTCAGTCAGGAGCAGTGGCGACATTGTGCGATTAGTTTTGCGAAGCGTCAGAAAAATATGGAAGTCACTTATTATGAGGAATTCATACAAGAGACAACTGATTAAATGATTGAGGAGAGATGAGATGCTCATAGGTTCAAAAGCCTTTTCTAGCTTATGGAAGGAATGGCAAAAGGAATATCAGCCATTACAGGCACTGAAGTTATTGCTTGCTTATATAGAGATGCCAGAGGATCTATCTGGGGAGCTTGAGGAAACTCAGCGGTTATTATCCTATTTTGACCTTGACTTGGCGCCTCATGATGTCTTCTGGAAGGATATTGTCAGTTTGGTAGATTTGGCTTTTCCTGGTGATAGCTTGTCTCAGGAAGGCCTTGTAGAGCGACAAATCCATCAGCTACGTTACCTGATTTCGAGTCAACAAGCCCAGTATGTGAGGACACATTATAAAAGAACAGGGATGACAGACAAGGAAGCTTTAGCTGTCTATCTCAGATGGAAACCTTTCACCATGTTTGATCAGGGACGTCTGCACCAAAAGATTGCTGTCCGTGATGGCAAGGTGATTTATCCAGATGGAACTCCTAGTGTTAATCTCAAGATTCTCCTTTATAATCGCATAGAGTTTATTTTGGATAGTCAGGGAAATTTTCTCAATGAGCTCGATGCGGAGAAGGTAACTGAGAGTGGTGTGGTAAATGGTGCTAGTTTCAACTATGGTAATTTCAAGCGCCATTGGCAACTGGATGTGGAGCCAGTCCAACCAAACGATCCGGCCTTTCGTAATCGGATGACTAAGGGGTTTCGATCACCCAACAAATTGAGGAGGAAGTGGGGCCAAAAAGAGCCTGAGCATTTTGACAAGTCTTTTTACAATCCAAATGGTATCTATGCCCAGTCCCATAGATCTTTGGCCAATGATGTCAAACGCCAAGCCAGAGCTTTTCTCGCCATGGTTTATGGTGTCAAGCCGTTTTATACAAAGCAATAAAAGAGGTTTATATGTCTAATCAACCACAAAACAATGAAGAAGGAACAGCGGTTCTAGGATCGCTAGTTTTTATGGCCTTATATGGCCTAGGTATTTGGCACAATGCTGTCCGAGGAAATATCCCTTTCCTCATTCTTTGGAGTGTTTTACTACTTGTTAATGTCAGCTATTTGATTTTCCGTTTGAAAAAATAAAGAAAGAGCCAGATCTGTAAGAAATTCAGGTCTGGCTTATTTTTTTATATTTAATTATAACTTACCACTTGCTTTCTTCTGGGATAATAATCCAACAAATGATGTAGAATAGAAAACCTGTTCCAAATAAGAAAATCGCCACAGCCCAGATAAGGCGAATAATGACAGGGTCAATGTCAAGATAATTGACGATACAGAACAAACACCGGCGATGATTTTGTTGTTAGTATCTTGCCTGAGTTCTTTTTTTCATATGATTTACCTCCGTATGGGCTTATTATATCATAACTATTTGAAGCCTAGTATTAGTTTTAAGGAAGCATGAAATAGACGATCCCCATATACTGGAGAGCTGAAGCCAACATGATGAAGAGGTGCCAAATCATGTGGAAGTATGGTTTTTTCTTAGCATAGAAAGCTACGCCAACCGTGTATGATAATCCGCCTGCAAGCATGAGACCCCAAAAGGCAGGGCCTGTCTTAGTGACGATAGCTGGAATAATGAATATAACTAACCAGCCCATTATTAGATAGAGGAATAGGGAGAATTTTTCATTGAATTTTTTAGCAAAGATTTTGTAGAGAATACCAAGAATCGTTGTTCCCCATTGGAGGATAATGATGCTGTAACCTAGCCAACCGCCTACTAGCGATAGGGCAACAGGCGTATAGCTCCCAGCAATGGCAATGTAAATCATGCTGTGGTCAATGATACGTAGGACCATCTTGTGAGGTGAATTGTAATCCATGGCATGATAGATGGCTGAGCTCAAAAACATGAGGAAGAGGCTAATGACAAAAACGGACATTCCGACAGCAGCAGTCAGGCCGTAGCCGTCGTTGGCATGAACGGCAGTGATTGGCAGTAAGACCAACATGGCCATAGCTCCAACAGCATGTGTTACGCTGTTCGCTACTTCCTCACCAACGCTAAGTTTTTTACTGAGTTTAAGATTGGGAGAAGTGTTAAAAGTAGCATTATTAGACATTGTTTCCTCCTTCAAGGTCGTTCAAAAGTTGATGGCTAGCTCGGTAGCATTGAAGTGTCTGGCAAGCTGAAAGTATGACATGCGGAGCCTCTTTGGGGACTTGACCATTCATGCAAGCCACAAAGTCATTGTAGTAGGTCTTTTGACTTTTGTCGTCTGTCCGTAGGATTTCCAAAGTTTTAGCAATCTCAGAGATCTCAAAAACGGTCTTCAGACTGGTAATGAAAATGAGTCTGGCTAATTGAGCTGCATTATATTTTTAATTGATAGGTTTTGCGACATGGTCATGTTTGACATAATTATTGACCACAGAGGCGGTTAGCCCCTTATCGTTTGGTCCCAAAGTACTTTGGGTGACCTAATTGACATAGAGCAAAACTTGATCTAAATAGAGTTCTATCTCTGGTAATTCCTCCCAGAGAGGGTATTCTTGTGTTGTCAAATCATAAAAACCCCCTTATCTGGTTTTTATGGCTAGATTATAACATTATAGAGATTCAAGTCAAGTCAGAACTTAAAAGACGAGAAAAAAGATGACGGAATAAGAGGTTCCAACATCTTCTTTTCTTTCAGTCTTAAAAGGGTAAGTGATATTTTAAACTGCTACGGTATTCTTTTTAAGGATTTCTGAGTTTTTCCAAAATCGCTTGGGCAGTTTCCTGATTCATATGTTTGGCCTTGAGAAGCTCAGACAAAACGTGAGGTATCTCTTCGGGACTAGCACCAGCTAGTAGGGCTAGAGATTTAGCCTGAAGTTTCATATGTCCTGCTTGGATACCTGTAGAGGTAAGTGCTTTAAGAGCAGCAAGATTTTGTACCAAACCAAGAGAGACGATGATACCTGCTAGGGTTCTAGCATCTGGATGGTTGAGCAAGTCGTGGGCGATTGATACACTTGGATTAAGTCCAATAGAACCACCTCGGGTCGCGATTGGCATTGGTAGGGTTAATTCTCCCACCAGTTCCTTAGTTTCTTGATTATAGGTCCATGTCGATAGGCCACGATAGCTTCCGTCTTTGCTAGCATAGGCGTGGCACCCAGCCTCAACTGCTCGCCAATCATTGCCAGTCGCGATAACTAGGGCATCGATACCATTGAAAATTCCCTTATTATGGGTAGCTGCTCGGTAAGGGTCGACCTGGGCCAACTGGCTAGCCAGTTCCATTTTTTTAGCAAAATCATGGGCCTCTGCCTTGTTACGACTGAGAAAGCGTGTGCTAAGACGACAGCTAGCTGTGACAAGACTTTCGGTAGCTAGGTTTGAGAGAATGGCCATGAGGCTTTGACCTTCCGAGAGATTTTCTAATTCTGGTACCAGGGCTTCCATCATGGTGTTGACCATATTGGCGCCCATGGCTTCTTGAGTATCAACTGCCAAGTAGACAATGAGGAAATCTTCCTTGGTTTCAGTCCAGAGCTTGCGAGGACCACCCCCACGCTTAACAATAGAAGGGTGAGCTTCTTTGGCGATATCTATAAGTTCCTGACTAGCTGCTTGAATCTTACTTGCCGCAATGGCTTTATCAGGGACATCAAAGAGGGCTACTTGCCCAATCATCTGCCGGTCATGAATCTTGGTTGTAAAGCCACCAGAACGCTTGATGAGTTTGCTAGCATAGGAAGCAGCAGCCACAACTGAAGGTTCCTCGGTAACCATGGGAACCTGATAGGTAACGCCATCTACCAATACATCTGGGCAAATGGCGAAGGGAAGTGTAAAGCGACCAATGACATTTTCAGCCATTTGATTAGCTGTTTCAAGAGTAAGCTGTTGGTCATTATCCAGAAGGTCTTGATTTTCCTGAGACAAAAGAGCATTATTTTTCAAATGCTCTTTGCGTTCTTGCGATGTCTTCTTGGAAAAACCAGTCCAAGAGAGTTTAGTCATTTTGATTTCCTTTATAGATACGTTGATGTTCAGAGATTTCAGTCAAACGGAAAGGTCCGGTTTGATAAGTATTGAATTGGGTTGAGCCAGTGTCATCCAATTGAGCCTCTTCATAGAAAAGTTGCTCATAGTCAGCAACGCTCAAGTTATGGCGTTGGGCAAAGATATCTAGACGATCAGAACGAAGCATGTCTTTGTAGCCTTCCACTAAACGACCGGAGAAAATTTCAGAGACGGCTCCAGAACCATAAGAAAAGAAGCCTATCTTATCTCCTGTTTTAAGATTTTGTGACTGTTCAAGCAAAGAAAGAAGTCCAAGATAAAGTGATCCTGTATAGATATTTCCGATTTGTCGACTATAGGTAATAGAAGCTTCGAAGTTACTTGTGAGACGCTCTTTATTCTCTGGATTCAAATCTTTGGGAATAATCTTATTAAGTCCCTTAAGAGCCAATTTAGGATAAGGAAGGTGAAGGCAAAAAGCTGCAAAATCAGCAAAATCGACTTGATGACGTTCTTGATAAGCTACCCAAGTTGTCTTCAAACTATCAAGGTACTGCTTGTTTGAATAGATGCCTTGAACAAATGGTGTTGAACTATAGTTTGGACGCCAGAAGTCCATGACATCACGGGTTTGTGCCACATTGTCATCCGCAAGTTCTAAAATACGTGGATTTTGACTGACTAACATGGCTACGGCACCAGCTCCCTGAGTAGATTCACCTGAGGATCCTACACCATAGCGGGCGATATCACTAGCGATAACCAGAACCTTGCTATTCGGGTGAGCTGCTACGTGTAATTTAGCGTAGTTAAGACCAGCAGTTGCTGCATAGCAAGCTTCCTTCATTTCAAAAGAACGGGCAAATGGTTGAATGTTGAGAAGACTATGGACATAAACTGCAGCAGCCTTTGATTGGTCAATGGAAGACTCAGTAGCTACAATGACCATATCAATGGCCTTCTTGTCGTCATCAGTTAAAATGTCAGCGGCTGCGTCAGATGCAAGTGTCACGATATCTTCTGTAATTGGTGTAATGCTGGTTGCATCAAGCATCAGCCCCTTGCTGAATTTTTCAGGATCCACTCCTCGAGCAAGAGCAAGATCCGCCATGTTTAGAACATATTGACTGGTCGCAAACCCAATCTTGTCAATTCCAATAGACATATGATGTTTCCTTTTATTCTTCATTGTAAAGTATCCAGAGGATACTAATCTATAGTGATTTTACCATAAAAGAGAGCTTTCGCCTTGAAAAAAACTCTGATAGTTAGCAACACTTTATTTTTTGATATGAACTAGAGGATTTCAAAAGACGTAGTTTTGGTAATCTCATAGGTTTTAGTTCTCATTTGCACCAGAATAAGGTAAAATTAAAATGAAAAGCAAGATTATTTACAGCTATAATTAGATAAGCAAAGTTATTTCCATCTATATGTTACGAGTATTAAGTGAGACTTTGTTTTCAATGGAAAAAAGAGGAAAATCATGACGAAAGCAGACACTATTTTTAAAGAAAATATCACTAAAATCATGGAAGAGGGAGTTTGGTCAGAGCAAGCACGTCCTAAATACAAGGATGGCACAACAGCCAATTCCAAATACATCACAGGGTCTTTTGCAGAATATGATTTGAGCAAGGGAGAGTTTCCAATTACGACTCTGCGTCCCATTGCTATCAAATCTGCCATCAAAGAAGTGTTCTGGATCTATCAAGACCAGACAAATAGCCTAGATGTGCTTGAAGATAAGTATAATGTTCATTATTGGAATGACTGGGAAGTTCAAGGCGTCCCTGCTAATAATGGGGACAAGCGTTCAATCGGTCAGCGTTATGGGGCAGTCGTTAAGAAGCACGATATTATTAATCGTTTGTTAGCACAGTTAGAAGCCAATCCTTGGAATCGCCGTAATGTCATTTCCCTTTGGGATTACGAGGCCTTCGAGGAGACAGCTGGACTTCAGCCTTGCGCCTTCCAGACCATGTTTGATGTTCGTCGTGTGGGTGAGGACGTTTATTTGGATGCCACTTTGACGCAGCGCTCAAACGATATGTTGGTGGCCCATCACATTAATGCTATGCAGTATGTAGCACTTCAGATGATGATTGCCAAGCATTTTGGTTGGAAAGTTGGTAAATTCTTTTATTTCATCAACAACCTCCATATCTATGACAATCAGTTTGAACAAGCTGAGGAACTCCTCAAGCGTCAGCCGTCTGATTGCCAACCACGCTTGGTCCTCAATGTTCCTGATGAAACTAATTTTTTTGATATCAAACCAGAAGATTTTGAATTGGTGGACTATGATCCTGTTAAACCTCAACTCAAATTTGACTTAGCAATTTAATACATGCTTATGATTTAAGCCCATAAAGAGCTGGCAAAGTTTTTCCAAGCTCTTTTTGTCTTTTTTTGTTAGAATGGATTGTAAACCTATAAAGAAAAGGAAATACCGTGTCTAAACAAATCATTGCTATTTGGGCGGAAGCTCGTAACCATGTTATTGGGAAGAATCACAGCATGCCGTGGCACTTGCCTGCTGAATTGGCGCATTTCAAGAAAACGACCATGGGTTCAGCAATTCTTATGGGACGTGTGACCTTTGATGGCATGAACCGTCGTTGCCTCCCAGGACGTGAAACCTTAATTCTAACACGAGACAAGGACTTCGACTGTGAGGAAGTAACGACCGTTACGAGTGTTGAGGAAGCTCTAGCTTGGTTTGAACAGCAAGATAAGGATCTCTATATTGCTGGTGGTGCTGGTGTCTACAAGGCTTTTGATGGACATTATGATGTGCTCATCAAAACAACTATTGAGGCTGATTTAGAGGGAGACACATATTTTCCACAACTAGATACGACGGCATTTAAAGAGGTATCGCGTGACCGCGTGCCCAAGAATGAAAAAAATGCCTATGACTTTAGTATAAGTCGCTATGAAAAAGAAAGGGACTAGGTTCATGCAACGTAGTGTTTTTGGATTATTTACTGCATTATTGGGAGTGCTTTGTGTGCTTTCCGCAATTCCTGCCTTTCGTAAGAAACGTTATGGGTTAGCAGTTTTTCTCTTTTTAAATGCTTTTACTAACCTTGTCAATACTATTCATGCCTTCTATGGCACCCTATTTTAGAAAAGAGTGAGGAATAAATGGCTGGAAATCGTAATGAAGAGATGGTTTATTGTTCATTTTGTGGCAAAAACCAAGAAGAAGTGAAGAAAATTATCGCCGGTAATGGCGTCTTTATCTGTAACGAATGTGTGGCCTTGTCACAAGAAATCATTCGTGAGGAAACGGCTGAAGAAGTTTTAGCTGACTTGGCTGAAACGCCAAAGCCAAAAGAACTTTTAGATATTTTGAACAACTATGTCGTGGGGCAAGATCGTGTCAAACGTGCCTTGGCAGTAGCTGTTTACAACCACTATAAACGTATCAACTTCACAGAAAGTCGTGAAGATAATGATGTGGACTTGCAAAAATCAAATATCCTCTTGATTGGACCAACAGGGTCAGGGAAAACTTACTTAGCTCAGACTTTGGCTCGTAGTTTGAATGTTCCTTTCGCGATTGCGGATGCGACATCATTGACAGAGGCAGGTTATGTGGGTGAGGATGTGGAAAATATCCTCCTCAAACTAATCCAAGCGGCAGACTTTAATATTGAACGTGCGGAACGTGGGATTATCTACGTGGACGAGATTGATAAGATTGCCAAAAAAGGTGAGAATGTTTCAATCACTCGTGATGTTTCAGGTGAAGGGGTTCAACAAGCTCTCTTGAAGATTATTGAGGGAACAGTGGCTAGTGTTCCACCTCAAGGTGGTCGTAAACACCCTAATCAAGAGATGATTCAAATTGATACTAAGAATATTCTCTTTATCGTGGGTGGTGCTTTTGATGGTATCGAAGATATCGTTAAGCAACGTCTTGGTGAGAAAATCATTGGGTTTGGTCAAAATAATAAAGCAATTGATGACGAATCATCATACATGAAAGAAATTGTGGCTGAAGATATCCAAAAATTTGGACTTATCCCTGAATTTATCGGACGTTTGCCAGTTCTTGCGGCCCTTGAACAGTTAACGGTTGACGACTTGGTGCGTATTTTGACAGAGCCTAGGAATGCCTTGGTGAAGCAGTATCAAACCCTCTTGTCTTATGATGGGGTTGAACTTGAGTTTGACCAGGATGCCCTTGAGGCTATTGCAAGTAAGGCAATTGAACGTAAGACTGGTGCGCGTGGGCTTCGCTCTATCATTGAAGAAGTCATGATGGATGTTATGTTTGAAATCCCTAGTCTGGAAGATGTCACTAAGGTTCGTATCACCAAAGAAGCTGTTGATGGGAAAGCTGCTCCAGTATTGGAAACAGCATAAGGAGGACCTATGACTGAAGAACAAGTCCTAAATATGCACAATGCTGAGATTTTACTCAGTGCGGCAAATAAGAGTCACTACCCACAAGATGACCTACCTGAAGTTGCCCTAGCAGGACGATCGAATGTTGGTAAGTCAAGCTTTATCAATACACTTCTTGGTCGTAAAAATCTAGCACGTACTTCTGGGAAACCAGGAAAAACACAATTGCTCAATTTCTATAATATTGACAACAAGTTACGCTTTGTGGATGTTCCAGGTTATGGTTATGCCCGTGTTTCCAAAAAAGAACGTGCTAAATGGGGGAAAATGATTGAGGAGTACCTTGTGACTCGAGATAATCTTCGTGTCGTTGTTAGCTTGGTTGACCTCCGACATGAGCCAACTCAGGACGATATTCAAATGTATGAATTTCTAAAGTATTATGAAATTCCAGTTATTGTTGTAGCGACTAAGGCTGATAAGATTCCTCGTGGAAAATGGAACAAGCACGAATCAATCATTAAGAAAAAACTCAATTTCGACAAAAATGACCATTTCATCGTTTTTTCATCTGTCACACGTGATGGCTATGACGAGGCATGGGATACTATTTTGGCAGAATTGTAAGAAAAGCTCGGTGAAATCCGAGTTTTTTTCTTGTGATAGTTTTTCTCTATCTCTTTGATAGTTTCAACCTATTATCCAAAGATCTTTTATTGTGATAAGCTTGTTTTATTACATCTATTGGAGGAATCTATGGAAAACCATAATTATGAAAATGAAGGTCAGTTCCAACGGAAGATGACCTCACGCCACCTCTTTATGCTATCACTGGGTGGTGTTATCGGTACTGGTCTTTTCTTGAGCTCAGGCTATACGATTGCACAAGCAGGTCCCCTTGGTGCTATCCTCTCTTATCTTGTGGGGGCTGTTGTTGTTTACTTGGTTATGCTTTCGTTGGGGGAGTTAGCAGTAGCTATGCCAGTAACGGGATCCTTTCACACCTATGCCACTAAGTTTATCAGTCCTGGAACAGGTTTTACTGTAGCCTGGCTTTATTGGATTTGTTGGACGGTTGCCTTGGGGACAGAATTCCTAGGTGCGGCTATGCTGATGCAACGCTGGTTTCCGTCAGTTCCGGCTTGGATTTTTGCAGCCTTCTTTGCCTTAGTAATTTTGGGGATTAATGCTTTGAGTGTTAGATCTTATGCGGAAGCAGAATCCGTCTTCTCGTCAATCAAAGTCATCGCCATCTTGGTTTTCATCATACTAGGTCTAGGAGCTATGTTTGGTTTGGTGAGTTTTGAAGGTCACCATGAAGCTATTATGTTTAAGCATTTGACGGCCAATGGTCTCTTTCCCAATGGAGGTCTTGCCATTGTGTCAGTTATGTTGGCGGTTAATTATGCCTTTTCAGGAACAGAATTAATCGGTATTGCAGCTGGTGAAACAGATAATCCCAAAGAGGCTGTTCCACGTGCTATTAAAACAACCATTGGACGTTTGGTTATCTTCTTCGTCTTGACTATTGTGGTATTGGCTTCGCTTCTTCCAATGAAAGAAGCAGGGGTATCCTCAGCCCCTTTCGTTGATGTCTTTGACAAGATGGGGATTCCATTTGCGGCAGACATCATGAATTTTGTTATCCTGACAGCTATTCTTTCGGCTGGGAATTCGGGGCTCTATGCTTCAAGCCGTATGCTTTGGTCTTTGGCCAATGAGGGAATGCTCAATAAAAAACTAGTGAAAATCAATAAGCATGGTGTTCCAATGACAGCCCTTTTGATTTCCATGGCTGGGGCAGTTTTATCGCTCTTCTCAAGTATCTATGCAGCGGATACGGTTTATCTAGCTCTAGTATCAATTGCTGGTTTTGCAGTTGTTGTTGTTTGGCTTTCTATTCCTATGGCACAGATTAATTTCCGAAAACAGTGGAAGCTAGAACATTCCGAAGACGAACTGGACTATAAGACACCGTTTAATCCAATCCTCCCTTATATCACAATTGTTCTGTTGGCTATTTCTGTGCTTGGGATTGCTTGGGATAGTTCACAACGTGCGGGACTCTATTTTGGTATTCCTTTCATGATTTTCTGTTACCTTTATCACTACCTTTACTTTAACAAATGGTAAGGAGGAGTTTTATGGCAACATTTAAAGATTATTTGGAAAATAATTATCCCCTCATTCTTCATGGGGCTCTAGGAACAGAGATGGAAGCGCTGGGGTATGATATTTCAGGTAAGCTCTGGTCAGCTAAGTACCTTCTTGAGAAGTCAGAAGTTATTCAAGAACTTCACGAAACTTATGTAGCTGCTGGGGCTGACTTAATTACCACGTCATCTTATCAGGCGACCTTACCTGGATTGGTAGAGGCAGGACTTACCGAGAAAGCAGCGGAGCAGATTATTGCCCTAACGGTCCGGTTAGCAAAGGCTGCACGTGATAAGGTATGGGGAGCATTAAATGAGACTGAGAAAGCAAAACGACCATATCCTTTGATTTCTGGAGATGTTGGTCCGTACGCGGCTTATTTGGCTAATGGTTCTGAGTATAGTGGTGATTATGGTGAAATTACTATCAATGAGCTTAAAGATTTTCATCGCCCTAGGATTCAAATTCTCCTAGATCAAGGTGTAGATTTGTTGGCTTTGGAAACCATTCCAAATCGTTTAGAAACACAAGCCTTGATTGAACTTCTAGCTGAAGAGTTTCCAGAAGCAGAAGCTTATATGAGTTTTACAGTCCAGATTCCAGATGCTATCAGTGATGGGAATTCTCTAGCTGAAATGGCCAAGCTTGTTTCTCAGTCAAATCAAATCTTGGCTGTAGGCATCAACTGTAGTTCACCTCTTCTGTATAACCAGGCTCTAAGTTTTCTTAAGAATACTGGCAAGGCGCTCATTACTTATCCCAATTCAGGTGAAGTTTATGATGGCGACAGTCAGACTTGGAAATCCAAAGATAAAGACGCTTTAACCCTAGTTGAACATAGCAAATATTGGCATGCTCATTTTGGCGTGAAAATTTTGGGTGGTTGCTGTCGAACACGTCCAAATGACATTAAAGCCTTATATCAAGAATTTAGAACCTAGTCAAATTTCTAATTATTTGTTATAATAAGAAATTGTAAGGCTATTAGCTCTACACACTATTAGTAGAAAATGAAGCCAGCATTAAGCTGGTTTTTAAAATGAAGAGGAAAACATGACCTACGAACAAGAATTTCTAAAAGACTTTGAGGAATGGGTTGTTACCCAAGTTAAAGTAAACGAGACGGCTTTGGCTGCTAGCAAGAAAATCTGGGAAGAAGATGGCGATGAGCGTGCACGTGATGCAAGTTTCCGTTATGAGGCTAAATTAGATGCCTACAATTTCCTAATTGGTAAGTTTACCAATTATCGTGCGGGTAAAGGTTTCCATGATATGCCAGATGGCCTGTTCGGAGAACGTCACTATTAATAGAGAATGAAAAAAATGACAACCGTGCTTTATAAGAAAAAGTCGTTTGTCAAAATAGGAGAAAACTAGACATGGCTAAAGTAAAAAATAAAAAGAAAGCTTTTAAACACCGTTTGAAAAAACAAGGACTTTTCAATAATCTTAAAGCCCCTGTTCCACCGGTGCCACCAGTAGCACCACAACCTCTTGCTGAATCTAAGACAGTTGCTAAGGAAGAAGTGGTAACTACAGATCTTAGTCTTGAATCCTTTGCAGAACTTCCAGAAGTTGACGGTCTTCGTTCGAACCTTGTAGAGACCCTCTACAATGAAGGTTTGACGTCAGTAGCGGCTTTTGCTACTGTGACTGAAGAAGAAGTCCTAGCGCTCAAGGGGGTAGGACCTGCGACAGTTAAAAAATTAAAAGAAAATGGTGTCAGCTTTAAAGCTTAAGCCTAAAAAGATCCGAGGTAGAGACTTTGGATCTTTATTATTTGTTTTGAGGCCGTCAGTTGGTTAGCAGAACAAGAAAACCACTAGCTTGGCTAGTGGTCAATAGTAATTAATTATTTATTTGGATTTTGTTTAGTTAAATTAAGTCCAAAGGGTACCAGGTTTTCTCGATGGTTACGGATACGAGCTATATTTTCAGTATGACGGAAAATAATCACTAAAGCCATGATGATAAGAACAGCACTAAAGATTGGGTCATAGCTATCTAGCAAGAAGTGAATGGCTGGAAAAGTAGCCAAGGTGATCAGTCCAACAACTGCAGTAGTGACACTTGAAAATGAAATCATGCTGGTTAAATAGAGCGTTAAAGCAAAGACCAGGAGTAGGAAGACAAAGTAGAGGGGAGCAAAACCAAGAAGCACCCCAGCACTTGTCGCAACGGCTTTTCCACCCTTAAATCCCGTAAAGAATGGAAAAACATGCCCGATAATTGCAAAGAAACCAATGATTAGGGGTGACACTTCCGTGACACCCAGCCAAATAGGTAAGAGCACTGCTAAAGTTCCTTTAAGCATATCCACTAAGAAAGTGATTGTGCCAGCAGTCTTACCAAGAACACGGAAGGTATTGGTTGTTCCAGTATTTCCAGATCCATGCTCTCGAAGATTAGTATGAAAGAAAACTTTTCCAATCCAGAGACCAGTCTGAATGGAACCTAGCAAGTAGGCGATAAGGATTAACAATAAGATTTTCATGAGATAATTATAGCATACAGCCTAGTAATTGACAAAGCTAGTCAGCATAAAGATATCTTATGAGCTTTCTCAATTTCCTTTGCAAATTCTTTTGAAAACTTATAAAATAATAAGGATGAAAATTTTGGAGGTCACTCTTGGCTAAAAAAGAAATAAATGTAAATAATTATAATGATGATGCCATTCAGGTACTGGAAGGGTTAGATGCTGTTCGCAAACGACCAGGGATGTACATTGGCTCAACAGATGGGACAGGTCTTCATCACCTGGTTTGGGAGATTGTCGACAATGCGGTCGATGAAGCTCTCTCAGGCTTTGGTGATGTCATTGCTGTCACCTTAAATAAGGATGGTTCCGTTTCCGTTTCTGACTCTGGACGTGGGATGCCGACAGGTATGCATGCCATGGGTAAACCAACGGTAGAAGTTATTTTCACAGTCCTCCACGCAGGTGGTAAATTTGGACAAGGTGGTTATAAGACTTCTGGTGGTCTTCACGGTGTAGGATCATCAGTTGTAAATGCACTTTCTAGCTGGCTTGAGGTAGAGATTACCCGTGATGGTAGTGTTTATCGCCAGCGTTTTGAAAATGGTGGTCACCCTGTTACAGGGCTCGAAAAGATTGGCAAGGCACCCAAGTCTAAGACAGGGACAAAAGTAACCTTCATGCCTGATGCTAGCATCTTTTCAACGATAGACTTCAAATTTAATGCTATCTCAGAGCGTCTCAAAGAATCAGCCTTCCTTCTTAAGAATGTTACCATGACATTGACAGACTTGCGTGGTGAAGAAGAAGTACGCGAAGAATTCCATTATGAAAATGGAGTCCAAGACTTTGTGTCTTACTTGAATGAAGACAAGGAAACGCTGACGCCAGTCATCTATTTTGATGGAGATCAGCAAGATTTTCACTTGGAATTAGCCCTTCAGTACAATGATGGTTACTCTGATAATATCCTTTCCTTTGTTAATAATGTCCGAACTAAGGACGGAGGTACTCACGAGACGGGCTTCAAATCTGCTATTACCAAGGCCTTTAACGATTATGCACGAAAGACTGGTTTACTCAAAGAAAAGGATAAGAACCTTGAAGGATCGGATTACCGTGAAGGCTTGTCAGCGGTTATCTCGCTCTTAGTTCCTGAAGAGCACCTTCAGTTTGAGGGGCAAACCAAGGATAAGTTGGGGTCACCACTTGCTCGCCCTATTGTTGATGGTATTGTTTCAGAGTATCTGACTTATTTTCTTATGGAAAATGGAGATCTGGCTTCTAACTTGGTGCGTAAGGCTATCAAGGCCCGTGATGCCCGTGAAGCTGCCAGAAAAGCTCGTGATGCTAGCCGAAATGGAAAGAAAAATAAAAAAGACAAGGGACTCTTGTCAGGGAAACTGACGCCAGCCCAGTCTAAAAATGCCAAGAAAAATGAGCTGTATCTGGTCGAAGGGGACTCTGCTGGTGGATCAGCTAAACAAGGCCGTGATCGTAAATTCCAGGCGATTCTGCCCTTACGAGGTAAGGTCCTAAATACAGAGAAAGCCAAGATGGCAGATATTCTCAAAAATGAAGAAATCAATACCATGATTTACACTATTGGTGCAGGTGTTGGAGCTGATTTTAACCTTGATGATATCAACTATGACAAGATTATCATCATGACCGATGCTGATACCGATGGAGCTCACATCCAGACCTTGTTGCTTACTTTCTTCTATCGTTATATGCGTCCACTGGTTGAAACAGGGCACGTTTATATTGCTTTGCCCCCTCTTTATAAGATGTCTAAAGGTAAAGGCAAGAAGGAAGTTGTCGAATATGCTTGGACCGATGGGGAACTTGAAGAACTTCGTCAAAAGTTTGGTAGAGGTGCGCTTCTCCAACGTTACAAAGGGCTTGGTGAAATGAATGCTGACCAGCTTTGGGAAACAACCATGAATCCAGAGACCAGAACGCTTATCCGAGTGACTATTGACGATTTAGCACGTGCCGAACGCCGCGTCTCAGTGCTAATGGGAGATAAGGCAGCTCCTCGCCGTCAATGGATTGAGGATAATGTTAAATTTACCTTGGAAGAAACGACAGTGTTTTAAGGAGGGTGAAGAATGGATCTATACTTAGGTTTTCTTTTATTAGTTTTTTGTCCTCAATTTTTCTTGTAATCATCATGAATCGTCGAAAAATTAGATTTTTAGGATTGTATAGACCGATAGTATTTCGTCTATGCATACTTAAGGTAATTGAATCTAAATTTGGAGACCCTAAAAGTTTTTTTTAGAGGTAAGGCTTCTCATGATGATTTTACAGGGAAGTATGATTGGCTAAAAAGATGGGGTTTGCCTACAATCATAAAGAGGATGAGAGATGACGGCTTATGCTGAGGAGGAACTCTCTAATCACTGATTTAATAATCTATTTTAAACACTTTAAACTACAGAAAGGATTGTTCGGTTACTTGCAGTAACTAAATTCCTTTTTCTATAGAAAACTACTCAACATTCTTTGAAAGGAGTTGAACACGCCCTAAATACTGTGTGAAAATTCCTTCCCCACCATTTAACAACGTATTTTAAACTTTACAGAAAGGGTCGTTTGGTTACTGAATGTAACCGAACACGGGACTAATTTCTTAGGAAAAGAAGATAAATCGCTTTGGCCTCATCGAAGCTTGCATCGGTTTCCTATTTTTCTACAGAGATTTTCGGCAAGCCGAATCGTCCCTATGTATCTTATGTCTAACATTCAAAACATGTCCCTTGAGGACATCATGGGAGAGCGTTTTGGACGCTACTCCAAATACATCATTCAGGAGCGTGCGCTTCCTGACATTCGTGACGGTCTGAAACCCGTTCAACGTCGTATTCTTTATTCCATGAATAAGGATGGCAATACCTATGACAAAGGCTATCGTAAATCGGCTAAGTCTGTTGGTAACATCATGGGTAATTTCCACCCACATGGTGATAGCTCTATTTACGATGCCATGGTGCGTATGTCCCAGGACTGGAAGAATCGTGAAATCCTAGTTGAGATGCACGGTAACAATGGTTCTATGGACGGTGATCCACCAGCGGCTATGCGTTATACCGAGGCACGCTTGTCAGAGATTGCTGGGTACCTTCTTCAAGATATCGATAAAAACACTGTTCCTTGGGCTTGGAACTTTGATGATACAGAGAAGGAACCAACCGTTTTACCTGCAGCCTTTCCAAACCTTTTGGTCAATGGTGCGACAGGGATTTCTGCTGGTTATGCTACAGACATTCCACCACATAATCTGGCAGAAGTCATCGATGCCGTTGTTTATATGATTGACCACCCAACTGCTAAACTGGATAAGTTGATGGAATTCTTGCCTGGACCAGATTTCCCAACAGGTGCTATTATTCAGGGGAAAGATGAGATTCGTAAGGCTTACGAATCTGGTAAGGGCCGAGTAGTCGTGCGTTCGCGTACTGAAATTGAACAACTCAAAGGTGGCAAGGAACAGATTATTGTTACTGAGATTCCTTACGATGTTAATAAGGCAGTTCTTGTTAAAAAAATCGATGATATTCGAGTCAATAATAAGGTTCCAGGCATTGCAGAAGTTCGTGATGAGTCTGACCGTTCAGGCTTGCGTATTGCTATCGAACTTAAGAAGGATGCTGATAGCCAAACCATTCTTAACTACCTTTTGAAATATACGGATCTGCAGGTCAACTACAATTTCAATATGGTGGCTATTGATCATTTCACCCCACGTCAAGTAGGCTTACAAAAGATTTTGTCTAGCTACATTGCTCACCGTCGCGATATTATCGTTGCTCGTTCAAAATTTGATAAGGAAAAGGCTGAAAAACGCCTTCATATTGTTGAAGGGTTGATTCGTGTTATCTCAATTTTGGATGAGGTTATTTCCCTCATCAGAGCTTCTGAAAATAAGGCTGATGCCAAGGAAAATCTTAAAGTCAGCTATGATTTTTCAGAAGAACAAGCCGAAGCTATCGTGACCTTGCAACTTTATCGTTTAACAAATACGGATATCGTCACTCTCCAAAATGAGGAAGCCAATTTACGTGAACAGATTGCGACCTTGGCTGCCATCATTGGTGATGAGCGTACCATGTTTAATGTCATGAAACGTGAACTTCGTGATATTAAGAAGAAATTTGGAAATGAGCGTCGTTCAGAGTTACAAGCAGAAACCAAGACTATTGAAATTGATACCGCAAGTCTGATTGTTGAAGAAGAAACCTATGTCAGCATCACTCGTGGTGGTTATGTCAAACGTACTAGCCCACGATCTTTCAATGCTTCGATGATTGAAGAAGTTGGAAAACGTGATGATGATGATTTGATTCTGGTTCAGCAGGCTAAGACGACACAGCATCTATTGATTTTTACCAATCAGGCCAATGTAATTTATCGTCCAATACATGAGTTACCAGATATTCGTTGGAAGGATATAGGAGAGCATTTGTCACAAACTATAACTAATTTTTCGAAAGATGAAGAAGTGCTTTATGCAGAAATCCTGGATGAGTTTGAAACTGGTACTTACCTGGCAACCACTAAGCTTGGTCAAATTAAACGTTTCGAACGTAAGGAATTTACGCCATGGCGTACCTACAAGTCTAAGTCAGTTAAATATGGTAAACTCAAGGATGAAAGTGATGTGATCGTCACAGTAACTCCAATTCAATTGGATGATATCATGATTATCACTCAAAAAGGATATGCCCTTCGTTTCAATGCGGATGAAGTTCCAGTGGTTGGTGCTAAGGCAGCAGGTGTTAAGGCAATCAATCTTAAGGATGACGACAAGGTTCAGGCCGTTTTTATGGCAAATACGCAAAGTTTCTACTTACTCACACAACGAGCTAGTCTCAAACGTGTGGCGACGTCCGATATTCCACTGGCTAAGCGAGCTGGTCGAGGTCTCCAGGTTCTTCGTGAGCTTAAGACTAAGCCTCACCGTGTCTTCACAGCTGGCCCAGTCTTTACAGAAAATGCTGGAACTGATATAGATCTTCTAGCAATACCAGTAGAAGAGACTCCTCAGACCTTATTTGTAATAGCTACGACAGGTGAAACTGCAGAGGTTGATTTATCACTTCTTAATCTCTCAGAGCGTACTAGCAACGGAAGTTTCATTGAAGGACTAGCAGATAAGGAAGTCTTCTCAGCCAAAATTCTTAAAAAATAGAGTTAAGAAAGCTTTGTTCCCTTACTAGAGGGCAGAGTTTTTTCTTTGGCTGACAAAATAACTCTTATAAAAGAATTGTCAGAATTTTGCAACATAACCTTGAAATTTTCAATGAAAAGGACTATACTAGAAATCACTTAGTAACAGAAAAGAGGACATACACATGACAGTTGATTTAGACTGGGAAAATTTAGGATTTAATTACCGTAAACTTCCATTCCGTTATATTTCATATTACAAAGATGGTAAATGGGATGAGGGGCAATTGACTGAGGATGCAACCTTGCACATTTCAGAATCGTCTCCATCCCTTCACTATGGTCAAGAAGCTTTTGAAGGTCTCAAAGCTTACCGCACTAAAGATGGCTCTATTCAATTGTTCCGTCCAGATGAAAATGCCAAACGTCTACAACATACTGCTGATCGTCTTTTGATGCCACAAGTTCCAGTGGAAAAATTTGTAGAGGCTTGTAAAAAAGTAGTCCGTGCTAATGAAGAATACGTCCCACCATATGGTACTGGCGCAACACTTTATCTTCGTCCACTCTTGATTGGGGTTGGAGACATTATTGGTGTTCACCCGGCAGATGAGTATATCTTTACAATTTTTGCTATGCCAGTAGGGAGCTACTTCAAAGGCGGATTGGCTCCAACGAATTTCCTTATCCAGGACGAATATGACCGTGCTGCACCACATGGTACAGGTGCTGCTAAGGTTGGTGGTAACTACGCGGCAAGTATGTTGCCAGGGAAAATTGCCCATGATTCTAATTTCTCTGATGTTATCTACCTTGACCCAGCAACCCACACTAAGATTGAAGAAGTCGGTTCTGCAAACTTCTTTGGGATTACAGCAGATAATGAGTTCATTACTCCGCTTAGCCCATCTATCTTGCCATCAATTACGAAATTCTCATTGCTTTACCTGGCTGAAAATCGTTTTGGTATGAAAACTATTCAAGGTGATGTTAAGATTGCCGAGTTGGATAAATTTGTCGAAGCCGGTGCCTGTGGTACAGCTGCTGTTATCACACCAATTGGTGGTGTACAACACGGTGATGACTTCCATGTCTTCTATTCAGAAACAGAAGTCGGACCTGTAACACGTAAACTTTATGATGAGTTGACAGGTATCCAATTTGGTGACGTTGAGGCCCCAGAAGGATGGATTGTCAAAGTTGACTAATTCCAAGTAAATAAATGATTATTTTAAAGCTTGCCCTTGCAAGCTTTTCTCTTTTTCGGTAAAATTAAGGACATACACTAAGAAAGGATAGCTCGATTTAGGTATCGGGTATAGATCTATGAGTAAAAAAGACAAAAAAATTGAAATCCAAATCAAAGATGCCAAAGTCATTGTAAACAAAGCAACCATTGAAGGTTTTAAGCTTCTTGTTGGAAAGAAAGTCATCGGACAAATTGTAGAAATTGATGGAAAGTTTGCCGTTGTTGATAAAGAAAATGTAGCAGGTTTCCACAAGAAAATGGATGATGCAATAGCTGCCATTATCGAAGTCTACAATCTTAATCATTAAAATCCAAAGTAAGGGCTTGCTTTGAACAAGAAACTGTGTTATACTATTTTTTGTTCTTAAGGAGAGATAGCGAAGAGGCTAAACGCGGCGGACTGTAAATCCGCTCCTTCGGGTTCGGGGGTTCGAATCCCTCTCTCTCCATGTCTAAGAAACTGAATCGGAATATTCGATATCGAGTGCTTAGATGTTTTTTTATAGCATTTTGCTATTGGGGTATAGCCAAGCGGTAAGGCAAGGGACTTTGACTCCCTCATGCGTTGGTTCGAATCCAGCTACCCCAGTCAATGGTATCGGGTGCATTGGCACCGTCTATGTTAATAATTGTCTTTGCGGGTACCTTGAAAAATATATTGTTATCAAGGGTCAGAATTGGCTGGCTCTTGTTGGAGGATTTTTTTAGAATGAACGAATTTGAAGAATTGCTAAATAGTGTTAGCGAAGTTAGCACAGGTGACGTTGTAACAGCTGAAGTTATCTCAGTAGATAATGATCAAGCAAATGTTGTTATCGAAGGAACAGGTATCGAAGGTGTTTTGACACGTCGTGAATTGACAAACGACCGTGACGCAAACGTTGCCGACCTTGTTAAAGTTGGTGGAACACTTGAGGTGCTTGTTCTTCGTCAAGTTGTTGGTAAAGATACTGATACTGTAACTTACCTTGTATCTAAAAAACGCTTGGAGGCTCGCAAAGCTTGGGATAAACTTGTTGGTCGTGAAGAAGAAGTTGTTACTGTTAAAGGAACACGTGCTGTTAAAGGTGGACTTTCAGTTGAATTTGAAGGACTCCGCGGATTTATTCCAGCCTCAATGATTGATACTCGTTTTGTTCGTAACACTGAGCAATTCGTAAGTCAAGAATTTGACGCTAAAATTAAAGAAGTTGACCCATCTGAAAACCGTTTCATCCTTTCACGTCGTGAAGTTGTTGAAGCAGAAGCTAAGGAAGCTCGTAAAGAAGTCTTCTCTAAACTTGAAGTTGGTTCAGTAGTAACTGGTAAAGTTGCTCGTTTGACAAGCTTCGGTGCTTTCATTGATCTTGGTGGTGTAGACGGACTTGTTCACGTGACTGAATTGTCTCACGAACGTAACGTTTCACCTAAATCAGTTGTATCTGTTGGTGATGAAGTTGAAGTTAAAGTTCTTGCTATCGACGAAGAAGCAGGACGTGTATCACTCTCACTTAAAGCAACAACCCCTGGACCATGGGATGGCGTTGAACAAAAGCTTGCTGCTGGTGATGTAATCGAAGGTAAAGTTAAGCGTTTGACTGACTTTGGTGCTTTCGTTGAAGTATTACCAGGAATCGATGGACTTGTTCACATCTCACAAATTTCACACAAACGT
This sequence comes from Streptococcus sp. FSL L8-0526, assembly GCF_038007145.1. NCBI lineage: Bacteria > Bacillati > Bacillota > Bacilli > Lactobacillales > Streptococcaceae > Streptococcus > Streptococcus sp. FSL L8-0526. Next base: position 340,008 of record NZ_JBBOWP010000002.1, read on the forward strand.
GTTGAAAATCCGAAAGATGTTCTTTCAGTAGGTCAAGACGTTACTGTTAAAGTTCTTGAAGTAAACGCTGATGCAGAACGTGTATCACTTTCTATCAAAGCTCTTGAAGAACGTCCAGCTAACGCTGAAGGCGAAAACAACGAAAAGCGTCAATCACGTCCACGTCGTCCAAAACGTCAAGAAAAACGTGACTACGAACTTCCAGAAACTCAATCTGGATTCTCAATGGCGGATCTTTTCGGAGATATCGAATTATAATATAAAAAAAGACATGTTTCCATGTCTTTTTTTATATTATATAGTATGCTATAATAGTATACTGTTAGCACCCTTAGTGTAATGGATATCACGTAAGATTCCGGTTCTTGAGATAGGGGTTCGATTCCCTTAGGGTGCAAAGTGGAAACGTTGAGAGCGTAGTGCTTTCAGCGTTTTTTAGTTGTTAAATTTATCAAGAGTGCTCTTTAAATTCAGGGAATGTTAGAAAAGGTAACTGATATATAGTATCTTTAGAGTTTAGGGAAAAAATCAATGAATAGTAATTTGTAATAATAACCGAATTATCTATTTCTGTAAATTGGGTAGAAAGCTAGATGTTAATAAATCGTACATAGTCTATACTTTTGTGTATATCTTGGAAATTTTTTGCTATTTATTAAAAATTTTGCTATAATAATCAGTATCTCATATTGGGGCCGTTACGGATTCGACAGGCATTATGAGGCATATTCTGCGACTCGTGTGGCGACGTTAACGCTCAGTTAAATATAACTGCAAAAAATACTAATTCTTACGCTGTAGCAGCCTAAACACCTGCTCGCGTGACTTCTAGCAGATTGCTTATGTTTGTTTAGAGGTTTTATTGATTTATAAGCTACGTTCGATCATTGCCTAGCTGGTCGAAAAGAGATTTATAGGCTCGCATATAGAAGGCTTGAGTTATGTGTCGCCTATCTGTTAAATGAAAGACATAACCTATGGTCGTAGACGAATATGTTGGCAGATGCTTGGACGTGGGTTCGACTCCCACCGGCTCCATAAAAACTTGAGGCGTCAGCCTTTTATTTGTGTATAGGAACTTATTATGAAAAAATTTTTCTCTTTGACCGTTTTAGGTGTCTCACTTGTTTCCTTAGCTGCTTGCGGAAATTCTTCATCTAAGTCTGAGACGAAAGGTTCTTTGGATAATGAAGCATCAAAGATTTTAACTGTTAAGCATGGAAATGTTCGTCAGAACTTTGATAAGATTACCATGGCAAATGCTTCTCAGGAGTTTTCTGGGGGATCAAATCTTGATAGTTTGAAGGGGTGGTTTGGTGAGCCAACATCAACTAGTCATGAGCAAGCAGGAGACGCCACGCTTGATGTCTATAATTGGCAGTATGATAATGTTGTTGTTACAGCAAAACTTTTTAACAATAGTACCGTTGTTAAGTCAATTTCAACTTTTTCTTACGTTCGGGATTCTAAAATCACTTTGAAAATGTATGAAGATCTTAAAAATGGAACTAGCTATGATAATGCGATCAAAACACTTGGGGTACCAGATGTTTATTCTATCGCTGTTTCTTCTGATGCGACAATGACACAAGCACTTTGGTCATCTAACCTTGTAACTAAGAAAGGGAAAACAGGTAGCCTTACTCTTAACTTTAAAAATGGTACCTTGGGAAACAAGTCTCAAGAAAATTTGATTAACAAGTAATCACAGTAAAAGATGCCTTTCTAAATCAATGAAGGTATTTTTTTTGTTATAATAAAAGGAGTGATTAAATTTGTGAAAATGTAATGACTAAAAAGGGTATTTTTTATAGGGATAGCAGGTTTCATTCTGGTAATCTTATGGCCTCTTTTAAATAACTTTATCCCCAAAATCAAGAAATAGAGAAATGCTAACCATGATTAAACCTTTTTAAAAGAGGTTTTTAAGCAGGCAAATTTTTTAAATACACTTGTTCTTATTAGTCTCATGATTCTGTCATTAGCTATTTTTGGAGTTTCAAGTTCTATTTTTTGTATTTTTGTTGGGCTACGTTATGCCCCTTTGCTTTCAATTTCCTTGAATATTATAGGTAATACTTTTGATAATTTGGCTAGATTTTAAATTTTAAGAAGACTTGATAAGTCTAAACGTATGGAGAAACTCCTAAACTATGATGAGCCTTTTAAACATCGCTTTATTGGTATTTTCCTAGCATTCTCTATTCCTTTTATCCCATCAGCTTTGGTCAATTATGCTTATGTTCAGATGAAATTACCCACAAGGACAAGGATTTTAGCGCCACTAATTAGAACGACCCCACTCTCCGTTATTTATGCTGTCAGTAGGAATTTGTTACTTAATTGTCGTCCAATCCGACTACCGTTTGAGGCAATACTTGTCCTCTTGCTGTTTATCTCACTAGTAATTTACTGTATCCATTTTAGGAAGGAAAAAAATGAGCTTTATTCAAGTAACTAAAGAAGAATTTAATACACATGCTCAACAGGTTTCTGAGCGTTCTTTTATGCAAACTGAAGAAATGGCTAAGCTTCTTGAGAAACGTGGATTTAGCATTAGCTATGTTGCCTGGAAAGAAGGTAACCAAATAGAAGTTTCAGCGATTGTCTATAGTATGCCTATGACTGGTGGGCTTCGTATGGAGGTGAATTGTGGACCAATTCACTCAAGTGTGGCTCATCTAAGTGACTTTTACCAATGTTTGAAGGACTATGCTAAGGCAAATGGTGCTCTTGAACTGTTAATCAAACCTTATGATACTTATCAAACCTTTGATAGTAATGGTGAACCAATAAGTAGTGAGCAGAAGCAATTGATTAGTCAATTGACTGACTTAGGTTATAGTTTTGATGGTTTGCAGACAGGGTATCCTGGTGGTGAGCCCGATTGGCACTATGTTAAAGAATTGTCTGGGATTGAAGAAAAAGATCTCATCAAGTCATTCAGTAAAAAAGGGAAACCTCTTGTAAAAAAAGCCAAAACATTCGGTATTAAACTGAAGAAATTGAAACGCGATGAGTTATCTATTTTTAAGGAAATCACTTCAGCGACCTCTGATCGTCGTGAGTATAGTGACAAATCTTTAGATTATTACCAAGATTTTTATGATGCTTTTGGTGATAATGCTGATTTTATGGTAGCTACCCTGAATTTTCAAGATTACTTTGATCATTTAGAGAGTGATCAGGCAAAGTTGAGAGCTAGAATTGTCAAATTGCAAGCTGATTTAGATGCCAATCCAAAATCTGAGAAAAAACAAAACCAGTTGAGGGAGCTATCAAGTCAGTTTGAGACTTTTGATGTTCGCAAGGGCGAAGCAACTGCCTTTATTGACAAGTATGGTCAGGAAGACATTGTTCTAGCCGGAAGTCTTTTCGTTTACACACCTCAAGAGGCAGTCTATCTTTTCAGTGGCTCTTACCCTGAATTTAATAAGTTTTATGCACCTGCACTCTTGCAGGAGTATGTGATGACACAGGCTATTAAACGTGGTATTGGTTTCTATAATTTCCTTGGTATCATGGGCATCTTTGATGGTTCTGATGGGGTTTTGCGATTTAAACAAAACTTTAATGGTTATATCGTTCGTAAGATGGGAACTTTCCGTTATTATCCACAACCGCTAAAATATAAAGCCATTCAAGGAGTTAAGAAACTGCTTGGACGTAACTAAGTCTCGGAGGGCTTCTATGGGAGTCCTCTTTCATTATAGTTGTGTTTATGGAATTACTCCATGTATAAAAGCGTTTAGAGAAAGAAGGAGGTAGTTTAATGAAACTGGCACTATTAGGTACAGGAATGATTGTTACAGAGGTCCTTCCTGTGTTAAACGACTATTGAGAACATTGAGCTGAAGGCTATAATGTCGACACCACGATCCTTGATAAGGCTGAAACTTTAGCCAAACAATATGGTCTAACTCAGGCGACAAGTGATTATGAAGCCATCTTGTCCAATCCAGATGTTGACACCATTTATGTTGGAACACCTAATCATACTCACTATGATTATGCCAAGCAAGCACTTCTGGCTGGCAAGCATGTCATCTGTGAGAAACCTTTTACCCTGCATTTGGAAGAGTTCGAAGAACTGATTAAGCTTGCTCAAGAAAAAGAGCTTCTCTTGATAGAAGCAATAATAAATCAATATTTGGAAAATTTTAAAGTTATCAAGGACTCCTTATCTGAAATTGGTGATATCAAAATTGTCAACATCAATTATTCCCAATATTCGTCACGTTACGATGCCTTTAAGCAAGGAGAGATTGCTCCTGCCTTCAATCCTGAAATGGGTGGTGGAGCCGCTTAGAGATCTTAATATCTATAATATTCACCTTCTTGTTGGTCTTTTTGGAAATCCTAATCGTGTGGAATATCTACCGAATGTAGAGCGAGGAGTAGATACTTCAGGAATTTTAGTTTTGGACTATTGTAACTTTAAGGCTGCTGCCATTGGAGCAAAGGACTGTAGTGCTGAAATTCGCTCAACTATTCAAGGTGATAAGGGAGCTATTACCATTTTTGGTGTAACCAACACCCTTCCTGAAATTGGTCTTACTCTTAATGGTCAAGAAGAGATTGTGACTAATCTTAATAACCCAAACCATCGTATGTATGATAAATTTGTAGCTTTTGAAAAAATGATTGCGACAATGGATTTTGAAAGTGTTGTCAAGCAGTTGAAGCATAGCCGCCAGGTTATGGAAGTCTTGGACCAAGCTTCTAAAGTCTTATAAAAAAGAAGCTGTGGCGGTTGGCGACGGCTTCTTTTTGAATTTATACAGTTGTTGGGAATGAGATCTCAATTAATTTATCTGTGTGTACTGTTCTTAGTTTGTCCATCAAAACGATGTCTTTGTCAATTTTTCGTTTGAGGAAGAATTCACGGATAACTTCTAATTCGTTGTCCTTAACAGCACGGTGTTTATTTGAGATTAGAAGTTCGTAATGTTTCGGTGCTTGTGTAAAGACAACATCTGTATTTCCAGCAGAGTATGTCTCTACAAGAAAGGCATCTGTATTATTGAGTTGATTGTTTACTAGTTCTTGATGGGTCCAGGTTGTATTAATGAGTTTCATAGTTTCCTCCTAGGATTTGGCAATTAGTGTATTGCTTTCTTTCCATTGTTCGATTCCCCATTTATGGCTACCACGTTTTAGCTTGGCAATTGCTTCATCAATTGGAAACCATGCCAGGTTGTTGAAATCTTCAAGGGGCTTTCCAATCTCTGAAAAATCTACAACTTCATAAATGTAGGCTGGATTGTAGTAGTATGTGTCACGATGGCTTGAATAAAAGTATTCGTCAGCTTGTCCATAGTACTGACCTAAAGTGGCTGTGTACCCAATTTCTTCAATTAACTCGCGTTTTAAGGCACTAAAGTGATTCTCACCTGCTTCGATTTCTCCGCCTGGGAGAAACCAAGCTTCATTAGGAGCCTGCACTAAAATGATCTTTGTCTTGTCTTGGTTAGGAATTACAGCATAAACACCGTAACGTGTTTGATAATGAGCTTCCTCAACCTTGTCACCAAATGTTGGATTCATGAGTTGCTCCTTAGGTTTATTTTCCTACATTATACTAAAAAACTCCTCATTTTCCTATTGATTTAGGCAGAATTAGGGATAATTTTACAAAGAGAAAATGTAAAAGTATAAAAAACCAAGTCATTCGACTTGGTTTCTTTCCTTAGTTGACTTCTTTTAATGCTTCAGTTTTCTGAGAAGTTTTTTCAGTTTTTTTAGCAGATTTAATGGTGATGTGTCCCTTTGAAGTCATTACAGCCTTGAAATCTTTTTCATTTGGATTTTTAAGGTAGAAGTCTGTAATGGCATCTTCGATGTGGTCTTGGATTGTACGACGCAATGGTCGAGCACCCATCTTAGGATCATAACCAAGGTCAACCAGTTTTTCCTTAACTTTATCAGTCACACTGAGGTGGATACCGTTGTTTGCCAAGCGTTGGTTGACGCCATCAAGCATAAGGTCCACGATAGTAAGGAGATTTTCCTTGCTTAGGGCAGAGAACTCGATAATACCGTCAAAACGGTTCATGAATTCAGGACTGAAGAAATCTCCAAGGTGGTTGATAACAGAATTGGTACGATTCTCACGAGCAGCTCCAAAACCTACACTTGCTTCCACTTTACCAGTACCAGCATTTGAAGTCATGATGATGATGGTATCTTTGAAACTTACAGTTCTCCCTTGACCATCAGTCAGACGACCATCGTCAAGTACCTGAAGGAACATGTGAAGCACATCTGGGTGAGCTTTTTCAACCTCATCAAGGAGAATGAGTGAATAAGGGTTACGGCGGACCTTTTCGGTTAATTGCCCAGCTTCGTCGTAACCAACATAGCCTGGAGGAGCACCGACCAATTTAGCAACAGCGTGTTTTTCCATGTATTCTGACATGTCAAAACGAATCATACTATCAGATGAACCAAAGAGCTCGATGGCTAACTGTTTAGAGAGCTCAGTTTTACCGACTCCTGTAGGGCCTACAAATAGGAAGCTACCAATTGGGCGGTTTGGTGCACCAAGTCCAACACGATTACGGCGGATAGCTTTGGCAATCTTATCAACTGCGGCATCTTGGCCAATAACATGCGCCTTAAGGTCATCGGCGAGGTTGAGAAGTTGAGATTGTTCTTTTTCTTTTAAATCACCGATAGGAATATTGGTTTTTTGCTCGACAATGGCTTCGATATGTTTTTCAGTAATGATAGGCATATCTTGGTCTTTGATGGTTTGCTGTTGCATTTCCTTGTATTTAGCAATTTGGTCACGGAAATAAGCAGCTTTTTCAAAGTCTTCGTCACGAGTAGCCTGAGCTTTAAGATTCTCAGCTTCAATCAAACGTTTATCGAGGTCCTTAGGATCGATAAAGTTGAGGGTTAAATTCATCTTAGAGCCAGATTCATCGAGAAGGTCGATGGCCTTGTCTGGCAAGAAACGGTCCTGAATGTAGCGGTTGGATAATTCTGCAGCTGCAGTAATGGCTTCATCAGTGTATTTGACATGGTGGTAGTCTTGATATTTAGGCTGGATACCACGCAAAATTGTGATTGTTTCCTCAACTGTTGGCTCATCTACCTTAACAGGTTGCATACGACGTTCGAGTGCCGCATCTTTCTCAATGATACGGTATTCGTTGAGTGTTGTTGCTCCAACAAGTTGAAGCTCTCCACGGGCAAGTGCAGGTTTTAAGATGTTTCCAGCATCCATATTGCCGTCCCCAGTATTACCAGCTCCTACAATTTCATGGATTTCATCAATAAAGAGGATAACATCCTGACGTTGGCGGATTTCCTCCATGAGCTTTTGCATGCGTTCTTCGAACTGGCCGCGGATACCAGTCCCTTGAACTAGGCTTACAACATCAAGACGGATAACTTGCTTGCTTTGGAGTTTTTGTGGCACATCTCCATCAACGATTTTTTGGGCAAGTCCTTCGACTACTGCGGTCTTACCAACACCAGGTTCACCGATAAGAACAGGATTGTTCTTGGTACGGCGGTTCAGAATTTCGATGACGCGAATGATTTCTTCGTCACGACCAATGACAGGATCAATGTCTCCACGACGAGCAATATCTGTGATATTAATTCCAAATTCTTCGAGAAGGCCTTGAGGTTGTTGAGGGGATTGTTGACGTGGTCCTCCAGGACGGCCTGGACCACCGTTTCCACGGTTACCTCCCTCTTGTGTTGGAGGTGTATTAGGAAGGTCTCCGTTAGAAGAACGGAAGTTGTTTAGGTCACTGAAGAAATCGTCGAAGAAGTTGGAACCTCCTGCTTGATTGAATTGGTTAAGGGGGTTCTCTGGATCAGATTTTATGATTTTATAACAATGTTGACAGAGGTCAACTTGTTGCTGATTACCATTTACGTTGGTATACAAATGGATACTAGCTTCATTAAGGTTACAGTTTTGGCAGAGCATATCAGTACCTCTTTCTATCTGAGTTGGGAAAGACCTTTATTTGAAAATATATTGGTCAAAAAAGGTCAAATCTATGATTCTATTATAGCATGCAGTAGTTATATTGCAAGTAAAAAGCATCTATTTTTGGTACTTGAGAAACACGATTGCTAAAAATGAATTTTAATACAAAATTACTTGTTAAACATACATAAATATAATATAATATTTTATATTATTCAAAATGAAAGAGAGATACCTATGACACAAACTAAATCCTTCTTGAAAGAAATCGACTTTACTAAACAGGAACTAGAGGAGTTGATTGATTTATCTATAAAATTTAAACAGTTAAAGAAAAATAGAATTCCGCATAAATATTTAGATAGTTTAAATATTGCATTGATTTTTGAAAAAACATCGACAAGAACCCGTTCAGCCTTCACTGTGGCTGGTCAGGATCTAGGAATGAATGTAACCTATCTTGGTGCTGGAGACATTCAGCTGGGTAAGAAGGAATCGGTTGTTGATACGGCCAAGGTCCTTGGTTCTATGTTTGATGGAATCGAATACCGTGGTTTTAAACAAGAGGATGTTGAGGACTTGGCTAAGTACTCTGGTGTTCCGGTTTGGAACGGTTTGACAGATACTTGGCATCCAACTCAGATGATTGCGGATTTCATGACCTTGAAGGAGCACTTTGGTAGTCTAGAGGACTTGACCATTGCTTATATTGGAGATGGTCGTAACAATATTGCTAATTCTCTCTTGGTGACATCGGCTATCTTGGGCGTTAATGTTAAGATTATTTCGCCAGAAATACTTCAGCCAGAGGCTGATATTGTAGAGCTAGCTCAGAAACATAATAATGGGGCTGACTTAACCATTTCAGATGATATCTCAGAGGTTAAAGGAGTGGATATACTCTATACTGATGTCTGGGTTTCTATGGGCGAAGAGGTAGATTTTAAATCAAGGATAGATTTACTATTGCCTTATCAAATTAACGTAGGCTTACTTGCTAAGGTCGAAAATCCAGATGTCATCGTTATGCATTGTCTCCCAGCATTTCATGATCTTAATACTCAAATCGGACAAGAAATTTATGAAAAATATTGTCTGGCTGAGTTAGAAATTACAGATGAAGTATTTCATAAATACAGTGAAATCATCTTCCAAGAAGCTGAGAATCGTATGCATTCAATCAAGGCTATTATGTACAATTCCTTGAAAAATATTTAAAATTCCCCCATTTTTCCCGTAAGTGTGATAAAATAAGTAGGAAATACACAATTTATAGGAGAGATAACATGGAATCACATTTGGTGAGAATCATTAACCGTCTGGAAATGATGGCGGCTGATGGTGGTAATTCGAAACGTAATTTTGAACGTGAAGGAGTAGTTGTTGCTGAAGTATCATTTAGTAACGATCCTGAAAATGGTCCAGTGTACATATTGCGTGACGTTGAAGCTCGCGAGTCATACTCATTTGATAGCATCGACTTGATTGCAATGGAAATCTACGATTTGCTTTACTAATAATTAATTTGGATCCTCAGATAGGGGTCCAAAAATTCAAAATGCCTGGGACTCAATAGTTTCAGGTGTTTTTTTAGGGCGAGAGTTTCGGTTTATGCTTGTTTTAATTGCAAAAAAAAAAATGGAGTCACTTCAAAAGTTTTCGTAGAGTTTTTGATTGCTATGTCAATCATTATTTTTTTATACCGAAATATCGCATTTATAAGAAAAATACTTTATTATTATACAGTCTTCTGATATAATATTGAAGAATATTAGTAAGGAGTATCTTGATGAATTTTTCATTTCTACCACAGTTTTGGTCTTACTTTAACTATGGTGTCTTAGTAACAATTATGATTTCAGTCTGCGTGGTCTTCTTTGGAACCATCCTTGGTGTCTTGGTATCCTTGGCCAAACGTTCTGGAATCAAACCATTGGAGTGGTTAGTAAGCCTTTATGTTTGGGTTTTCCGTGGAACACCTATGGTTGTACAGATTATGATTGCTTTTAACCTTATCCATATGAATCTTCCAACTGTTCAGTTTGGGATTTTGAATCTTGATTTATCACGTATCGTTCCAGGTATTATCGTCCTTTCTTTGAACAGTGGTGCTTATATTTCTGAGAGTGTGCGTGCAGGTATTGAGTCTATTCCTAAAGGTCAGATTGAAGCAGCTTACTCACTTGGTATCCGACCATGGAATACCATGCGTTATGTGGTCTTGCCTCAAGCTATTAAAAATATCTTGCCTGCCTTGGGTAACGAGTTTGTTACTATTATCAAGGATAGTTCACTCTTGCAAACTATCGGGGTTATGGAGTTGTGGAATGGTGCACAAACTGTTGCAACGACAACCTACTTGACTTTGACACCACTCTTGTTCGCAGCCTTCTATTATTTGATTGTGACAACGGCTATGACTGCACTTTTGAAACAAATGGAAAAACGACTTGGGAAGGGACGTAAATAATGGCAGAAACAATTATTGAGATTAAAAATCTCCACAAGTATTTTGGTAAAAACAAAGTTCTCAAAGGGATTGATTTAGATATTAAAAAAGGTGAAGTAGTGGTTATCATTGGTCCTTCAGGATCTGGTAAATCAACTTTCCTACGCTCAATGAACTTACTTGAAACGCCTACAAAAGGGGTGATTTCCTTTGAAGGTGTAGATATTACAGACAAGAGCAACGATATTTTCAAAATGCGTGAAAAGATGGGAATGGTTTTCCAACAGTTCAACCTCTTCCCGAATATGACGGTTAAAGAAAACATCACTTTGTCACCGATTAAAACTAAGGGTGTTTCTAAAGCTGATGCTGAAGCTAAGGCTATGGAGCTTTTAGAAAAGGTTGGGTTGAAAGATAAGGCAGATACCTACCCAACGAGTCTATCAGGTGGTCAGCAACAACGTATTGCGATTGCTCGTGGTTTGGCTATGGATCCAGACGTTCTCTTGTTTGACGAACCCACATCAGCCCTTGACCCAGAAATGGTTGGTGAAGTTCTTGCAGTTATGAAAGACCTCGCTAAATCAGGGATGACAATGGCAATTGTTACCCACGAAATGGGCTTTGCCTATGAGGTAGCTGACCGTGTCATCTTTATGGATGGCGGTGTTATTGTCGAAGAAGGCACGCCACGAGAAATTTTCGACAATACCAAGGAAGAGCGTACTAAGGATTTCTTGAGTAAGGTTTTGTAAGATATCTATTAAGCATATAAACATTGTCTGTGAAGACTGGAAGCTTTCCAGTCTTTTTCTGTTTGTATTTTTTCTTTTCTAGAATAATTCTTGTTTAGGATAATATTACGGAAAAGATGGATAAATATGCTATAATGATGTCATATCAAAACTAATTAAGTAGGTAAAGAAAGATGTTCATATATGATGCGGCCTTAAAAACACCTTACCGAATTCTTGGCATTAACCTCCCTAAGGATAGTCTTTTGCATTTATCTAACCTAGGGCTGGCTGCCGGTGAAACTATTGAGGTGGTAACTAAGACCAAGAACAGTGCTATTATTATTGTTAAAGGTAGTCGCTTAGCCTTTGATGCTTCGATTCTGGATAAAATTGATTTGGCTCCTGCAGAGGAGGACCAGAAAAAAATCCCTCTTTCTGAACTACCAGTTGGACGTTCTGCCATAGTTACGGATATCTTCTCAGCAAATGAAACCAAACGACGTCTTATGGATATGGGAATTACAAAGCGTACACGTGTTTTGTTGCGTAAAGTAGCTCCTTTTGGAGACCCTCTAGAGATTAGTTTGAGAGGATATGAATTAACCTTACGCAAGTCAGAAGCGCAAATGATTAGTGTAGTCATGTTGGACGAGGGAGAGGAAAAATGACAGAAATTGCATTAATAGGTAATCCTAATAGTGGTAAAACCAGTTTATTCAACCTAATAACAGGACATAATCAGCGTGTTGGGAACTGGCCAGGGGTTACTGTTGAGCGAAAGAGTGGTTTGGTCAAAAAGAATAAGGATTTAGAAATCCAAGATTTGCCAGGAATTTACTCAATGTCACCCTACAGTCCTGAAGAAAAGGTGGCTCGTGATTATTTGTTAAGCCAAAGGGCTGACAGCATTTTAAATGTGGTTGATGCGACAAATTTGGAGCGTAACCTTTATCTGACAACGCAGTTGATTGAGACAGGTATTCCAGTCACTATTGCCCTCAATATGATTGATGTTTTGGATGGTCAGGGAAAAAAGATTAATGTAGATAAATTGTCTTACCATCTAGGTGTGCCAGTAGTGGCCACCAGTGCCCTCAAACAAACTGGTGTGGATCAGGTAGTGAAAAAGGCAGCTCATACAACGACTTCTACGGTTGGTGACCTTGCCTTTCCAATATACAACAATAGGTTGGAAGCTGCCATTTCGCAAATTTTAGAAGTCTTGGGGAATTCGGTGCCACAAAGGTCTGCGCGTTTTTATGCCATTAAACTCTTTGAACAGGATTCTTTAGTTGAGGCTGAGCTAGACTTGTCCCAATTCCAACGAAAAGAAATCGAAGATATCATTCGTATCACTGAAGAAATTTTCACAGAAGATGCGGAGTCAATTGTCATTAACGAGCGCTATGCTTTTATCGAGCGTGTTTGTCAGATGGCTGAGAGTCATACAGAAGATTTCGCTTTAACCTTGTCGGATAAGATTGATAGGATTGTTACCAATCGTATTTTGGCTTTGCCAATTTTTGCAGTAGTCATGTATTTGGTCTACTTCTTATCTATCCAGACCGTTGGAACCATGTGGACAGACTGGGCTAATGATGTCCTCTTTGGTAAGTATGTTCCTGATTTGGTATCTTCTGGTCTTGATTATCTCCAAGTTCAGGATTGGCTTAAGTCTCTGATTGTTGATGGTATTGTAGCTGGGATTGGGACGGTACTTGGTTTCCTTCCTCAAATCTTCGTGCTATTTATCTGTTTAGGTGTGCTTGAAGATATTGGTTATATGAGTCGTATAGCCTTTGTTATGGATCGTATTTTCCGTCGTTTTGGACTATCTGGAAAATCCTTTATTCCCATGCTGATTTCAACAGGATGCGGTGTTCCAGCAGTTATGTCTAGCCGGACTATTGAAAATGAAAGGGATCGTCGGATTACCATTATGACAGCAACCTTCATGCCTTGTTCGGCCAAGTTGGAAATTATTGCTTTAATTGCAGGGGCCTTCTTCCCTGGTAATTCTTTTGTGGCACCAAGTACCTATTTTATTGGGATAGCTACCATCATCTTATCAGGTATCGCTCTCAAAAAGACTAGTTTTTTAGGTGGTTTGACAAGTCCTTTTATCATGGAATTACCTGCTTACCACTGGCCAAAAGTCCTATCAGTCTTACGTTATGCTTTTGGTAAGGCCATGAGTTTTGTTAAACGTGCGGGAACAATTATTTTCAGTTTGACTGTCCTGATTTGGTTCATGTCCAACTACAACTTTATGTTACAGAACGTTGATACGGAAGTGAGTATCTTAGCAACTTTGGGTAAAGGCTTGTCCTGGATTTTTGAGCCTCTTGGCTTTGGGAATTGGCAGGCAACAGTTGCTGCTCTCGCAGGTTTAGCAGCCAAGGAGACAGTTGTTGCCACCTTCGGGATTCTCTATCATAACAGTAGTGAAGCTGGTTTGGCTACGGCTCTGCAAGCAGATTATTCAGCTCTAGCTGCTTATTCTTTCTTGATTTTTAACCTACTTTGTGCACCATGTTTTGCAGCTATCGGGGCTATTAAGCGTGAAATGGCTAATCTGAGATGGACGGTTGGAGCTATTGGTTTTCAAACAGGTTTGGCTTATTGTGTCAGCTTGATTTTATATCAATTTGGTCAAGTTCTCCTTTATGGTAATCCAATATCGCTTTGGACACTTGTAGCAGTCTTATTTTTAGTGACTATGATTTACTTCGTTGTTCGTAAACCGCGTCAAATTAAGGATAAGATTATTACCTTGGAAAATCTTCAAGAAGCTAATAGTTAGGAGAAGTTGTTATGTCTACATTTATCATTGCTTTTATTATTTTCGCTTTGACTGGTTTAGGTATTCGTTACTATATTAAAGGAAAAGGATCTTGTGGAGATTGTGAGTGCTCTTGCCCGGTCAAAGAAGAAATGCATAAAGCTAATCACTAATGGAATATAAGAAAATGATCTCTAATTTGGATAAGGGGTCATTTTTTCTTACAATGCAACTTGTGTAAATTTGAATATTATAATACAATTAAATGTTAATAAGGAGGCTTTATGATTTTAAAAAGTAATAATATGTCAACTTCGACTTCTGAGATTGATGGACTCTATATTATCCAACCAAAGACAGTGACAGACGAGAGAGGAACCGTACGCGAACTGTTTCGTTTTAGTGCTTATTCTGATATTTTACCCTCTACAACTTGGTCTCAGATTAATCTAACTCAAACGAAAAAAGGTGCTGTAAGAGGGTTACATGCTGAGTCAATGTCTAAATTAGTAACTGTAGCCAAAGGATCAGCTTTCGGTGTCTATGTTGATATCAGAAATGACAGTACCAGTTTTGGTAAAATTGTAACAGTGGATTTATATCCTGGAGTTCAAGTTTTTGTTCCTAACGGCGTTTGTAACGGTTTCCAAGCTTTAGAAAACAATACAGAATACCTTTACTTTTTTGATAGCGAATGGATTCCTGGTATGTCAGGGCAAGCACTTTCTCCTTTAGCATCTGACCTTAAAATTGAGTGGCCAATACCAATTAATCCAAATAACCTTGAACAAATTTCTGAGAAGGACTTAAAGGCTCCAACCTTACAGGATATTATTGATCAAAATAATCAATCTACCTAAAATTATTTACTGTATTTTGTTTTATTTGATTTACTATACTATATTTCATTTCCTTTTGATTGATAATGGTCTTGCGTCCCAAATCTGACATAATATCGTTCACTACAAACACATTATATCTCTTTGTCAACTGTAGTGGGTGATGAAAAGCTAACATCTAGAGAGGACCGGATAGGTCCTCTTTTTATGTATGTTCAGAGTGATGAAGACACGTTTCTTAAAGTTAATGAAGTTTCTAGTGCGTTTTTGATGTATTGCTTGTGTCTAAGGAAAGTCCTAAAGACCGAAAGTATAAGTCTTTAGAGTATCTAGAGACTTATGTGTACACCTAAGCATTTTAACCACCGATAATGATATCCAATACCAGCCAGAAAATTGGGCAAATTTTTGAAATCTTCTTCATAAACTTCCTTTCCGTTTTTATTTATTGTACAATAAATAAAAACTAAGTCATCTTTTTGTTAGGAAAATGGAAAATCATGAAATCAAAACTTGGTACCACACTTAGAAAAGTTCGCAAAGGAAAGCAAGTCAGTCTCTGTTCTGTTGCAGATGAGCACCTTTCTAAGTCTCAAATATCGCGATTTGAACGCGGAGAATCAGAGATATCGTGTATTCGACTCATCAATATTTTAGACAAGTTACACATTACTTTAGATGAGTTACTTATTTTACATGATAAGGACTATATCAATACCGAATCGTTTGCTAACCTCGTTCAGTACATTCGTAAACAATACTCGTCTCAAAGTATCGATAATATATCTCGTCTGTGAGGAATGTATAAAGGTTGCCTAAGAGAAAGTATGATATGATGACATTGAAAGAATCTAGCGTGACTTAATAAAGGCGAAATGAAAGAAATGGGTTTAAACAGAGAGATTGTCCTAATTCATGAGACCTGATGTGCTGGTAATATCTAGAGAGAATTTGCGACAGGTCTCCGTCAGATGGAGTATACGGTGCATACACCTAGCTTTCGTTACTATGACTTACCATATCAAGACTGTCTGAATAAAGTTGGTACCGTAACTTTGCAGGATTATCGAGATGATTTGGTGGCTTTGATTGAAAGTTTAAATCAGCCACTGCTTCTTTTGGGACACTCTTTAGGTTTTCTAGTGGCACAAATGGCTGCTAAAAAGATAGAGATTGATGGTATGATTTTCATGTGACCAGCTCTGATAGATAATATTTTTGCCTTTTATCCAACCATGCTAGCTTGTTTCGGCAAACACTTTTTACGTTGGTTTTTTTGGAAAAAAGCCATTCCGCCTTATAAAAAAGAATTTTTTCAAGTATTGTATGAATGAGCAAGAGGAGTCTTTGAAAGAAGAAGTCTTTGCGACACTAGTGTCTGAGTCGGGTAAAGTTTACACTCAGATGGCCCTTCATTGATTTGAAAAGAGAAAGGCGGCTTACGTGGATTTTAGTAACACTTCATGTCTTGTTCTTGTGATTGCGGGGACTAAGAATAAAATGACTCATCCTAATATTGCTAGAAGAACAGCTAAGAACTACCGTGACTCAGTTCTTGTTTCACTAACGGGTGCAGATCACATGTATGAAAGTGGTAAATTCCAGCAAAAGACCTTAAGAGTTATTGAGGGGTAGAGTCAGCAAAATGGTTTTGTAAATTAATTATGAAGAATAATCAGACGAAATTTGGACAAGTTCCCAGCTTTTTGTGTTTCATCTTAAATGTCTTTTTGAAAATTTTGAAAATTAAGTCACAAAGAGGCCTTCCTATGGTATAATTGAAAAAAAGTATGTATTGGAGAACACCATGGCGATTATAATGGACGGTAAGGCCCTAGCTGTTAACATGCAGGAGCAATTGCAAGAAAAGGTAGTACGTCTAAAAGAAAAGGAATGGACTGTTCCAGGACTAGTGGTAATTATGGTTGGAGAAAACCCTGCCAGTCAAGTTTATGTGCGTAATAAGGAACGAGCTGCTAAAAAAGCTGGCTTCCATAGTAAGACAGTCAATCTTTCTGAGAGTATCAGCGAGGAAGAATTGATTGAGGTCATTGAAAAGTACAATCAGGATCCGTTTTTCCATGGGATTTTGGTTCAATTGCCATTGCCAAATCATATTAATGAAATGCGTATCCTTTTGGCTATTGATCCTAAAAAGGATGTGGATGGTTTCCATCCTATGAATACAGGGAACCTCTGGAATGGACGTCCTCAAATGGTGCCTTGTACACCAGCGGGAATTATGGAAATTCTCCGTGAGTACAATGTTGAATTGGAAGGTAAGACAGCAGTTATCATTGGACGCAGTAATATTGTAGGTAAGCCTATGGCACAGCTTCTCTTGGAGAAAAATGCCACAGTTACTTTGACCCACTCACGCACGCCACATTTGGCTAAAGTTTGTAACAAGGCCGACGTTTTGATAGTGGCTATTGGCCGTGCAAAATTTGTAACAGAAGAATTTATCAAAGAGGGTGCTGTTGTCATTGATGTGGGAATCAACCGCGATGAAGAAGGTAAACTCTGTGGTGATGTTGATTTTGATCAAGTGAAAGAGAAGGTTAGCATGATCACGCCTGTCCCAGGAGGTGTAGGACCTATGACTATTACCATGCTGATGGAACAGACCTACCAAGCTGCTCTTCGTAGTTTGAAAGGATAGCTTATGAAAGTTGATGATGACTTAGTTAGGCAAGTGATAAGACCTAGATTGAGAGAGTCTCACAAGGGCTCTTATGGTCGAGTGCTTTTGGTTGGTGGACTTTATCCTTATGGTGGCGCCATCATTATGGCTGCTATTGCCTGTGTCAACAGTGGTGCGGGCTTGGTTACAGTTGCTACAGATCGTGAAAACATCATAGCTCTTCATGCTCACCTTCCTGAAGCTATGGCCTTTGACCTAAGGGAGACTGAAAGATTTCTTGTTAACCTTAGAGCAGCAGATGTTATTTTAATCGGCTCTGGTCTAGGTGAGGAGGAGACAGCTGATTGGGCTTTGGAGTTGGTCTTGGCAAATATTAGGTCAAACCAGAACTTGGTTGTTGATGGTTCTGCTCTTAACCTTTTGGCAAAGAAAAATCGGAGCAGCTTGCCAAGGTGTCACCTTATACTAACTCCCCATCAAAAGGAATGGGAAAGACTGTCTGGTTTAGCTATTTCAGAGCAGTCGGTTTCCAATACTAAAAGAGCCTTAGAGGAGTTTCAAAGTGGGACAATTCTAGTTGCCAAGAGCCATAAGACAGCTGTTTATCAGGGAGCAGAAGTAGCCCATTTAGAGGTCGGTGGACCCTATCAGGCAACGGGTGGAATGGGAGATACCTTGGCTGGTATGATTGCTGGATTTCTTGCCCAATTTGCCTCAACTGACTCTTACAAGGCGGTCATCATTGCGACCTGGCTCCACTCAGCTATTGCGGATAATATCGCTGAAAATGCTTATGTGGTTTTGCCGACTCGCATTAGCAAGGCTATTCCTAGCTGGATGAAAAAATTGTCATTATAAATCTGAAAATATGTCTCAAATTGAGGCAAGTTTTTTTAAATTTCGATATTTTTTTAAGTTTGCTGAAGATGATTTGTGATAAAATATAATAAAATTCTTATAAGAACATAGAGGAGATAAAGTGACATCATTTTGGGAAAAAAATAGTCAAAAATGGAAAAAATGGCGTCAGAAGAGAAAAGAAAAACGAGCGAATAAACCTAGAAAGCCAGTAAACATCTCGCGTCGTGTTTACTTGCTTTTTGGTGTCGTCTTTGTTCTTTTTTTGTTACTTTTTGCGCGTTTGACCTATATGCAGGTTTATAACAAATCTTTTTATACTAAAAAATTAGAGGATAACTCCAAGTATACGGTTAGGATTGCAAGCGAACGTGGGCAAATCTTTGATGCCAAGGGGA
The DNA here is from genome assembly GCF_038007145.1 of Streptococcus sp. FSL L8-0526. Lineage (NCBI taxonomy): Bacteria > Bacillati > Bacillota > Bacilli > Lactobacillales > Streptococcaceae > Streptococcus > Streptococcus sp. FSL L8-0526. The sequence goes on from NZ_JBBOWP010000002.1 coordinate 358,666, forward strand.
TTGCTCTTACGACCAATCAGAGTAAGGATGTTATCACCTTTACGCGTAATAATCTAGTGTCATCAGATACCATGAAGAGTGTTGCGGAAAGATTGGCAACTTTGGTGACACTGACAGAGACTAAGGTGACAGATCGCCAGAAACGTGAATTTTATTTAGCTGATTCTGCTAACTATAAGCGTGTGGTTAATGATCTTCCTAATGACAAGAAGACAGATAAATTTGGTAATAAATTAGCAGAAGCTACTATCTACAATAATGCTATTAATGCGGTTCCTGATGAAGCTGTTGATTATTCTGAGGACGAGCTAAAGATAGTCTACATTTATTCTCAGATGAATGCTGTTTCTAATTTCTCAACAGTCATACTGAAGACGGCGGACTTGACTCCTGATCAGATTGCGATTGTGGCAGCTAAGCAGAAGGAACTTAATGGAATTAGAGTTGCTAAGGATTGGGAACGTCACACGTCTGATTCGTCCTTGTCCCCTCTTATCGGTAGGGTTTCAAGTTCAGAAGCAGGACTGCCTCAGGAGGATGCTAAGGATTATCTAAAAAAAGGGTATGCCCTAAATGACCGTGTAGGTACCTCTTATTTGGAAAAAGAGTACGAAGAGGAGCTCCAAGGAAAACATACTGTTCGTGAGATTACTGTGGACAAGGAAGGTAAGGTTGATAGTGATAAAATCATTCAGAAAGGTAGCAAGGGGAACAACCTGAAGTTGACCATCGACCTTGATTTCCAAAAGGGAGTTGAAGATATCCTTGGCCAACAACTATCTTCAGAGATTTCAGAGAATAAAGCGACCTATTCTGAAGGTATGTACGCAGTAGTTATGAATGCGGATACTGGTGCTGTCCTTGCTATGGCAGGACAAAAACACGAGCAAGGGGCACAGGATTTTAAGGCTGATGCCTTAGGAACCATCACCGATGTCTTCACTCCAGGTTCTGTAATTAAGGGGGCTACTTTAACCGCAGGTTGGCGCTCGGGTGCTATCTATGGGGACCAGGTATTAACTGACCAACCTATTAATATTGCTGGTTCGCCCCCAATTACCTCTTGGTTTACAGATAAAGGTAGTCGTGCTATTACCGCAACTCAGGCCTTAGAATATTCCTCAAATACCTATATGGTTCAGGTTGCTATCAAACTTCTTGGGCAACAGTATGTTCCAGGAATGTCCTTGTCGACTGATAATATGGAAAAGGCGATGACGACGCTTCGTGATACTTATGCTGAGTTTGGAATGGGTGTGTCTACGGGACTTGATTTACCAGGAGAATCAGAAGGTTACATTCCCAAGAATTATAATGTTGCCAATGTCTTGACAGAGGCTTTTGGACAATATGACTCTTATACAACTATCCAGTTGGCTCAGTATGTTGCCTCAATCGCAAATGGTGGAAAACGTGTAGCACCTCACATCGTCGGAGGTATCTATGATGCTGGTGAAAATGGTAGTCTAGGAACTTTATCTTCAACTGTAGACACGCGCGTCCTTAACAAGCTATCCTTAGATTCTGAGCAATTTGGGATTATCCAACAAGGGTTTCATGACGTGGTTAACTCAGGTTCTAGTCTTGCAACCGGTAAAGCCATGGCAAGTTCTATTATTCCAATTAGTGGTAAAACAGGGACAGCCGAAACCTATGCAACAGATGATTCAGGAAATTTAGTAACGACAGTTAACCTTAATGCTGTCGCCTATGCGACAGCCAAAGATGGTACTAAGTTGGCGGTTGGGATTATGTACCCACATGCTTTAGACTCGAAGAGTACGGCCCATCAAAATGCCGTTAAAGCTATCATGGAACTTTATCAAAATACTCACTAATAATATAAAATCTCTTGTGCCTTGCATGAGAGATTTTTCTGTGATATAGTGTTTGAGTATTTGTTCTTTAAGATATGAGTTGAGAAATATAAAAGAAATGGAGGACCTCATGCTTTATCCTACTCCAATTGCTAAACTGATTGATAGTTTTTCAAAACTTCCAGGAATTGGGGCTAAGACGGCGACACGTCTGGCTTTCTATACCATTAGCATGTCTGATGAAGATGTCAATGATTTTGCAAAAAATCTTTTAGCAGCAAAACGTGAGTTGACCTATTGTTCAGTTTGTGGTCGCTTGACTGATGATGACCCATGTATTATTTGTACGGATGAAACTAGAGACCGTACTAAGATTTTGGTTGTTGAGGACTCCAAAGATGTTTCTGCTATGGAAAAGATTCAGGAATATCGTGGTCTCTACCATGTGCTTCAAGGGCTTATCTCCCCTATGAATGGTGTTGGACCAGATGATATTAATTTAAAAAGTTTGATTACCCGTCTTATGGATAGCGAGGTTGACGAGGTCATCATCGCAACTAATGCAACGGCCGATGGTGAGGCAACCTCTATGTATATTTCACGGGTCCTCAAACCTGCAGGTATTAAGGTGACCCGCCTAGCGCGTGGGCTGGCTGTTGGTTCTGACATCGAGTACGCTGATGAAGTAACCTTGCTAAGAGCCATCGAGAATCGAACAGAACTGTAGAAAAAGTGTTGGTATAGCCAACCCTTTTTGTTTATTGTCATTAGGTTTCTCATTAAAAACTTTGTAAAATAAAAAAAGGCTTAAATGATGAGGGATTATGATGTAAATTGAAAAAATTAAATAACAATGTTGTCCAAGCCATGGATAATGACGTAGAATACATCGTTATGGGTAAGGGACTTGGCTTTCAAAAAAAGATCGGAGAGACGGTTAATAAAGAGAAGATTGAAAAGACCTTTGTCTTGGAAAATCCGGAGACAGTGGCCAAATGGACTCGTGTTTATGTAGATTTGCCTGATGGTGAAATGCAGGTCTTTTTGAATATCATCACTTTTGCTGAAGCTGTTCTGCAAACCAAGTTTGATCCCTCTTTTTTTATTGCTCTTGCAGACCATCTTCATTATGCTATTGAACGCAGTAGAGAAGAAATATCCCTACAAAATCCTTTGGCTTGGGAAGTTAGAAATTTTACCCTCGGGAGTATGAAATTGGAAAACAAGTCCTTCGTTTGATTGCCAATGATTTAGAAGTGGAATTGGTAGATGATGAGGCAGCCTCAGTCGCTTTGCACTTTGTCAATGCATAAAAGGATGCGGGTCTCCATGAAAAAGACTGACAGATGACTCAAATTGTGGTTTGCATTAGTGAGATTGTCCGTCTTCATTTTGCTTGTGACTTGGAGCAAGATAGTTTTTCTTTTAACCGTTTTATTACTCATCTTCGGTATTTAGCGCAACGTATTGTGAGTGGGGTTAGTGGTGGTAAAAACGATGCTTTCCTATATGAACAAGTCAAGACTAACTACCCAAAATCTTTTATCTGTACCCAAAAGATTGTCACCTATATCAAGTCAAGTTATGCTTTTGAACTTAGTTTAGACGAATAGGTCTATTTGACCATTCATATCCAACGCTTTAGAGATAATATCGATAAGTAAGCGATTCTCATAGATACTATATAAAAAGCAGACAATTAGGCTCAAGTCTGCTTTTTCTGTGTCCTTGTGATATAATGAATTGGTCGATATTGTACTGAAATTATTCGGTGAAAGTATTGAATGCAATTTAGTATTCGTCATAAAAAGCTAATTTGTTAGTGAAAGGAAGGGAGCAGCTCTGTCCTTTAAGTAGGCTCAACTGTTCCGAAAAAGCATGCTATGTACGTTGAAATGATTGATGAGACTGGACAAGTTTCAGAAGAAATAAAAAAACAAACCTTGGAATTACTTGATTTTGCAGCGCAAAAACTTGGCAAGAAAGACAAGGAAATGGCGGTTACATTTGTAACTAACGAACGTAGTCACGAATTGAATTTGGAGTATCGTGATACGGATCGTCCAACCGATGTTATTAGCTTGGAGTATAAGCCAGAGTTAGATATTACCTTTGATGAAGAAGATTTGGCTGAAAATCCTGAATTGGCTGAAATGATGGGGGAATTTGATAGTTATATCGGCGAACTCTTTATTTCTATTGATAAGGCTCGCGAACAAGCTGAGGAATATGGGCATAGCTACGAGCGTGAGATGGGATTTTTGGCTGTTCACGGATTTCTTCATATCAACGGGTATGATCACTACACCCCAGAAGAAGAAGCGGAAATGTTTGGATTACAGGAAGAAATTTTGACTGCTTATGGACTTACGCGACAATAACCCACAAAAAAAGTGGAAAAACAGAGAATTTACGACCAGTTTCGAGTTTGCTCTGACAGGGATAATAACGGCTGTTAAAGAAGAACGCAACATGCGTAAACATTTGGTATCGGCTATCTTAGTGGTATTGGCTGGCTTGGTTTTTCGTGTGTCAGCGATAGAATGGATTTTTCTCCTGCAGGCAGTTTTTCTAGTAATTGCCCTAGAGATTGTTAATTCTGCCATTGAAAATGTTGTTGATTTAGCCAGCAATTATCACTTTTCCATGCTAGCTAAAAATGCTAAGGATATGGCTGCAGGAGCGGTTCTGGTTGTCTCTTGTTACGCACTCATTACTGGTATGATTGTTTTCATACCTAAAATTTGGGATTTGATTTTTAACTAAAAAATAGAAAGAAGATATATGACTTTTAAATCAGGATTTGTGGCCATTCTTGGTCGACCTAATGTAGGAAAATCAACTTTTTTGAACCATGTTATGGGGCAAAAAATTGCTATCATGAGTGATAAGGCTCAAACAACCCGTAATAAAATTATGGGGATTTACACAACAGATAAAGAACAGATTGTTTTTATTGATACACCGGGTATTCACAAGCCCAAGACAGCACTTGGAGATTTCATGGTGGAATCTGCTTATTCAACCCTTCGTGAAGTGGATACAGTCCTCTTCATGGTTCCAGCCGATGAACCGCGTGGTAAGGGCGATGATATGATTATCGAACGTCTTAAGCAAGCCAAGGTTCCGGTTATATTGGTGGTTAATAAGATTGATAAGGTCCATCCAGACCAGCTCCTTGAGCAGATTGATGATTTCCGTAAACAAATGGATTTCAAGGAGATTATCCCAATCTCAGCTCTTCAAGGAAATAATGTTTCCCACCTTGTAGATGTTTTAAGTGATAATCTTGAAGAAGGTTTCCAGTATTTCCCATCGGATCAAATCACAGACCATCCAGAGCGTTTCTTGGTATCTGAGATGATTCGTGAAAAAGTACTACAGTTGACGCGTGAAGAAATTCCGCACTCAGTTGCTGTTGTCATTGATTCTATGAAGCGTGATGAAGAGACTGATACGGTTCACATTCGTGCGACCATCATGGTTGAGCGTGATAGCCAAAAAGGTATTGTCATCGGTAAAAAAGGTGCTATGCTTAAGAAAATTGGTACTCTTGCTCGTAAAGATATTGAGCTCATGCTTGGGGACAAGGTCTTCCTTGAAACCTGGGTGAAGGTTAAGAAAAATTGGAGGGATAAAAAACTTGATTTGGCCGATTTTGGTTATAATGAAAAAGAATACTAAGAAAAGCTGGGCATTTGCTCGGCTTTCTTACTAGAAGGAGGGACATATGCCTGAGTTACCTGAGGTAGAAACAGTTAGACGAGGTTTAGAAAAACTGTTACTAGGAAGGACTTTTTTGTCACTTGAAGTTAAGGTCCCGAAAATGATCAAGACATCATACGATAGTTTTTTACATGATTTGCCTGGTCAGACGATTCAAGCCATGCGACGTAGGGGAAAGTATCTCATTTTTGATTTTGGTCAGTTGATAATAATTTCTCACTTGCGCATGGAGGGAAAATATCTGCTGTTCACAGACCAGGTTCCAGACAACAAACATTTTCACCTCTTTTTTAAGCTAGATGATGGCTCAACTCTGGTTTATCAGGATGTACGCAAGTTTGGGACTTTTGATTTATTGGATAGGAAACAAGAAGAGGCCTATTTTACAAGGAAAAAACTTGGCCCTGAGCCTACCAAGAAGACCTTTAAATATGTACCGTTTGAGAGAGCCTTAATGCATTCTGGTAAGTCTATTAAGCCCTTACTCTTGGAGCAGAAGTTAGTGGCTGGTCTAGGAAATATCTACGTTGATGAGGTGCTTTGGGCAGCCAAGGTTCATCCTGAGACACCAGCAAATAAACTTAGCAAGGCAGCCATGAAACGGGTTCACGATCAAACAATTGCCATTTTACAGCTGGGGATTGCTAAGGGTGGTTCCACTATAAGGACCTATCGTAACGCCCTTGGTGAGGATGGGACCATGCAGAACTATCTACAGGTTTATGGAAAGACAGGTCAACCTTGTCCACGTTGCGCAAGCATGATTGTGAAAATCAAGTTAGGAGGAAGAGGAACACATTTGTGTCCTCATTGTCAAAAACGATGATTATAGGATTAACTGGAGGCATTGCTTCAGGGAAATCAACCGTAGCTGAAATAATTAAAGATGCAGGTTATAAGGTCATTGATGCTGATCAACTGGTGCACGACATGCAGGTCAAAGGGGGAAGATTGTATCAAGCCTTGCTTGATTGGTTGGGAGATGGGATTCTTCTTCCTAATGGGGAATTGAACCGTCCTAAGTTAGGGGAACTGATTTTTTCAAGTGAAGAAATGCGACATCAATCTGCTGAAATTCAGGGAAAGATTATTCGAGAAGAACTGGCAGCAAAAAGAGACTGCTTGGCTAAAGAAGAAGACGTCTTTTTTATGGATATTCCTTTACTTATTGAAAATGATTATCAGGATTGGTTCGATCAGATTTGGTTGGTGGCGGTGTCACCTCAAGTGCAAGGCCGACGCTTGATGAAACGGAATCACTTAAGTGCTGAGGAAGCAGGCATGCGTATTGCTAGTCAAATACCTTTAGCCGAAAAACTGCCCTATGCTAGTTTAGTTATCGACAACAACGGGAACATCGATGATTTGAAGAAGAAGGTGAAGGGTGCCATAAAAGATTTAGTTAACCTCGTATAGTTAGTCATTGTGTTATAATGGATAGTAAATTTTAGAAAGAAGATGATTATTTGCGCCAAAAAGAGCTTGAAACCGCTGATTGGCAACGAAATCTTAAAATTGCTTGGATAGGAACTTTTTTTACTGGGGCTAGTTTTTCTATTGTCATGCCCTTCATGGCTCTCTATGTAGAAGAACTAGGGGTTAAAGGTGCTATGGTAGAATGGTATACTGGTTTATCTGTTGCCTTATCTGCTTTAGCTTCAGCCTTGGTTTCACCAGTTTGGGGACACTTGGCGGACCGTTATGGTCGAAAGCCCATGATGATTAGAGCCAGTATGGTCATGACCTTTACAATGGGAGGCTTAGCCTTTGTGCCTAATGTCTTCTGGATGCTTTTTTTGAGAATCTTGAATGGATTGTTTGCAGGTTATGTGCCAAATGCAACAGCTTTGATTGCCAGTCAGGCTCCTCGGCAACATTCTGGCTATGCCTTGGGCACATTATCAACTGGTCTCACAGCTGGTGTTTTGATTGGCCCTTTGCTAGGTGGTGCCATATCTGAGGCCTTTGGTATGCGAGGGACCTTTCTATTAGTTGGGTTGATTTTATTTATCTGTTGTCTCTTGACTATCTTTGGTTTGCGAGAGGACTTCCAATTGATTGAAAAAGGAGAGATAATGAGTCTTTCGCAAGTATTTGCTAAAATTCCTAGCAAATCGCTTTTAATTGGCCTCTTTGTGACTAGTATGATTATCCAGATTTCTGCCCAATCAATTGCTCCAATCTTGGCGCTTTATATTCGTTATTTGGGTCAAAGTGATAATATCCTTTTTTACTCAGGGCTAATTGTGTCCACTATGGGCTTTTCAAGTCTTTTAAGCACTCCTTATTTAGGACAACTTGGTGATCGCATTGGGAATCATCGTTTGCTCTTAATGGGCTTATTCTATAGTTCTCTCTTGTATTTCCTTTGTGGTTTTGCAGGTTCAGCCTTGCAACTTGGCCTTTTACGCTTTGCCTATGGTTTTGGTGTAGGTGCCTTGACGCCTAGTGTCAATTCCTTATTGACCAAGATGACCCCAAAAGAAGGAATTTCAAGAATCTTTAGCCTTAATCAAAGTTTTTCATACATTGGACAAGTTTTAGGACCCTTTGTGGGTTCAGCTGTTGCAACAGGATTGGGCTATCGTTGGGTTTTCTTTGTGACAGCAGCCATCGTCTTTGGAAATTTTGTTTGTTCCTTAATCATCTTTAGAAAATCGCTAGGAGTTAAGAATATAGGTGAGAGTTAAAATCAATTTAAAGTGTAGTGAATGTGGGAGCCTCAATTATCTCACAAGTAAAAATAAACAGAATCATCCCGAGAAAATTCAGGTACCTAAATTCTGCCCCAAGGATAGAAAAGTAAACTTACATGTTGAATCTTAAGGGATTCTATGGTAGAATGAAAGGGACTTTTTCGGAGGAATAACTATGTACAACTTATTATTAACGCTGCTCTTGGTTATGTCAGCTATTATTGTGATTGCGGTATTCATGCAGCCACAAAAAAATCCAAGTAGCAATGTCTTTGATGGTGGGGGGTCAGAAGCACTATTTGAACGTAGTAAACCACGTGGCTTTGAAGCCTTTATGCAACGCTTTACAGGAATCATGGTTTTTCTATGGATTGTAGATGCAATCGTCCTTTCCATTCTCTCAAGTAAGTAATGAGTTGACTGAGGTTGACTCATTTTTTGCGTTATAGTCAATAAAAGTAAAGGAAAATTATGAAAGAATCTATTATAAATTATTTGAAAGAACATGGGAAATCCAGTGTAAATGACATTGCCCACGCTCTTAATCACACTGGCGGTGAAAAGTTCCCACAGCTTATCAAAGTCATATCAGCTATGGAAAGGAAGAGACAGTTGCGCTTTAATCGAGACGGCTCTGTATCCTTACGTCCTAAGAAAGAACATCCCAATCAGGTTACTGTAGAGGGTGTTTTTCATGCCAATAAGAATGGTTTTGGTTTCTTACATGTCGATGACAGTGAGGACGACATGTTTATTGGTCGTAATGACGTTGGCCATGCCATTGATGGTGACACTGTTGCCGCAGTCATTAAGAAGCCAGCAGATCATTTGCGTGGGATAGCGGCAGAAGCAAGAGTTGTTGAAATTGTCGAACGCTCTCTTAAAACGGTTGTCGGGAAATTTATCCTCAATGACGAGAAAGAACCTTATGTAGGTTACATTAAGGCTAAGAATCAAAAAATTCAGCAACCAATCTATATCAAGAAAGGACCAGTTGCTCTTGAGGGGACTGAGATTATTAAGGTTGATATTGAAAAATACCCTAACCGCCATCACGATTATTTTGTAGGAAGTGTTCGAGATATTATTGGTCATCAAAGAGATGCTGGTATTGATGTCTTGGAAGTTTTGGAATCAATGGATATTGTTTCGGAGTTTCCAGAAGATGTTATGGCTGAAGCAGAGGCTGTGCCGGATGCACCTAGTCAAGAAGATCTAATTGGTCGTGTTGACCTTCGTCAAGAAGTGACCTTCACCATTGATGGAGCTGATGCCAAGGACTTGGATGATGCAGTTCATATTAAACGTTTACCAAATGGTAACTATGAGCTAGGTGTCCACATTGCAGATGTGTCTTATTATGTCAAAGAGGGTTCTGCCCTCAACCGTGAGGCTGCAGCGCGTGGGACTTCTGTTTATGTGACAGACCGCGTGGTTCCAATGTTGCCTGAGCGTCTTTCAAATGGTATTTGTTCTCTAAATCCCAATGTTGACCGCTTGACTCTGTCAGCTATTATGGAGATTACTCCTAAAGGCAAGGTGATTAATCATAAGATTTGCCAATCTGTAATTAAGACAACCTTCCGTATGACCTATAGTGATGTCAACGAAATGTTGGCTGGAAATCCAGAAAAGATTGAACAGTTTAAGCCTATCATGGATTCTGTGTCAGCTATGGCAGAACTTCATAAGATTTTAGAAGATATGCGCGAACGTCGTGGTGCCCTTAACTTTGATACATCTGAAGCTCGTATCTTGGTTAATGATAAGGGGATGCCAGTTGATATCGTGGTGCGTGAACGTGGGACGGCTGAGCGAATGATTGAGTCCTTTATGTTGGCTGCCAATGAATGTGTGGCAGAGCATTTCGCTAAGGCTAAGTTGCCATTTATTTACCGTATTCACGAAGAGCCTAAGGCGGAGAAATTGCAACGCTTTATGGATTATGCTTCTATCTTTGGTATTCAAATCAAAGGAACAGCTAATAAGATGGATCAGCTAGACTTACAAGATTTCATGGCGCGAGTTCAAGGCAAACCTGGAGCAGAAGTCATGAATATGATGTTACTTCGTTCAATGCAACAAGCTCGTTATTCAGAACAGAATCATGGGCACTATGGACTTGCGGCTCAGTATTATACTCACTTCACCAGTCCAATCCGTCGTTACCCAGACCTTTTGGTTCACCGAATGATTCGTGAGTACACCAACAATATGTCTCAAGAAACGCGTGAACACTTTGAAGAGGTTATTCCAGAGTTAGCTACTTCATCTTCAAACCTTGAGCGTCGTGCTATTGAAGCTGAACGTGTCGTTGAAGCTATGAAAAAAGCAGAGTACATGGAAGAGTTTGTTGGTCAAGAATTCGATGGTATTGTCGGAAGTGTGGTTAAATTCGGTATGTTTGTGGAATTGCCAAATACCATCGAAGGTTTGGTTCATGTCACAACACTTCCAGAATTCTACAATTACAATGAACGCACCATGACCTTTCAGGGTGAAAAATCTGGTAAGACTTTCCGTGTTGGCCAACCTATTCGAGTTAAGTTAATTCGTGCAGATAAGGAGACTGGAGACATTGATTTTCAATACCTTCCAAGTGAGTACGATATCATTGAAAAAGTAGATCACAAGGCTCGTCAGGAACGTGAAGAGAAGGCTAAGTTCTTCCGTAATAGAGGACCACGTCGCGATCGTCAGAATGGTGATTTCGAAAGTCGTGGTAAACGTGTAAATAAGAGTAGCGGTCAAGATAGTAGTGGTTACAAAGGCTCTTATGATGAAAAGCGTAAGTCATCTAAGAAACCAGACAAGCATAAGAATCAAAACCGTCCTCATAATGATAATAAGGGACGTGAGAGTGGTCGTCGTTAGAAAAAAGGAAACAAACCTTTCTACAAGAACGTTGCAAAAAAAACGAAAATAGGATGAGAATGGAGGGACTGCTATGCCAAAAGGTGAAGGCAATGTTGTTGCTCAGAATAAAAAGGCGAGACATGACTATAGTATTGTAGATACTATTGAAGCAGGTATCGTGCTGACAGGGACAGAGATTAAGTCTGTTCGTGCGGCTCGCATCCAGCTAAAGGATGGTTACGCCCAAATAAAAAATGGGGAAGCTTGGTTAATCAATGTTCATATTGCTCCTTTTGAGCAAGGGAACATCTGGAATCAAGATCCAGAACGTACTCGGAAATTATTGCTCAAGAAAAAGCAAATCACCAAACTTCAAAATGATCTTAAAGGAACAGGGATGACCCTAGTCCCACTTAAGGTTTACCTAAAAAATGGTTTCGCCAAGGTTCTACTGGGTATCGCCAAAGGGAAGCACGATTACGATAAACGTGAGTCAATCAAACGTCGCGAACAAGAGCGTGACATTAAACGTATTATCAAGAGTGTTAACCGTTAGAACACCTATCAACTAAGACTGACCTGGTATTAGATGATTTTTTGCTTTTTAGCTTTAAGAAATGATATAATGGAAACATCGTATGAGATCTTTCGTTAGGGCTGTCTTGAATAGTACCTAGCGCTAGATTTTGATACTGTAAAGGAGATTTACGATGCCAGTAGATGCAAAAACAAAATATAAGGCTAAGAAGATTAAGATTGTTTTCTTTGATATTGATGACACCCTTCGTGTCAAAAAAACAGGTTATATCCCAGAGTCTATTAAGGCTGTTTTCAAAGGACTTAAAGAAAAAGGAATCTTGACAGGGATCGCTACAGGACGTGGCTACTATGGTGTAGTTGAGGAAATTCTGGACCTAGAACCTGATTATTTTGTAACAATCAATGGAACTTATGTCATTAACCGAAAAGGGGAAGAAATTTATAATCAGCCCCTTGCTCGTGAAGTTACTGAAGCTTTTGTTGCTTGGTGCAAAGAGATTGGTATTGCTTGGGGCTTCGCTGGTAAGGATAAGCCAGTTGTCTCAGAACGTTCAGAATTGATTGATGATGCTATGGTGCCTATCTATGGTATTTGTGACGTTGAGCCAGACTTCCATTTGACTAATGATGTTTATCAGATGTGGACTTTTGCAGAAAATGATGGTGACCTTGAGTTGCCGGAGGAACTCGCAGCCCACGTTCGCTTGGTGCCATGGCACGAACACTCATCTGATGTGGTAGCAACTGGTATCTCAAAGGCTTCAGGTGTCGGTCATGTCTTGGAGCATGAGAATCTTACACCAGTCAATGCTATGATGTTTGGTGATGGGCCAAATGATATGGAAATTTTTGACTATGTTGGTCTTAAAATTGCCATGGGGAACGCCATACCAGAACTTAAAGCCAAAGCTGATTATGTAACTGGAACAGTAGAAGAAGATGGCATTTTCAATGCCTTGGAGGAACTCGGATTGGTAGAAAAAGAACTTCATTTCCCACAACTTGACTTGGATACAGTAGAAGGTCCAGTCGCAACAATTAAAACAAATCATGGTGATTTGGTCATCAAGCTTTTCCCTGACCATGCGCCATTGACTGTCACTAACTTTGTCAATTTGGCCAAGAGCGGCTATTATGATGGTGTGATTTTCCACCGTATTATCAAGGACTTTATGATTCAAGGTGGTGACCCAACTGGTACTGGTATGGGTGGTGAATCAAGCTTTGGTGGTAGCTTCCAGGACGAGTTTTCTGAAGAACTCTATAACCTCCGTGGTGCACTTTCAATGGCAAATGCTGGACCAGATACTAATGGTAGCCAGTTCTTCATTGTTCAAGCACCTGAGATTCCTTATGCTAAAAAGGAACTTGAACGTGGTGGATGGCCAGCACCAATTGCAGAAGCTTATGCTGAAAATGGTGGTACACCTCACCTAGATCGTCGTCACACTGTTTTTGGTCATTTGGTAGATGAAGCCTCTTACAAGGTGCTTGATGAGATTGCCAATGTTGAGGTTGGAACTCAAGATAAGCCGCTTGAGGAAGTTGTTATTGAAACGATTGAGGTAACAGACTAAGATGAAAATTGGAGACAAGCTTAGGGGGATTATCACGGGTATCAAGCCTTACGGTGCCTTTGTTTCATTGGATAATGGTACCACAGGCTTGATTCATATCTCGGAGATTAAGACAGGTTATATCGACAACATCTACAACACACTAAAGGTAGGCCAGGAAGTCTTGGTTCAGGTAATTGATTTTGATGAATTTACTCAAAAGGCCAGTCTTTCTTTGAGAACACTTGAGGAAGAAAAAAATAAAATCCCTCACCGTCATCGTTTCTCAGATAGTCGTTTGAACTATGGCTTTAAACCTTTGGCAGAAGCGATGCCAGGATGGATTGAAGAAGGGCTTGACTATCTTAGACAAGAGCATGAAGGAGATAAATAGCAAAAGCTGACACATGATGGGTTAGCTTTTTAAATGGCATTTGAATTTTAGTGTAAACGAAATGGCCCTCAACTTAATTGAAGGCCATTCTGGATTAATTAAACATCAAAATAGAGAAGTTCTTTTGGTGTGTGTGTAAAGACTTCGAAGCCATCTTTTGTAACGTAGCCACAGTCTTCGATACGAACACCAACTTTTTCAGGAATGTAAATTCCTGGTTCAACAGAGAAGCACATACCTTCTTCGATAACCAAGTCATTTCCTTCCATGATTGACGGAAACTCATGGACATCCATACCAAGACCATGTCCCAAACGGTGGTTGAAGTATTCGCCGTAACCAGCCTTTTCAATAACATTACGAGCTGCAGCATCAATTTCACTGGCTGTTACGCCTGGTTTGATAAAATCAAGGGCAGTGAGTTGAGCTTCCAAACAGATATTGTAGATATCTTTCTTGAATTGGTCAGGTTGACCGACAGCTACAGTACGTGTCATATCTGAAACATAGCCTTGACTGACAACACCTAAGTCAAAGAGGAGTAGGCTATCATTTTCAATGCGGTTAGTTCCTGGAATACCATGTGGGTTTGCTGCATTGTTACCTGTAAGGACCATAGTTTCAAAGGCCATTTGATTGATGCCAATTTTCTTCATACCAAATTCGATTTGAGCAATGATATCTGTCTCAGTCACATCAAGAGAGATATTGTCGAAACCGATATTAACAGCTTTATCAGCATAATCACCAGCAACAATCATTTTTTGAATTTCATCAGCTGACTTGATGACGCGCATTTTGTGGATGAATGGTGTTAGGTTCTCGAAGCGACCCTCAAAGACTGTTTGCAATCCTTGAAATTTAGTCACATTGAGATTATCAAACTCTGCATAAATTATAGGACTATCAGTACTTGCTAGACCGGCCTTAATTTTTTGCCATGGATTTTCAGAGTCCACATAACCGAAGACTGGGAAATCGAGAATAGAAGAGGCACGTGCGATCTCCAACACTGGAACAAAGAGGGCTGGCTCACGATTCTCGTAGACGAAAAGAAACATTTGGCGTTCATGCGGGTCACAATCAAAACCAGTAAGATAATTGATAGTCACAGGATCCGAGACAATAGCTAGTCCCGCTTTATTTTCATTTAAGAAATAACGAATGCGATCAAGTTTAGACATAGAAAAAAACTCCTTTGTTTTTCTGATACTCATTCTGTCACTTTTATAGGGAAAATGCAAGCTGTTTTTGGATTTTCATTAAATCATTTGCTTTCATTTAGTTTTTTCAATCTTATAGGTTGTAAGCGATGAATAATCATGAAAATGCGAAATGATAGCCCAATATTTGAAACGGCTTTCTTTACCTTAGCTATCGAAAGAGAGTCCTTTTCATTTTTTTGTAAAGGATCAGTTAAAAACATTTGAAAGTGTTTTCAAATTTTGCTATAATTATTATGAAGAACTGTGCGTTAAATTTAGAAAGGAAGTGTTTCTTATGAATACTGATGAAACAATCACAATTTATGATGTAGCGCGTGAAGCTGGAGTATCGATGGCAACTGTTTCTCGTGTTGTAAATGGTAACAAAAACGTAAAAGAAAACACCCGAAAAAAAGTGCTCGAAGTCATTGATCGTTTGAATTACCGTCCAAATGCGGTTGCGCGTGGCTTGGCGAGTAAAAAAACAACTACTGTAGGAGTTGTCATTCCAAATATTGCAAATAGCTATTTTGCTACTCTAGCTAAAGGTATTGATGACATTGCAACCATGTATAAGTATAATATTGTTCTTGCTTCCAGTGATGATAATGAGGATCATGAAGTTACAGTCATTCATTCTCTAATTTCTAAACAAGTTGATGGTATTATTTTTATGGGACACCATCTGACAGAAAAAATCCGTGCAGAATTCTCTCGTACCCGTACACCGATTGTTCTAGCAGGAACAGTTGATCTCGAACACCAATTACCAAGTGTTAACATCGACTATAAAGCTGCCGTTGAGGATTGTGTAACGCAACTTGCTAAAAATAATGAAAAGGTTGCCTTTGTATCAGGACCACTAATCGATGATATTAATGGCAAACTACGTTTGGCTGGGTATAAGGCTGGACTTGAAAAGAATGATTTGCGTTACAACGAAGGACTTGTCTTTGAAGCCAAATATAGCTATAAAGATGGCTTTGAGTTAGCACAACGTGTCTTGAACTCTGGTGCTACTGCTGCCTACGTTGGAGAAGATGAATTGGCTGCAGGTCTCTTAAATGGCCTCTTTGCTGCTGGCAAATCAGTTCCAGAAGATTTCGAAATCATCACAAGCAATGATTCACCGATTACAAGCTATACACGTCCAAACCTTTCTAGTATAAACCTTCCTCTCTATGATTTAGGGGCAGTTAGCATGCGTATGTTGACTAAAATTATGAATAAGGAAGAACTTGAAAATAAAGACATTATTCTTAATTATGGTCTAACTTTACGCCAATCAACAAAATAAAAAAGGAGTTGGGACATTAGTTTGTCTCAACTTCTCTTTTTTTAGAAAAAGGGAGAATGAATGACTTTTGAGGATGCTTATTTTAAACAGAAAGTCCTAAAACATGATAGCCTAGAGCCTTTTGGTTTTATAACTAGTGAGAAAGGCTACGAGTTCAGAAAACCACTAATGGCTGAAGGACTTGAGGCTCGACTATTCATTGATTTTGAAGGTAAATTGACAGGGCAGGTTGTTGATGTTGATTTTGATGAGTCTTATGACACTTTCCGAAGCCCTCACGCAACTGGAACCTATGTTGGTCAAGTCAGAGAAGCTTATGGAGATCTGCTGTCGCAAGTAGCTGAGTTTTGTTATGATGATCAATTGTTTTCATCCCCGCAAGCTAATCGTCTGGCTAATTTTATAGTTAAGGAATTTTCAGACCAAGCTGACCATCCTTTTGAAAAATATCCAGACTATCTTTCCTTTCGGGTTGATGGTAAGTGGTATGCCTTATTTTTCCCTCTCAAGGGTGAGAAACTAGCACTTAGTGGAGAAAAGGCGAATTTAGTCTATGATGTGGTTAACATTAAGGTCGATCCAAGGCGGATGGATAAGCTCTTAGACTTAGATGGAATCTATCCTAGTTACCATATGTCCAAGAAGACTTGGATAAGCCTTGTTTTAGATAAGACAATTCCAGACCAAACGATTTTTGAGCTTATTAGAGGGAGTCGTTCTCTGGTTGCTCCTAAACATCTTAGGAAGGCTTCAGAGCCACACTACTGGATTGTTCCAGTAAATCTAAAATACTACGATATTGGGGAGGAGTTCTCAGCAAGTGAGGATATTCTTTGGACTCAGAAAGCCAGTATGCAAAAAGGGGACTTTGCTGCAATCTATATTACGGCACCTACCAAGGCCATCCGTTATCTCTGTCAGGTTTTAGAAGTTAATATAGCTAATCAAGGTTATCGTGATGATGAGAGTATTAAGGAATTGATGCGAATTAAACCTTTATACAGCTTTAATGATAGTGATTTTGATAGTGAAAGGCTAAAGTGCTTTGGTATCAAAACTGTCCGAGGTCCACGATATATGACAGATGACTTGGTTCAGGCCCTGTCCCCTTACTTGAAAGGAAAATAAAGGGAGTAAATGATGCGAATTCTGATTGCACCTGATTCGTTTAAAGAAAGTTTGTCTGCAAAAGAGGTTGCCCTAGCTCTTAAATCGGGCCTTGAAAAGGCCTTACCAGACGCTGATTTTGACCTCAAGCCAATAGGCGATGGTGGCGAAGGTACCTTAGATGCTCTTGCTGAAAATCTAAATTTTGAGAAGAAAACTGTTAAGATTCCACATGCTTATACTGGTGATGGCTCTGTCTCCTATGCTAGTAATGGGCAGACTGCCATTTTTGAAATGGCTGCGATTTGTGGCTTGGAACAGGTACCTAAGGATAAACGCAACCCCCTTTGTATAACAACCCAGGGAGTCGGTGAACTGATTGTTCACTTGGTTAAATCTGGTATTAGTGATTTTATTATAGGTGTAGGTGGATCAGCTACTAATGATGGCGGAATTGGTATGGCTTATGGATTAGGTTATCGTTTTTATGATTCTGAGGGGCAGGAGCTAGAGCCAATAGGTGCCAATCTTGGTAACGTTAAAAAGGTGTCTTCTAAAAATAAACTTGATTTATCTAATGTAACTATTCGTCTTATCACCGATGTAGATAATCCCTTGTGTGGTCTAAATGGGGCAACCTATATTTTTGGTGGTCAAAAGGGCTTGGCGCCTTCACAAGTTAAAAAGGTTGACCAAGACATGGCTCAATTCTACCAAGGATTTGGTCCTGAGGTTCCAAAAATAGCTGGTTCGGGTGCTGGAGGGGGAATGGCAGCAGGAATGGCAGCCTTTGCAGGAGCAGAAATTAAGTCAGGGATTGATTTTGTACTGGATTGTGTCGATTTTGACCAGCGTGTAAAAACAGCTGATTTGGTTATTGTTGGGGAAGGACGTATGGATAATCAGTCCTTATCTGGTAAAGCACCGGTAGGTGTAGCTAAACGAACACCATCGGCTATCTTAGTTATCGCTATTTGCGGCAGTTTGAAGGATGACTTACCTGATTCTCCAGTAGGTGGCATTTCAGCCGCTTTTCCAATCATTGGTCAATTAGGTGACTTAGATCAAATCCTGTCTTCGGCTAAAGAAAATCTCTATCGAACAGGACTCAATATTGGAAACCTCATCAAATTGAGTAAGTCATTGTGAAACAAGAAAAAGCTGACCAGGGGCCAGCTCAGATGTTATTATTTTCCAAATAGCTTAGCAAAACATCCCCTTTTTTCAACGATTTGCTCAGTTTGCTTGGGAGCAAGAATATCAGGATAGAGCTCTGAGAATAGTATCTTATCAAGGTTTTCGGCCCTATCACTATGCACAACAATACCATATGGTGAGTGTGCTTTTGCTTCATCAACAATAGTTGCAGAGATATTTAGTATTTGAGCGTCCTTGATATAGGTGAACTGTGTCTGATCAGATAGGTTAGGTGAAAGCTTTAGACTAAGGTTAGGGTACACTGCTAATAACTTCTTTAAAATCAATGGAAAGTGTTCTATTACAGATTTCTTTTCAGCATTTTCCAATAGAACAGCTAAGACTACACGTTCTGCATAGGTGCCAAAATACTGACGAAGTTCATCGGGATTCAGGCGTTTTTCGCCACTGGCGCATTGGAGCACTTTGTTTTCAAGTGAAGTCATAGGGGATCTCCTTTCTCTTTTCTATTTACTATTATACAATATTATTTTGAATTCCTTTTCATTTGCCTTATTTTTTCTGAGATTTTCAAAAATAATTGAAATAAAAAAATAGATAATCGCAAGAAAATTCTGGTTTTAATTTGCTTAAGCCTTGATATTATGGTAATATAAGTGTGTAAAAAAATTTAACTCATAAGGAGAGTATTGTAATGCCAATTATTACTGATGTTTACGCACGTGAAGTCCTTGACTCACGCGGTAACCCAACACTTGAAGTAGAAGTTTACACTGAATCTGGTGCATTCGGTCGCGGTATGGTTCCTTCAGGAGCATCAACTGGTGAACACGAAGCAGTAGAACTTCGTGATGGTGACAAAGCTCGTTACGGTGGTCTTGGTACTCAAAAAGCAGTTGATAACGTAAACAACGTTATTGCTGAGCACATTATCGGATTCGACGTACGTGATCAACAAGGTATTGACCGCGCAATGATCGCTCTTGACGGTACTCCAAACAAAGGTAAACTTGGTGCCAACGCTATTCTTGGTGTGTCTATCGCTGTAGCACGCGCAGCTGCTGACTACCTTGAAGTTCCACTTTACAGCTACCTTGGCGGATTCAACACTAAAGTTCTTCCAACTCCAATGATGAATATCATCAACGGTGGTTCTCACTCAGACGCTCCAATCGCTTTCCAAGAATTTATGATTGTACCTGCTGGTGCACCAACATTCAAAGAAGCGCTTCGTTGGGGTGCTGAAATCTTCCACGCGCTTAAGAAAATTCTTAAAGAACGTGGACTTGAAACAGCCGTAGGTGACGAAGGTGGTTTCGCACCTCGTTTCGACGGAACTGAAGATGGTGTTGAAACTATTATCAAAGCTATCGAAGCTGCTGGATATGTACCAGGTAAAGACGTATTTATCGGATTAGACTGTGCATCATCTGAATTCTATGATGCAGAACGTAAAGTTTACGACTACACTAAATTTGAAGGTGAAGGCGCTGCTGTTCGTACTGCTGCAGAACAAATCGACTACCTTGAAGAATTGGTTAACAAATACCCAATCATCACTATCGAAGATGGTATGGACGAAAATGACTGGGACGGTTGGAAAGCTCTTACTGAACGTCTTGGTGATAAAGTTCAATTGGTTGGTGACGACTTCTTCGTAACTAACACTGCTTACCTTGAAAAAGGTATTGCAGAACACGCTGCTAACTCAATCCTTATCAAATTTAACCAAATCGGTACTTTGACTGAGACTTTTGACGCTATCGAAATGGCGAAAGAAGCTGGATACACAGCAGTAGTATCACACCGTTCAGGTGAAACTGAAGATTCAACAATCGCTGATATTGCAGTTGCAACTAACGCTGGTCAAATCAAGACAGGTTCATTGTCACGTACTGACCGTATTGCTAAATACAACCAATTGCTTCGTATCGAAGACCAACTTGGTGAAGTTGCAGAATACCGTGGTTTGAAATCATTCTACAACTTGAAAAAATAATTCTATAGTAATATAGAATGGAAAGAGGTTCCTTGAGGAATCTCTTTTTGTCTTCTCACAAATAAAATATCACACTATAATATTTCTGATTCTCAATTAGTCATCTGAATAAAAAAATCCCCTCAATCCTATTGATTGGGGAATTTAGGCTTAGAATAGGCCTTTAATCTTGTCTAAAGCTCCACTTACCATTTCATTGCCTGAAACGAGAGATTTAGCTTGGTTGAAGTACTCACCTAGATCATCTTTGTTTTCCTTTACAAACTTTTTAGCTGCTTCAAAATCTTTTTTTCGATCATTTCTTTCACTTGGTTAAATAATTCCATTGGATTCATATCAGATCTCCTATATATGTTTTTATTATGTTTCTTATCTAATCATGGTTGGAGAAAACTAGCAAGAAATATATCTGAGCCAGGTCGTTGAAGAGTTGATTATGTAGAGATATGGTTGATTTAATCTAAAAAGACAGCCCGATGAGAACTGTCTTTTTAGGGTTATTCTTGTGGAGCTGTAGTTTCTTGACTAGATGAGCTTTCTTCTGTTGAGTTTGAGCTTGATTCAGGTTCAACAGGATGTAATTCCTTGTAAGATGGTGTCTTGAATAGGTCAGCTGTTGATTTATTGCCTTTTTGTTTGTAAAGACTTGTTGATTTATCTTTCAGCTTTTTATTGATTTTTTTTAGTTGATCCGTCTGTTTAGTGTAGGAAATTGTGCTAGAATCAAGAGGATTTAAACCATCTGGCGTGTAGAATCGAAGGAGGTCACCTGTTTGGACTGCATCACTCATTGACAACTGGGTTGCAACCGCGTTACGAATAGCCTCATTTTCCTTTTTAGTAGTCTCATCAGGGTTAGTAATTTCTTCTCCTGTTTGAGTGTTATAGAGTTTACCAGAGTAGCTTGTGTATTGAGGTGTAACATATTGACCTGAGGTTCTAAATGCGACAGTTTGCTTATTATCAGGAGATAGGAGGTCTTGTCCCATCTGGATATAAGATCTAGTGTCAACACCAAGAATGTGAAGGAGGGTTGGGAGGGCATCAACTTCAGCACCAAATGTGTTAGAGATGCCACCTCCAGTATATCCTGGGATGTGAATCATGTAAGGGACACGTTGAAGCATGGCTTCATCATAATTTGACCAAGTCTCAGGGTTCTTCCCGAGCAGTTCCGCTAGATTACTGCTTCGCATATCAGAGATACCGTAGTGGTCACCATACATAACAATAATCGAATTATCATAAAGGCCAGTTTCCTTAAGGTAATCAAAGAAGTCTTTGATTGCAGAGTCAAGATAGTTGGCTGTTGCAAAATACCCGTTAACAGTTTCGTCTTTTGTGTTAGCGAGTGGGAAACCTTGTTCATTTTTGTTGCCTGACAGGGAAGTGTATGG
Organism: Streptococcus sp. FSL L8-0526; assembly: GCF_038007145.1. Classification (NCBI taxonomy): domain Bacteria; kingdom Bacillati; phylum Bacillota; class Bacilli; order Lactobacillales; family Streptococcaceae; genus Streptococcus; species Streptococcus sp. FSL L8-0526. The sequence continues at coordinate 380,414 of NZ_JBBOWP010000002.1, forward strand.
GTAGTGGTTAGATACGGTTAGGTATTTAACATAGAAAGGCTGTTGCATTTGTTCCAGATATTTGATGGAATCTGAAAACATGTACTTATCATTAAGACCGTACTGGAAGGAATTTTCATCGGTTTTCTCAGTGAAAGCTGATGAGTCAAAGAAGTAGTTATAACCCCACTTTTTATAGGTATTATTGCGGTTCCAGAAGGATCCAGTGTTTCCATGGAAAACAGCTGAAGTATAGCCACCCGTTTGAGCTAGGATAGATGGTGCAGCGTAGGCTGTATTGGTACCACCGTAGTTTACCATATATGACCCTGTACTTAGTCCGAAGAGTGATGTTTCCATCAAGGTTTCAGCATCAGAAGTTTTTCCTGATTTAACTTGGTGGAAGAAGTTTGAAAAGGCTAGGGTTTCATTTGAGTGGTAAATGGAATTGAGGAATGGTGTTACTTCATAAGACTGACCATTTACTTGGAGCTTATAATCAATAAGAAACTGTTGGAAACTCTCCAAGTGAATAACGATAACGTTTCTTCCTTTAGCAATTCCGTAGTACTTAGGATCAGGTGCTGCATAGTGCTCCTTAACATAAGCTTCAACCTTTTTCATGTCGTCTGCTGTTGCGGATGAACGAGCTTGTGAAGCTTGATACGTTAAGTTACCGGAATAAGCTGTAAAGAAAGGAATCCCCATAGCACGAACAATATAGTTGTTGGAGAAACCACGTGTCAGTAACTCACCACGGTTAACTTCCGCTAGAAATAGGTTAGCTGAGAGAAGGAGTGTCGATAGTGCGGTGATGGCAAAACTAGCTCGTTTATTAAATGGCTTACTATCCGTTTTTAGTTTTTTCCTAAAAACACCATAAATGAAGAAAGGAACATCAATCAAATAAAAGATATAACTTGGTTCAAGAAGGTTCTTAGCTGAGTCTCCCAGCCCGGCTGCTGAACTAGAACTTGCCAGGATGGTATTTACAGTTATGAAGTCTGTAAACTCTCCAAAGTAAATGACATTAGCAATAAGCAGGAGATTAAGGATGACATAAATAGCAATTGTTATGCCATAAAAAAAACGTCTTTTCTTGAAGTAAAGTCCTAAACCTAGCAGCATTAATCCCAGTGGAATAGGGTTAATCAGTGAAAGCATAACCTGATATTTGCTTTCCCACTCAAGATTAATGTTGACGAAATAAGCGTATATGTTTTTTAGCCAGTAAAAGAAGAGTAACAAGAAGACGAATCCGAGTCTTGATGAAACTCCTTTCCAAAAAGCTTCGTTTATTTTTTTCAAAGCAATACTTCCTTTGATTTTATATTATCTTAGCTATTATACCAAATAACAAAATGACTCTCAAAAATTTACTGTCATAGAGTGTCATAGAATGTCATATTCCTTGACATATATAATTGACAAAATCTAGTTACGAAACAGAAATTATAACATTTTTTTGGTATAATAGTAGCATGAATATATTGACGGTAAGTCCCTTTGCGGAGAAAAAAATCAAACAAGGGAAACAGCTTCTTTTGGCTGAAGATTTTCCAAATATAGCTGAAAATAATCAGTTGATTTATCTTTATAGCCAATCCAAAGAATTTTTAGGAACAGGCTATTTGTCGAGTCAAAATAAGGGGATAGGTTGGTTTTTGTCCCCTAAAAAGCAAAAATTGACAGTGACTTATTTTCAGGGGCTTTTTGAGAAGGCAAAAGCCAGACGTCAATCCTATTATGCTAATGATTTAACGACGGCTTTTCGTCTTTTTAACCAAGATGGTGATGATTTTGGTGGTCTAACGATTGATTTGTATGGAGACTATGCCCTCTTTTCATGGTACAATGTCTTTATTTATTCCCTGAAGGATATTATTGTAGAGGCTTTCCAAACGGTCTTTCCTGAGGTTTTGGGAGGCTATGAAAAAATTCGCTTCAAGGGCCTTGATTTTGAGTCAGACCATCTTTATGGACAAGAGGCAGCTGATACCTTCACTATCTTGGAGAACGGGGTAACTTATGAAGTTTTTCTAAATGATGGGCTAATGACAGGGATTTTTCTTGACCAGCATGAGGTGCGTGATGGTTTGGTTAATGGATTGGCCTTGGGCAAATCAGTTTTGAATATGTTCTCCTATACGGCAGCTTTTTCAGTCGCTGCAGCTATGGGGGGAGCGGTTGAAACGACATCGGTGGATTTGGCAAAACGTTCACGTGAGTTATCCACGGCTCATTTTGAAGCTAATGGCTTCATTATGGAAAATCATCGTTTAGTTGTGATGGATGTTTTTGATTATTTTAAATATGCCAAGAAAAAGGGATTATTTTATGACCTTATCGTTATTGATCCGCCTAGCTTTGCTCGAAATAAGAAACGCACTTTCTCAGCAAATAAGGATTACCACAAGTTGATTACGCAGAGTCTTGATATTCTATCAGAGTATGGGACAATTATTGCAAGTACCAATGCAGCTAATATGACAGTGCAACAGTTTAAAAAGCAACTGCGTAAGGGATTGGGAGATATTTCAGCGGACTTTGTTAATTTGCAACAATTACCAGTGGATTTTGCCGTCAATCCTAATGATCCAACATCAAATTACTTGAAAGTATACACAATAAAGGTAAATAAATGAAAATTGTAGTTCCGATTATGCCGACGAGTTTAGAGGAAGCACAAGCGCTTGAGCTGTCTCGTTTTGAGGGGGCGGACATTATTGAATGGCGTGCAGATTTTTTAGATAAGCATAGTATCTTAACAGTTGCTCCAGCTATTTTTGAGAAATTCGCAGGCTTTGAAATTGTTTTTACCATTCGTACGACACGTGAAGGTGGTAAGATTGAGTTAACTGATGGGGAATATGTCAAACTGATTAAGGATGTAGCTGCTATCTATTCACCAGATTATATTGATTTTGAGTATTTCACACGCAAGGAAGTCTTTGACCAAATGCTTGAATTTTCAAACTTGGTTTTGTCTTATCATAACTTTGAGGAGACACCTGAAAACCTTATGGAACTTTTATCTGAGATGACCAACTTGACGCCAAGAGTTGTTAAAGTAGCCGTTATGCCTAAGAATGAACAAGATGTCCTTGATCTTATGAATTTCACACGCGGCTTTAAGGCCTTTAACCCTGAACAAGAGTTTGTAACTATGTCAATGGGTAAGTTAGGTCGTTTGTCACGTTTGGCGGGAGACTTGGTGGGGTCATCATGGACTTTTGCTAGTCTTGACAATACCAGCGCACCGGGTCAAGTTGCTCTTGCGGACATGTGTAGGATTAGGGAGGTTTTGGATGCGGATTGATGGACACACACGCTTAGCAGCTGTTGTTGCCAGTCCTATCAAGCATTCAATTTCTCCTTTCATTCATAATTTAGCTTTCGAAAAAACACATGTTAATGGGGTTTATGTAGCTTGGGAAATTCCAGAGTCAGACCTGGCTGAGACAGTTGAAAATATTAGACGTTATAATATGTTCGGTATCAACTTGTCTATGCCATATAAGGAAAAGGTAATTCCATTTTTGGATGGTCTTAGTCCTGAAGCTCAACTGATTGGTGCAGTTAATACGGTTGTCAATCGTGATGGTCGTTTGATTGGCCATAATACAGATGGCTTTGGCTTTTTTGCTAGTTTAAAAAATTTTAATCCTAAGGATACTCATATTATGATTTTGGGGGCTGGTGGTGCGGCTAAATCTATTGTGACACAGGCAGTTCTTGATGGTGCAAAAAAAGTTAGTATCTATGTTCGGCCCCAATCCTTGGTCAAGGCAAAAGAAAGCTTTAGAACCTTGCTTGATCAAACCGATTGCTATTTAGAATTTCATGATTTAACTGATGCTGACCACTTCCAAAAGGAATTAAAGCAAACCGATTTATTGGTCAATGCGACTAGTGTGGGTATGGATGGTGAGTCATTGCCCATTTCTATAGATACAAGATTTCCTAAGGAACTCTTAGTTGCGGATATCATTTACCAGCCTTTTGAAACACCTTTCTTGGCCTTGGCAAGGAAAAAAGAGATAGAGGCTGTGAATGGACTAGGCATGTTACTTTATCAAGCAGCAGGTGCCTTTAAATTATGGACAGGCGAGAATATGCCAACAGGTGCTATTTGGCAGGAATTAGAAAACATATACAATAGCTAGGAGGGGTCGACGATGAAACTAGAGGTAAACTTAAAACAAAAACCTTATGACATTATCATTGAAAAGGGCGCTCTTAAAGGGGTAGGACAATGGGTCAAGACACTTTGGGAACCACAAAAGATTGCGCTTATTACAGACAATCATGTGGGAGGCCTATATGCAGAAAAAGTTAAGTTTAGCTTAGAACACGAAGGTTTTGAGGTTGTCGTTTTTGACTTTCTAGAAGGTGAAGCGAGTAAAAATCTTAAGACTGTTAATAAGGCTTATGAGTTTTTGATTAAGAATGGCATGACTCGTAGTGATGGTATTGTTGCTCTTGGTGGTGGCGTTGTCGGAGACTTAGCAGGATTTGTCGCTTCAACTTATATGCGTGGAATTCATTTCGTTCAAGTTCCAACCAGTCTAACCGCCCAAGTAGATTCATCTATTGGTGGAAAGACAGGTGTGAATACTCCTTTTGCCAAAAATATCGTAGGAACTTTTGCTCAGCCTGATGGGGTTTTAATTGATCCTAATGTCCTTGAGACACTTGGTAAACGTGAATTGATTGAAGGTATGGGTGAGGTTGTCAAATATGGTTTGATTGACGATCCTGAACTTTGGCAGCTCCTTGATAACATTGATGGTTCGGTTCATAGTGTTTTGGAAAACTCAGAGACCATCATTTACCGTTCATGTAACGTTAAGCGTAAAATTGTGGTTGAAGATGAGTTTGAAGGTGGCGTCCGTATGTACCTAAACTTTGGTCATACGATTGGGCATGCCGTCGAACAAACAGCTGGTTATGGTAAAGTTATGCATGGTGAAGCTGTGGCTATTGGAATGGTTCAGATTTCTCGTGTTGCTGAGAAAAAAAAACTAATGCCTCAGGGAATCACACGTCAAATTGCTGAGATGTGTGTGAAATTTGGTTTGCCAGTGGACTATGAGCCATGGCGTGTTGAGGAGCTCTATACAGCCCTCACACATGACAAGAAAGCCCGTGGTAATAGTATTAAGACAGTTATCGTTCCAGAAATTGGTAAGGCAGCTATCAATCAGATTCCTTTAGTTGAAATGAAAGAGTATTTGGAGAAATAAATGAGATATTTAACAGCAGGTGAGTCTCACGGCCCACGTTTAACGGCAATTATCGAAGGTGTTCCAGCTGGTCTTCCCTTGACTGCTGAAGATATCAATGGGGATTTGAAACGCCGCCAAGGTGGTTATGGTCGTGGTGGCCGCATGAAAATTGAGTCTGATAAGGTTGAAATCACTTCTGGTGTTCGTCATGGGAAAACAACAGGTGCTCCAATCACCCTCCATGTCATCAATAAGGACCATCAAAAATGGTTGGACATTATGGCTGTTGAAGATATTGAAGATCGTTTGAAAACCAAACGTAAAATCACCCATCCACGTCCAGGACATGCTGACTTGGTTGGTGGTATGAAATACCGTTTTGATGATTTGCGTAATTCGTTGGAGCGTTCCAGTGCGCGTGAAACAACTATGCGTGTGGCAGTGGGTGCTGTCGCTAAACGAATCTTGGCTGAGCTTGATATTGAAATTGCTAATCATGTGGTTGTCTTTGGTGGTAAGGAAATTGATGTGCCAGAGAATTTGACAGTTGCTCAAATCAAGGAATTGGCCCAACAGTCAGAAATTTCAGTTGTTAACCAAGAGCGTGAGCAAGAAATTAAAGATTACATTGACCAAATCAAAAAAGAGGGTGACACCATCGGTGGTGTCGTTGAAACGGTCGTTGGTGGTGTACCTGTAGGACTTGGTTCTTATGTGCAATGGGATACCAAGTTGGATGCCAAGATTGCTCAAGCAGTTGTTTCCATCAATGCCTTCAAGGGGGTCGAGTTTGGTCTTGGATTCAAAGATGGCTATCTCAGGGGCTCTCAAGTGATGGATGAGATCCTTTGGAATGAAGAGGATGGCTATACGCGTAGAACCAATAATCTCGGTGGTTTTGAAGGTGGAATGACAAATGGTCAACCAATTGTAGTCCGTGGGGTTATGAAGCCAATTCCAACTCTTTATAAACCACTAATGTCAGTAGATATTGAGACCCATGAGCCATACAAGGCAACGGTTGAGCGTTCAGATCCAACGGCCTTGCCTGCAGCAGGTGTCGTTATGGAATCAGTAGTCGCTACTGTCGTAGCTAATGAAATCTTGGATAAATTCTCTTCTGATAATTTGGAAGAGTTGAAAGAAGCGGTAGCACATCACCGTGACTATGTGAAAAACTTTTAAGCAGCATCAGTGAAAAGACGGGAGTAGAAATGAGTAAAAAAACTATTTATATTGCAGGATTGGGTCTGATTGGTGGCTCCCTGGCCTTAGGGATTAAAAGGGATCACCCTGATTATGAGATTCTTGGATATAATCGCTCTGACTATTCTCGAAATATTGCACTAGAACGTGGGATTGTTGACCGAGCAACAGGTGATTTTAAAGAGTTTACTCCCCTTGCGGACGTCATTATCTTAGCAGTGCCAATCAAGCAAACGGTGTCCTACTTGAAGGAGTTGGCTGATCTGGACCTTAAAGATAATGTCATCATAACAGATGCGGGCTCAACCAAGCGTGAAATCGTTGAGGCAGCGGAGCGTTATCTAACAGGCAAAAATGTTCAGTTTGTAGGTTCTCACCCGATGGCTGGTTCTCATAAATCAGGGGCTATTGCGGCTGACGTGACACTTTTTGAAAATGCCTATTATATTTTCACACCGACAAGTCTGACAAAAGAGACAACGATCCCTGAGCTTAAGGATACCTTGTCTGGCCTTAAGTCACGTTATGTTGAGATTGATGCAGCTGAACATGACCGGGTAACAAGTCAAATCAGTCATTTTCCACATCTTTTGGCTTCTGGTCTTATGGAGCAGGCAGCTGATTATGCTCAGGCTCACGAGATGACCAATCACTTTGCGGCTGGGGGGTTCCGAGATATGACCCGTATTGCTGAGAGTGAACCTGGGATGTGGGCTTCCATTCTTATGACTAATGGGCCTGCTGTTTTGGATCGTATTGAAGATTTCAAAAAACGTTTGGACCATGTGGCTGATTTGATTAAGGCTGAGGATGAGAGTGCCATTTGGGAGTTTTTTGACAACGGTCGTAATAAGCGTAAAGAGATGGAAATTCATAAAAAGGGTGGCGTGGAAAGTGCCTTCGATATTTTTGTGGATGTACCTGACCGTGAGGACGTTATCCTTAGCATCATGGAATTGTTGCGAGGAACGTCTTTGGTTAACCTTCGTATCAATGAAGAAAATCGTGAGGATATTCATGGTATCCTTCAAATCACTTTTAAAAATGAAAAAGATCGTAAACATGCTAAGACTGTTATTGAAGCCAATACAGACTATCATGTGGTGATCGCATAGGAGAATAAAATGACAAATATTTATGATTTAGCAAATGAGTTGGAACGTGGCATCCGTGCCCTTCCTGAGTACAAAAACTTGTTAGAGAAAAAAGAAGCGATTGCAACTGATACTGAGGCCAGCGCTCTTTTCAAAGAGTTTACGGATTTCCAAGAGGATTTCTATGCTAAAATGCAGGCTGGTACAATGCCAACAGCAGAAGAACAAGCAACTGTTCAAGAATTGGGTCAAAAGGTAGAAGCTAACGCCCTTTTGAAAGAATACTTGACTGCGCAACAAAGTCTGTCTGTTTATTTGAATGATATTGAACGTATCATCTTCAAACCTTTGCAAGAATTGAATAACTAATAAGGGAGGCTTTGTCAATTGGCAGGGTTTTTTTCTGCATTAAAGGAGGTAAATTATGGCTCGTAAAATTGGAATTATTGGAATGGGGAATGTTGGTGCAGCGGTAGCTCATGGGGCTATTACTCAGGGCTTAGCCGATAGTTATGTTTTTATTGATATTAATGAGAGGAAAGCTGAAGCAGATGCCCAGGATTTTAAGGATGCCATGGCCAATCTGGCCAACTATGCAAACATCGTGGTTAATGATTATGAAGCACTTGAAGATGCTGATGTTATCATCTCAGCTCTTGGAAATATTCAGCTACAGCACAATGCTGGTGAGGACCGTTTTGCTGAATTCCCATTTACCCGAGAGGCTGTTTATCAGGTTGCTCAGGAGCTAAAACAGTTGGATTTTAAAGGTATACTCTTGGTCATCTCAAATCCTGTAGATGCGGTGACAGCTCTCTATCAAGAATTCACAGGTTGGCCAAAGGAACGCGTGATTGGGACAGGAACTTTACTTGATACGGCTAGAATGAAGACAGCAGTGGGAGAGGTTCTGAAAGTTAATCCCAAATCAGTATCAGGCTACAATCTTGGGGAACATGGCAACTCTCAATTTACAGCATGGAGTCAGGTTAAGGTGAAAGGTCAAGATATTACAGCTTTAACAAGTGAAGAGGAGCGTCAAAATCTCTTTATGGCTTCCATGAAGGGGGGGCACAAGGTTTTTTATGGTAAAGGCTATACTTCATACGGTATTGCCAGTGCTGCCCTTCGTTTGGTGGCCATTATCCTCTCTGACGCTCAAGAAGAGGTGGCAGTATCTAGCTATCAAGAAATCTATCAGACTTATCTTGGCTATCCAGTTATTTTAGGACGTAAAGGTGTGGAAGCCCCTGTTCACTTGACTTTGTCGGCTGAGGAAAAACATCTTTTGCAGGGCTCCGCTGACTTAATTCGGAACCGTGTTCAAGAGGCAGTTGCCTTTTTGAAAGAAAAGTATGGCAATACAAGCGAGTGAATATTTTGACAATTCAGTATATGGTTGGGCTTTCAAATATGGTATAATGAGAGTAACAATAAAATTTTTAGGAGTAACCTATGAAACTAGAAACCAAGGCTCAAGGTCTTCGTGGCAGCTTGCGTATCCCTGGTGACAAGTCCATCAGTCACCGTTCGATTATGTTCGGTAGTCTTGCCAAAGGTGTGACAACTGTTCGTGATATTTTACGAGGTGAAGACGTCCTCTCAACTATGCAGGTCTTTCGTGATTTAGGTGTGACTATTGAAAATGATGGTGATGTGGTACACATTCACGGTGTTGGTTTTGACGGTCTCAAGGCTCCTCAAAACAAGCTGGATATGGGCAACTCTGGAACATCGATTCGTTTGATTTCTGGTGTGCTTGCCGGTCAAGATTTTGATGTGGAAATGTTTGGGGATGACTCCCTTTCAAAACGCCCTATGGACCGTGTCACTATTCCTTTACGTCGGATGGGGGTAGAGGTGTCAGGACAAACTGACCGTGATTTGCCACCATTGAAAATGCACGGCAGCAAGTCCCTTAAACCTATTTATTACGAATTACCAGTGGCCTCTGCTCAGGTTAAGTCTGCCCTTATTTTTGCGGCCCTTCAAGCTAATGGTGAGTCTGTCATCATTGAAAAGGAAAAAACACGTAATCATACGGAAGATATGATTCAGCAGTTTGGTGGTCAGCTTCAAGTAGAAGGCAAGGAAATTCGTATTTCTGGTGGGCAGACCTTTACTGCTCAAGAAGTTGTGGTTCCAGGGGATATTTCTTCAGCCGCTTTTTGGTTGGTAGCAGGACTCGTGGTGCCAAACTCTAAGATTGTCTTGAAAAATGTTGGTATTAATGAGACACGTACCGGAATCATCGATGTTATCAAGGATATGGGTGGCAAGATAAGACTTTCAGATATTGACCAAGTTGCTAAATCTGCGACCATTACGGTTGAAACTTCAGAACTTAAAGGAACCGAAATTGGTGGTGACATCATTCCACGTTTGATTGATGAACTTCCGATTATCACACTCTTGGCGACACAAGCTCAAGGTAAGACGGTGATTCGTGATGCTGAAGAGCTTAAGGTCAAAGAAACTGATCGTATTCAGGTGGTAGCAGATGCCTTGAATGCTATGGGTGCTGATATTGTTCCAACTGAGGATGGTATGATTATCACTGGTAAGACGCCTCTTCACGGGGCAGAGGTCAATACCTTTGGTGACCACAGGATTGGTATGATGACAGCCATTGCTGCCCTCTTGGTTCAAGATGGCGAAGTTGACTTGCAACGTGCGGAAGCTATCAATACGAGCTATCCAAGCTTCTTTAGTGATTTGGAAGGATTACTGCATGGCTAAGGTTTTATTGGGCTTTATGGGAGTTGGTAAGAGTTCCGTCGCCCCATACCTGAATGGTCGTTTCGTAGATATGGATCAGGTCATCGAAGATAAAATTGGAATGTCCATTACTGATTTCTTTGCCAAAGAAGGCGAAGCAAGTTTTCGTCAGATTGAGTCTGAGACTCTGGAAGAACTCCTTCAAGAGGGAGATGATGTTATCATCTCTACTGGTGGTGGTGTCGTTGTGACGGAGTGCAATCGTAAACTTTTGAAGAAAAATCGTAAGCATAACGTATGGCTTCACGCTTCTTTTGATGTGGTCTATAATCGTATTAAAAAGGATATCAAAAATCAACGCCCCCTCTTTCTCAATCATTCTAAAGAGGAATTCAAGGCCATTTATGATGGTCGAATGGTCCTCTATAAAGGTTTGGCAGATCTGGTTATCACTGTTGATAATCGGACGCCAGAAGAAGTAGCAAGGTTTATCAAATGTATGTAGGTTATTTGGGCCCCAGTGGGTCGTTTACGCATAATGCAGCCTTAAAGGCATTTCCTGAGGCAAGCTTGGTTTCTCTAGGTACCATTACTGAAGTTATCAAGTCATATGAAGAGGGACGTGTGGATTACGCAGTTATTCCTGTGGAAAATTCCATTGAGGGATCTGTTCATGAGAGTTTAGACTATCTCTTCCACCAGGCAGACATTCGTGCTGTGGCCGAGATTGTTCAACCCATCAAGCAACAGTTAATGGCTAGCAAACACCATACAAAGATTGAGAAAATTTTCTCACATCCACAAGCGATTGCTCAAGGGAAAAAGTATATTAAAGATCATTTTCCACATGCTAAAATTGAGACAACAGCCAGTACAGCCTTTGCGGCTCGCTATGTCGCAGATAATCCTGACCAGCCTTATGCTGCAATCGCTCCGCATGCAGCTGCCAAGGAATACGGTCTCGAAATTTTAGCTAAGGATATACAGGAAATTGAGAAGAATTATACCCGTTTCTGGTTATTAGGGAGCACTGTTCCTGAAATTCCACTCAATCAGATTAATTGTAAATTAACGCTGGCCTTAACTCTACCTGACAATATGCCAGGTGCACTTTACAAGGCTTTATCGACCTTTGCCTGGCGAGGCATTGACTTGACCAAGATTGAAAGCCGTCCTTTAAAGACGGTACTTGGCGAGTACTTCTTCATTATTGATTGTGATTATACAAAGAAAAAGTTGGCTCATTTCGCTCTTGAAGAGCTAACTACAGTTGGAATTGGATATAAAATCTTGGGAGCTTACCAAGTCTATCAAATTTAAAGGGAAATCTTATGACCAAATCTAACGATGTGCCATTTACGTATCATGAACGGTTACGTTACAGCTATCTTTTAAAAAATCTTGCCCGCCTTAATGGACAGCAGGCTTCGGAATTCAATTATCTACAAGGAAAGTTGGATGCCTATGAAGCTGAACGTTCCTACGAGAGGTATCAAGGTCAAATAGCTGACTATCAAGAAGCATGGCGCCAACCTTATGATAATCGTTCAAATTATTATCAGGAGCCTGATTATGAGGATGTCAACCAGCTAACAGAGGAAGGTCTGCCTGTCTATCGAGAGGAAGCGCCTCAACTAAAACCTAAGCGAAAAAAGGTTCAAAGACGAGTACCACCTTCAGCAATATCGGAACCAAAGTCCAATCCGCATTCAACAAAGAAAACGCGACATAAGAAAAAAAGAAAACTCAAGAAGGTTGTTAAACTGGTATTCAGATGCTTGAGTCTTGGGATTGTGTTCTTAGTGCTAACAATGGCCTATCAATTTTACAAAGGAACTGACCTTTCTGCTGCTGGTAACAATGGTAAAGCCTATCGACCGGCCTTAGTCGAAACCTTTAACGGTAAAGACACTAAGGATGGGGTGAATATCCTTATTTTGGGTTCTGACCAACGAGTCAGCCAAAAATCTACTGATGCCAGAACAGACTCTATTATAGTTGTCAATGTGGGCAATAAGGAAGGCAAAATCAAGATGGTAAGCTTTATGCGTGACACCTTGGTTAATATTAAGGGCGCTTCAGAGACAGACTATTCTCATGATCTGAAACTCAATACTGCCTTCAATATTGGTGAGCAAAACAATCATCAAGGGGCAGAGCTTATGCGACAGACGCTCAAACGAAATTTTGACATTGATATCAAGTACTATGCCATGGTCGACTTTGAGACCTTTGCGACAGGTATTGATACCCTGTTCCCAGATGGCGTGAAAATCAATGCCAAATTCTCCACTATTGATGGTAAAAAAGTATCTTCGGTCCAAGTTCCAGATGATTTGAGGATGGACAAGGATGGGAATGTTCCGAATCAAACCATTAAAGTCGGTAAGCAACAGATGGATGGACGAACTCTTCTTAATTACGCTCGTTTCCGTAAGGACGATGAAGGGGATTATGGGCGTACCAAGCGGCAACAACAAGTGATGCAAGCTATTATGAAGCAAGTTAAAAATCCTATTAGTCTTTTCAAGGGTCCTGAGGCTTTAGGAAAAGTATACTCACTGACTTCAACCAATATGAGCATGACGGAAATGTTGGATTTGGGTCTTTCAAATGCTGGTAGTTTTAAACATGGGATCAATTCTCAAACCATTCCTTCAGATGGTGATTGGATTGACAGCTATGATTTATATGGTGGTCAAGGAATCGAAATTGATTTTGACAGTTACCAGGATAAATTAAAAGAACTAGGATTTAGATAAATAAAAAACAAGCATGTTCTGTGAATGTGCTTGTTTTTTAGCGTTTAGCTTGTATAAAATGATTATACAAAAGCTTAATAAAATGATAGAGCAAATAGGTCATGATGACAAGAACGAAGACGAACTCTACCTTATAAACCAATTGGGTAGCTGGATTGACTAGTCCAAGACTAGTAGTGGCTGCCTTAAAAGCATTGACACTATTGACCAAGGGAAAGCTGAAAGCTGCAAAAAGTGGCATAAAGCCTTTTTTAACCAGTCTTACGAAGAGATTAAGAGCATAGAAAAAGAATGCTTGCGAGAATAAGAGTAGGGCAAGTAAAATAATAGTTGCAGGTCTTTGATTACTCTTGATTGAGCTGGTAATGAGAAGGGCCAGAGGTGCTGCTAAAATGGCAAGTATAGGTCGATAGAGGTGAGGGATGGCTATCTGTCTCATTCTCCACAAAACAAGTGGAAAGAGGGCCAGAGTCGCTAATGCCGTTACTCCCAGAATAAGTCCCTTGATGCTAGTTGGAACACTAGCTGGTACTGTCACAAGACTGATAGCAGGTCCAACGTAGATCACGAACCAGCTTGGAAAGACTTGGTTCAAAGATAGTGGGTGCATAAAACGCAGACTGAAAAAAATAATATAGGCAATATAAAGTCCAAGGAGCCCAACCCAAGTCACACTTAAGCCTATTTGAGCTAGTGGAAGGCGGCTGGCAAAGAGAAAGGCAGCCATAAAGTAGCTAGCAAAGGCCGAAGCAATGACTGGATTGTGCAAATCTTCCCTTACTTTTTCAAAGCCAAGAATCAAGCGTCCTAGTATAAGCATAAAACCTATACTTGCCAGAAACCAAATGCCCTGAGCAATCAGGGCATAGTGGTTTATTTGATTGGATAAACTAAATAAGGCAAGTACCAGACTAGATAGGGCCAAGGGAATTTTATTGAAAAATACCTTCATTGGTCCACAGCCTTTCTAGCTAGCTGCAAGGATATGACGAAGCTGAACTGCACTCGGAGATACAATTGGAAGGAAGACGCCTTCATTCCAACGACGGATAAAGCTTGACTCAGATTCTTTCAAATAGCCACGACCTCCACTAGCCTGAAGTTCGAGGAGCAGGCTGTTGGCTACGACATCGACGATATCGATACGCAATTGGAAAAGTTCACGTGGTCTTTTGATAAAGTAGTTAGTATCATTAAGACCTTTAAAGAGTTGGTCTTGAATAGCAAGAAGGTTGTCACGTGTAGCTTCAAATTCGCCACGGAGAACACTGCGGTTACTGTTTAAACTAGCTTCAACCTCATCAAGAGAACGTTGTGCCAAACCAAAGGCAAGACCAAATTGGAAACCAAGGAAGTTCGGACGTGTTTTGGCAATATAGTCTGCACCTTCTTTTGAAAGGACCCAATTAGGATCTAACTTAACGTGATCAAAAGTAAGAGAGGCAGTGTTAGCACCTTGAAGGGAAACAAATTTCAAATCTTCAGAACGGCTGAGGCCTTCAGCTTCAGATGGAATGGTGATAATCCAAGGTTGGCTACCGTCTTTAAAGTCAGCAGCAAAGAGAGCAGCGAATTTATCAGAACGAAGGTTAGTTACCCAAGGCAAACGACCATCGAGATAGTAGTCATCACCTTCTTGGCTGATAGTAACATTCAATTCTTCAATATCAGACAAGAATTTGACCGCATTTGACAAGCCAGTTCCACCAGCACGCTCACCGGTATATAATTCTTTCAACCAGGTTTCACGAGAGTAAGCATTGTCGCTAGCTAAGATATACTCGATGAAAGTACGGTGTCCCCAAGAAATAAAGGAAGCTGTCAAAGAGTGTTGTGCCAATTCATTAAGCAAATCAACAACGTGAGTAGGACCACCACCTAGGCCATTAAACTCAGCAGGTACGCCGATCTTAAAGACGTCGTTTTCAGCAATTTTTTCAAGAAGTTGGTCCGCAATTGGTCCAGACTTTTGGTCAATATGGTCAGCGTTGGTGTCCAACCAAGTAAGGAATTCTTTTGAAAAACGTGACATAGGCTTATGTCCTCCTCTAGTTTATCGTTTGGTTTTGAATTAAGCGAATTCTTGAAGTTCAGGGTTAATCGGTGTTTGTGCGAGATTGTTAGCGTAGTTACACAAGCTAGCAAGGCTGACACCCAAGATAACGTCAAGGGCATTTTGAGCAGTGTAGCCAGCTTCCAAGAAGTCATTGTAGGCTTCGTCACCAACAGCACCTTTAGTATTGATTACGGCAATAGTGAATTTAGCAAGGGTATCAAGTTTTGGATCGTCTTCGATTGGTGTACGGTTACGAAGGGCTTCCAAAAGTTGAGGTGCCATTTGGATTTGCTTGATTGAAAAGGCTGTGTGACCTGCCACACAGAAGGCACATCCGTTAGTAACAGCAGCTGTAATTTGAACAACCTCACGTTCAGTTGGTGTCAATGAATTGCGACGGTTGATTTCACCGACAGTACGGTAAGTTTCAAGCGCAGTTGGCGCATTAGCAAGGAGACCAATCAAGTTTGGAATGAATCCCCCATTGGCATCTTTGACTGTTTGAAGGACGTCTTTAACTTCTTCTGGTGCAGTTTCGATTGTATGAATGGTAATATCTGGCATGATTTCTATTCTCCTTTAGATAGAAACGACATCTAGCAAGTTGCTGAGTCGTTTAGTTTTTTGTCATGGACCTATGATAGCACTGTATGACTTTTCTGTAAAATTTATATTATTTATGGCTAGTCATAAATTTGATTTATATGTGCTATAATGGAGGGTAGTAAAAGGCCTTTGAAGGTATATTTAGGCCCCCTAAAAGTAAAGAAAGTTGAATTATGTTAAATAAAAACGATATTGTAGAAGTTGAAATTGTCGATTTGACACATGAAGGATCAGGTGTAGCCAAGGTCGACGGCTTTGTCTTTTTCGTGGATAATGCCCTACCGGGTGAAGTCATCAGAATGCGCGTGCTTAAGCTTAAGAAGAATATCGGCTTTGGTAAGGTTGAGGAGTATGTGACCCTTTCACCAAGTCGTAATCAGGATATTAATGCTACTTATCTTCGTTCAGGGATTGCTGATTTTGGTCATATGACTTACACTGAGCAGCTTAAGTTCAAGCGTAAACAAGTCGTCGATAACCTCTATAAGACAGCCGGTATCTCGGACGTAGAAGTTGCTGAAACACTAGGTATGGAAACACCTTACGCCTACCGTAATAAGGCGCAGGTGCCCGTTCGCCGTGTTAAAGGTCAGCTTGAAACAGGTTTCTACCGCAAGAATTCGCACGACTTGATTCCAATTGAAGATTTCCTCATTCAAGACAAGGAAATTGATAAACTCATTGTCTTTGTCCGTGACCTTCTTCGTCGTTATGACCTCAAACCTTATGATGAGAAGGAGCAGACAGGTTTGATTCGTCATTTGGTAGTTCGTCGTGGTCATTATTCAGGTCAGATGATGTTGGTCTTTGTAACGACCAAACCAAAAGTTTTCCGTATTGACCAAGTCATTGCTAAGATTACGGAAGCCTTTCCAAGTATTGTTTCAATCATTCAAAATATCAACGATAAGAACACTAACGCCATCTTTGGTAAGGAGTTTCGCACCCTTTATGGTCAAGACACCATCACAGATAGGATGTTGGGCAATGACTATGAGATTTCTGCCCAGTCTTTCTATCAGGTTAATACTGAGATGGCTGAAAAACTCTATCAAATAGCCATTGATTTCTCAGATCTAAACAGCGACAGCATTGTTGTTGATGCCTATTCAGGAATCGGGACAATCGGTTTGTCATTTGCGAAACAGGTCAAGGAAGTCTACGGCGTTGAAGTCATCGAAACAGCTGTTGAAGATGCTAAGAAAAATGCAGAACGCAACGGCATTACAAATGCCCACTATGTGGCTAACTCAGCTGAAAATGCCATGGCTAAATGGAGCCAGGATGGTATCAAACCAGATGTCATCATTGTAGATCCACCACGCAAGGGGTTGACGGAAAGCTTCATCAAAGCCAGCGTCGCCATGCAACCTGAGAAGATTACTTATGTCTCATGTAACCCAGCAACCATGGCGCGTGATATCAAACGCTATCAAGAGTTGGGCTATGAATTGAAGAAAGTACAGCCGGTGGATCTTTTTCCGCAGACGCATCATGTTGAGGCGGTATCACTACTTGTACGAGCTGAGACTTCAGCGAAGTAGAAGTAGATGCTCCGCCCATGCGATAGCTGTCGTAGAGTAAGGAGTTTACGACGAAACGATACGGTAATAGCGAACCGCCGAGTGTGTGAGTTTTTAGTGAAACGTAGCTAATCCTCAAAAGGTTCTCCGAACCTTTTGAGTCCCACGGACGCATCATGTTGAATGCGTAACACTGCTTGTACGAGCTACGAAGTAGCATAGTAGAAACGGAAGGCCCACCATATTGAACTAATATAAGTATTAAAAATCCTGTGACCAATGCAAATTTTGGAGGTGTAGATTATGGCTTCAAGCAAAGAATATTTAGATTTCATTATTGTGAATTTATGATGATAGATTTTTAGTGAAGCCTTTTAAATCTGCAATAGCATATATGCCAAATGCAAAGTACGAGTCACCATATGATGGAGCAAATGAAATGCTGTTGGTAGATGATGTTGACAACAAAAATTATTTAACTGGCTTATTCAATGCAATGTATGATGAATTACCTGCACCTAAACCAAAGAAATGATTAGAGTGGAATTTAAGGAGAAAAAACGATTTTAGAAACGGAAAGGTTGATTCTTCGCCCATGGGAAGAAAGAGATGCCAATGATTTATTCCAATATGCCAGTAATCCAGAGGTTGGTCCGATTGCAGGTTGGCCAGTACATACTAGTGTTGAAAACAGTAGGGAAATTATAAAAAGTTATTTTTCCGCATCTGAGACATACGCTATAGTTTTAAAAGAAACAATGCAGCCAGTGGGTAGCATAGGTTTGATGATTGGCTCTGCAAGTGATAAAGGTATTCCTGATACTGAGGCGGAGATTGGTTACTGGATAGGAGTTCTGTATTGGGGTCAGGGGATTATACCAGAAGCAGTTCGTGAGATAATGAGACATGGATTTGATGACTTGAATTTGGAGAAAATGTGGTTCGGTTATTTTGACGGCAATACAAAGTCAAAGAGAGTTCAGGAAAAATATGGGTTCCGTTATCATCATATAAAAGAGAAGGTTCCATGTGCATTGGAAGGTGTTTTTAGCACAGGACACATCGCCTGTCTCTCAAAGGCAGAGTGGATTTCAATTAAGTAAATCTTAGTTTGTTGAGGTCATACCTTTAAATGATAACCTTATGCGATCGTTAAAAGCTCTATAGACCTGTTTCTACATACAGATAGGTTCACTCGTTTCATGTTGATGTAGTATCACTGCTTGTAAGATTTGAAAAATAAATTTGCGTAGCGTCGTAAAGGTTAAATGGAGGGTTATCGATGGTTATATTGGAATTGTATCAAGGTGATTATCAAAAGGATTTAGTCGCGTTTGATTCTTTAGAAGAGGGGAGAGCGTTTGTAGCTCAAATCCCGGGGTATACTTTAGAAACAGAAGATGGGTTTGGGGTGGAGTTTGTGAACCCAAAATACTTGCCGGATTATATGGAAATTGTCTTTAACGGAAATATTGTCCCTCTATCTAGATTTTCGTTTAATTCTGAAGAAAATGTGGATATTATTTGGAAAGAAATTTCGAATCTATCCGTTAAAAACGATAAAGTGATTGAAGGATATTCAAAAATCGACGCGTATGTCGTTAACAACGATGAAATGAAAGCCTATGTCGAAGCAAGAGAAGCGAACTATCGCAAGGCAAAAGACTTTCTAGAACGCTGTGGATATGAGGCCGACAGAAGCTTTTTCGGAAGTGAAGACGGCGAAGCGATCCTCTATAGAAAAAAAGGTACCGAAGATTGGAAATTCTTATGCCACTTAGACCCGCTATTTGTAGAGATTGAAGATGTAGAAGGATATGTCAAAGAAGAGATTCAATTGTTAAACTAAAGAATGTTGCGAAGGCGTGGCGTGAGTTATATTTAAAAAGACTTCTATTTTGCTAGATGGTGGAATTAAGGAGAAATTTATGACCTTAAAACAAATTAAATTTAATCCTTTTAAACACTGGGGAATCATCAGCGACTTGTATAAGCAGTCCTTCCCAAAGGAGGAGCGAATTCCCTTCTTTGGACTTGGCTCTTATCATTGAGAAAAATGGATTTACACTGTGTCCCTATCTCATTCGTGAATTAGGCGTTGACTTTGCTCTTATGAGCCAGACAGGGCAACTAATTCCATTCGACTATCAGGATATCTTTGACAATTTCTCTTTTGGACTTGGAGATGTATCGATTTGTTCGATAAATTAACAAAACGTACCTTACCAAAATTGTACTGAACTAAAAAATTATCTAATTGAGAAAAGAACAAAAGTTTTGGTCTATAATATAGATATTTTTTAGCATCACATGTGGAGGCAGTCTCACTGCTTTTACGAGCTGAGACCTCAGCGAAGTAGAAGCAGATGTTCCGCCCATGCGACAAGGTGAGACCGAAGGTCGAGAAGGTGCCCTGGGGTATAGGACTCATAGAATGAGGAGGGACATCAACGAGATGATACGGTAAGTCCGAACCGCTTAGTGTGAGTTTATTGGTAAAATGCAGCTAAACGTCTCGAATATTTCATTCACGGTGAGATGCTGTAGCTAAGAATGAGCTAATTGAGGATTTCAATTTTATAGGAATTGGCTTTAGTAACCTTAAAAAATAGATATTCATCATTATAAATATCAAAAAAGAAAGGACAACATTGGTACTGATCCTTTCTTTTTTCGATTATCGTTTTAAAATCTAATTAACAATTTTAGAGTAATGTTCGGTGTATTGCTCTTTTAACTCGTTTTCTCCTAAAAGTTCGAAAACTTGTATAGCCTGTTTCATTTTGGTCATATCATTATTTGAACCTTTCTTAAATTCAAAATATCCAGTAGCATAAAGAAATACGGTTTCTTCGTAGAAATTGAATTTATGAGTTAATAGTTTTTTTATTTCAGTGATTAAAAAACTGCAATTATCATATTAATTATTGTCGATACTTAGAAATAAACAATTAATAGCAAGTTGGGTAACTAATTTTTTATTTGTCTTGTTTAGTGATGAATAGATATGGTTCTTCACCATTTCTTTTGTTAATAGAAAAAATGAATTGTATTCAATAGTTCTTGCACAATTTCCTAGTAAGATAATTTCATAATACCCCCATTGGTCAACTTTAAAAAGGTAATCCGTTAATTGAAGTATTTCGTTATCTGTAGGTTTGATGTTATCCTTAAATCTTAGAGTCACTATTGTATAATTTAGACAAAGGACAAAAACATGAAAAAACGCTATTCAAAAGAATTTAAAGAAACCCTTATCGCCTTCTATCATTCTGGTCAATCCGTCACCCAGCTGTCTAAAGAATACGACGTGGCCCCTGCAACAATTTATAAATGGATAGACCTCTGCTCTAAATCTAATGAAAGCTCCGTCTCTAAAGCTGATTTTCTAGAATTAAAAAGACAACTGGCTAAAGTTAAGGAAGAACGAGACATCTTAAAAAAAAGTATTGACCATATTCGCCGAGAAAAAAAGTGAGTGCTGCGGATATAGCTCAAACCATACAAACTTTAGCACTCAACATCAGACTAAGCTGTCAACTCCTTGATGTTCCTGAATCCAGTTATTATGAACGGATTAACCGACATCCATCTAAAACTCAATTAAGGAGACAATACCTGTCACTCAAAATTTCTCAACTCTTCAATGCTAACCGAGGAATCTATGGTGCTCCTAAAATTCATCATCCTCTACTTAAACAAGGGGAAAAAGTCGGGTTAAAACTCGTACAGAAGCTAATGAAGCAACTTCAACTCAAGTCTGTAGTCATTAAGAAATTTAAGCCTGGATACTCACTAAGTGATCACATCAATCGAAAAAATCTCATACAGACTGAACTTACAAAGAAAAATAAGGTTTGGTCAACCGACATTACTTATATTCCTACTCAACAAGGATAGGCTTATCTCTCAACCATTATAGATCGTTATACTAAAAAAGTCATTGCTTGGGATTTGGGCAAGCGAATGACTGTAGAATTAGTGCAAAGAACTTTAAATAAGGCCATTAAATCACAAGACTATCCAGAAGCTGTTATTCTTCATTCTGACCAAGGAAGCCAGTATACGAGTCTAGAGTATGAAGAGTTGCTTAAGTATTATGGGATGACTCACTCTTTCAGTCGAAGGGGACACCCTTATCATATGCCAGTCTTGAATCTTGGCATGGACATTTAAAAAGAGAGTGGGTGTATCAATTTAAATATAAGAACTTTGAAGAAGCCTATCAGAGTATTTTCTGGTACATCGAAGCCTTTTATAATTCAAAACGAATCCATCAAAGTTTAGGGTATCTTACACCTAATCAATTTGAAAAGGTAAGTGCTTAAAATAAATAGATTAAAATTCTACGTTTGTTACTCTAAAAAATTGACTTAACGTCAGTCAAGAGTTACGTAAGATTATGACAGCCATCTTTGAAGAAAAGATGAACAAACACAAGATTAAATAATGTTGTATCAAAAGAGGTATAAGTCTACAAACTTATACCTCTTTCTTATCTTTACTTCTTATTTGATTTGGATAGGCTGATGACGACCATTGTCGCACACAGGAAAAATGAAGCTAATAAACCTTTGGTAGTGGTAGTCATAAAAGGTTTATCGAAGACATAGTAGTTATAGACAGAAAATCCCAAACCAATAAGAGTTACAATAATCGACATAACAAATAGCATCACCCATAATCTTCTTTGAGTCATCGTCAACCTCCTCTTTGTATCCGTTTTCATTCTACCTATAGTATAACATAAAAAACCTTAGCTAAATTCCATAGAGTGGTTTGGCTAAGGTTTTTCATCTTATTTCGTCAAGACAACCATATCATTTGGATTATGGTCACCATCTTCGATAGTCAACTGATTACCGTCGAGTTTATAGTATTTGGTGTCGTCACCCATTGTCAGACTTTGATTGTCAGAGTTAACAGTTACAGGCTTGCTTTCCTTCTCTCCATCTGCCTCATCCTCTTCTCAAGTTCCAGTATTTCCAGAGATGGTAAGAGTAATGCGATCATTTTCATCAGTTCCTTTATAGGTGCCGTCTAGTCCTTCAGTCTGTTTAGAGGCTTCAGAACTTTGTGAAGATAAAACCTTACTTGAACTTTGTTGGGTGCTAGCAGAGCTTTCAGGTGTTTGAGCTTTTTGGTTTGAGCAGGCTGCTAATAGACCAAGAACTGCCACAGAGGCAAGAGAAAGTGTGAGTTTTTTTGGACAATGTCATAGGCTCGTCTCCTTTCTTTGATGCCTTAAATATGGAAAACGCTTACATAGAGGGCAAGCGAAACCTCTTTTCTGAAAATATTTGAAGATTAATCGTCGGATTCTCAAAGGCATAATCTGTTATCTCTATTTAAACTATGCTATACTGATAAAAAAAGCAAGAAGGAAGGTCCCTAATGACAACAACTAATCCACGTCACCAGTGCGAGCGACTTTGGGCAGCCAATAAGTACCTGGTACTCAGCCATTCAAACAAGATTTACTTAGAAATCCGTAACTATCTCAAGAATGATAAGGTTCGTTTGGATCAGGTTCAAGCCTACATTGATCAAGCCCTAGCCCTTCCTGAAAATCCTGGTCAGGTCGTCAATACCTTCCAACATATTTGGGGGTATTTTAAGAAAAAGGCGACTGCTAACGAGAAGGAAATGTTCATGGCCCAATTGGATAGCTATGCGACAGGCCAAATTCCTCAGACCCGTTTGGTGGAATCCGTCAAAGAGCTCCTCATCACGTATCCTAATCGCTATCTGGAGGAGTCAACCTTAATTAATGGGGGTTCAAAATGAGACTGTGGCATCAAGAGTTGATTGCAAAACTACCTCGTCAGCAATTATTAGGGCAGCACCGAGAATGTTGTGCCCTTCGTGGCAAGGGATGGCAACGAAAACATGCGACGGTTAACTATGTTTTTGATTATTCTCCATATCGCCTGTTTAAATACCATGAGCTTATTATGCAAGAAATGACGAAACGTGGCTATCGTGTTAGCCCTGAGTGGCTAGACAAGGAGTATCGAGGCAAGCAAATGCCAGCCTACGACAAGCTTGAAGTGGAGAAACTACCAGCCATTATTTATCCAGAGCATGATGCCACCTATTTACAGGAATGTCTGGACAATCTCAAGCAAAAAGGAATCATCATCTAAAGGAGGAAAACGATGAGTTTGTTTAAGTGGCTTGCACCTAAAAAGAAAGTAGCAGAAGGCTTTGTCATACGTATATCGACAGCGGATCAGGTAGACTAAGCGACGATTACAAACCCAAGTGACAGTGACATCTGGGATGCCTTGGTACAACTTCCAGTATCCTACGATAGTCTCTATCTCACTTATAGCGAAAAAGGGTCAACGAGTTTTATCTTTGTTGAATCCGAGGATGACAAGTATCGTTTGGAACACGACACACCTGAGCTAGGATTAGAATTGACAAATGTCGCACGTGTATCCCAACAAGTTGCCAGAGATATCCGTATTCGCTTTTCAAAAGAGCACTCAGTGATTTTGGACGATTATTGGAAACAAGAGAAAGTCAGGTAGTCCTATTGCCTACCTCACCCCAGAAACCAGACGTAAGAGACTAAAAGGCTTTTGCTTAATCATTGAAATCATTTGTCTGGTTCATTTTGCTATTATCATCCCTCGTGATAGGGTATTTACTCCTGAAAAATGGGCTCATACACCTGATTACATGCGCCATAAACTCATGTGGAGTTTTCATCGGCAGTATCAGCTTGAGGGCATGACGAGAGAAGAAGTAGAGAAACTCTTGGGCAAGGGCGATGACCTTCAAGGAAGTGTTGAGTACAAGCTGGCCGACGATTGGATTGGTGGCTGGCGTGTTTACCATATTGACTATAAGCAAGACCGGGTGATTCGTGCCAAAGAAACCTGGCAAGACTGGTGAAAATGAGCTTTTTCTTCCCCTAAAAAGTAGTATAATCAAGGTGTAAAGGTAATCGTTTTCAAAAGAACGAAGCTGTCTTTTGATTAGAAATGGAGGACAAACTCATGACCCTATTTATGTCTAAACTGATGAGCGGTATTATGGAACTGCTCATAGTCTCTGTCATTCCTTTTATCACTTGGTTAATTAGGAGCAGGAAAAAGGTCGGTTTCTTTGACTGGATTGGGTTGAAGAAAGTTGAGAGTCAGAAGAAGAGACAATTAGTACTGACCATTTTGGGTATTAGTCTACTTTTTCTTATTTTCTCGATTGTGGTCTTTAGTTAGTTCGCCTCTAGCAAAACGGCCACAGCAGATTTTTCTGGGAAGGGAATTGGAGCACTTCCTGCCATTCTAGCCTTCGCTATCTTAGGGACTGCCTTGCCAGAAGAAATCTTCTTTAGAGGTTTTCTTTTGAAAATGGTGCAGGGAAAACTGGGATTTCTAGGAGCCAATCTCGTTCAGTCTCTCTTATTTGGGCTCATCCATGCGCTTATGTTTATCCAACTAACTGGCTACCTTAGGGCTTTTGCCATCTTGGTCTTTATCAGTCTCATAGCTTACGTTTTGGGTGCTATCAATGAGAAGAAAGCAGATGGCTCCATTCTTCCAAGTGTCTTTATCCACGCCTTGGCCAATACGGTTGTAGGGTTGCTCTTTGCCTTCTCCCTCATTTAGATAAAATTATATAGAAGAAAGTTAACATGGATGAATTAAAAGAAATCAAACTTAAAAACTATCAGTATCTAAATAAGGTTGCTATCAAGGGGGAGACACTCTTCACGGGCTCCTCTCTCATGGAGATTTTTACCCAGCTAATCTTCATCTGCCTTGGCAGACCAAGGCCTCAATTCAGTGGATGAAACTGCGGACACCTGAAAATCTTGACCGTTGCAACCAGGCTCTTGAGGAAATCGCCAAAACCTATGGTTACCACTTCATTAATTGTAATGCTGAGCTGTTCGACGATATAAAAGAGCAGAAAGCAGAGCATAACTATGACGGCGTTCACCTATATGCCAATGCCTACTTAAAGGTCTATGAATCTCTTGAACCCTACCTATTGGATTAAAAAAATATGAGAGAATTTCCAGTTCTTACTCGCTTTTTTCCCTTGATTACAGTACAATAGACGTCAAAAGTGAAAAATTGAAATGAGGTATCCCTATGTGGAAATGGTTTAAGCGACTCCTTATCCTCGTCATTGTGCTCTTTTTGGCAGTGGTGGCTCTACTTATTCCGGACAATATCGATAGTCAAGACCAATTAAAAAATGTATCAACACAAACATCTCTTGTTGATTTAGCCCAGGCTGGTATCGGTGGGGCATCCCTCTCATCAGGTGGCCTTTCAACCGAGATTAATCTTGATAGTAATCAGTTTCGTCAAGTCCTAAAAGCAAGTATAGCTGAATCTAATGATGAGACCTTGCAAAACAGTACCGTAGAGTTGAATGATTCCTATCTAACAGCTAAGGTTCCCGTATCTCTTGGCCCTATCGAATCAACATTTAGCCTTGATTTTACGGTCAGCACTAACAAGGAAGTCATCCTACTAGATTTGGTAGGTGCCCACTTGGGTCGTCTTCCAGTTCCAAAATCACTGGTTCTGCCTTATCTCAAGAAGAGCATTGCCCAGTCTAGTAGTGGTGTTCGCATGGTTAACAACCAGATCCAGATCAAGCTTCCTGAAATAGGATACGAGATTGACCAAGCCACAGTTACCAACGGTAAGATGAAGGTGAAGCTTAATATTCCGATTTCCTTGCCAACAAGTTAGTAGTTTAAAATCATTTGTTCAAAAATAAAATCCAAAACCAAGTCTAAACTGACTTGGTTTTTTACATGAGCAAAGTCGTTAGAGGGAGGACTACTTATATTTTTTCTAGGTTTCGGAATGAAGTGAATAACGTTGTTTAGATAAAAATGATATTAAATTGATTTTTTAAAACATAGATTATAGCGTTTACAAAAAAGTTGCGAATTTTCAGATACTAGTTTATAATATTAGAAAAAAGCATAAGGGGATTATTAAATGAGTGACTTAGTTTTAGGACTTGATATCGGTATAGGTTCTGTTGGTGTAGGTATCCTTAACAAAGTGACAGGAGAAATTATCCATAAAAACTCACGCATCTTCCCAGCAGCTCAAGCGGAAAATAACCTAGTACGTAGAACGAATC
This sequence comes from Streptococcus sp. FSL L8-0526, assembly GCF_038007145.1. Classification (NCBI taxonomy): domain Bacteria; kingdom Bacillati; phylum Bacillota; class Bacilli; order Lactobacillales; family Streptococcaceae; genus Streptococcus; species Streptococcus sp. FSL L8-0526. Next base: position 406,709 of record NZ_JBBOWP010000002.1, read on the forward strand.
GTCAAGGAAGACGCTTGACACGACGTAAAAAACATCGTAGAGTTCGTTTAAATCGTCTATTTGAGGAAAGTGGATTAATCACCGATTTTACGAAGATTTCAATTAATCTTAACCCATATCAATTACGAGTTAAGGGCTTGACCGATGAATTGTCTAATGAAGAACTGTTTATCGCTCTTAAAAATATGGTGAAACACCGTGGGATTAGTTACCTCGATGATGCTAGTGATGACGGAAATTCATCAATAGGAGACTATGCACAAATTGTTAAGGAAAATAGTAAACAATTAGAAACTAAGACACCGGGACAGATACAGTTGGAACGCTACCAAACATATGGTCAATTACGTGGTGATTTTACTGTTGAGAAAGATGGCAAAAACATCGCTTGATTAATGTCTTTCCAACATCAGCTTATCGTTCAGAGGCCTTAAGGATACTGCAAACTCAACAAGAATTTAATCCACAGATTACAGATGAATTTGTTAATCGTTATCTCGAAATTTTAACTGGAAAACGGAAATATTATCATGGACCCGGAAATGAAAAGTCACGGACTGATTATGGTCGTTACAGAACGAGTGGAGAAACTTTAGACAATATTTTTGGAATTCTAATTGGGAAATGTACATTTTATCCAGACGAGTTTAGAGCAGCAAAAGCTTCCTACACGGCTCAAGAATTCAATTTGCTAAATGATTTGAACAATCTAACAGTTCCTACTGAAACCAAAAAGTTGAGCAAAGAACAGAAGAATCAAATCATTAATTATGTCAAAAATGAAAAGGCAATGGGGCCAGCGAAACTTTTTAAATATATCGCTAAGTTACTTTCTTGTGATGTTGCAGATATCAAGGGATACCGTATCGACAAATCAGGTAAGGCTGAGATTCATACTTTCGAAGCCTATCGAAAAATGAAAACGCTTGAAACCTTAGATATTGAGCAAATGGATAGAGAAACGCTTGATAAATTAGCCTATGTCTTAACATTAAACACTGAGAGGGAAGGTATTCAAGAAGCCTTAGAACATGAATTTGCTGATGGTAGCTTTAGCCAGAAGCAAGTTGACGAATTGGTTCAATTCCGCAAAGCAAATAGTTCCATTTTTGGAAAAGGATGGCATAATTTTTCTGTCAAACTGATGATGGAGTTAATTCCAGAATTGTATGAGACGTCAGAAGAGCAAATGACTATCCTGACACGACTTGGAAAACAAAAAACGACTTCGTCTTCAAATAAAACAAAATATATAGATGAAAAACTATTAACTGAAGAAATCTATAATCCTGTTGTTGCTAAGTCTGTTCGCCAGGCTATAAAAATCGTAAATGCGGCGATTAAAGAATACGGAGACTTTGACAATATTGTCATCGAAATGGCTCGTGAAACAAATGAAGATGATGAAAAGAAAGCTATTCAAAAGATTCAAAAAGCCAACAAAGATGAAAAAGATGCAGCAATGCTTAAGGCTGCTAACCAATATAATGGAAAGGCTGAATTACCACATAGTGTTTTCCACGGTCATAAGCAATTAGCGACTAAAATCCGCCTTTGGCATCAGCAAGGAGAACGTTGCCTTTATACTGGTAAGACAATCTCAATCCATGATTTGATAAATAATTCTAATCAGTTTGAAGTAGATCATATTTTACCTCTTTCTATCACATTCGATGATAGCCTTGCAAATAAGGTTTTGGTTTATGCAACTGCTAACCAAGAAAAAGGACAACGAACACCTTATCAGGCTTTAGATAGTATGGATGATGCGTGGTCTTTCCGTGAATTAAAAGCTTTTGTACGTGAGTCAAAAACACTTTCGAACAAGAAAAAAGAATACCTCCTTACAGAAGAAGATATTTCAAAGTTTGATGTTCGAAAGAAATTTATTGAACGAAATCTTGTAGATACAAGATACGCTTCAAGAGTTGTCCTCAATGCCCTTCAAGAACACTTTAGAGCTCACAAGATTGATACAAAAGTTTCCGTGGTTCGTGGCCAATTTACATCTCAATTGAGACGCCATTGGGGAATTGAGAAGACTCGTGATACTTATCATCACCATGCTGTCGATGCATTGATTATTGCCGCCTCAAGTCAGTTGAATTTGTGGAAAAAACAAAAGAATACCCTTGTAAGTTATTCAGAAGACCAACTCCTTGACATTGAAACAGGTGAACTTATTAGTGATGATGAGTACAAGGAATCTGTGTTCAAAGCCCCTTATCAACATTTTGTTGATACATTGAAGAGTAAAGAATTTGAAGACAGTATCTTATTCTCTTATCAAGTGGATTCTAAGTTTAATCGTAAAATATCAGATGCCACTATTTATGCGACAAGACAGGCTAAAGTAGGAAAAGATAAGGCGGATGAAACTTATGTCTTAGGGAAAATCAAAGATATTTATACTCAGGATGGTTATGATGCCTTTATGAAGATTTATAAGAAGGATAAGTCAAAATTCCTCATGTATCGTCACGACCCACAAACCTTTGAGAAAGTTATCGAGCCAATTTTAGAGAACTATCCTAATAAGCAAATGAATGAAAAAGGGAAAGAGGTACCATGTAATCCTTTCCTAAAATATAAAGAAGAACATGGCTATATTCGTAAATATAGTAAAAAAGGCAATGGTCCTGAAATCAAGAGTCTTAAATACTATGATAGTAAGCTAGGCAATCATATTGATATTACTCCGAAGGATAGTAAAAATAAAGTTGTCTTACAGTCATTAAAACCTTGGAGAGCGGATGTCTATTTCAATAAGACTACTGGTAAATATGAAATTTTAGGACTGAAATATGCTGATTTACAATTTGAAAAGAAGACAGGAACATATAAGATTTCCCAGGAAAAATACAATGGCATTATGAAAGAAGAGGGTGTAGATTCTGATTCAGAATTCAAGTTTACACTTTATAAAAATGATTTGTTACTCATTAAAGATACAGAAACAAAAGAACAACAGCTTTTCCGTTTTCTTTCTCGAACTATGCCTAATGTGAAATATTATGTAGAGTTAAAGCCTTATTCAAAAGATAAATTTGAGAAGAATGAGTCACTTATTGAAATTTTAGGTTCTGCAGATAAGTCAGGACGATGTATAAAAGGGCTAGGAAAATCAAATATTTCTATTTATAAGGTAAGAACAGATGTCCTAGGAAATCAGCATATCATCAAAAATGAGGGTGATAAGCCTAAGCTAGATTTTTAATATTAATTGTTAGAAAGTGTTGCAATTATAGTTATCATATACTATAATAATAGTGTAAGGGACGCCTTACACAGTTACTTAAATCTTGCAGAAGCTACAAAGATAAGGCTTCATGCCGAAATCAACACCCTGTCATTTTATGGCAGGGTGTTTTCGTTATTTAAAGAGGAGAAGAAATGACTTGGAGAGTTGTACATGTCAGTCAAAGTGAGAAGATGCGCTTAAAGCTTGATAACTTATTAGTGCAAAAGATGGGACAAGAGTTTACGGTGCCACTAAGTGATATTTCGATAATCGTTGCAGAAGGTGGGGATACAGTTGTTACCCTTCGTCTATTAAGTGCCTTAAGCAAGTATAATATTGCTTTGGTCGTTTGTGATAATGAACATTTACCAACAGGAATTTATCACTCACAAAATGGGCACTTTAGAGCGTACAAGCGCTTGAAAGAACAGCTGGATTGGTCTCAGAAACAAAAGGACAAGGCATGGCAGATTGTAACTTATTATAAAATCAATAACCAAGAGGATGTCCTAACCATGTTTGAAAAAAGTCTGGACAACATTAGATTACTTTCAGACTATAAAGAGCAGATAGAACCTGGTGATAGAACGAATAGAGAGGGACATGCTGCCAAGGTCTACTTTAATGAGCTCTTTGGTAAACAATTTGTCAGAGTAACTCAGCAAGAAGCTGATGTCATCAATGCTGGTTTAAACTATGGCTATGCTATCATGAGGGCTCAGATGGCTAGAATAGTGGCGGGTTATGGTTTAAATGGCCTATTAGGAATCTTCCATAAAAATGAATACAATCAGTTTAATTTGGTTGACGATTTGATGGAGCTATTTAGACAGATTGTAGATGTTTGGGTATATGATAATCTACGAGATCAGGAATTCCTTAAGTATGAGTATAGGTTGGGATTGACAGATTTACTCAATGCTAAAATCAAATATGGCAAAGAGACCTGTTCAGTGACAGTTGCTATGGACAAATATGTCAAAGGCTTTATCAAATATATTTCGGAAAAAGATAGCAGTAAATTCCACTGCCCAGTGGTATCAAGTTTAGAGTGGAGAAAATAAGATGAGGTATGAAGCGTTGAGATTATTATGTTTTTTTGATTTACCAATGGAATCCAAGGATGAAAAAAGAATTTATCGTAATTTTCGTAAAGAATTAATTTCAAATGGGTTTGAAATGTTACAATTTTCGGTCTACTATCGCACTTGTCCTAATAGAAGCTTTGCAAATAAATTTTATAAGAAGTTAAAGATGAGCAATCTGCCTGCTGGAAATGTGAGACTTTTGGCGGTTACTGAAAAGCAATTTTCAGAGATGACATTAATTATAGGTGGCAAAACTAAGCAAGAGGAAATAATCAGTGATAATAAGTTGGTGGTCATATGAATTTTTTTGTACAACATCCTTACAAAGAACGTATTGAATTGAATATCGGTGCAATCACACAAATTGTTGGTCAAAATAATGAACTCAAATATTATATTTGGCAGATTTTGAGCTGGTTTTTTGGTGGAAAAAAATACTCAAGTGAGGACTTAAGTATTTTTGATTATGAGGAGCCTACCATACTTGATGAGTCTGGAGAAATAGTGAAGCGAAGTAGCTATCACTATATCGACATTTCAAGTTTTAAGGATTTACTGGAGCAGATGGAGTACAAGAAAGGAACACTTGCTCACGGTTACCTTCGTAAAATTGTCAATCAAGTTGATATTGTAGGCCATTTGGAGAAAATTAATGAACAAGTAGAGCTTATTGAAGAAGCTATGAATCGGCATATAAACTTAAACTGTGGTCAGGTGGAGTACCATTTGGAGAATCACCCTCTAACACTAGACCAACTACTCACAAAAAATTTTAGTCCCTTTTTTGCTATCGAGAACAAGAATCTATCTTTTGAATGGGTTTCAAATACTGATAAACTTTCTCTCTTTCTAGAAATGTTAGACGGTCTACTTTCACAAACAACAGAGAAGTATCTCATTGTGCTAAAAAATATTGATGGCTTTATCTCAGAAGAATCTTATACTATTTTTTATAGGCAAATCTGTCATCTGGTCAAGAAGTATCCAAATCTAACCTTTATTTTGTTTCCTAGTGACCAAGGCTATTTAAAAATTGATGAAGAAAATAGTAGGTTCGTCAATATTTTATCTGACCAGGTGGAGCATTTGTATGATGTTGAGTTTATGTATGAAAGGGTAATGAAATATTATCCAAGTAATGATTTCCCGACGGGAGAAGGTTTTAGGATGTCTTTAGAAACTGTGACACCTTATTTATTGATAAAAATGCTGAGACAACCTAGTCTCTCACTTGTTGATTCAGTAATATTGAATATCCTAAATCAGCTGTTTCATTTTAGTTACCGTATAAGATATTCTCAGACACCTGATAAGGAACTATTACATAAATTTTTAGAAAGTAAGGATTGACAAGGACAGTTATTGATTTTATAATCACTATGTGGGTATAAAAACGTCAAAATTTCATTTGAGGTTTTTGTACTCTCAAGATTTAAGTAACTGTACAACTGTATAAAGCCGATAATGCCGCTGTAATGCGTTTTTGTACTCTCAAGATTTAAGTAACTGTACAACTTCCACCTCTTCCATTTCAACCGTGTAAAGGTTTTTGTACTCTCAAGATTTAAGTAACTGTACAACTATTGGCGGAGGGTATCCCGAAGCTGTTATGTTTTTGTACTCTCAAGATTTAAGTAACTGTACAACTCATTAGAGGATAAGCATACTGCTTGATTGTGTTTTTGTACTCTCAAGATTTAAGTAACTGTACAACAACCACATACATGGGGCAAGTTGGTAAGTAGTTTTTGTACTCTCAAGATTTAAGTAACTGTACAACTGGTGTTGTGGATAGGTTTTCCAGTGTTTGGTTTTTGTACTCTCAAGATTTAAGTAACTGTACAACTAAATTCAATGAAAGCACTACATGAGTACAGTTTTTGTACTCTCAAGATTTAAGTAACTGTACAACTCGTGTTCTTGCGAGAATTCATTGTGCTTTGTTTTTGTACTCTCAAGATTTAAGTAACTGTACAACTTCCTTCGTCCGTATAACTTTCCTTTATATGTTTTTGTACTCTCAAGATTTAAGTAACTGTACAACTCGTCAATATTGAGGCAAACAAAAAAGCCCGTTTTTGTACTCTCAAGATTTAAGTAACTGTACAACTGGTGTTGAAGCTGGCATGGACTCGAACGGGTTTTTGTACTCTCAAGATTTAAGTAACTGTACAACAAGTGTATCTTCAGAGGGGACATCATTGCGGTTTTTGTACTCTCAAGATTTAAGTAACTGTACAACAAAGTATTTTACTAACTCTTTAACTTGATTGTTTTTGTACTCTCAAGATTTAAGTAACTGTACAACTGAAATAAGTTGGAAGGAGCGCTTTGTTTAGTTTTTGTACTCTCAAGATTTAAGTAACTGTACAACAACAATCTGCAAAGAATTATTAAAAGGAGCGTTTTTGTACTCTCAAGATTTAAGTAACTGTACAGTTTGATTCAACATAAAAAGCCAGTTCAATTGAACTTGGCTTTTTAAAATACACGATAAACATAAGGATTGTCAGGCTGACTAACCTCTTTAATCTCAGTCAAATTAAGGATAGGGAGGCTCTGTTTAAGGTTTTGATAATAATTCACAGTGATGGTACCAGTGACTGTTACCCAGGTATTATCCTTAAAGGTTTGGTCGCTTCCTGTCGTTGCCAGTCCGTAAACACCTGAATCGGCGATACAGTGGATAATACCGAAACGGAAGATGAACTGATATCCCTTGGTCTGTGGGTCATTGTAAACAAAGCCGGTATAGGTGACCTTCTTTCCCACGAAATCGTTTGGATAGAGATAGATGAGCTCCATGACTTCCATGTAATTTTCCGTGGTAATCTGGATGGTCTCACGTCCCTTGTACTTGGCTAGCTCCTTGGTCATTTCCTTTTCATAAGCTGAGGAGGTGAAGTAAGAGCTGGTGTCCGGCCTTAAGTACTGGATAGTCGTTCCCTCTTGATCGGCCTGGTTAGGATCGCTCCCTGCGGCCAGTGGAAAATGATAACCTTTAGCTGATACAGTATTGGCATCCAGGGTCACCGTTGGCACTAAGAGCCCAGTGAGAACTGGAAAAGCCAAGAGAACGATGCTGGCTCCCTTGGCCACTCGACCTGACAAATGCGAGTGAACCTTCATTTTCTTCATCCAAACGATGAGTTGAACCAAAGCGAGGATGAAGGAAAGCACCATGGAAATGTAAGCCAGGTAGGAGTAGTGGATATTAATGTACTGGTTGAGCTTGCCAGAAATTTGCAAGTACATGACGAGCTCAAAATACCCAGATAAGATGAGAAAACGTAACATTAAATCACCCCCAATACTAGACAGTAAATGACTGTTACCAGACTTGTGGTTCCCACAAAGAGCCCGACAAAGCGTGTCTTAAACTGGTGTTTCATCATGATCAAGTTCTTGATATCAACCATAGGACCGATGATGAGGAAGGCCACTGTTGGTGCCACTCCAAAACTAGAGAGTAGTGAAGCTCCGATAAAGGCATCTGCCTCAGAACAAAGTGAGAGGATAAAGGCCAGGAGCATCATGATGAGGATGGCTGTCACCGAATTATGACCGATGGTCGTTAGGATTCGGGTGGGTAGGTAGATCTGCATCCCTGCAGCCACAAAGCTCCCGAAAATCAGGTAACGACCAGTGTCGAAAAATTCATCGACAGCATGAACCAAGGCCTGAAAGATTTTCTTACCAGCTGATAACCCACTATAATCATGAACATGATTAAACTTACGCTTGTCCTTGAGTATCTGGTCATCCACCACAAAGCCGAGCAGAATTCCCAAAATCATGGCAATCAAGAAAGCTCCGAGAAAACGTAAAATCACGTAGTACCAAGAGTTTCCAAAGGCCGTATAGGTCGCAAAGAGAACGACTGGATTGATGATAGGAGCCGTTGCCATAAAAGGAATAGCCGTATAGCTAGGCACTTTTTTCTCTAAAAAGCGCGTGATAATGGGAACTATCCCACATTCACAAGAAGGAAAAATAAAGCCGACTAGGGTTCCAAAGAGAATAGCCAGGACCTTGTTTTTCGGCAGGAAGTTTTGGACCTTTTCAGGAGTCAAGAAGACTTCGATAAAGCCAGACACGATACTTCCCAGTAAAACAAAGGGCAGAGCTTCGATAATAATAGATAGAAAAACTGCCAGAAGCTGCAAAACGCTATCTGGTAGTTGATGAAAAATAGCCATAACTTTTACTTTTTCTTATCTTCTTGAAGACGTTTGTCCTTCTTAGGATCAGTTCCCGCCTTTTCAAAATCAGGGATAGCCGCAAAAGATGCCATCATGCTTTCAAGTTCATTTGTTTTTTTCTGAATAACCGCCATAAAAAGCCTCCGAGTTAATTAAGATACTAAGGGCGTCATTTCTGACGGAAAATTAGGGAATCAGCAGAAGAAGCTTTGCTTCAAGGAAAATGCATCTATTTTCCGAAAGAAATAGCCTTAAGAATAGGTTTACTCTCTTATTATACTACCTCTTGCTCAAAAAATCTCGCTTCATCTACAAGGTTTTCTGCCCAAGCATACCTCCTATCATGGTATAATAGAGTTTATGGAAAATCGAAATTTAGAGACATTGGCTCAAGAGTTGGGCCTAAAAAAACAACAAGTTGAAACCGTTTTGGAATTGATCGCAGATGGTAATACCATTCCCTTCATCGCCCGTTACCGTAAGGAGAAAACCGGAAATTTGGATGAAACGCAAATCAAGGCTATCATTGATATGGATAAGTCTTTGACAGCCCTCCAAGACCGCAAGGAGACGGTTCTGGCAAAGATTGAGGCTCAGGGCAAATTGACTGACCAACTCAAGGCAGCCATCGAAGCGGCTAAAAAGTTGGCAGACGTGGAAGAACTCTACCTTCCCTATAAGGAAAAACGTCGCACTAAAGCGACTATTGCTCGTGAAGCAGGTCTCTTTCCACTGGCTCGTCTTATTTTGCAAAATAGTTCAAACCTCAAAGATGAAGCTGAAAAGTTGACATCCGAAGCCTTTCCAACAGCTGACAAGGCCCTTGCGGGTGCTGTGGATATTTTGGTTGAGGCCTTTTCTGAAGACAATAGCTTGCGCTCTTGGACCTACAACGAAATCTGGAACAACAGTGAGATCACTTCGATCCTAAAGGATCAATCTCTGGATGAAAAAGAAATCTTCAAGATTTACTATGATTTTGCGGATAAGGTGTCAAAACTCCAAGGTTACCGTACTCTGGCCCTTAACCGTGGTGAGAAATTAGGCGTTATCAAGGTAAACTTTAAGCACAATCTTGAGAAAATGCATCGTTTTTACAGTGCCCGTTTCAAGCAAAAAAATGATTATATTGAGGAAGTCCTCAACCAGTCGCTCAAGAAGAAAATCATTCCAGCTATGGAGCGTCGTATCCGTAGTGAGTTGACTGAAGCAGCAGAAGATGGAGCTATTAATCTTTTCTCTCAAAATCTTCGAAGCCTTCTCCTAGTCTCACCACTTAAAGGAAAGATGGTACTTGGATTTGACCCAGCCTTTCGTACAGGAGCTAAATTGGCCGTCGTTGACCAAACAGGGAAACTGATTACAACTCAGGTCATCTATCCGGTTGCTCCAGCAAGTCAAGCTAAGATTGCTCAAGCTAAGAAAGACTTGGCTGACCTCATCAAAGAGCATGCTATTGAGATTATTGCTATCGGAAATGGAACAGCCAGCCGTGAAAGTGAAATCTTTGTGGCAGAAGTCCTCAAAGATTTCCCAGAGACCTCTTATGTCATTGTCAATGAAAGTGGTGCCTCAGTCTACTCTGCTTCAGAGTTGGCCCGTCATGAGTTCCCAGACTTGACGGTCGAAAAGCGCTCTGCTATTTCCATTGCCCGTCGTCTTCAAGACCCTCTGGCGGAATTGGTTAAGATTGACCCCAAATCAATCGGAGTAGGCCAATACCAGCACGATGTTAGCCAGAAGAAACTCTCTGAAAATCTTGATTTCGTCGTTGATACCGTGGTTAACCAGGTTGGTGTCAATATCAATACGGCAAGTAGTACTCTCTTGTCACATGTCTCAGGTCTCAACAAGACTATCTCAGAAAATATTGTTGCCTACCGTGAGGAAAATGGGGAGTTTACATCACGTGATGAAATTAAGAAGGTCCCACGTCTTGGTGCCAAAGCCTTTGAACAAGCCGCCGGTTTCCTCCGTATTCCAAACGCTAAAAATATCCTGGATAATACGGGAGTCCACCCAGAGTCTTATCCAGCGGTGAAGGCTCTCTTCAAGCAGTTAGACATCACAGATTTGGACGACTCTGCTAAGGCAAAATTGAAGGGTCTTAATCTCAAAGACACAGCAGAAGAGCTAGAGATTGGTCAGGAAACCCTTAAAGATATCATTGCTGACCTTTTAAAACCAGGTCGAGACTTGCGTGATGATTTTGAAGCACCAGTACTTCGCCAGGATGTTCTTGAGCTCAAAGACTTGTCGGTGGGGCAAAAACTTGAAGGAACAGTCCGTAACGTTGTGGACTTTGGTGCTTTTGTGGATATCGGTGTCCATGAGGATGGTCTTATCCATATCTCTAAGATGAGTAAGAGTTTCGTTAACCATCCAAGCCAAGTGGTTTCTGTTGGGGATTTAGTTACCGTATGGGTGTCAAAAATTGACTTAGAACACGAAAAGCTTAATCTTTCCTTGGTGAATCCACGTGAATCTAACTGATTATGTTAAGACAGTTTCTATCGAAGATTTCGGTTGGAAATTTAATCATCAAGCCTTGTGGAACAAGCGCCTGAGGACCACTGGAGGTCGTTTCTTCCCCAAGGATGGACACTTAGATTTCAATCCAAAACTTTATGAAGAATACGGCCTCGAGACCTTTCGGAAAATCGTCCGTCATGAACTCTGTCACTACCACCTTTATTTTCAAGGGAAGGGCTGCAAACATGGGGATAGAGATTTCAAGGACCTACTAGCTAGGGTGGACGGCCTTAGGTACGCCCCCAAAATGCGAAACCAGGCAGAAAATTACTTCCTTTATCAGTGCCAATCTTGTGGTCACACTTACCGTCGCAAACGCCGTGTCAATACACAGAAATTTGGATGCGGTTTGTGCCGAGCCAAACTCATTTTTCTAAATCAGTCCTAGGTCTGATTTTTTTAGTCTCAAAAAATCATACAATTATATCAATGAAATGATAGGAGAAGAAAACCATGCCAAATCGCTTTTATAAGATACGAAAAAATAGACTCGTCGCCGGTGTTATTGCAGGTTTGGCAGATAAATTTGGCTGGAACCTCACTTTGGCTCGTGTCTTAGCTATTATTCTCATGGTTTCCACGCAGTTTGGAATCTTCTTATACTTAGTTTTAGCCTTCCTCCTTCCTTATAAAGAGGATATTTATCCCGAAATAAAACTTAAGGATGGAAGAAAACGCAAAAACGCTGAACCTGTAGAAGACGAGTGGAAATGGTGAGTAAATGATAACATAAAAGATCTATGATTGACCTTAGTGTTAGTCATAGGTCTTTTTTTACTTTGCGAACCGCATTGAAAACCTTTTTATGATACAATGAAACTAGTAAATAATCGGAGGAAATAACATGACAGTAACTGTTAAAATGTTGGTTGATAAGCTTAAACTTAAGGTTGTCTATGGGAATGAGGAGCTTTTGGCAAAAGCGATAACAACGGCTGATATCTCTCGTCCTGGTTTAGAAATGGCGGGTTATTTTGACTATTATTCACCAGAACGACTTCAGTTGGTTGGGATGAAGGAGTGGACCTACCTTAAAACCATGACTGCTAATAACCGTTATTCTGTTTTTGCTAATATATTTAGAGAGGAAACTCCAGCTGTTGTCGTGGCGCGTGGTCTTGAGATTCCAGAAGAGATGCTTCAAGCTGCTAAGGAAAATGGTGTAGCAGTTCTTCAAGGACGCAACTCTACATCATCACTTTCAGGTGACATGTCTTGGTATCTCAACTCTCAATTAGCTGAACGTACTAGTGTCCATGGTGTTCTGGTAGATATCTACGGGATGGGTGTTCTTATTCAAGGGGACTCTGGTATCGGTAAGAGTGAGACAGCGCTCGAGTTGGTGAAACGTGGCCACCGTCTAGTTGCTGATGACCGTGTAGATGTCTATGCTAAGGATGAGGGAACTCTCTGGGGGGAACCTGCAGAAATTCTTCTCCATCTTCTTGAAATCCGTGGGGTTGGTATCATTGACGTTATGAGTCTTTACGGAGCTAGTGCTGTCCGTGATTCATCTCAAGTTCAGTTGTGCATATATCTTGAGAATTTTGAAAATGACGAGGTCTTTGACCGTCTTGGAAATAGCAATGAAGAGATTGAATTACAGGGCGTTAAGATTCCACGTATCCGCATTCCTGTTAAGACAGGACGTAACGTGTCAGTCGTTATAGAAGCTGCAGCAATGAACTATCGTGCTAAGCAAATGGGATATGATGCAACCAAAACTTTTATGGACCGTTTGACTGACCTCATTAGTAATAATGGTGAAGACTAATGTTAGCTACTATTGATCCAATTGCTCTAAGACTTGGTCCAATCAGTATTCATTGGTATGCTATCTGTATTGTATCTGGTCTTTTGCTTGCAGTTTATCTGGCTCAGCGTTGGGCTCCTGAAAAGGGAATCAATCCTGAGCATATCTTAGATTTCATTCTCTTAGCCTTTCCTATAGCCATTGTTGGTGCTAGGCTCTACTATGTGATTTTCCAGTGGTCTTATTACAGCCAAAATCCATCGGAAATTTTTGCGATTTGGAATGGTGGAATTGCTATCTATGGTGGCTTGATTGCTGGTGCAGCTGTCCTTTATTGGTTCGCCAAACGTCATGCTATAGCGGTTTTAGATTTTCTAGATATTGCGGCCCCTGGGGTCATGATAGCTCAGAGTATCGGTCGCTGGGGAAATTTTGTCAATCAAGAGGCCTATGGAAAAGCAGTTAGTCAACTGAATTATCTTCCAGAAATTATCCGTCAGCAGATGTTTATTGATGGAAGCTACCGTGTACCTACCTTCCTTTATGAAAGCCTATGGAATTTAGTTGGTTTTAGCATTATTCTGGGACTACGATGTTTTAATAAGGAATTGCGACAGGGAGATGTGACTTCATTTTACCTTATCTGGTATGGCATTGGACGCTTTGTCATTGAAGGCATGCGTACGGATAGTCTTATGTTTGCCGGCTTGCGCGTCTCACAATGGGTCAGCATTTCCATCATTATGCTTGGAGCTGTCCTCTTATATTTCCGTAAACAACGTCAAAAAGCAGATTATAAAATGAAAAACTAGTCATACTGTTCAGACTTTGTTATAATGAAATGAAAATTATAATAACAAAGGTCATACGAGGCAGAGTCAAACATTCAGTTTTTTTGTTAACCTTTTAAACAGGTCAAAGGAGTCTAAAACTATGGCAGAAATTGCATTTCTTATTATCGCAATCGCACTTGCTGCGTTTCTAATTGCATTAATCCCAACTTTACTTCGCACACGTCATGTTGTCAAAGAAGTTGAAGAAACAGTTGCGGTTCTTCGTACAGATATTAACATAACACTTCACCAAACAAATGAAATTTTGGCTAAGGCTAATGTCTTGGTTGAAGATGTTAATAAAAAAGTTCAAACGATTGATCCTCTCTTTGTAGCAGTAGCTGAGCTTTCAGAAAGTGTTTCTGACTTGAATACCCGAGCTCGTCACCTCGGCGCTAAGGCAAGTGTAGCAGGAGCAAGTGTCGGTAAAGCAGGATCAGCCTTTGCTATCGGCAAGGTTGCTTCAAAACTATTTGGTAAAAAAGACAAGAAAAAATAAGGAGGTCTTTTCATGAGTAAATTTCTAAACACCCTAATTATTGGTGCAGCATCTGGAGCTGTAGCAGCGTATTTCTTCACAACTGAAAAAGGTAAAGCAGTTAAAGCACGTATTGATGAAGAAATCGCTTCATTCAAAGAAGATCCTAAAGCTTACCAAAATCAAGTAGTGGAGAAAGCTAGCGACTATAAAGAATTGGCAGTCGATACTTTCCAAGATTATAAAACAAAATTTGAAAATGGCGACATCACTGCAACTGATTTGACAAAAGCCGTTCAAAAAAAAACAGCTCAAGTTGCTGACTTTGCAAAAGAGAGCTTTAAACTCATCAAGGAAAAAACAGCTCAAGTAACACCTGAGCAAGCCAATGTTAAAGCAGAAACAGAAGCTATCGTTGATGATATTTTCATTGATATCAAAGATATCTCTGAAGAAGTAGCAGAATCAAACTAAAAAGAACGTTGACTCCTTAGTCAACGTTCTTTTGCTTTAAGATATTCGATTAGGACATAAATGCCTAACTGACCAATGGCGCTAATGGTAATTGCCCAGAATAAGGCCCAGAAGGTAGCCACCTGTGCTACCAAGAAAAGGAAGGCAACTAGGACTATTGAAACACAGAAGCTTGAGATACGTCCGAAGAAAATCATATCTTGTAGTTTAATACTATTACTATTTAGACCTTGATCGTCTTGATAATTGGTCGTTTGACGACGTTCAATCTCGAAATCTTCGATGTGATCAAATTGACGGTGTAAGTTGTCAGCCATGTCTGCCTCCTTTCTATATAAAGTACCTAAATCACTATTTTGTGTAGTCTGAAAGACTGAGTCAGTATTTCACTAACTACAATCTTTTTAATAATACCATAAAAAGTTTATATTGCAAAGTTTTTTTTGAAATTTTAGTATCGCAAAACTATATTTGAATATCAAAATACGACCTAACAAAACCTAAAAGTTCTAAAAAAAATCAATTAATTTGTGCTATAATGTAAGTTATGAAAAAAATAGTGATTACAGCGACAGCTGAGAGCTACGAGCAGACACGTGAGCTCCTAGAACTTGGAGTAGATCGTATTTACATCGGCGAAAAAACTTTTGGCCTTCGTTTGCCTAAGCCTTTTTCATTCGCAGAAATGAGAAAAACCGCAGAGCTGGTACATGAGTCAGGTAAAGAGTTAACTGTTGCAGTTAACGCCCTCATGCACCAAAGTATGATGGATGCTCTTCCTGACTACCTTGATTTTCTTGAAGAAATTAAGGCAGATTATATCACGGTTGGTGATGCAGGAGTTTTCTACATCTGTAACCGTGATAAACGTCCCTTCAAAATGATTTATGATGCTTCAACCATGGTAACCTCTAGCCGTCAGATTAATTTCTGGGGCAAACAGGCAGGAGCATCTGAAGCTGTTTTGGCACGTGAGATTCCATCTGCGGAACTCTTCATCATGGCTGAAAATCTTCAAATTCCAGCTGAGGTTTTGGTTTACGGGGCAAGTATCATTCACCACTCAAAACGACCACTTCTTCAAAATTACTACAACTTTATCAAAACGGATGAAGCTGTTACCAAAGAACGTGACCTCTTTCTTTCTGAACCTGGAGATCCAGATTCTCACTACTCAGTCTATGAGGACTTGCATGGAACACATATCTTTGCAAATAATGACCTGGATATGATGACTAAGCTTTCAGAACTCGTTGAGCATGGTTTTGACCACTGGAAGTTGGATGGTGTTTATTGCCCAGGTGAAAACTTCGTAAAAATTACCAAATATTTTGTGAAGGCTCGTGACCTCATCGAGGCTGGAGAATTTTTACAGGATCAAGCCTTCCTCTTTGATGAAGCCATTCATAAATTACACCCAGCCAACCGTGGTTTGGACACAGGTTTCTATGATTATGAACCTGACCGTGTAAAATAAAATTATGTCCTCCTTCGTTTGAGAGTTTTCCATTTTCAGGGAACGAAGGAGCTGTCCTAAAACTAATATCGACAATCTTGCAAATTGGAGAAATTATGACTACAACTAAAAAACGCCCAGAGGTACTGGTACCTGCTGGGACTTTGGAAAAATTGAAAGTTGCTGTAAATTACGGCGCAGATGCTGTTTTCGTTGGTGGACAAGCCTATGGTTTGCGTAGCCGTGCTGGAAATTTTACCATGGATGAACTTCGTGAAGGTATCGAATACGCTCACGCTCGTGGAGTTGACGTGCACGTTGCTTCTAACATGGTTACCCATGAAGGAAATGAAAAAGGTGCAGGTGAGTGGTTCCGTGAATTGCGTGATATGGGACTCGATGCCGTTATTGCATCTGATCCAGCCTTGATTGAAATCTGTTCAACCTATGCTCCAGGCCTTAACATCCACTTGTCAACGCAAGCATCTGCGACAAACGTTGAAACTTTTCATTTTTGGAAACAGTATGGCTTGACACGTGTTGTTTTAGCACGTGAGGTTACTATGGAAGAATTAGCTGAAATCCGTAAACGTACGGACCTTGAAATTGAGGCCTTTGTCCATGGTGCTATGTGTATCTCATACTCAGGTCGCTGTACCCTTTCTAACCACATGTCAGACCGTGATGCTAACCGTGGTGGTTGTTCACAGTCATGCCGTTGGAAATATGACCTTTACGACATGCCATTCGGCCAAGAGCGAAAGAGTATTCACGGTGAAGTTCCTGAAGAATACTCAATGTCAGCTGTTGACATGTGTATGATCGAAAACATCCCGGACCTTATCGACAATGGTGTTGATAGCCTGAAAATCGAAGGTCGTATGAAATCTGTCCATTACGTATCAACAGTTGCCAACTGTTACAAGGCGGCCTGTGATGCTTACATGGAAAGTGCAGAAGCCTTTTATGCTATTAAAGATGATTTGGTTAACGAGCTTTGGAAAGTTGCCCAACGTGAATTGGCAACAGGTTTTTATTACAAGACTCCAACAGAAAACGAGCAACTCTTTGGTGCCCGTCGTAAGATTCCACAATACAAATTTGTTGGTGAAGTAGTAGATTTTGACCCAGTAACTATGACAGCTACGATCCGTCAACGTAATGTTATCCTCGAAGGTGACCACGTTGAATTCTACGGACCAGGCTTCCGTCATCTCGAGTGTGAGATCAAAGATCTTCACGATGCTAATGGTAATAAGATTGATCGTGCACCAAACCCAATGGAACTTCTTACTATTACCGTGCCACAAGAAGTTAAACCTGGTGATATGATTCGTTCAACTAAAGAAGGTTTGATTAATCTCTACCAAAAAGACGGTTCAAGTAAGACTGTTCGTGCCTAATGACGAGAAAAATATATGGTCTCTTTGTAGATAATGAGAGCAGGTGCCAGCATTATCACACAGAGCTAGACATTGTTGCCCTAAAATGCTTTGATTGTCTGAAGTATTATGCTTGTTATCAGTGTCATAATAGCTTGGAGGAACATAGCTTTCGAGCTTATCCTTGTCATCTCAAGCAGGACAAGGTCCTTATCTGTGGTGTTTGTCAGCATGAGATGGTTATTGAGGAGCATCAAGAGGTAATAGCTTGTCCTAATTGTCACAGTGCTTTCAACCCAGCTTGTTCAAAGCATTACGATATTTATTTTGAAAAATAAAAAGATTGAAGATTCTGTTCACAGGAACAAAGTCTTCAATCTTTTTTTCTTTAGTTAAAGTAGCTATGATTTTTTAGAGCTTTTAATACTGGCTGAGTCACCAAAGTAACGATCGGACCTTTAATGAGGTCAGGAATAATAAAGGGTGTCAAACCGATCGCTACAGCTGCAGACCAACCCATCTTTCCAAGAAAGTGCAGGCCAAGGATCCCACCGACAAAGACAAGCGCATCTCCCAAAACAAAAGCAAAAAATCTTTTCCAGATAGGAGTCTTAGCATGGGTTAGTGCTGATGTGACAAGAGCAAAAAAAGGATAGGCAAGAAGATAGCCAGCTGAAGGACCAAAGAAGGATTGAAGCCCACCGCCACCTCCTGCGAAAACGGGTAAACCAATAGCGCCAAGAATAAGATAGAGGATAGCAGAAAGAGTAGCTTCCCTCGGTTTAAAAACAGCAGCCACAAGTCCTACAGCAAAGGTCTGTAGAGTAATGGGAACTGCCCCAATCGGAATGATGATTTGAGCCAGTGCAGCAATAATAGCAGCACCAAAAGCTGGAAGAATAAGGGATAGTGTACGATTTTTTGTCATTTGAGTTAACTTATAGAAATTTTATAGTTAACTTATTATACCAAGACCTACTATATTAGTCAACTTAAAAATAAAACGAGGTTAACTAATATACTTAACCTCGTTGAGATATGATTTTTAGACGTTTAATGTCTTTTAGTTCAATCATACTGATAACTTTGTCCTGCTCGATAAAGATAGCTTGACGTTGGCTGTCATAACGATTGATGTAGCCCTTATAGGTCCTCTGATTAGAAGTCAGCATGACCATTTGTTTATTATCAATAGCATGATAGATATCATTAATAAGATAATTTTGCATTAGGTGGACAGGTTTACTGTGACCTGTTTCCACAAACAGAAGAAGGTGATGCTTTACCGCTTCTATAAAGTTTATCATAGTCATTTCCTTCGTTTCTTGATAAAATAATTATAGCATGAAAAGTAAAATTTTGTGGATAACTTTTTGCTAAATCCTGAAATTTTCACTGGAAAAAACGAATAAAGTTAGTGGAGGTAAGCAAATGGCAGAATTTTCATTTGAAATTGAAGAAAAACTCTTGGTATTGTCTGAGAATGATAAGGGATGGACTAAGGAGCTTAATCGTGTGAGCTTTAACGGAGCACCAGCCAAGTACGATATCCGCACTTGGAGTCCAGACCACACCAAGATGGGCAAGGGAATTACCCTTAGTAACGAAGAATTCCAAGTTCTCGTTGACGCCTTCAAAAACTAAAACAAGGTCAGCATGGTGCTAGCCTTGTTTTTTTTAAAACGTATCAAAGATAAGTTTGAGATTGAGAATGGTTAGGACAATAGCGATGGCATAACCGAGGTAGGTATTCCACTTGGCATTGACGTGTTTTCCCATGAGTGATTTTTTAGAAGTGTAGTAAATCAAAGGGAAAATAGAGAATGGCAAGGCAATTGAAAGGAATACTTGTGAATACACCAAGAGTTGATCCAGTGTCTTTTCTTGATCGCCGTAGAGAATAGCTACAATGATAACAGGTAGCAGGGCGAAGAGACGTGTGAACAAACGAATTACCCACTTTGGTAACCTCATGTGGAGGAAACCTTCCATGACAATTTGACCACTCAAAGTACCAGTGATAGTAGAGTTTTGACCACTAGCTAAGAGAGCCAAGGCGAAGAGAGTTGAAAGTGTTGAACTAGCTAACGCACCGGCAATCTTAGAGTCCTGAAGAGCATTGTACATTTGTGAGAAGGCTGAAATATCAGAAGCGTGACCAAAGAAGAGGGAAGCCCCCAAAATCAAGAGGAGGGAGTTAACCACAAAGGCCAAAGACAATTGAATGTTGGAGTCCCAGGTCATGAAACGGACAGCCTTGGTCACGTCTTTATCATCTGAATAGTCAACCTTACGAGTCTGTGACAAGGATGAGTGCAAGTAGAGGTTATGTGGCATAACGGTTGCCCCCACAATCCCAAGTGCCAAAGTCAATTGGTTGGTGTCCCCAGCAGCATGTGGCTCGAAGAGTGCTGGCGTAGGAAGATAACCCTCGAGGATTTCCGCAACACTAGGCTCAGACAAGGCTACTAGATAGGCAAAGATAACCAAGATGGTCAAAATTAAGGTTGAAACAATAGCCTCGATTTTCCTGAATCCCAGCTTCATGATGAGCAGGAGTAGGAAGACGTCAAGGACTGTCACCAGAATAGCAACCATGATTGGAATACCAAAGAGTAGGTTAAGAGCGATGCCAGAACCAAGTACCTCAGCCAAGTCCGTCGCCATTAAGGCTAGCTCAAGAATCACCCAAAGCGTGTATCGCAACCATTTAGGTGAGTGGTAGGCAGTCGCTTGAGCTAGGTCCATTTGGGTCACAACCCCTAATTTTCCGGCCATTTGTTGCAACTGCATAGCGATTAATGATGAAATTAAGATGACAAAGAGTAGGCTGTACTTGTAGGTCGCCCCACCGACGACACTTGTTATCCAGTTCCCTGGATCCATGTAACCCACGGCCACAAGAGCCCCAGGTCCCAAGAAAGCCTTAAGATTTTGCCAAAAACGATTATTATTAGGTGTATCTACGGATTGGTTTACCTCAGAAAGGGAAACCTTTTTTGAAAATGTCATAAATACCTCTTTCTAAGTCGCATCTGCCTAAAAGTGTATTATTTCTAGACAGACGGACAGTTCTATTATAACACTATGAGCTAGATATGCAAGGTTTTCGAAAGGTTTTGACTTTTTAATCATTAATGTTGTATCCCTACTTTTTATACTAAAGTATAGGAGTACATATATTACTATATTGGGAAGAAAAATAATTGAAAGCATTTCAACTAACAGCCAAGAAAAAGATTGCTTTGAAACTCTTAGCTGTCATTGCGGATGTTTTGGTGATTTATATCATTAACATACAAACGAATCAACCAGACAATTTATCTGCAAATTACATGGAGTGCCTTAAAAATCCTGAAATAACAGAAAATTACATCGGTCTCTGGAAGTCTCATTGGTATGAAGAAAATAAAGCATAGCTTTATCCTGCTAAACAATACGCGATTTATGCAGAAGTAGCCCTAGCTTGTTTATCAGCTTGGATCGCAGCATCAAAAGCAAAATTTTGGAAATAAGAAAATGTTTCTCTCATTTCGAGAGAAGCGTTATTTCATATTACCCGATGTGAGTCTTATATTGACTGAAGATTTCGTTAATATCATCTTCAACCAAGTGATAGATTTTCCAGTCAAATTCAGTTCTAGCAACATAACCAAGACTGTGTAACAAAAAATCATATAATCTTCATAAAAATCAGAGATGCAGGGGAGGAGTAGTTCACTGATATCAGATGAACAGAGTTTTTCTTAAGGAATGTTATTTTCTTCACAATAAAATGCAAGTGCTTGGTCGAGAAAATAATCTGTGCGATCTCTGGAAAAGTCAAATTGACTTTCTTCTGTCTTTGTCTTAGGATGCTCGACCACAGTTTATTCTTTCTTAAAAAAAGGTACTTCAGTTTTTAAACACGTTTACACTTCATATAAAAATATCCCATTATTTGACTAATGGGATATCATTATTATTTCATCGTTGGGAAAAGAAACCTGGTTCTACGTTATTTCACGCAAGTTTCTAAAGCCCATTATACCAAGGTTTAGAAACTTTGCTAGGTTTTATATTTTCCCCTAACTTTGTACAAAATTGGTAAATCAGTGGTAAATCTTTGGTAAGTTATTGGTAAGTTTCTTCAAGGTTTGATAGGCTATTTTGGAGGTTTTCTCCGAACTTTTCCATCTCTTTTTCTTTGAGTTCTTTTGTAGCTTCGGCGTAGATATTCATAGTGGTTGAAATATCAGAGTGTCCAAGAATTTCTTGCATCGCCTTCAAATTGGTTCCAGCTTCTACCATACGGGTAGTGAAGGTATGACGGAGAGAGTGGTTGCTGAAATTCGGAAGTGTTACCTCACTTTGTATTTTACCATCAAGAACAGCAAAATTGCAATCACGAATAATTCGTTTCAGTGCTTTATTGAGTGTTCCTTGGTGGAAGACATTACCAAAACGATTGAGAAAGATGAAATTGGTGTAGCCGTCAATTTTACTTTTGCAGACGATTTCAAGTTCTTCTTGACGTTTCTTTTCTAAAATCAGCGCCTCCTTAACTCTAGGAAGTAGTGGAACAGTACGCTCCCCTGCCTTGGTCTTTGGACTGTTGATTGTAAAAGTGACACCACGATTCGTTCTTGTATCATAATAAACAAGGGTATGATTGACACTAATAGTGTTGCTTTCAAAATCAATGTCTTCCCAACGTAAACCTGTTACTTCACCAACTCGAAGTCCAGTCCATAACATGGTAATAAATACTGGGTACCAACCTTTATAACGGCTCGTATTCTCTAGAAAATTTTCGAAAAGTTGTTGTTCCTTGAGCGTCAAAGCCCTGTGTCCTTTTTTCCCAGAAGTACGAGACTGCTTTAGCTCCTTCAAGGCATTGTCTGAGGGATTGTTGAAAATATATTCATCATCGACAGCAACTTGAAGAACTTGATGTAGTACGGTATGGATGCTGTCAATGGTGCTTACCTTAACGTTCCGTTCTTCGGCTAAGTAATTATAGAAGGAGCGAACATCGCTCTTCTTGAGATTAGTGATGATGACATTTCCTAATTGACCAGATACGAAATATTCGTATAGGTACTGATAGTTTTTGAAGGTATTATCCTTGAGACCTCGTTTCAAGAGTTTCCACTTCTGGTACAAGTCATCTATAGAAACTTTTTTGGTAACGTTCAATCCGTTGAGAGAATCTTTAATAATTTGCTTTTCTTTTTCTCGTAGCTCAACTAATGACTTGGCATAGATGCTATTCATCTTTCTTCGCTTATCACGCCAGCGGTATTCGTAACTACCATTTGGACGTTGATATTCTCCGTCTTTGAGGATGCGATTTTTATTGTCTTTCCGTTTTTTGTTTATCATAGATTTCCTCCATAAAAAAAGGGGGGCATAAGCTATTTGATTAGCCTATGCCCTCTGAGTGATTATTAAATTGAATATTGGTTTTCTAGGAATTTCTCAAATTTTGCTCGTTTGATTAGGCGTTTGCTGCCACACCAGAGGACGAAATCGCAATCATCTTCATTGCTGATTTCACGAAGTTTATTAACTCCGATACTGAAATATGAGGCAGCTTCCTCAACAGTTAGGTTTGATTTTTCCCAGAATGGAATTTCTTTTTTCATGTGTTTTCCTCCGTTATTTTTGATAAAACGAAAACAAGCCCATTTCTGAGCTTGCTTCCAAGGAGATTATGAAAAAGAAAAGTTATTTAGGATGGTTATAGTATAACTAGTAATCCATAAAGTAATCTTAACTGTTCTTCATAATCAATAGTAAATAATTTATATTTGATTGCCATGATTCTTCTTAGAGATTTTTGATAGTTACAAGCAAATCAGTCATCTCTGTCAGAACATCGTTAAATGTAATACCTTTAGTGTAACTATACTTTTTAGAGTAGTTTTCCCACTGATGGTTTTGGGTTGAATCTGTTTTGAATGTTTCTAGCAGATTGATGAATTTATCGAAGTCTAATTCAGTACCTCGATAATCGAAGGTATACTGACAAGCAGTGAGAAGTTGTTGCGAATCAATTTCTGATTTCTTCAATTTTGACAAGATATAGACGTCATAGAAGTCTTTGCTTCGACTATTCAAGAAGCTGCGAGAATAAATAGTTTGTAGTTTCTCTGCTAAGATAGTCTCAATCGTGTAGGCAATGATAGGAAACTGTTCTGATGTGAAGATTGGCTTGTAGTCGTAAGTGATGGGCTGCGGAGTGACAATGTCCCCAGTCGCAATATCTAGGTGGATGACCTGTCTGATGTTCTCAAGCTGGCAAAGGATACTTGCACGATAACCTCCGTAATCATCACTTTCCTTAATTGCTGTGACCGACTGAATAGTGAAAGAAATATCTTCATCAGATTTTCCAAGGATATCCTCCAATTGCTGATACACGGTCTCTTCTGATAGATTCATTTTACTAAAGAGAAAGTCAATGTCAACGGTACTACGGGAAGCAACCCCGACGACATTTGAGAGCAGAAAACCTCCTTTGAAAATGTAATTTTGAGCATAAGCGCTTTGGCTCAATTTTTTCAGAATAATTTCCAGGAAGTAGTAGGTCATCACAGAATTAAACGTTAAGCCTGTTTCTTTTGAAACTTTATGGCAGAGTGCTGTTAATTTTGCTTTGTTCACATTAGCACCTCAAGTGTTTGTTTTGTTTGATTGATAATTTTCATTTTTTCAGCATATTGGTAAAGGTTTGTCAGGTTTTTATTTGGATAGTTGACATAAGCCTTAAGAGTTTTGACGAAAAGTTCATTATCAATTTTTTTACGATTTTGAATAAAGTCACAGATGATACGCTCAAAGTCGTAGGTCTTAACGGTCTGTCCCCAGGGTGTCTTTACAGAGATAACACCAAGGTCAACAATTTCCTTTGGGACGGTATGAACCGCAAGGTTTTGAGGCGGATTATTGAAACGATACCCTCTTGGTACGGTGACTTCAAAATATTGAGGGATTTCATCCGTGAACCCTTGAAGATAAAGAGCGGAAACATAGGAGTAAATAGCTCTTGAAAATCTGTATTGGAAGAAGTAGTATTCGTCATAGTCACCATCGGTTGAAAGATAGATGCCCTTGTCCACTCGGAATATTTTCTCTTCATTTTCAAGTCGTGAGAGATAGACAGCAGGAACCCCAAGATCTTTACAGTCTTTATATGTAATGATACCGTTATTTTGTTTGAGATAATTCAGAACGGTTTCTTTATTAGACATACGAACTCTCCTCTTTTGTTATGTTTATACTACAATTTTAACTCTTTTGTCGTATAGACGCAACACTTAACAATCGTAAAAACTATAAAGAATCGTAAAAATTCGTAAATCTTATTGTGCAACCGCAAAGCTCGCAAAGCTGTAGTAGCTTTGGTTGCTGAGAACGGCATAGTGTGGTTTGTTTTGAACCCCACCCACATTACATTCAGAAATTAGGAAGGTTCCATCCTGATTGACGGCTTCCACAAATGCGACGTGACCATATTCTGCATAGGTGCCTCCGTAGCCACCTTGAACGGACATGACAGCGCCAACTTGAGGCTCTAATACTTGTCTCCAGCCACGAGAGACTAGACTAGCTACCCAATCTTGACCGTTCCCGTTGTAATTGTAGATAGCTGAGTTGGTACAGATGCCTGTCTCAATCAATCTATTGCAAACATACCAGGTACATTGTCCAACAGGATAGGTGTTGTTTCCTTGAGTTGTGACCGAGTTCTCACTAGGGACTCCGTATTTGAGTTTTCCAAGGTATTCTGGTGGTAAGTCAAAGGTAGAAGTTAGAGTGCCAGTAGCCAGCCCTGTATCGCCTGAGAAAGCAACAGAGGAGTCTGAGGTGGTTGTTCCATCGAATACCTTAAACCACTTGTCAGCATCCGTTTGGAGCTTCTCAGCCTTTGTCTGACCGTCTGAGAGGGCAACACCTTCATAATGTTCTGACCAATACAAAGCAGCATCTCCAGGGTCAGTTGCTTTTTGCATTTCAGTTTTGACTTTTTTGTAGGCACCGTTTAACTCGGTTGACATGAGTTGGAGTTCAACATCAGCATCCAGCGTTCGACTAGAAGCCTGTGCCCAGCGGTCACCGTTGACGGTGTTAGACCAGCCCGACCATTGGAAGTAACCAGCTACCCCACCGCCAGTGTTGATGGCTTTGGGGTCAAATCCTGATTCACGTTCTGCAACGGCTAAATTACCAGATGAACCAGCCAGAGTAAATCCTTCTTTGGTTAGCTGGTAGTTGAGGATTTTGATGACATCTTCTGCCCGTTCTTCTGTGATTGAGGCTTTTTGAGCCACCTCTTTAGCTGTTAGTGTCGTTCGCTTCCCAGTTGAACTACCATTACTTGATGTATTAGACGAGTCACCAGTTATCGCAGCTGCACAAATGATGACAAGTAATAGGGGCAACAGAAGCGAAGAGAGAAGACTCAGTTTGAATAGTTTTTTCATGTGTCCCTATCACCTCCTTTAGTGTTTAAGATAGGCTTTGAAGATAACTGTTCCAAAGAGCCATTTAGCATCTAGGACAGCTGGAATAGCACGGCAGAGTTCGATAATCCGTTTGGCTTCTTGGTCATTAACGGGATAAAGGACAGTTACCTTGATAGCCTTTAAGTCATTTTCATAGGCTTGGTAAATGTACTTTTCAAGGATTGGTTGAATCTGACTTCTCGTATATATCCTAATAATGTCCATTTTGTTCACCTCGCAATCTGTTGAGTTCTTGAGTGAGACGGTTCTTACGCTCGATATTGGCTTTGATTTTGTCGTCCCTGGTCAGTGTTTGACGGAAGCTTCGGGTAAAGGCGTTTGAGCCTTGGGCTTGATACATGGCACCTGCATCATCATAGGCGCTAAGTTCCCTTTCCAAGCGTTCCATTTTCCGTTGTTTGCGTGGAGATACCCAATGCTCCTTGAGTTCCTGAAACTCCATTTCAGGTGATGGAGGAATTGTTGGTTGAGTAGGGATAGCTTCAGGAGTTGGTGTTTTCTCTTGGCTAGGATTATCTGTTGGAATATCCTGTTTTGGAATGTGTGGCTCAGAGGATGTTGATGGCAGTTGGTCAGGAGTTGGAGAAGGTTGGTCAGTCGGAACGTTTGGTTCCTCAGCTGGCTCAGAACCTGGTTTTGACCGTCTAAAGAAGTTGCCAACTTCCTTTATATGAGAAGATGCGTTCATGGCACTTCCAGCTACAAAACCAGTACCAGCCATGGCAAAGTTGCCCAAGTGTTGCGCAGTCTCAAAGCTACGTGACGGCATCTGTTGGATAAGGTCTTTGCCTTGGCTAACTTTGTTTTCAACCTGGTTTCCAATGTCTTCCATCTTGATGCGTGCCCGTGAGCCCATGATGAACTCAATGAGTTCACCTTTATAAATCCAGAGGAAATAATAGACAGCAGCTTTAGCAACGACTGAAAGAATGAGCTTGAAGAGGAGAGCGAATGTTCCTAAAGATGGGAACGATTCGATGACCCCATCAAAACCAGAGGTAATCAGCGTCTCAATGACTTTTTCAATGTAGAAGATAATGAGTGTGATGAGTGTCGTAATCGTAGGGAAAACGAGACCACCAAACATGACTTTGAAAATCCCAAAGATGATGTCTTGCATGGCAGGGACAAAGGAAATGAGAAGAGCGATAGGGAACAGGAGAATCATGACCAGGACTAAGAGTTGAGCAATCAGATTCAGGAGTTGCACCAGGATAATAGGAACCGCAATGACAATAGCTTCAATAATTTTGAAGATGACGTAGAAGGTCTTGATGAAAAGATAATCCCAAACGGCTGATACCCAGCGATTCTTTTCCTTCCCATCATCAGCCTTGTCACCAAGTTTATCCAGATAATCTTTTCTATCTTTGTTTTTGACCGCTACAAATTTTCCTGAGTCATCCACGCTTCCCAAGACTTTAGCATCATCGAAGGCTTCCTCTTCACCTGTTTGGTTATTGACGTATTTTCCGTTTTCTTGACCCGTGTTGACAAAGATATAGGCAGTGTAGGAAGTTTGTGCGATATAGCTATCAGCCATGGATTTTCCTACCTTGATTGACTTATTCTCGCCATAAGAAACGGAGATATTGGAAATCTTAGAGGTGACAGTATCCGCAAGGTTATCAACCGTATCAAGGATGTAGAGCCCACCAGAGGTAGAAGCGACGGTTCCAAAGTAACCAAATCCAAGCAGTACGACGAGCAGCACATGAAGGACTTTTCGCATGAAGTTTCCACGAGAAAAGAAATACTGGTAGAAGAGGTAAAAGGCTCCGATGGTCAGAAGCATGGAAACTAGGGAACCACTTGATAATCCGCCAGAAGTTGAACCTGTTAGTCCCTGCCAGATGGATTTAGCAGCGTTATAGACATAGGTTTTGTAAGAGTCGTAGAGGTCAACGTTCTCCATGATACGAATCATGAGGGAGAAGAAACCGACCACTAGATTGAGCAGAAAGAAAAAGAGATTGACGAAAATCTCATTCATTGCCACGATAATGGAGGTCTCAATTTTTGACGTCTTTTCCAGATACGATTTTAAGGCGAAGATGTCCACGCCTTTTAGTTTCTCAAAGGCTTCTTGCATGTGAGCCCTCCTTTCTAACTAGCATATTTATTTTCAAGGCTAGATGATACCGTTGCTTTCATTGGTTTTAGAAGCATGTCGATGTCTTCAAAGATGTTGTGAATGGAAATCATGTTTAGATTGCCATAGACGTCATAGTAGAGGCATTGCCCTGAAATCATGTTGTCAATCCATTCCAGGTTGCTTTCTGTTGGTTCCAGATTGACGTGCTTGAGAATATCTTCTCGTTCTGATTTTTCGTAGAAGGCAAAGATAGTTCCAAAGCCAGTGGTGTCATCATCATTTTCAGCATCGTGGACAGATTGTGTAATGAGTGCCAGAGTGTTATTTTTCGAGCGGCCAATACGGCGCATATTCTTGATAACGGCTTGACCTTCGGCAGACTTCATAAGAATCCAAGCTTCGTCAAAGAACTCAATGGTATCTTCACTTTCATCACGTTCTCCAAAGTGGGTACAGAAAGCACCAAGGGCAAACATAAGAGCGATAGAGTTTCGTTCGTGGTCTGAAATCTTCGTTGCGTCTGTCTTAGGCAATTTCAGGTTCGTAACTTCAAGTACAGTGGCTTGTGACTCATAATTGAGCCCTTGCGTTGTTCCATCAGAGAAGGCAAGTTCCAAGATGGAATTGGTCACAATAGAAGTGAGGTAGCGACCAACTGATGCGATTTGGTCATTATCACTGTCTTTGAGTGCTTCCAGAACGTGCTTAAAGCCAACGGTTTGACCTGTTTGTCTCTTGTCGACTATGTCGTTGATGGTTTCGGTAATGGCTGTCTTCTGATCCATGGTGACGTTGTCAACCGCTTGGAGCAAGAATTCCAGCATATTTTTAGCGACTTCAACGGCTTGTTCTTTATCCAGAACGACAATCGGGTCAAGCACTCCATGGTTAGAGGTGAGTGAGCTATCAAGAGTGACAAAGTTAAAGGCTTCAATTTGTTTCTTGCGTTCAGGATAGAGGCGGGCAAACTCAGGACTATTGATGATTTCTTGGTAGTGATAGCGGAGTTCTCGTTTGGGGTCAATGTAGAGTGTCTTCACGTTTTGAAGGGCAACAGATAAGAAGATAATCTGTGCTAGGAAGGATTTCCCTTGACCTGTAGCGCCCGTAATGATGATGTGTGGGTTCTTGGTAATTTTGCCTGCAATGTCTTCTTTATTACCGACAGTCGCATTAAAGAGGACAATGTTTTTGGAGGCGTTGATGGCTTTTTCGATATTGTCCCAGCGACCTGTCCAGTTATCGACTCGTCCGATATACCAGCCAATACGGTTACCAGCGGATGTGTTGGTAAAAGGCATGAGCTCCGCAAATCCACGACTGGTGACCATGTGTGTCCAGGTTCGAGTTTTCTTCTGCAAGTCTTGACCGTAGAGTAAAGCTTGGAAGAGATAAGGAGTGTCATGGCTAGCCTCACTGATTTCAACGCCCATGTCATCAAAGTAGTTGAGGACGACTTGACGGCAACTTCTCAGCTGACTAAGGGAAGAACCAGAGACAATGAGATAAGCACCATATTCAATAATTTCTTCTTTATTCCCTACTTTCTTCATCAGGTCTTTCAGAGAGAAAGAACCCATGATAATTTCGTCTTGTTGGACGGTATCGGTATTCTCAGTTTCTTCCATGATGTTTTTGTAGCGAGTGTTAGAACGTCCCATGTCATGCTTTCTCAAACGGACACCGACTAGCCAGTCAAACTGATAAGGGATTTCCATTTCATCTGTCAGCTTATCCACAGTGTAGAGTAGCAGGTTTTTACCGAGTGCTTGATTGTTTGGTGAGAGAGCATCCATAAAGTCACGCATCTTTTCTTCTAGGAGGTAATCCTTGGGAATGAGAGAAATGTCAAAGTACTGGTTTTTAGCCAACTTTTTGAGCATTTGGCTGACTGTGATTTTGTGCTTTCCTTTTTTCTCATTATCAGTAATGGTGATAGGCGTATTAGGAATACGGTAGTAAGCCATGACTTGCTTGTCTTTGCGAAAAGCTAAGTTTTCATGCGTGGCTTTAATGGGGTATTGTAGTTTTAGTGCCATAGTGCCTCCTTTCTAAAGGTGTGTTTGTTCAAAGACAATGTCTTCATCGTCATAAGGTTCCACTCGTTCATTGTGGTAGATGGCTTTCTTGTTCCAACGAAATTCATAGAGGTAACGGAAGTAATCAGCCAGAAAGATGTGCATTTTCTTACCGTGTGGTTCATACTCTGTGTAGAATTTGGCGAGTTTGTAAGGAACGTAAGCATAGAGCAACATGGAGATAGAGTGGGTGATTTGGGCTAATGGGACAAGGATGAAAGAAAGTCCCAGAAGCATGATGACAAAGACGAGAATGAAAACAACAAAAAAGGACAGCTGCATCGGTGTTGCGAAGTACCAGATACGTGCCCCTTTTTGTGTCTTGATTTCTTGAATCCAGTAAGGAGCATTTAGCCCCCTAGCGTAGTCATAGAGTGGTTCTTTCTCATTGTTCATATCAGAGCCCCGTTTCAATACCGATGAGGCGTAGGAACCAACCAATGACAGAGAGAATCTGTTGTCCTTTGGTCATGGACACGATAATCCCCCAAAATCCGATAACGGAAAAAAGTTGGAGCCAGGAGCTATTTTTCCAAGCCTTGATGGCTAGCAGGATTGCCACAGCAGTGATAATCCAAGCACCATCACCTTGGAGGAATTGTTGTAGTGAGCTTGTGTTCATAGATGTTATTCTCCTTCATGTTTTGCATAATCTTTTGGAATGGTATGAGCTACCTTAGTGACGTAGTAGGAATTCCCTTTAGGTGTAAGGGTCAGAGTGAAATTCTCTGAACGAGTGTTAGCGGTAACTTCAAAGGTGACTTGAACGTAGGCGGTAATGGCATCACCATCTTCTACCAGGTAGACATAATCAAGTGACTTGAAAGTTGTGTTTTCAAGGACAGCTAAATCTTTACCAACCAAATCCAGGTTGTCTTGGTCTGTGGTATAGTTGGTAAAGAAGACATTGAGGAACTTTTTGACTTTCTTGTGTGTCTTGTCAGGGAGATTGTCAGAAGCTGTTAGATTAAGCGCTGATTCCTTGTCAAAGCCTTTGGCTTGGCTGTCACTGAGGCTAGAATACCAGGGAAGTCCAGAAACGTAGTAGGAGCTATTTTTAGAAGCGTAGGGGATATTAAACCCTGTGGTAATTTCTTCCTCCCTATCACCGACTTTTTGTTTGTAGGTCACTTGATAAGTGGCGGTATTATCCGTCAGCAATAATAACCTAGCTAAGACCAAAGACATCGGTGTTCGCTTTTGACCCTGTGACTTAATCTCAGGTTTAACGTCATAGAAGCTATTGAGCTTTTCGATTTGCGCTTCTTGTTCTTCGGCTTTATCAGAGAAAGAGAAGTAGGCAGCGACAAAGTCGTTGAGGTAGTAGGTCAAGCGGTAGTCGGTGTCAGTTGATGTAGTCACCACTTGGGACGATTGAGCTTTTTTGACCTCCTTTTCAAGTGAGGTGACTTTACTTGATAGTGTGATGGCACGCAGGGAACCAGTGGCTCCGATAAAAACTAAACATCCTAATCCCGTAAGGACTATGATATTCACGTTTTTCCGTGTTGTCTTGATGAGTTTTGGTGAGCCACGCTTCTTATCTTGTTTCTTGAAACGAGACAAGTAATGAGTGACTTGTTGGATGACTGTTTTCAGTTTGTTCATAATCCCTCCTTATCAGGCGCTAGCCAGTTCAATCAATTTATTACCTTTGGCATAGAGCTGTTTGTGGAGTTTATTGATTTCTCCGTTGACATAGTAGTAGCCACGAAGTTCCAGGCGGATTTTTTCGAGAAGGTCAGCAGGTAGCTTTTCGGGTTCTTCATTTTTAAGCAGGTGATTCAGTTCACCAGCTTTTGTCCAGGCTTCCTTGTCTTTATGGGCTTTCATGAGTTCGCCTAGTTCAAGGGAAGCAGCTTTGATTTTCTTTTCAATGAGTGATTGTTTTGCCATGATTATTTCCTCCATGAATTGTTCTTGTTGGTCTAAGATGACTTGTCGAAAGAGAGTGACCAGTTTGGTGTCCATGTTTCGGTTAAAGTCTAGGACTTGACCATCAGTGGTAAAGTAAGCGTGTTGGTATTTAGCGGGAGAGTCGAGGTCAACGGTCTCACGAGCAAAGGCATCAAAGAAGAAGTCTTTTTCCTTCATGAGTACGATATAGAGATTCCAGAACTCATTAATATCAGGAAAGCAGGTGATGCCTTCGTAGATTTTTTTGACAAGCATGACTCAGAGATACCTCCTTATCATTCTTCGATTAGGTCATGATAGCCTAGGGCTTGATAAATGTAGTCATCATCAAACCAGAGCCAGTCATTGATTTGTCCCTCAGTTGGTGTACTTCCTGAGAAGACATCTTCACAGAGGCTGGTGAGTTGGTCAATTCCGCCACGTTCACGGACGGTGTCTAGGGTTTCTCT
The DNA here is from genome assembly GCF_038007145.1 of Streptococcus sp. FSL L8-0526. NCBI lineage: Bacteria > Bacillati > Bacillota > Bacilli > Lactobacillales > Streptococcaceae > Streptococcus > Streptococcus sp. FSL L8-0526. Next base: position 439,197 of record NZ_JBBOWP010000002.1, read on the forward strand.
AGCACCAGACCAAGCTTTGAAATTGTCGATGCTAGATAGTTCAACTTTGTATTCCATGATTTTCCTCCTTTTTCTTTAGGTTATAGGATGCTTGCAAGTCTTGAAGAATGCTTTCGGCTCTATCTGTGATTTCACCATTTTCCTGAATCATCTTGATAAAGTCAGTCTCCATGATTTTGTCAGCTTCTTCCACCAGTTTGAGCGAATTGGCGACTTGGTACATGAGCCATTTGATTGTTCTGTCGATAGAGTATGGTTCTGGTTTCATCCTGAGTTTCAAGGGTTCTGTACCACCAAACATGCGTTGCCAATTCTGGTCAGGAACAAAAGCACCAAATTTATTGGTGCCATCGTAAACCTGCATTTCATGATTGATGACGCCACGGGCGATTTCTGCCAGGTCAATACCGCTAATATATTCTTCAATGGCAAGTTGGGCTTTTTCCTGAGCGAAGCGCAATTCATAACGGTTCCAGATACCAAAAATCTCCAAGGATTCTTCTACGGAGATTTGTTCACTTTTGGCGAGCTCATAGCGCTTTTCATAGAAGTTGAAGTAGAGGTTACTTTGGCGACTTCCAAAATAAAGGGAAATACCCTGACTGCCTTCTACCTCATCCATGTTTCTGAGGTTACCACCGCCAATGTGACTCCACGTTCTGATATTCTTAAAGCTAACCTCGTCCTTATAGACTTTCGCAATCATGTCTGAAAGAAGAAATTGCTCATCTTCTCTATCGTGACCGAGATAGCGTTCATCCATGGCAATGTCTAGCCGAGTTACCCGACTACCTGTGAGGTCAAAGAGCAGGTCTTGGAGAAATTCTTGCCAGCTCAGGTCAACACTTTCCAGAATCAGTTCCATTTCACGGCAACCTTGACCAGACAGTTGCAAGGTCACTTGGTAATTTCCTGTTTCGATTTTGTCAAAAAAATCAAATAACCAAATGTTTCCTCGCTTCCAGAGCCTTGTGTAATTCAGAAGCCTGGTTTCAAATTCTTTAAACTCAGTGAAGGAACAGTGAAGATAGGTCTGACAGAAGTGGGACAGGTCACGGATAGACATGAAGGTCATGCGGAGGTAGTCGATATGAACATCAATTAAGTCATCGGCATTCTCTTGATGATAGCCAAGCTCTGCTTTGAACTGACCGAATTTTTCTAGGCTCAAACCTCGTGAGCCATCTTCATAGCTGCGGTAGGTACGAGTTGAAATCCCAACAGACTCCGCAAATTGTTTCTGCGTCATGCCTGTTTGTTTTCGGAATTTCTTGAGATTGAGTGGGCTAAGTTTATCCATTCATAGGGTAGAACTCCTTTCTAGTGAGTGACACAGTTTTTTAGCGAAAGTGACACACTAAGTAAGTCTTTGAAAAACTTGGTACTATTGGTGTGTTGGGGGTCGGACGTTGTCATTTTGACAAATGTTACCCCCCTATTAGAAATCGGGGGTTGAATCACAATCATGGGCAGTAGGAACTGCGAGCTACGGTCTGCGCCTGACGCTGTCAGGCTTGCCCTTGCTCTTGTCCTAGCCCATGATTTGCGAGACAGCTTTCAACCGCCTTTGGATAAGACTTCCGTCCTTCCTCCTCAAAGAGGGCCAAGGTTTCAAGAAGTAGCTGTTCTTGAAAAGATGTCACCACAAGTGAGTTATCCTCTTTGTCAAAAGGAACTCCTCGCTCATCCATGAGATAGATAACTTTGCGGAGTGTCTTGACAGTCAGGTCATGTTCCTTGGCAAAATCTGTCAGAAGACGTTTTTCTTCCAAGACTTCCATAACGTCATCCTCCATTGGTTCGTAATCCTTCTCAATAGGTTCCATATCTTCCATGATGTTCTCATGAGTGATTAGTTGCTCATCTTCTAGGACAGGCAATTTCATAAATTCCTCCTCGAAAGAGAAGCCTTTGTTAAAAGGAACGTAAGGTGAGAAGAACTCACCAGCCAGCTCACCGTTATTGGCAATATAACCACGCCCGTGAACCTTTTTACCATTGATTTTGTCCAGCTTTTTGAACTCTTTATTGCGGTTAGCATCGCCAAACATCATGTTATAACCCGTGTCTTCCAAGTGTCCGACAGAGAGTCGTTTCATGAAGTTATCCCGAAGAGCGGTCTTGATATACTCGCCATCGGGACGTTGCATGGCTTGGATGACGAAAACTCCAGCTTGGCGTCCTTCTAGGACTATCTGGGTCAGGTATTCCGTAGCTTCTGCCTGCAGGCGATAGTCATTTTCAATCTTAGCGATGAAAGCTGCCCACTCATCAATGACGATGAATTTGGGCTTTAATCCATACTGGGCAAAGTTTTTTCCTATCTTGTAGTCAGGGTGATTTTGCATGGTCTCGTAGCGATTTTCCATTTTGGTGACGTTATCCTTGAGGCAAGTGATGATATCGTCTTTGGATATGAAGACATGTCTCTTGAAGACAGGAACATTTTTAAGACCTGATAAGTCTGCGTTCTTCGGATCGCACAGGTCTATAAAACCAATCTTTGCCAAAGCCAACACAATGGTCATAAGGACAACCGTTTTACCGCCACCAGTTCCCCCACCAATCAGTAAGTGTGGCTCAGCAACATAATCCCAAAAGACATCTTCCATGAGGCGGATGCCCTGGTCAGTCAGGGTAACTTCTGAAACGTTAATACGGGAAGCAATACGATTGATGGCAATTTCATACTGGACAAAACGCTCATCAAAAGTTTTGTTTCTAAAGTCGCCATTATACATGACTTCAAGGGTAGCCCCAAGATTGATAAAACGGTCTTGGAATTTATTTCCTTCTAGGATAAAGGAAGCAAGCAGCTGATACTTACCACGTTTGACATAAACTTTTGGGAGAGAAATCTTCTCAATCGTTTTGCCATCACGTTTAACTGTCTTTGAGAGATAATACCTATTTTCAAGGAGAAAGTTAGTCATAATCCTCAGCGAATTAAGGCGCTGAAAGAAGAGGACTTTCTGGTAGAGAATGAGATTGACAATCGGAATTATCACGATAGGTGGCAGAGTAGTTAGTAGGATTTTAGGCAGGTAAAATAAAGGGTCAGCGATAATCAAGTCATAGATGGGATAGTAGTAAAAGGCATTACCAATCAAAAAGGGCGATAACATGAGGAGACTTGTTATCACCCTGATATGACGGTAGAATATTTATGGACACGAAGTCCCCGATAGGTAAAGAGGTGCATGATTACCTCCTAGCATCATTTTTTATTTTCTGCTTTTGGTTCAGATTTTGGAGTAGTTTGTGTCCCTTTTTTCTTGATAGCAGAAGCGTAGAGACGGTAGTTGTCGTTTCGACCGATAGCAGAGTAGGTCACAACAATATCAGTGAGTTCCACTTCCTCACGATAATTGAGCCCAAGGTCATTGAGCTGTTGTTCAGACATATCCACGATAGTGAAGAAGAGTGTTTCGTGTTGGTTAGCTGAGTGAATCCCAACGGTGATACCACGAATTTCACCAGTCGGAACTTGGACGTAGGTGCCGTCTTCATTACGCTGGTTACGGTCTGCTTCATAGATGAGTTCAGCTCCTTCGAAGGAGCGGAAGGTCAGTTTCCCAAAGACCTCATCGAGTTTTAGAGCATCAGTGATGACACGGTAGCTTTTATCAACAATTTGGAGTTTTTCTCCGAAGTTCAATCCAGTTTTAGCCATAATTTTTGAGTTCCTTTCTTATTTGACGATTTCGAGTTTTTCCGCAAAGACATTGAGAGTAGGCGCAACGTTTGAGCCGTTGACCGCACGGTCTGGGAAGAAAATAGGGTTGACCACTTTGACAAGCGTATCCTCATCAAAGACGGTGTTAGTTGCAGGAGTGATGACATGGAAAGAACCATGTTCTTGATTGTTCAGGACATGACGTTGGTATTTGCCTTCTTTACCAAAGACGGTACGTGGGGCATGACCAAGTTTTTCATAATAAGCAGTTCCAATAAATTCAGGTATCATAGCAAGTGTTTCAGGTATCATAAGTATTCTCCGTTTCTATATTTGAGTAATAAAAAATCAGCACATAACAGGGCTGACTTGAGCAAAGTAAAAGCGATTGATTTTGTTTTTGTAGATTTGACTATAATAAGTCAATTCAGCAAGCGGATAGCCAGTTGCCTTGAATTTCTTGACGAGCGTATCAATTTCTTCTTTGGCAGAGCTAAAGAGACTTGCCTGTAAGTCTAGGCTGTTAGCGTATATCTTATGCGTAAAGAGATAATTTTGATAGTGACGCTCTAAACATTGTTCAAAATATGAGGTCATAAATGCCTCCTTTCTTCATTGTAAAAACAAAAGCTACTAGAATAAGCCAGTAGCTTGAGATAGACTACTCCCGTAAAATAAAGAGAAGTAGTCCGTTTGAAAAAGAGTTATTTGGTTGAAAGACCTATCTAGGAACTAGACAAACCTTTCACGGTGGCAACGTTTAGCAAGGTGCTTTGCGTCAATTACCATCGCTTTCCCAGCCAATCATCCAGGTAGTCATTGTCATGCCTGTCACGATTCTCTTACGCCCTTTGGCGAAGCCAGTTCACTTTACTATTCGGAAAAGTGCGAAAGTCCGAAATGCGTGTGAGCCCACAATTTTTTTAGAATTGTTTTACTATCTCAACTTCAACCACAAACGGACTTGACTTTCTTTTTCAAACAAGATACAATAAAGGTACGAAGTTTAGTGTAGTTTGATGGTCAGTCCTCTGGTTGTCAGACGCACTTTTTATTTAATTTGCAATGAACATTAGTGATTCCAAAAGAAGAACTAAATTTTTTTGAAATCAGATACATCAACCTTGATGTACTTGTAGTTTACATCATATGTGATGTAATGTCAAGAGTTTTTTGTAAAAAACTTAAATATTTTGAGGAACAGAAAATGACATTACCATATCGCTTAAAAGAATTACGTCAACAAAAGAATTTAACTCAAGCCAAAGTGGCAGATTCTCTAGGCATTACTCAACAGAGTTATGCTCGTTGGGAAAATGGAAAAGTTACCCCAACACCAGAAAAACTATCAAAAATTGCTAAATTTTACGGAGTAACTACGGATTATCTATTAGAAGGACAAAAAGACGACATTGATTTATCAAATGTCGAAGTATTGTTCCGTATGGCTTCCGATGGATTAACAGAGGAAGAAAAGGTAATCTTTCGTGATGAGCTGATTGAATTCATGAAAGAGCGTAAAAAACTTTTTGATGAGGATAAAAAATGAGACTTAAAGAACTTAGACAACAGCGTGGAATGGTTCGTGCGGAACTGGCAAAAGAAATCGGAACTACTGTCCGCAGTATCAGCCGTTGGGAAAATGGTGAAACCGATATGTTATTGGGCACAGCTATTCAGTTGGCTAAGTTTTTTGAAGTAAGTTTGGATGAGTTTGTGGGGTAAAAATAGTGGAAAAATTGAGTGGTGACAAAGAAAACAAAATTGTAGTTTTAGTTGGAAATGGGTTTGATATTCAAATACTAAAACATTTTAAATCAACCATAGACACCTCATATCCTTCTTTTTATAATTTTTTAAACTGGAAGTATGCAGCTAAAGTCCAGAATAATGTTATTATCCAAAAAATGAAAGGCGATAAAGAACTTGGAAAAGAGAGCTGGTCAGATTTTGAAAATACAATTAAGGAAATAATAAAAAGAGAATATGAAACCAAGGAAGAGATTTTTGATAATGAGCAGTATATCAGTGCTTTGTCGGAACTTCAAAATTGTTTTACAGATTTTCTGAATACAATTGTTACTTCTGAATTATTATCAAAAGTCGATAAGTTAGGAAAAATATTCAAAGCACCCGAATTTGGAGGAAGAGAGAGTTTACCACTAAATACGATGCAGTCATTTATTGGTGATTTAACTAAAAAGGAAAGGGAAAAACTGCAATTTAAGTTAAAAATTTCTCATCACAATATTATTGATTTTACGTTTATTAACTTTAATTATACTCCTTTATTTGATAACTATATCACTCTTGATAAAAAAAATTTTGATCCACACGGTTATAAAAATTCCCCTAATAATTTCCACCCACAGCTTGCTTTTGATGGTACAAAACAAGAAATATATACACAATTAGTTACTCGAATTTTCCACCCACACGGTTACCAACATACTCCGCGTTCAATGTTATTTGGGTTCGATAATCCTGGGCAGATTATTAGCAATTATAAGGGCGATTTATATACCAACAAGGAAGTTCAAGACTATGTCAAATATTTTTTAAAACCTTACTGGGCAGAAAATGACAGAAACTATAAAAAATATTTAGATGAGGCGGAATTATTTATTGTTTTTGGACACTCAATTGGCGATAGTGACAGATATTGGTGGCAATCTATTGCTCAAAACTTGATACAAGGAAATTCAGAGTTGATTATTTATAACTATTCACGAAATGACACCAAAGAAGAAAAAACTAGGATTGCAACGGGATTTTTAAATTCTGCAGGTGTCATAGACTATAATGAACGCTACAAAGCGTTAGATAAGATATTTGTAGTAAACTTCAACGAGGAAAAGAGGAGATACGCCTTTAATGTAGATAGTAAGAACACTGTAGAATAAGCTCAGAGAACTTTCTCTGAGCCTTTTTCTATTCTTCTTCCGTTACCATTAAACTTTTTAAGTTCTTCTTTATATGCCTCACTACCTTTCTTGAAGTACTGGCGTTCGGAACCAGTGATATTTGCAGTGATAACATCATCTTTGTATTCAAATTTGACCGTTGGATTGACGAATCCTGAGATTTCAAAAGTTTGTGTATCAGTATCAATGGTCATGCTGCTGGTTGAACCTTCGGCATCAACCGTTCCTTTGTCACCTTTAATGATGATGACCAGGTCAGTTCCGTAATCTCCGATTTCATAGTATTCTCCGTCCATATTAGGTTTACTTGAGCAAGCGACCAGGACGATAGTAGTAAAAACAAGGGTAATAAGGCTAAGTAATCTTTTTATAAAGGTTTCCTCCTAGATTGATTTTATTTTACAGTAATCGTGTTACAAACGTGTTAATGATAGGGTTTCAATCTGGTTGCAAGACAAATGTGTTATTTGTTAAACTAATTTTCAGTGGACAATCGTCTGCTTTTTTTATATAATTCTAGTCAACCGAATAGTTGACCGATAAATTTGTGAGGAAGTGTTCTGTGAAAAACGTTTATACAAAAGTAATCCAAATTGCAAGAGAACAACTATATCAATTTATGAAGGATAATCAGGTGTCACCCTTGAATTATCACTTTCATTACTATTTTGATGATTGCATCCAGAAATTCGGTATAAAGGTAATGGAGCATCACTTTACCAATCGGAAGATTGAAGGACTTACTATGATTGATGAGGATGGTATTTCAATCTCATATGAAAGTCAGAACCCGCAAGTAAAGCAGAACTTCAGCAAGTGTCATGAACTAGGTCACTATATCTTGGGACATTCAGGTAAGCAGTTTACAAAAAGATACTATTGAAGAAAGCCAAGCCAATATTTTCTCTGCTTATATTCTCATGCCCGATATTGTCCTACTGTCAAAAATTTATTATCGCTTGGATAGTTTCAAGCGAGTAATGACAGAGCTATCCGTATCAGCGGATGCCTTGAAATTTCGATTACAAGATTTATTTCGCTATCGTTTGAAACTAGACAATCAAGAGATTAGCTCAGCTATTTATCAATATCAAACGGGTCAAAGCAAGTCTGTTCTCAGTCTTTTTGAGGAACTCCATACTGAGATTGAAGACGAGTACCGAGCGGTGGAAGAGGATGTTCTTGCTAAAGTTCTGAATCGCCTGAGAGAGTGTTATTTTGTGGCAAGTACAGAGTTTCCCGAGTTGCTAGAAAATAGCTTTCGCAAGGAATTAGAGCAAGAAGATGATATTGATACTTGGTTAGAATATGATTTTGGACAATCAGTAGGTTACGCCTGGCGTACAGATATGTTGACCGCAAAGCAAGCTAAATCAAGAGCAAAAACAATACTCCTATTAGAAAAGAGGTAGTTATGTATCAACCTGACAAATTAAAACAAAAACGACAAGAACTAGGCTTAGAGCAACAAGAATTGGCTGAGCTCATCGGTGTTTCAAAGCAGGCTTACTTCAAGTGGGAAAAAGGCTTGTCAAAGCCTACTAAAGCCAATATTGCTAAGTTGGAAAAAGTCTTAAAGGTTCCAGAAGGCTATTTGAGTGAAGATGAAATTTCATCCCTCTATAAGCAGCTGACAGAACCAAACCAAGAGAAGGCCATTACCTATGTTCGTGACCTGGTATCGTCACAGAAGGTTATCAGCATTGCAGAGAAGCGTTCAGAGTATCGTGTTTACGAGAAACTTTCTGCAGGTGTTGGTGCTTCTGTTTATGGTGACCTGGACTATGACGTGGTTTATTACAATGAAGAGTTGCCACATGATTTTGCCTCTTGGGTTGATGGAAATTCAATGGAACCCACTTATCAAAACGGAGAAGTAGCTCTTATCAGAGAAACAGACTTCGATTATGATGGGGCAGTTTATGCTGTTGTTTGGGATTCACAGACCTACATCAAGAAAGTCTATCGAGAAGAAGAAGGGCTCCGCTTAGTGTCAATCAATAAGGATTACCCTGATAAGTTTGCGCCATTTGATGAGAATCCACGAGTGATAGGAAAGATTGTCGGTCACTTCATGCCTTTGGAGGACTAACTATGGGCTACTTTGATTATTCACGAGAACCTAAAAGTGATATAGCTTTTGTGGATATGAAATCCTTCTATGCTAGTGTTGAATGTGTAGAGCGTGGACTGCATCCGTTGAAAACCTCTCTTTGCGTCATGAGCAGAGCGGATAATTCAAACGGCTTAATTCTTGCCTCGTCACCTATGTTCAAAAAGGTCTTTGGTAAGCAGAATGTTGGAAGGGTTTATGACTTACCCTTTGACATTCATACCAGAAAGTTTTCTTACTATAATGCCAAACGTCAAGGGATTAAAATGACACCTGAATATGTCAAATTCATTGAAGAATGGGCAAAGGTGACCTTTATTGTCCCACCAAGAATGAGCTTATATATTGAAAAGAACCTAAAAATCCAACGTATTCTACAAAATTATGGCAGTCCAGAAGATATTCTTCCTTATTCCATTGATGAGGGATTTATTGACCTGACAGGCTCTCTAAACTACTTTATTCCTGATAAAAACTTGTCCAGAAAAGAAAAGCTGGATGTGATTTCAAGTAAGATTCAACATGATATTTTCAGGCAAACAGGAGTTTATTCAACGGTAGGTATGTCCAACAGTAACCCACTTTTGGCTAAGCTGGCGTTGGATAATGAAGCCAAGAAGACTAAAACCATGCGTGCCAATTGGTCTTATGAAGACGTAGAAACCAAGGTCTGGGGTATTCAGGAAATGACAGACTTTTGGGGAATTGGCAGTCGTATGAAAAAACGTCTCAATGCTCTGGGGATTATGTCTATCAAAGAACTAGCCAATAGTAACCCTAATGTCCTCAAGGCTCATTTAGGAGTCAATGGTGTTGACCTGTTCTTTCATGCCAATGGTATTGACGAAAGTAACGTCCATAAACCTTATAAACCAAAATCTAATGGTATAGGCAATTCTCAGGTATTACCAAGGGACTATTTTAGACAAAAGGAGATTGAGATAGTCCTTTCGGAAATGGCAGAGCAGGTAGCCGTCCGTCTCAGAAAAGTAGGCAAGAAGACGACTTGTGTCTCTATTGGCGTAGGTTATTCTCGGAGTGAAGGCAAGAAGAGTATTCATGCTCAGATGAAGGTTGAACCAACCAATCAAACGGTAACCTTGAAGAACCATGTGCTAGCCCTCTTTCATAAGAAGTATAGTTCAGGGGCAGTTAGAAGTATTAGCGTCTATTATTCTCAGTTAGTAGACGAATCATTCGGGCTATTATCCCTTTTTGATGATGTGGAACAAATCGAAAAAGAAGAAAGGCTCCAATCAGCCATTGATACCATCAGACAACAATTTGGATTTACCTCGGTTTTGAAAGCAAATGCCTTATCAGAAGGTTCACGGGTTATTGCCAGAAGCAAGCTAGTCGGTGGACATTCAGCAGGTGGATTGGAAGGACTAAGCTAATGATAGATAGAAGCTATTTGCCTTTTCAATCTGCTAGAGACCATCAAGACCGTGGTATGATGAAATGGATGGGCTTTTTCCTATCTGAACACACCACATCATTAGATGAGGAAAAGCATAAGGTAATCTTTTCAGAAGAACTTAACTTACTGGATAAGCTGACCCTTATCTCACAACTCTATGCAGGACAACTTAAAGGGCAATTCATCGTCAAAGCAGACAAGCAAAAAGTCACCTATCAAGGACAGGTGACAGAACTATCAAAAGATGAGATTGTGGTCAAATCAAGGGATAAATATCATCTTATCGAGGTCAAACATATTTTAGCCATTCACCTAGTGGAAGGAGGAGTAGATGATGAATAGGAAAGAACTTTACAAAGATAAGTTACAGATAGACTATTTTTCAGAGAGTTATATCAAGTTTGAAGAAGATTTTTACCGTTACTCAGCTGATGGAACACCCTTGACTTTTATCATTGATGATATCCTGCTTTCCATGGCACTCTCTCATAAAAATTACTTCAAACTCAACAAAGAAAAGTCGGTTGATGGACGAGACCATTATTTCCAATTTCAAGTTACCTTGGAAGCTGATAATAAGAATGTCAGGACGTTTCAATATGTCGGTCAACGTACAACTCAAAAAGTTGGTTAAGATGAATTTAAGGTCCCATTTATATACTATAAACAATCCTAAATTTTTTCTTTTTCATAATTTCCTTGAGGCAGTTAATGTTTAACATGGCTGCTTCTTTTTGTTGAACAGATAGTTTCCGTAAAAATGGACTATTTCAAAAAAGTCTCTTTCAATGGACTTTGATATTTATTTCCAGAAAATATATCTTTTTCGGAAATACATAAATGACAGTAGAAATTCTGCTGTCATTTTTTGCTGCACAGAAACTAAAAATGCTTCCCTTGGAATAATCCAAGAGAAGCTGTAAGTCGTTATAAGTTTTTACAACTACTTGTATAAGTTGTGGTAAATTTTTGGTAAGTTGTACCAATTACTCTCTAGAAACGTTGATATGACAACGTTTCTGAGACGTCTTATTTCATCGTTGGGAACAACAAGATATCACGAATTGTTGTTGTATCAGTAAGAAGCATGCAGAGGCGGTCGATACCGATTCCGAGTCCACCTGTTGGTGGCATACCGTATTCGAGAGCTTCGATGTAGTCGTAGTCGATACCTGTTGCTTCGTCATCACCGAGTTCTTTAGCAGCAGCTTGTGATTCGAAACGTGACAATTGATCGATTGGGTCGTTCAATTCGGTGAAGGCGTTTCCGTACTCTTTAGTCATGATGAAGAGTTCGAAACGATCAGTGAAGCGTGGGTCTTCTGGGTTTTTCTTAGCTAGTGGTGATACAGCAACTGGGTGACCGTAAACGAATGTTGGTTGAATCAAAGTTTCTTCAACGAATTCTTCGAAGAAGGCGTTGATGATGTGACCAACCTCAGTGTAGTGTTCTTCAACTGGAACATTCTTTTCAGCAGCGATAGCTTTAGCTTCTTCTAAAGTCATATCTTGCCAGAAGTCAACACCGGTGATTTCCTTGATAGCGTCAACCATGTGGATGCGTTTGAATGGTTCGTTAATCTTGATTTCAGTTCCTTGATAGTTGATAGGTCCGTCACCTTTAACGGCTTTAGTAGTATGTTGTATGATACCTTCAGTCAAGTTCATGATATCATGGAAGTCAGCATAAGCTTGGTAAACTTCGATAGTTGTGAATTCAGGGTTGTGAGTGGCATCCATGCCTTCGTTACGGAAGATACGTCCGATTTCGTAGACACGTTCCATACCACCAACGATGAGGCGTTTGAGGTGAAGCTCAGTTGCAATACGAAGTACCATATCCATATTCTGAGCGTTGTGGTGAGTGATGAAAGGTTTAGCAGCAGCACCACCAGCTTCGTTGTGAAGAACAGGAGTTTCTACTTCAAGGAAGCCTTGAGAATCGAGATAGCGACGGATTTCAGAGATGATTTTTGAACGTGTGACAAAGCGGTCAAAGCTTTCACGATTAGAAATCAAATCAAGGTAACGTTTACGGTAAATCGTTTCAATGTCTGAAAGTCCGTGGAATTTCTCAGGCAATGGACGAAGGGCTTTAGACAAGTGCGTGATATGAGTAGCCTTGATAGAGAGTTCTCCCATATCTGTACGCATGACTTCACCTTCGACACCGAGGAAGTCACCAAGGTCAGCTTTCTTGAAGATTTTGTAGTTTTCTTCACCGACAGCATCTTTACGCACATAGATTTGGATTTGACCATCGCGATCTTGGATGTGAGCAAAGCCAACTTTACCTTTACCACGCTTAGTCATCAAACGGCCTGCGATAGTAGCAGTTTCATTGATTTCGTGCAATTCTTCCTTTGTTTTATCAGCGTATTTTTCTTTTAATTGACCAGATGTAGCTGTGCGTTCAAATCGCTTACCAAAAGGATCGATTCCTTGTTCAGCCAAGGCCGCCATTTTTTCACGACGGACAATCTGTTGATCGTTTAATTCTTCCATGTGTTGATTTGACATGTTAGTCCTCCATAAAATAGTCGTTAATATTGTATCATAAATCATCCTCTAAAGATAGGACAAATGACTAAATGTCAGATAAATAAAGGGGCTAGTTAAGATTAGTGTGAAATTAAGGAGAATACACAATGAAAAAGAAAAATTATGTTGGTAAAGCCATGATGCTTGGCGCTTTACTAGCGCCTATTGGGCTATCTACGATATTTGTGTTAGCAGATAGCTTTTATCAAAATCAAACAAGTGCCTACGCTGCAGATATTACAAACTAGATTGCCAGCACACCGCAACAAATTACAAATAATTTGATAACTCAGAACATCAATCCACAACAGTTAGATGGTCAACAATATGTGATTCAATGGGGAGATACCATGTGGGAGATCTCTCAAGCGACGGAAATCTCTATTGAAAAATTAGCCTACGATAACAATATTCAGAATATTAATCTTATCTTTTCTGGTGATTTCCTTATTCTAAAACGTGATGGTGATGTACCAGCAGGTTATCATGTGACAGGTAATGGTCACCGTTGTGCACATTCTAAGATTGTTATCAGCAACTATTATGGCGATAATAACCGAGTGATTATCAATAATACTACTTTTGTATCTGATAACCACTCTAAAAATACAATGATTTACGCTCCAGATAATTCTGATAACAGCATTTCATAATCTCTAATACCAATAACAACAATAATATAGATAAAGATAAAGATTCTAAAGAAAGTAAGGAGTCATCTTCTTCATCATCAGAATCTAAAGACGCTTCATCAAGTTCAACAAGTTCTTCTACATCTTCTACATCAAGCTCAACAGCAAGCAGCAGTGAAAGTAAAGCAAGTACAGATACTTCTAAAGAAAAAGAATTGACTGAGGATGCTTTCCAAGACAAGGTTCAGGAAGAAGTTTCAAATATTTATCAACAAAAACGCTCAGGTAGACCTGAATGGAAATTCTTCTCACATGTAGATGATAAGAATGGTCTGAATGCTGACGCTAAGAAGGACAATGAAAGAACAGCGCTTTACCATCAAGGTGAAACTGCTAAAGATGAACATATTGCTAATGGTCCTAAAGATGGTGCCAGAACTGAAGCCAATGCCAGAGCACTCGCTAAAAAGATTTACGACACCCTTAACAATGGGGGTAAAATGTCAGGGCTTGTCAAGGCAAAATATGCCCAAATTAAGGTAACTTACAAGGGTGATAAGTGTGCCTTCAACGTTGATGTCTATAAAGAAAAAGAAAGTTCATCATCAAGCACTAAAACATCATCTGAATTAAAAGCTTCATCAAGTGATGATTCTCAAACAGAAACACGCATGAGTTCAAGTTCATCATCAAGTTCTTCAAGTCATACTGAAACAGACTCAGAGGCAAATTCCTCTGATCTAACTGGTGACGAATAGAGAGAGGCCAATCATGTCAAAGAGAAATATCATTATTAGTGTTGTACTTGCTTGCCTTTTGGTTACGGGAACTGGTTTCAGTGTCTTCATTACTGGGGGTCACATCATTTGGATAGTGTTGTACCTGGTAAGGTTTACCAATATTCAAGTTCTTTAAATGGTGAGGGCAACAATCGTGTCATGCGTGTGCCTTCCAAAAGGGTGGTAACAAGGCACTAGTGAGTCAGGACTGTACGACAGTGGTTAATGCCGCTAAGAGCCAGACTGATTTTGACAAAGCTTATAGTGACCAAATAGCTAAATGGGAATATAATGTGACAAAAACAACTTTGACTCTCGGTAAAAAAGAGGATGATCAATTGTCACAATGGCAGTACAATAAGGTCTTTACTTATGGCGACCATTTCACATCAAAAGATTTCTATTACTAGGTTGACAAAGGTGGTCAGGATGAAGTGAAACAGAAAATGACTTTTAAAGAAATTAAATAATCATCTGATGATAAAAAAATCCCTAAGGTTTGGAATGTCATGTTTCAAACCTTTTTTCTATCTGAAATACTGGAAATCATGAATAATATTTTCCCAATTTTGGTCAAAAATTGAAATAAGAGGGCAAAAACGGTATAATAAAAATGTTTGGGCATTTCATGCTGATCAAAAAACAGATATGCATGACTGCTTATAGACAGTTGACTTAAAGCAACTTTTGCAAGACTTAGGCTTAGGGGATGACTGCTTCATCAGTTTAGTTATCGGACATTCTAGTTTGCTAAGTCTCTGGCAAGAGAGCGATATAAGAAAGAACGGACAGATGATTACTTCTATTGTTTTTGACGTTGACGATACTATTTACGACCAACAGGCACCTTATCGTATTGCCATGGAAAAATGTTTCCCTGACTTTGATATGAGTAACATGAATCAAGCCTACATTCGTTTCCGCCACTATTCTGACATCGGTTTTCCACGTGTAATGACCGGTGAGTGGACAACCGAATATTTCCGTTTTTGGCGCTGTAAAGAGACACTTTTGGAGTTTGGTTAC
The DNA here is from genome assembly GCF_038007145.1 of Streptococcus sp. FSL L8-0526. Lineage (NCBI taxonomy): Bacteria > Bacillati > Bacillota > Bacilli > Lactobacillales > Streptococcaceae > Streptococcus > Streptococcus sp. FSL L8-0526. The sequence goes on from NZ_JBBOWP010000002.1 coordinate 454,308, forward strand.
CATGAAATCGATGAAGAAATGGGGAACCATTTCCAAGAGGTTTACGAGCATGAGTTGGAAAACATTACTATGCTTGATGAAATGCGCATGACCCTTGATTTCCTCAAAGAAAAAAATGTTCGTATGGGGATTATTACTAATGGACCAACAGAGCATCAGCTTAAGAAAGTCAAGAAGTTAGGATTATACGATTACGTGGATCCCAAACGTGTCATCGTCAGTCAGGCGACAGGATTCCAAAAGCCTGAAAAGGAAATTTTCAATCTTGCTGCTGAACAATTTGATATGAATCCATCGACGACTCTCTACGTCGGAGATTCATACGACAATGACGTTATGGGTGCCTTTAACAGTGGCTGGCATTCTATGTGGTTTAACCACCGTGGACGTAGTCTTAAACCAGGTACGAAACCAGTCTTTGACTTGGAAATAGATAGTTTCGAGCAACTCTTTGGAGCTGTGAAAGTCCTTTTCGACCTTCCAAATAACAAATTTATCTTTGATATTAACGATAAAGAAAATCCAGTTCTTCAACTGGGTATTAACAATGGTCTTATGATGGCAGCTGAACGTCTTCTTGAGAGCAATATGAGTATTGATAAGGTGGTTATTCTCCTTCGTTTGGATGCTAACCAGGAAAAAATTCTTCGTATGAAGTATGGAAAATAAAAAAACGGCCTAACGAGGCCGTTTTATTGTCTAGAATGTGATAAAGGGGGAAGTGAAATGGTGGGAACAGATAACTTAAAATATGATATTGAAGCACTAAGTACTGAGCGTGATGCTTTTAGAAAATAGGTAGAAGAGCTCAACGATAAATGTGGTGATCTCTTTGTGGGTGTTAGAGATGCGGAGCAGATGAAGTGTGTTGCCTGAGATTCCTATTATGCCTTGGCGGACCATCTTAATGCTGAAGAAAAGCAAAGAGGGTTTTCTGATAACTATTGGGAACATGTTCATAGAATTGTCAAAGATGAACCGAGTCGGAAACAATTGCCAAGTAGCCCTAAAAAGTAATAGTTTTATGGGTTTTTTCATGCAAAATAAGCGATCCTGTTAAGGACCGCTTATTTCACGATATAAGATGATGACTTAGCTAATTTTGTTGACTTGAGTCCTATAGGATGTGTCATTCCAAGATTTGAGAGTGAAGTGCTCACAATCATCTGTCTCGAGAATTGTGACAGATGCATTGTCAAGACCACCGGTTTTACGAAGAAGACCAGGTTCAAAGCCAAGTAGACTACGAATAGAAGCTGTTAGATTAGCTCCATGTCCGACGAGGAGGACGTTCTTCATACTACTATCTTTCAGTGTTCGGACTAAGTCAGCTACACGTTTGGTTGTGTGATAGACGGACTCCGCTTGAAAGTTGTTGGCACGGAAGTTGGCCAGGTTATGACGAAAGGCATCCATTTCTTTGGGATAGATCGCTTGAATGATAGAAAGTTTTTGTCCCTCTAGTTTCCCCAATTGCCACTCACGCAGATCCTTGGTATAGGTAATGTTAGCTTTAGTTTTTTGAGACTCCATGATGAGTTCAGTCGTTTTTTTAGCGCGTGGTAAGTCACTTGATAAGACCAAGTCGAAATGAGTATCACTGAGGTAATGGCCAAGCTCACTGACTTGCTCAATAGATTCTTTAAGAAGGGGGGAGTCTCCCTTGGAACCTTGGAGGCGTCCTTCCAAATTCCATTGAGTTTTACCGTGGCGTACAAAATATAGTCTCATGATTACTCCTTAATATCAGCAAACTCGGCATTAACGAAATCAGCAAGTTCTTGACTGTTGATGCGGATAGAACGCCCAATCTCTCCAGCTGAGACAATAAGAAAACCTGCTTCCTGGGCAGACTGATCGATATAAATGGGAAAATTGTGTTTTTGACGAATTCCCACAGGATTGTTGGCCCCGTGTACATAGCCAGTTGTTTTTTGGAGATCCTTTTGTGGAATCATTTGAACTTTCTTGTTGCCTGAAATTTTAGCTAATTTCTTTTCGGATAGATGCTCAGTGATAGGGATAATACCAATGACTGGTCCTGTCTTATCCCCTTTAAGGGCAAGGGTTTTATAGATGCTCTCACGCGCCACATTCTCTGGAAGCTCTCCTTCTAAACCGTTGAAGGATAAGCTATCATGGTCTATTTTAGCCTTATCAAGAATTTGGTCGACCAAAGTTTTCTTGACTTTGCTTTTTTTAGCCATTACTTATCTCCTTTTCAAAGTTGTACATTTCTACTTTCCATTATAACACATTTGTCCAAACACGCCTAAGTCAATTTGGGCAAGAAGAAAACCAGTGTCTGAAACACTGGTTTTTACTCACTAGTATACGACTTTGAGGAACGAGATGAGCTGGTTACAGTTGCTGAGCTAGTTGAACTTGTCGAAGTAGTTTTCTTATTTTTAGTTGATTTCTTCTTAATCTTTCCAAAGAGTTTTTCAAAGGTTTTACGCTTGTTTTTCTCAGGGTTGATTTGATTAAGATCTAGGGTATTGTCGAAACCAGGAAGCCTTCCTTGTGACGTATACTGGTGAAGATCATAGTCGATTTCAGTATTTGGCAAAGCCTCATAATAGCCCGAGTCGGTACCATAGGCTGGAATCCAAACGGCATCGAAGTTTTTGGTTGAAACTTCTTGCTCAAGCATGAAATAGGCACCAATATAGAGGCCAATTTTCTCAGCTCCTAGACGTTTGAGTTCAGCACGAAAGGCTTGGACACCTTCCTCCATGTTAGACATAGTCTCCTCTTCAACGTCAATCCAGTAATAGGTAGGTTTGTATGGAGAAGCATTATTGTAGAAAATACGAGCTTCTTCCTTCATCTCTTTGACAGAAGTACCTTGGGCGTAGGAATAGACGGCAACGGGAACGTCACGTTTTTTGAGTTCTTTGATATGTGTTTTAAAAGATTTGTCAACTCCATTTGAGCTGGCGGCATTACTATCCTTACTAATCTGTGAACCACCAAAGACGCGGATGATAGCACCAGAAATATAATTTGACAAGACATCGTAGTCTATATCTTGAGGAAGTTGCCAACCCGAAAGGTCGATAATGGGATTGAGTATCAGCTCCTCATCGGAACTGTCAGATGTACTACTGGTTGTTGTTTTTGGTGTAGTAGTAGAAGGAATAGCTGATTTCACTTTCTCGAGATGCGCCTGCTGTTTAGACGTATTGTGAGTGTTTGCAATCACTAATGCTAATCCTAAAAGAGCTAGAAACACGTAAACAACGATCGGTTTAATTCTTCTTCTCATCGCTTCCCATTCTACATTAAATAGCGTAAAAATGCAAAACACTAAATAGCGTAAAAATGCAAAACACTCGGCATATAAATTATGTGAGATATATTACTACAGTAACTTATTTTTATTCTTCTTCTCATCGCTTCCCATTCTACATTAAATAGCGTAAAAATGCAAAACACTAAATAGCGTAAAAATGCAAAACACTCGGCATATAAATTATGTGAGATATATTACTACAGTAACTTATTTTTTTAAAGTTTAGTGATACTAGCTCAAACTGATTTAATGAAGGTGTTACTAGGGGATTAGTTGTGAATTAAGTGAATATTTCGTTTATTTAAGAAGGATTTTTAGCCTTATTTGTCAGATTTTTCCTTAAAACTAGCACCACTAGTGGCATCAGACCAAGCTACTAGAGCTTGAGCAGAGCTATCCAGATAAGTCTTGAGAGGTTGTTTCAAATCATAAATGGTTTCCCAAAATCCAAGGACATTTCCTTCTTTATCGAGAGCAGCCTGATAGGTCTGGATAAGGATTTGATCAAAACTATCTGTGGGAATTTGATAACTCATTTCTTTGTTAGGAGAAGCCAAAATCTCAGACAGAATCCAATCGGGCAAATTTTCAGGCTCACGGGGAAAGAAGCTACCGTCAGCCCCACCATTGTCATAGAGAAAGTTTCCTGTAGCATCATAGGCTGCTAGTTTATAGGGCAAATGATTCAGTAATGTTTTTAAATCGTTCATATTTTCATGATAACTTCTTTCATGCGAAATAGCAATGCTTTGGATTGAGAAGAATACAATCAATCTTAGGATAGTATCAGTTTGTATAAGGATAATAGTAGCTCTGAAATCACTATAAGGCTATAATAAGGAAAAAATATTTGAGGTAATATCATGTCAAAGCTTATTTTTTTGATGTTGATGGCCTCTATAAGGCTTTTGATAGATTAGGATTATTGAAATAGAAAAACTGAGTTCCTTTTGGAGCTCAGTTTGTATTTTATGCCGGTTTACGACCGATAAATTTTTTCAAGAGGAATAAGAGATAGCCAACAGCAATGTAGCCAGCACTGATGACCAGGACGTTTATCATGACCTTATTCCAACCAAATTTATTGACATTAATAAAGAAGTAGGCGAAAGGACTATCTTTGGCACCTGGAATTGACAGTTTTAGAACCAGTCCGTTTAGAAGGGCAAAGGCGAAGTAAGACAGTGGGAATAGAGTCCAGTAAAGTGGTTCGCGCAGACGAAAGGCTTTCTTAGCATCGAAAATGAGAGTATCAATTACCAAGCCCCAAGGTACAATATAATGAACCAAGAAATTCCGTATTGTCCAGTATTTTTCAGGTTCTGTAATAGGTGCTAGCAGGATGTGATAAATAACTCCTGTGATGAGGATGGCCATGGCTATGCCACCCTTGTAGCGCAGGAGTTTGATATTAGTTGTAGCATCTCCTTTTTTGAAGTCATGGATGATAAAGAAAATCAAACTAGAGAAGGCCAGAATATTGGACAAAACGGTGTAGTAGAGCAGCATACCCCAACCATCGTCATGGATTTGGATAGAGACTCCCACAAGTCCACAAAGAGCTAGTAAGATACGGTAAAATCGTGAAATAGTCATAAGTTTCCTTTTCTTAATAAATAATCTCTCTTATCATATCACATTTTTCACTAACAATTTTGTGAAAATTCTAGTAAAATCAAAGTAAGAAAGACTTTCAAGGAGTTTACCATGCCCAATTTAATCGATTATCTTGAACAGGTGAAGGAGCTTACCTTTGATCAAGAACCTCTCAATATCTTGGATAAGGTTGTATGAATGAAATTGGTTACCTGGCCTATGAAAAATGGTTCACAGCAAGTGATTTACAGAATACCCTCAATTTACATGATTATGCGAGGAGAAAGACCTGAATCTAGACTACAGCTTCATGGTGACTAAGAAACGGGTTGAACTAGCTGAATCTATGGTCAGGTCGAGGCGTTTTAGGAAATTTATCTATGTGGATCAGTCCACAGAGATGAGTCAACGCTTGGAAGGGTCTTTCCATGAATGGATTGAAGTCTTGCCAAATCAACAACTCAAGCAAGTCTATGATTTATTCTTTAATACCATTCTTGATTCTGGAATTGAAAGTCTAGACGATTTTGGGATAAAAACTCTCCCTAAACTAGGTCAGTTGTTACAAGAATTTGGCAATCTTACTGACCAACAAAAAAGTTTCTTCAAGACGGTTTCAACCAGTTACTCTGGATATTTTGGAAATCTGGAAACAAGAAATCTAGTATCCCCAAGCTAGAACTTCCTGATTATATCAAGAAATTGAGTGAATTGACCAACAACGATTAGGGCAGCGGAATCATTGAAATGGAGGATATCATGCCAAAAAACGTACTTATTATAGGAGCAACTTCAGGCATTGGCGAAGCTACGGCGTGTGCTTTTGCCAGAGAGGGGGCTAACCTCATCTTGACAGGTCGCCGTGTGGAGCGCTTAGAAGCCTTGAAAGAAGAGCTCCAAACCACCTATCCAGGCCAAAAAGTTTGGACCTTTACATTGGATGTTACCGATATGGACATTGTCAAGGATGTTTGCCAAGCCATTCTCAAAAGTGTGGGGCAAGTCCATGTCTTAGTCAATAATGCAGGCCTGGCACTAGGCCTAACAGCTTACCAAGACTACGAAGAGTGGGACCTGCTGACCATGCTCGACACCAATGTCAAGGGCTTGATGATGGTGACACGTCAGATTTTGCCAAATATGGTAGCTGCCAATGAGGGCCATATCATCAATATGGGCTCTACAGCAGGCATCTATGCTTATGCAGGCGCCGCTGTTTATTCAGCAACCAAGGCCGCTGTCAAGACTTTCAGTGATGGGCTACGTATCGATACCATCGCCACAGATATCAAGGTGACAACCATTCAGCCAGGTATTGTTGAGACGGACTTTTCTCAAGTTCGCTTTCACGGTGACAAGGACAAGGCAGCCAAAGTCTATCAAGGTTTGGAAGCCCTCCAAGCCCAAGATATTGCGGAGGCGGTCCTATATGTCACCAAGCAACCACGACGTGTTCAGATTTCAGATATGACCATCATGGCTAACCAACAAGCCACAGGGTTTACGATTCATAGGGAAGAGTAAATAGAAGATAAAAACATGGAACCAAGCTGTGTTTTTTTGCTTGAACTTTCCAAAAACTATGAAAGAAAATGTGAAAATGCTATAATGTAAGGGATTACGACAATGTTGAAAGGATAAGTCATGCCAGCAGTTACTCCAGAACTTGAGATAGAACGTCAATTAATCGAGCAATTAACCTCTGGTGAGAGCCAGTGGACCTATCGCCCAGACTTAAAAAATGAAGGTCAATTATGGGATAACTTTTTTGAGAAGTTAGCGCAAAATAACGTTGCCCTCCTTGCTGACCATCCCTTGACTGAGCAGGAGAAGCACCAAATCAAGAACCAGCTTAACTTCGTTAACTATTATGAAGCTGCCAAGTGGTTGGCAGGTGAAAATGGTATTGCCAAAGTCGAGGTACAGCGTGAAGATGCTAGCCTTGGGACTATCCGACTTTCTGTCATCTGGCGTGATAATATCGCTGCAGGAAAATCTAGTTACGAAGTGATCAATCAAGTAGAACGTGGCAAGGCTTATCCACAAGATCAGGACCGTCGTTTAGATACGACGCTGATGATCAATGGTCTTCCTCTTATCCATATCGAGCTCAAAAGTCCTCGTGTGGCCTTTTTGGATGCCTTTCATCAAATCAAAAAGTATGACCGTGAAGGCAAGTTCCGGGGCATTTATTCGGCCCTTCAGATGTTTGTTGTGACGAATAAAGTAGACACACGCTATATCGCAGCTGCACGAGAAGATAAACTCAATAAACAATTCTTGACATCTTGGGTGGATAAAGATAATAAACCTATGACCAGTCTCATGGACTTCGCCCATGAAGTCCTGTCTATCCCACGTGCCCATCAGATGGTGATGCAGTACTCTGTTATTGATGATAGTAAAAAAGCCCTCATCCTCTTACGTCCCTATCAAATTCATGCTATCGAGTCTGTTCAGGATGCCTCTCGTCGTCAAGAATCAGGCTATATCTGGCATACCACGGGTTCTGGTAAGACCCTAACGTCCTACAAGGTGGCTCGCAACCTCTTGCAGATTCCAGCCATTCAAAAGACAATTTTTGTCGTCGACCGTAGGGACCTTGACCAGCAGACGACGTCATCCTTTCTTTCCTACGCTGCCAATGATGTTATCGATATCGACGAAACGGACAATACCCATGACTTGGTCAAGCGTTTGGCTGGAAACGATAAGCGTGTGATTGTGACGACTATCCAGAAAATCACAACCATGATGCGCAAGTTCCAAGAAGGTAAATACCAAAAGGATTCGGAAAAAATCAAGGACCTCCGTGTAGCTTTCGTTGTGGATGAGTGTCACCGCGCGGTTACGCCTCAGACCCAAAAAGACATCAAAGGCTTTTTCCACAATTCGCTCTGGTATGGCTTTACAGGTACACCGATTTTCAAGGAAAATAAACGCAAGCAATTAGGTGATTTGGCACAAACCACCCACCAACAATATGGCGAACGCCTTCATGAGTATACGGTCAAAGAAGCCATCCATGACGGGGCAGTTCTGGGCTTTAAGGTGGATTATTGGAATACCATTATTTCGCCGATTCCTGAAAAAGATCTTCCTGACTCTGTCTATGAAGATAAAGAACACATGCTGGAAGTACTGGATGCTATCCTAAACAAAAGTTATCAACAGTTGGGCTTCCCAAATGGTGTGGGCAAGACCTATGAGGCTATCTTAACCGTTAAGTCCATTCCACAGGCACAGGCCTATTACAATCTTCTCAAGAGTATCAAGGCAGGACAGGAACGTGTCAAGGTGTCAGAGCGAGTTAAGCGCGTGCTACCCGACTTTCCAAAGGTGACGGTCACCTACTCTGTGTCGGAAAATGAAGAAGAGTCTATCGCCTACCAAGACCACATGAAACAGGTCATGGACGACTACAATCAGGAGTATGGGACCCATTTTAATATGGCTGATTTGCGTGGTTTTAACACGGATATCAATAATCGGTTAGCAAGAAAGTTAGACAAATACATTCCTCGCAATGAGCAGTTGGATTTGGTCATCGTCGTTGACCGTCTTTTGACCGGTTTTGATGCCCCCTGTCTATCCACTCTCTTCATCGACCGTAAGCCCATGCGTCCACAGGATTTGATTCAAGCCTTTAGTCGTACCAACCGCATCTTTGACAGTAAAAAGCGTTATGGCCATATCATCACCTTCCAAAGGCCAGAGGCCTTTAAAGAGGCTGTGGATAATGCCCTTAAACTCTACTCAAACGGTGGTGAAAATGATGTCACTGCCCCAGACTGGGCAGAAGAAAAAGCTAACTTCATCCAAGCCTGGATAGACTTTCAAGTAAAAGTGGAAGATGTGGAAAACTATGTCATTACGATTGAGCAGGCCTCTAGCCCACAACTCCGTCGCATTGCCAAGGCTTACCAAACCTTTGACAAGTATCTGGCATCTATCCGTGTCTATAGTGAATGCGATGAAGCGGCTATCTATGCGGAGACAGGCCTATCAGATGAAAATCTCGAAACCTATCTAGGAATCTATCAAAATATCCTAGCAGAGCTCAAAAGTCGAGCCGAAGACGATGGTGATGATAATCTCTTTGATATCCACTACGAACTGGAATCGGTCCAAGTCGACGAAATTAACTATGCTTACATCCTGACCTTGATTCAAAGTATGATTCAGCAGGAAGAGGATAGTCCACAGGCTCTCAGTGACAAGGATATCGAAACGGTTGATAACCATATTCAGAGTCTGGAACGTACCAATCCTAAACTAGCCAAAATTATCCGAAACCTATGGAAAGAAGTCCAAGCCAATCCTAAAGATTACCAAGGACAATCTATCACTGGTGTCTTAGACACTATGATTGAAGCCATTATCGACGACTATCTCAAACGCTTTGCCAGAGAATGGTATGTCGGACTCGATGAACTTCGTTACTATGTTCAACACTATCGTAAGGGTGCCAAGAAGCAATCAGGCGAAAGCCAGCTTGCCAAGAGCCAACGCTACAAAGACTACAAAGCAGAAACAGCTGATGCCCTTAACCCGCTCAGCTACAAAAAACACATTAAAGAAGCCTACACCAAACTCATCGAAGAGGTCATTGAACCATTGAGAGTGGGTAGGTAGAGGGAATGGAAATATCTCAACTAGACAGAATTTCATATTCAATTTTGTTGCAAGAGACTTTAGAATTAAGACAAGTTTTACAGTCAATTGTAAATTCTCAAGATACTATTGATAATTATGACATCTTTATTCCCTTTCTACCTATTATGTCTTCTGTGTGTCTCGGTTGGTGTGATTTATTTACGAAAGAAGGTATAAAAATAGAAATTCCTGATATAGAAGGTTATAGTTGTGTAAGGTTTCTAAAAAATTGTAGAATTGGTTTGAAGTTATATTGTGACCAGAGAATTGGCAAAGCAACTAAACAACTTAAGAAGAATTCTGAAGAAACATATCGGTTACTAAAAACTGATTATAATATCTTTCAAAGATTAGTCGTTTCTATGTTAGGGCAATGTGACTTTGGCGTTTTTACAATTAACGAATTACCTTATGGGAATACGAGTCAACTTTTTCTTTATATCTCAGACGTAATTAATTTTGAAAGGTATAAATCCCTTGGAGTATGGGAAACAGAAGCGCGAAAAGTTGTTTTTGAATTTTCTAATTTACTTTCCCAATTTATAAATACAATTATAGACTCATTTGCTAAATCGAATATGATTGATAAGGACTCCCAAATTGAATTGGTGAAATTCAATTTTTCTTATAATGATTACTTTCTAATTGATGAAAAACGTAGAAATATACTAAAAGGTGATTTACCTATAGAAAATCAATTACAATTATTTAATATTCTTTGCCAGAATAATTTTATTATCAATGTTTTGCCACTAGTGTTCCAAAGTGGCGGTTTATTATACCATAGATCAAGACTACAAACATATTTAGTAAGTGTTAACACTGTTAAAAAAATTATTAACAAGTTTCCAAATGAGAAGTATCAAAAGCAGCTGAAGGAAATTGTAGAGGTTAAAGAAATTTATTTTGACAAAGATAGTGTCTTAAGGAATAATATCTTTCATTATAAGATTGAAGGAGTAGATGATTCCATCTTTTCAATTCCAGAAAAATATTTTTATGAGTTTATTGAATTTAATAGTAGGGTTGAATTCAATGATTTTATGCAAGTAATAAGTGAAGAAATTATAAAAATTAATAAAGTTATTTATAAAATGGTTGAATTTTGTTAAAAATTTTCAGTTATAATGATTTGAAATAGAAGGAAATAATTATGGAAGAAAAAATTCACATATACTCTGATGAATCAAATCATGATAAGAGTATTACTAACAAAGAAAACAATATAAATATTGATAACGAAGGTTTGTCTAGAGAATATGTTAGATCCTTTCTAATGATTAAGACATCTTGTTTAGATGATGCAGAGAATAAATTAAATAATTTAGAAAAAAGATATTTTTCTTGTCAAGAAGATGAACCCAAAGGCAAGGTAATTTTCCAACTTACTAAAAAAAATGGATTAAAGAATTTATCTGGGGACGCTACAAAATTTCTTTTAGATTTACTTGATTTTATTGAAGAATTTGAAATCCATATTTTTCTTGTAGTTTTTAATAAATTTGAATATATCATAAATGATAGTATTGAGGTTGATATAGATCGTTTTTCGAAAAAATATAAACCGATTGATGATGATAGAGAAATTAGGTATTCTTTTTCGAAGTATTTCGAAAATCATTACAATGAAAAATTACGTAAAGTTTTGTTTAGTAGAAAAGATTCTCAAAAAGATTATAAAATAAAAAAAGCAATCTACGAGATGAATTGTTCTTTGAAACAACATGAACTAAAAAGGAATGAATGGTTAGTAGGAAAAAATTTATACTCTCTTGTCGATAATGGTATTGTTAAATTTAATACAAAAGCTACATATAAGTGGGATTATACATTTGAAAGTAATGCTATTATCGATATAGTTGAGGAAGTTTATAAAAATAAAAAAATAATTTCTTTTGATAAAGGAACTAAAGTGAGTACTGTCTTCAAAGAACTCTTAGTTTCAAAAAATATTACAAGTATTGAAGTTACTGAGGATTTAGATTCTAAAGAGGATATATTTATTAGACTATCTGACTACTTTGCGACATTTTTTGGAAAATTATCCAGATCATATTCAAATTCATTTAAGTTAAAAGATTTCGAAACAGGCAAAAAAAAATTATAGTACAGTTGAATCCATTCCTCAAAGCTGGTTTGAAGTAGATGAAACACAATTTTATCTAGCAAAAAGAATAGGAGAATTAATTAATAAAGGTTCAGTAATTTTGTTGCACGGTATTTTAGCAGATACTCCAATTGGTTTAAAAAATTATTTTCAGTTTATCTCTGATTTTAAAGAGTTTAGTGATTATCAAGCAGTAGATAATGTGAAATTGAGTCAATTGAATAATCAGAGATTATCAGAAACATGGAATACTAGTTATTCAAAACAAGGAATATTTTTTTCACCATATGATGCAACATATGGAGCTTTAAGCGAAAATTTTGGAAAGTCTTAGTAGATTAACCAATTATAGTATTGAAATATTAAAATGAGACAATTAAAATGAGACAATTAAAAATAAGATTTAAAAAATATAATGATGTTTGGGATAATGTTAAGTTAACAGAAATAGCACCCATTGTAATGGGGCAATCACCCGATAGTAAAAACTATACTGATAATCCAAATGATTATATATTAGTACAAGGTAATGCAGATATGCAGAATGGTAGGGTTGTCCCAAGAGTCTGGACAACACAGATTACAAAGTTAGCCGAAAAAGGTGATCTAATTTTAAGTGTTCGAGCACCCGTTGGAGATATAGGTAAGACAGACTACAATGTTGTTTTAGGTCGTGGAGTAGCAGCAATAAAAGGAAATGAGTTTTTGTTTCAACTATTAACAAAAATGAAACAATATCACTATTGGGCAAGATTCTCTACGGGATCAACTTTTGAAAGTATTAATTCAAATGACATAAAATCAGCTGAAATTTATTTGCCTAGTCCGGCAGAACAACAAGCCATAGGCTCCCTTTTCCGCACCCTCGACGACCTTCTATCTAGCTATAAGGACAATCTCGCCAACTATCAATCTATTAAGACGACCATGCTCTCCAAGATGTTTCCCAAAGCCGGACAGGCAGTTCCTGAGATTCGTTTGGATGGTTTTGAAGGTGAGTGGAAAAAAGATACTTTAGAACCTTATCTAACTGAAAGTAGAATTTCAGGCGACACAGGTCTAACTGCAAAAAAAATTACTGTTAAACTTTGGGGAAAGGGAGTTATAGAAAAGGAAGAGAAATATGCTGGTAGCTCGAATACGCAATACTTTGTTCGCAAAGCTGGACAGTTCATATACAGTAAACTAGATTTTCAAAATCAAGCATTTGGAATTATCCCGAATGAACTTGATGGGTATCAGTCAACATTGGATTTACCAAGTTTTGATATTCAAAACATTGATCCTAAATTTTTACTTGAATATGTAATGAGAAGAGAATTTTACGAATATCAAGGCTTAATTGCGAATGGTTCCCGAAAAGCAAAGCGTATTCATCCAGAGGATTTTTTAGTTATGCCAGTTAGGATTCCATCCCTTGAAGAACAACAAGCCATAGGCTCCTATTTCTCTAATATCGATAACTTTATCAATTCTTATCAAGAGAAAATTACTCAGCTAGAAACTCTAAAAAAGAAGCTTTTGCAGGATATGTTCATCTAAGGAGAAAGTGACGTATGGAGCATGAATTCATTAGGTTAGAGCACATTGATACCACAGTTGCAGCAAAAAACTTTTCTGAATTACTCAATGATAATAAAACATATTTTTTAAATGGTAGTTGGGGATCTGGTAAGTCGGAATTTTTAAAAGAAGTGAAGAGAGGTTCCCAAAATAAACTTATTACCATTGATTTTTGGAGGTTATCTGATACTCGTTCAACTATCGAGATTGCATTTTCAAAATTACATCCTCTTTTATATTGGACTATAAGACTGGGTATTATCCTGCTAGTGGCTGTATCTATACTGATGACTAATGTTGTTGATATTGGGTTGAGTAATTATTTTGGTGGCTCAAAACCTTTGATTCTGAAACTAGGAGGAGTAGTAGCATTAATAGTTGCTGTATGGCAAGTTTTTAAGAAAAAATCGAATGAATTTTATTGTTTCTCATTAAGTAAATTACCAAAATTTTCGAAAGTCCTGATTATTGATGACTTTGATAGAATGTCTGAAAAGCAACAAGAAGAAAGTTATAAACTTTTCAGTTTGATAAATGGAAAGTTGCCTATAGTTTTTGTTGGTGATATTACAAAGGTTCATAAAAGTGATGATAATTATTTATCAAAAGTAATTGATAGACAAGTTGAACTGCCATTTGATTTGCATCCATCTAAAATATGGAATAACTATTTTAGTGTTCTAGAAGATAAATTTAATACAGTACTTTCTGATGATTTTAAAAAAAAGAATAAGTTCTGAGAACAGGAATCTACGAGATAGAGAACACTTTAATGATTATGTCAATCAAGAATTCTTTACAAGAGGAAAGTTAGGACACGTTCAAGTTAAGCAGCAATTACTTGTGATTTATGCTTATCTATTTTATCCAGATTTATATATGAATCTGCTTAACGATGAAGCAATTAGGGTGGAGGAATCAGAAAAGTCAGGGTTTCTGGATATAAAAAGAATAGGTTATACAATAAAAGAACAATTATCTGAAATTCAGAGTTCAGATAATTCGGATTATCCATCAAGTTTCAAAAAGAATAAGTTAGAATATTTATTATACGAGCAAACAATCAACCGAACAAAAATTGAGTTAGAACTACTGTTTACTAGTAACTCAGAGAAATTAATCTCAGAGATTATTGATTCTGATCAATCATCTGATTTTTACAAATACTTATCTAGTCAATTCCGAGTATTCTCTAAAAAAATGAAAAAACAACTTTTGATTATGGTAATAAAAGAATCAATAAAGTTTAAGAATAGTCCTTCAATGAATTTTATTGTTCAAGAAAGTTTGAATGAGGTTATACCTTCATATGAAAGGGATTCACCTCTGACTAAGGATGTTATTACTAGGATTATAAATATGTGGGAATCTATCCTTAGGAATGAGAATCTGGACCAGTCTGAAATCATATATTTTCTCAATAAACACGACTTGCTTAGTTTTCACGAACTAGGACTATATTATTCTGATTTAAGAATAGATACTGAGACTTTTTCAAACTTACGTAGAAAGGACTTTTTTCTGTTGACCTATTTAAGTAGTAAAGGTTTATTTGAAAAGTTTAAGTATTGGGATAATACTATTTGGGAGGCTATAAAATTATTTGATGATAGGGAGTTCTTATCTTTTTGGATTTTTCAATCAATTATTACGAATGAACTAGGCTATGAAGGATTTGATATTATTCCTGAGGACAAGAGGTATACTATTTGGACTGGTAGATATTTGTTTGAATCCCCTCATAAGCATACTGATTATATGGAGTCTGTCATTTCTAAAATTAAACTGAGACTTGAAAAGATGGAGAAGGAAGGTTTTATATTTACTGAGAGGGAAGACACGAGATTTAAGGTTTAATGTAAATTATTTTCTAAGGAGACCAACATGGTATCAGTAACACAACGTATCAAACAGATTAAACAGCCTCGTGGTGGTTATCTTCCGGTCAAGACTTTTACTGTGACGACGCTTTATGATAGTCAGGATCTTAATCCTGAGGAGTCTATTGCGGCTAGTTTGGTTGGGACTGCTGTGGACTATCTTAGTCGTTTCATGGATGGGACAACCGTTGAGGAGGCTTTTAAGATTTCCTTGCTTGGGGCTAGAGTCATGAGGATGGAGTCTAAGGCTTTTGGTCTTCTGGATGATGTTAAGAGGCTGGATGATTTGTCGATTACTAAGGCTTGTCAGTTGGCAGGTTTTGATAGTGCCTTTCGTGCGGGTCCTCTGGCTTATCGTCCAGTGGAGAGTATTGTCCCAGATCAAGCTACCATTTCGAATATTCGTATCATGGTTGAGCGTAGTTTGAGCTTCTTCAAGGCCTTTGGCCCTGTGACTGCGGATGGTTTTACCATGGAAGGGGCTTATACAGCTACCATAACGACTGGTGATGGGGATTTCCTGACCAAAGATACCCTTTGGGACTTTAAAGTCACCACCAGCAAGCCTAATAAGAACCATACCTTGCAGCTACTGAGTTACTATCTCATGGGTAGGCGTTCGATTCATCCAGAGTTTCAAACTATTGAAAAACTAGGCATTTTCAATCCACGTCAAAATACTATTTACCAACTTCCTCTTTCTGAGATTTCAGATGAGGTCATCAAGGAAGTGGAAACAAACGTGATAGGCTATTAGAACTAATAGGATAACATTCAAAAATACAAAGAAAGAAACATTATGTCAGAAACAACACAAACTTCCCAGTCGCTTTATCAAGCACTCTGGAACTCAGCGGATGTGCTCCGCTCTAAGATGGATGCTAACGACTATAAGTCATATCTCTTGGGCATGGTCTTTTACAAGTATTTGTCGGACAAGATGCTCTTTTTCGTGGCAGAGACCGTGGAGGAGGAGACAGAAAGCTTGGAAGAGGCACTGGCAGTCTATCGCAAATACTATGAGGATGAGGAGACTCACGAGGACCTCTTGTCAGTCATCACTGATGAAATGAGCTATGCCATTCATCCTGACTTGACCTTTACGGCTTTAGTGGAGCGAGTGAACGATGGAAGCTTTCAGTTAGAGGACTTGGCTCAGGGCTTCCGTGATATTGAGCAGAGTGACGAGCTTTATGAAAATCTCTTTGAAGATATCGACCTCTACTCTAAGAAACTCGGAGCGACTCCTCAAAAGCAAAACCAAACGGTTGCGGCTGTGATGAAGGAGTTGGCGGTTCTAGATGTGGCAGGTCATGCTGGTGATATGCTTGGTGATGCTTATGAGTACCTGATTGGTCAGTTTGCGACGGATTCAGGTAAAAAAGCTGGTGAGTTCTATACACCGCAACCTGTTGCCAAGCTCATGACGCAGATTGCCTTTTTAGGACGTGAGGACAAGCAAGGCTTTACCCTTTATGATGCGACTATGGGGTCAGGCTCGCTCTTGCTTAATGCCAAACGCTATTCACGTCAACCACAGACAGTGGTTTACTTTGGTCAAGAGTTGAACACCTCAACTTATAACCTGGCACGTATGAACATGATTCTGCATGGTGTGCCGATTGAAAATCAGTTTTTACACAACGCTGATACCTTGGATGAGGATTGGCCAACTCAAGAGCCGACTAACTTTGATGGGGTTCTCATGAACCCACCTTATTCAGCCAAGTGGTCTGCTAGCTCAGGTTTCATGGATGATCCTCGTTTCTCACCATTTGGGAAACTAGCACCTAAGTCTAAGGCTGATTTTGCCTTCCTCTTGCATGGTTACTATCACTTGAAACAAGACAATGGTGTTATGGCCATCGTCCTACCTCATGGGGTTCTCTTCCGTGGTAATGCTGAAGGGACCATTCGTAAGGCTTTGTTAGAAGAAGGAGCAATTGATACAGTTATCGGTTTGCCTGCTAATATCTTCTTTAACACCAGTATTCCAACGACGGTTATCATTCTCAAAAAGAACCGCACCAATCGAGATGTTTACTTTATCGACGCCTCTAAGGAGTTTGATAAGGGGAAAAATCAGAACATCATGACAGATGCCCATATTGAGAAGATTCTCAATGCTTATAAGAGTCGTGAGGATATGGACAAGTTTGCCCACCTGGCTAGCTTTGAAGAGATTATGGGAAATGACTACAACCTTAATATCCCTCGCTATGTGGATACCTTTGAGGAAGAGGAAGTGGAGCCCTTGACTGAGATTGTGGCTAAGATTAATCAGACCAATGCGACAATTGAAAGTCAGACAGCCTCGCTTCTCGACATGCTTGGACAGCTTCATGGAACCACACCAGAAGCAGATAAAGAACTCAAGGCCTTTGTGGAAGCATTTATAGGGTAATTCCATATTTCATTTACTTTTTCCAAATAGATAGGAGTAGAGGGGCCATCCCTCTATTTTTTCTTAAGGAGAGGTATATGGAAAAAAGACACAAGCACGTCTCACCGACCTTGGATATCATGGATGAGAAGATTTTCAGTCTTCCTGAGGTGACGGTGGCATTTATTTGAGATATTTTGGATTTGGATGTTGTGGATGCCCAGATTTTGGAGGGGACACAGCTTCATAAAAAGGACTTTGATGAGGATGAGCTCTTTTCAGCCTCGGTGGATGTTCGAGCTAAGTTGAATGATAGAACTGAGGTTATTATTGAGATTCAGGTGCGTAAGTAACCTTATTCTTTCAATCGTTTTCATTATTATTTGGCTAACCAGCTGGTGGAAAATGTGTAACAATTACGCCAACAAGGACAGACGCGCAAGATGTACGAGCAGATGGAGCCAGTTTATGGCATAGCTATCTTGGAGAAGACCTTATTGCCGGATGAGGAGTCCCCGATTTTTAATATACCTAATTTCATTATTCTTTATTTTTAATCATATATTTTGATTTGGTCCTGTATAATTAAAGTCATAAAAATATTATGGTGTTAAGATAATGAAAGAAAAAAGAAATAGTAGAATTCATTTATTTGCTCTTCTTGTTTTAGTATTTACTTTAGGTTTTGGAGTTTCTGTAGATGCTAGCAAACAATCATTGGCTGTGCCCCCTCAAGTCGCTCAAGCAGATGAGATTAATGGTATATTAGCTTTTAATGGTCAAAAGCAGTTTGTCATGGAGGAGAAGGACCAGCTAGGACGTGCCCACAGTGCTCATATACAGTTACAAGATAAGGACGAGCCGAAGAATAAACATCATGGTAAAATAAAATATGATCCTGTAGGATGGCATAACTATAAGTTTTATTATGGTGATGGTAAATCAAAATCTTGGCTAATGAATCGAGGGCATTTGGATTGGCTATCAATTTTCTGGTGTCAATGACGAGGGCAAGAATTTAGTACCTATGACTGCCTGATTAAACTCTGGAAATTATAAAGGAACCGACGAGGGTAATCAGTCAGGCATGCTTTATTACGAGAATCGCTTGGATAACTGGCTGGCACTCCATCCTAACTATTGGTTAGATTATAAGGTAACAGCTATCTACAGTGGATACGAGTTGTTGCCTCGTCAAGTGGAACTTCAATATGTTGGTATTGATAGTTCTGGAAATCTTTTGGAAATTAAACTTGGTGGAGATAAGGAGACTCTCGACAGTCAGGGAGTTACGCATGATGTCTTGGATAACCAATCACCAAATGCAGAAATAAATTATGCGGATGGAACAGCGACAAATACGGTTACTGAATTTACTGAGGCACCATCTGAGCCTAGTCCTGAGAGATCACCAGTGGCTGAACAACCGAGTCCTGATCCAGAGCCTGCGCAACCTACACAAGAAGAAAGTAGAACAGTTTATGTGGCGCGTCATGGAGCAGCAGATGTTTATTGGTATGACATCAATAGTATGCCTAGCAATACCAATAAGGCTAATGTCGTCACTATGACAGAAGCAGATGCCATAGCCCAAGGTAAACGACATACGACTAAAGAGTAATAAAAAAGCTGAACATCTTGTCCAGTTTTTTTTGTAAAACGACTTATATTTTCCACTTTTATCTGAAAATTTGATATACTGAGACTAGTAAAGATACTTGTAAGAGAAGTCGTACGGACTCTTTGTAGGTATAAGAAAGGAATAAAAATATGATTTGGATTATTATTGCCATTATTGTTGTTCTTGTGATTTTTGTTATTGCAAGTTATAACGGCTTGGTTAAAAGCCGTATGCAAACCAAGGAGGCGTGGAGTCAAATTGATGTTCAATTGAAACGTCGTAATGATCTCCTTCCTAACTTGATTGAAACGGTTAAAGGTTACGCTAAATATGAGGGTTCAACGCTTGAAAAAGTAACAGAACTTCGTAATCAGGTAGCAGCTGCGACTTCTCCTGCACAAGCTATGCGTGCTAGTGATGAATTGACTCGTCAGGTTTCTGGAATCTTTGCGGTAGCTGAAAGTTACCCTGACCTCAAGGCAAGTGCCAATTTCAGCCAGCTTCAAGAAGAGTTGACGAACACTGAAAATAAAATTGCCTATTCACGTCAACTTTATAACAGTGTGACAAGTAACTACAATGCGAAATTGGAAACATTCCCAAGTAATGTTATTGCTAGGATGTTTAGCTTTAAGGCTGCTGAATTCCTTGAAACACCAGAAGAAGAAAAAGCTGTGCCTAAGGTTGATTTCAGTGGACTAGGTAACTAATATGTTATTTGATCAAATTGCTCGAAATAAGAGAAGGACTTGGCTTCTGCTCCTGGTCTTTTTCCTCTTGTTGGGTCTTGTTGGCTACGGTGTCGGCTATCTTTGGTTAGGTTCAGGCTTTGGTGGTCTGATTCTTGCCTTAGTTATTGGTTTTATCTATGCCATTACCATGATTTTCCAATCAACAAATATCGTCATGGCCATGAATGGTGCACGAGAAGTTGATGAACACACGGCTCCAGAACTTTATCATGTGGTCGAGGACATGGCTATGGTGGCCCAAATCCCAATGCCACGTGTCTTTGTTGTCGATGATCCTTCTATGAATGCTTTTGCGACTGGATCAAGCCCTAAGAATGCGGCAGTAGCTGCTACAACAGGTCTTCTTGCGGTTATGAATCGTGAGGAGCTTGAAGGGGTTATCGGACATGAAGTGAGTCATATTCGCAATTACGATATTCGAATCTCTACCATAGCAGTTGCCTTAGCATCGGCTATTACCATGCTAGCTGGGATGGCTCGTAATATGATGTTCTGGGGTGGAGGTCGTCGTAGAGACGATGATGACCGTAATGGAAGTAGCGGTTTGGAAATTATTCTTCTCATTCTTTCTTTGATTGCCATTATCCTGGCGCCTTTGGCGGCTACCTTGGTTCAGTTGGCTATTTCACGCCAGCGTGAATTTCTAGCTGATGCTTCCAGCGTCGAATTGACACGTAACCCACAAGGTATGATTAATGCTCTACTCAAACTTGATAATAGTGTGCCAATGCAACATCACGTGGATGATGCTAGCGCAGCCCTCTTTATCAATGACCCTAAAAAAGAATCTGGTTTACAGAAGCTCTTTTATACTCACCCACCAATTTCAGAACGGGTGGAACGCTTGAAACAAATGTAACTCAGGGAAGGCTAATCATGTGATTGGCCTCTTTCTTTTAGCAGTTATTTTCTTTTTTAATTAAATAAATAAGTATCATACCTAGTCAATTCAACTTATTTCTGGCATAATAGATATATGAAACTAACGATTCAACGAATGGCTCGGATAGCCATTTTGTCAGCACTGGCAGTAGGATTGCGGTCAGCATTTATAGGATTGCCAAATATTCAGCCTATCACAGCTATGTTTTTTGTGTCTGTCCTTTATTTGGGGTTAGTAGATGGTTTCTTGATTATGGCTTTGACCATGTCAATCTCAGGATTCATCTTTGGGTTTGGTCCCTGGGTTTTTAATCAAATCTTGGCCTTCGGCATTTTGATGGCTCTTTGGAGCTTGATTGCACCTAGGTTATCACTTGTTTGGCAGATTGCTTTGGTAACTATTTTATCCTTTCTCTACGGAGTTCTCTTGGATTATAGTTATGGCCTCCTATTTAAGAGCGGTCTTACCTTTGTTGTTTCTGGCCTTCTTTATGATACTTATCATGCAGTATCGACGCTTCTATTCTATCCATTTATTCAGTCTATTTTTAGGAGACTTTTGAAATGAAAAAATTATTGATATGTTTAGCTCTTGCCTTTTCTCTTGTTACTTTAGGTGCTTGTGGAAAAAATGAGTCTGCTAAACCTACTAGTAGCACAAACAATCATCAGTCTAAGGGTCAAGGCCAGGTTACTTTGATTTTAAAAACTGAAAAGGAAAGTAAGAAAAAATCCGTAGAATTCAAAAATGGTGATACGGTCCTTGATGTTTTAAAAGAAATATATCCTGTTCAAGAAAATGATGGTTTTATTACTGAAATTGATGGAATTTCTCAAGACAAGGAGAAGGGGATTTATTGGATGTTTGATGTCAATGGAAAAATCGGTGAGAAAGCTGCTAATCAACTTAAAGTTCAAGATGGTGATGAAATCAAATTCTATCAAGAAAAGTATAATTAAGATTTTAGACTCTAATTCAGAGTCTTTTTTTATAAAGTTCGGAAACAGGACTAATATTTTTTTCAAATAAGTCAGAAAATTGCAAAATAACTGACGATTTACAGAAAAACAGTTTACTTTTGTTTTAAAAGTGATATCATAAAAGGGTACTACATAAAGTAAGGAGAACACGGTTTGGCTCTTAACAAATTGGAAAGCAGTAACAACCAGGAAATCATCTCTGAAGAAGTTGGTATCTTGAAAGAATTGTTGGATGATGCAACACGAGGCATGGCTGGTGAGCAAGGCCTCACGACTATCCAACATTTGGTTGAACTTTATGATGAAGGTGACTATGAGGCCCTTACACAAGCTATTTCAGAAATGACAAATGATGATATGATCGTTGCATCACGTTATTTTTCTTTGTTACCTCTCTTGATTAATATCTCTGAGGACGTGGATTTGGCTTATGAAGTCAACCGAAAAAATAATATTGATGAATCTTATTTAGGTAAGTTGTCTGAAACCTTTGATGTTGTCGCTGAAAGCGACAATGCGCGTGATATTCTTGAAAATGTTAATGTCGTTCCGGTATTGACAGCTCACCCAACTCAGGTTCAACGTAAAACCATGCTTGAATTGACTAACCACATTCACGAACTTCTCCGTAAGCATCGTGACGTCAAGGATGGTCTTATTAATGAGGATAAATGGTATGCGGATTTGCGTCGTTATGTAGAGATTATGATGAAAACGGATATCATTCGTGAGAAGAAACTTAAAGTTAAAAACGAAATCACTAACGTTATGGAGTATTACAACTCCTCATTGATTAAGGCAATTACCAAGCTATCGCATGAATTCAAACGTTTAGCGGTTGAAAAAGGTATCGAACTTGATAATCCAACACCTATTACAATGGGAATGTGGATTGGTGGTGACCGTGACGGGAACCCATTTGTAACGGCAGAAACTCTTAAACTTTGTGCGACATTACAAAGTGAAGTTATCCTCAATTACTATATTGAAAAAGTTGTTAACCTTTACCGCTCATTCTCACTCTCATCACGTTTGACTGAAGTTTCAGAAACAGTAGCAGAAATGGCGAAACTTTCTCCAGATACATCTGTCTACCGTGAAAACGAACCATACCGTCGTGCTTTCAGTTACATTCAATCTAAATTGATTCAGACGCTTCTTTTCTTCAAAGCAGGTAACTTTAGCAAGGAACGAGTTGCTAAGCGTCTTTCTGAAAATGTTCGTCTTGGCTCAGTCTCAACAGGTGAAGTAGTAGCTGATTTTGTGCATGACCGTCTCAGCCAAAGTCTTCAAGCTGTCTCACAACAAACTACCGAATTTTATGAAACAGCTGAAGCATTCCATGACGATCTTTTGGCAATTAAAAATTCACTTCTCGAAAATGATGATTCTGTCTTGATTTCCGGTGATTTCGAAGAGCTTCTTCAAGCTGTTGAGGTCTTTGGATTCTACCTTGCAACAATTGATATGCGTCAGGATTCAAGCGTTCATGAAGCTTGTGTGGCAGAGTTGCTTAAATCTGCAAACATTGTTGACAACTACAGTGAATTGACAGAGGTTGAAAAGGTTGCTGTTCTTCTCAAAGAATTGCAAGAAGATCCACGTACCTTATCATCAACAAATGTATCTAAGTCTGAAACGCTTGAAAAAGAATTAGCTATCTTCCGTACTGCTCGTCTTTTGAAGGACTATCTTGGTGAAGAAGTCATCAAACAACATATCATCTCTCACACTGAGAGCGTCTCAGATATGTTTGAGTTAGCCATCCTTCTTAAAGAAGTTGGTTTAGTTGATACTGAGCGTGCGCGTGTCCAAATCGTTCCACTGTTTGAAACCATCGAAGACTTGGAAAACTCTAATGAAATCATGAAACAATACCTTGGTTATGATATTGTTAAACGATGGATTAAGAATAGCAATAACTACCAAGAAATCATGTTGGGTTACTCAGATTCAAACAAAGATGGTGGTTACTTGTCTTCAGGTTGGACGCTTTACAAGGCTCAGAACGAATTGACCAAGATTGGTGAAGAGCGTGGCATTAAAATTACCTTCTTCCATGGCCGTGGTGGTACAGTTGGTCGTGGTGGTGGCCCATCTTACGATGCTATTACTTCTCAACCATTTGGTACTATTAAAGACCGTATCCGTTTGACGGAGCAAGGTGAGGTTATCGGTAATAAATATGGCAATAAGGATGCAGCTTACTACAATCTTGAAATGCTAGTTTCAGCTACGCTTGATCGCATGGTAACACGCCAAATTACTGATCCTGATGAATTGGTTGATTTCCGTGAAATTATGGATAGTATTGTTCAAGATTCTAATGGTATTTATCGAGATCTTGTCTTCGGAAATGAACATTTCTATGAATACTTCTTTGAAGCAAGTCCAATCAAGGAAGTATCAAGTTTAAATATTGGTTCTCGTCCAGCTGCTCGTAAGACTATTACTGATATTTCAGGACTTCGTGCTATTCCTTGGGTATTCTCATGGTCACAAAACCGTATCATGTTACCAGGTTGGTATGGTGTGGGTTCTGCCTTTAATCACTATATTGAAGCTGAAGAAGGAAACCTTGAAAAACTTCAACACATGTTTGAAACATGGCCATTCTTCCGTTCACTTTTGTCTAACGTGGATATGGTGCTTTCAAAATCAGATATGAATATTGCCTTCCACTATGCACAGTTGGCAGAGAGTGAAGAAGTTCGTAGCGTCTTTAACATCATTTTGGATGAGTGGCAGCTGACTAAGAATGTCATTCTTGCTATTGAAAAACATGATGACTTCCTTGAAGAAAGCCCATTTCTTAAAGCGAGTTTGGATTTCCGATTGCCATACTTCAACGTCTTGAACTACATCCAAATTGAATTGATTAAACGGCTTCGTAATAATAATCTGACTGATGACGAAATTAGTCTTATTCATATTACTATCAATGGTATTGCAACAGGACTTCGAAACTCTGGTTAATAAAGTAAAGTTCATCGCTTCGGTGGTGAGCTTTTTGTTATAATGAAAATTCTGGTATAATATAACCATGATTGCTATGGAAACGATTGAAAAGCTGAGCAGAGAAAAACTTCCTAAGATAACTGTCTTGGCTGGCGAGGATTTAGGTCAGTATAGTCAAGCTAAAGAAAAATTTTTAAAACAAATTGGATTTGATTCAAGCGACTTGACCTATTCCTATTTTGATATGTCCGAGACTGATTATCAGGATGCTGAACTCGATTTGGAAAGTATGCCTTTTTTTGCAGATGAAAAGGTAGTTATTTTTGATCATTTCGCAGATATGACGACTTCTAAAAAGTCTTATCTAGATGAAAAAGCATTGAAACGTCTTGAAAATTATCTTCAATCACCTGTAGAAACAACACGTCTTGTATTAATGGCTTCTGGAAAGCTCGATGGGAAGCGTCGGTTGGTTAAACTCCTAAAACGTGATGCTTTGGTACTTGAAGCTAACTCTTTAAAGGATACAGAGCTTAGAACTTATTTTCAAAAACAGGCACATCAAGAGGGACTCACTTTTGATAAAGGGGTATTTGAGGAACTCTTAGTCAAGTCAAGTTTTGATTTTTCAGATATTCAAAAGAATCTGGCGTTTTTAAAAGGATATAAAACTGAAGGGAATATCTCATCGCAAGACATTACGGAGGCTATTCCTAAAAGTTTACAAGATAACATTTTTGATATGACTCAACTTCTTTTGAGAGGACAGATTCAAGATGTTCGTGAATTGGTTCATGATTTACGATTGCAAGGAGAAGATGAGATTAAGTTGATTGCTGTTATGTTGGGACAATTCCGCACCTATCTGCAAGTCAAATTGTTATCTGCTCAAGGTAAAAGCGAGCAACAAATTGTTTCAAGTCTTTCAGACTATCTAAGTCGGAAAGTTAATCCATTTCAGGTTCGCTATGCTATAAGAGATAGACGTCATTTATCAGTTGCATTTTTAAAGACAACGATTAAGACTCTGGTTGAGACAGACTACCAGATAAAAACAGGAACTTTAGATAAAGATTATCTACTTGATTTAGCACTTTTTAAAATAGCGTCAAACAGCTAAAAAAATGGAGATTTCCAAGATTTTGTAAGCAAAATTTTTGAAAGCTCTATCACTTTATGGTAAGATGGAAAAAAATGAAAAGAGGACCTTTACTATGGCTATTATTCTTCCAGATCTTCCTTACGCTTACGATGCTTTGGAACCATACATTGATGCTGAAACAATGACTCTTCATCATGACAAACACCATGCAACTTACTTGGCGAATGCTAATGCTGCGCTTGAAAAACACCCTGAAATTGGTGAGGACCTTGAAGCGCTTTTGGCTGATGTAGAAAAAATTCCAGCAGACATCCGTCAAGCACTTATTAACAATGGTGGTGGACATCTTAACCACGCACTTTTCTGGGAACTTTTGTCACCAGAAAAGCAAGAACCAACTGCAGAAGTAGCAGCCGCTATTAATGAAGCATTCGGTTCATTTGAAGCTTTCCAAGAAGTTTTCACTACGGCAGCAACAACTCGTTTTGGTTCAGGTTGGGCATGGCTTGTGGTTAACGCAGAAGGTAAACTTGAAGTTGTTTCAACTCCCAACCAAGATACACCTATCTCAGACGGTAAAAAACCAATCTTGGCACTTGATGTTTGGGAACATGCTTACTACCTAAAATACCGTAACGTACGTCCAAGCTACATCAAAGCCTTCTTTAAAATCATCAATTGGAATAAAGTTGCTGAGCTTTACGCAGCAGCTAAATAAGTCTAGAATCATCCTCAGTCTTGAGGGTGTTTTTTTGTAATATGGTTGTAAAATCTCCTTGTTTTTTGTACTATTATAGCTTAAACTATAATTGGTATGAGAAAAAAGAAAAAACATTCAAGTGAAAAGTATAGTGGAAGCCGCCAAAAAACTAAATATAAGAAGAAAGATTCGTTAAAACAAGACCTTCAAAAAGACGTTAAGAAAGACAGTAAAGATTGTAAAAAAATGTCAAAAGAAGCGACGAGAAGAATAACAAAAAAGATAAGAAAAAGGTTTCTAAGAAATCAGTAGAAAAGAAACCGGTTGAGGAAACATCGATACCAGTAGGACACAAGGAAAAAGAAGAAAAAATTGAAACCTTATTACTTAGGAGTAAACGCTCTAAAAAATCTAGATCGAAATCATTCAGTGATGATAAGAAACCTTATCTTATCTTAATTCTTCTGGGTGCAGTAGTTATTCTTGTGTTTGTTGCTATGCTTGCCTTAGCAGGACGAGGAAAACAGGCTGGTCACACTGGGAACCTTGGGAACATTTTTGGTTCTAACTCTAAGGTAACTAAAAAAGAGGATAAGAAAAAAGAGGAAAAGGTAACTCCAACCAACAAGTCAGCTGAAGCTAAAAAAGGAGTCATGGAAGCAGATGCAGATACGATGTATGCTAATGGATTGTATTATGATTATGCTAACATGACATTGAACCAAGTGGTTGAAGCCTTTATGGCTGATCAGGGAATCGAGTCTAGCCAATCGCCTTCTCATATAAAAATACCAAGACAAATGAGCAATTCTCTATGAATGATACTCAGCCAATGACTGCAGGATCAATCTACAAATTGCCACTAAACATGCTTGTTATGGATGAGGTTAATAGAGGGAAGCTTTCTTTGACTGAACGTTTTGATATTAATAATACTGAATATGAATATCAAGGAGAACATGATAAGTATGTTGCCTCCTTTGGTGGTGCAATGACCATCCCAGATATGCAAGAATATTCTCTAGTTTATTCTGAGAATACGCCTGCCTATGCATTGGCAGAACGTCTTGGCGGTATGGAAAAATTCTATGGCATGCTTGATAAATACGGTAAGTCAAAAGGGAAAGTTAAAACTATTCAAATGCATGGTAATAAGACAACAACGGATTATTACATCCAAGTCTTGGATTACCTTTGGAAACACCAAGAGAATTATAAGGATATTCTCCACTATATTGGTGAGTCTTTCCCAAATGAATACTACAAAACTTATCTTCCTGGTTTAACCATCTATCAAAAACCAGGCTACGTTCGTGAAGCACTCAACGTTGATGCTATTGTCATGGAAGATACACCTTATTTGGTAGCAATCTATACCCGTTACCTTGGTGGTTCAACTGAGGAATCAGATGAAATTAGTGGTTGGGGTCTTCAACAATTGGGGGTGCTCGCTTATGTTATTAATGAATGGCACCGTGTCAATATGAATTAATACTGAAAAAACCGATTATTTAGGTTTTTTTTCTATACTATTACATGAAGGTAAGAATTAGAACGCTCATAAAGAGAAATGGGACAAAAGCGACTGTTTCATTAGGGTTTCTACGTACTAGGAAGTACATAAGCCCAAATAGGCAAGCTAGTTCAATAGCTATTAGTATTTTGGAAAATGGGAAAATGAGGGAGACACTGGCCAAATAGAGAAAATCACCTTCACCAATATTTAAACGTTTGATATATGACAGAACGGCTAAACTTATTCCTAAGCTAAAAGTGAGGTAGTGGTTTCCCAAACATAGGAGAGGTAGTGTTCCAAGAATCCAAATTAGAAGGGGATATGATTTATTTTTTAAATCAAAAATAGTTAGACAAAGACTGAAAAAAAGCAAATAGGTTCTTCCGAAATCTAGGTAGTCATAGAAATAAAGAAGAAGTATTCCTCCACAAAACAATTCCAAGAAGAGGTAACGGTATGGGATAGAACTTTGACATATCCGACATTTGAACCTTAAGAAAAGTTGTGATAGAATCGGAATCATTTCGAAAAAACGTAACGGATGCCCACACTGATTGCAATGGCTTCTAGGAAAAATAATCGACTTCTCAGGAAAACGATCACAAATCAATCCAATAAAGGAGCCTAAAGAGGTACCGAGAAAAAAATATAAAATACTAAGCATACCTAACTATTCGAAAAAAGACAGAAAAAGCGTTTTACTTGCATCTTATTTAGAAATACTTTAAGATATAAGTATAAACAATAATGGTTCTAAATAAGGAGAAAGAATATGACAGATTCAATTAAAGAAACAATCAAGGAAACAGTTAACCATCAAGCAAAGACGCCAACAAACACAAAAACCAAAGCAGTATTAAATCAAGCGGTTGCCGATTTGTCTGTAGCAGCTTCTATTGTGCATCAAGTTCATTGGTATATGCGTGGTCCTGGTTTCCTTTATCTTCACCCAAAAATGGATGAATTAATGGATAGTTTGAATTCCTATCTTGATAAGATTAGTGAGCGTTTGATTGCCATTGGTGGTGAACCATACTCAACTTTGGTAGAGTTTTCATCTAATTCGGGTTTGACTGAAACTACTGGTACATTTGATCAACCAATGTCTGATCGAATTCAGCTATTGGTTGATATATACAAATACTTGTCTGTCTTATTCCAAGTTGGCTTGGATATCACAGATGAAGAAGGAGATGTTCCTTCAAATGATATCTTTACGGATGCAAAATCAGAAATTGATAAGACGATCTGGATGTTGACTGCAGAACTTGGACAAGCACCAGGCTTGAAATAATCAAATTTTGAGTTAAGATGATTGTCAAGAGTTCCTCTAAAAATGTATAATAGATATAAAATACTTTTAGAATATATGAATTAATACTGAAAAAGCCGATTATTTCGGTTTTTTTCTATACTATTACATGAAGGTAAGAATTAGAACGCTCATAAAGAGAAATGGGACAAAAGCGACTGTTTCATTAGGGTTTCTACGTACTAGGAAGTACATAAGCCCAAATAGGCAAGCTAGTTCAATAGCTATTAGTATTTTGGAAAATGGGAAAATGAGGGAGACACTGGCCAAATAGAGAAAATCACCTTCACCAAACCGACATTTGAACCTTAAGAAAAGTTGTGATAGAATCGGAATCATTTCGAAAAAACGTAACGGATGCCCACACTGATTGCAATGGCTTCTAGGAAAAATAATCGACTTCTCAGGAAAACGATCACAAATCAATCCAATAAAGGAGCCTAAAGAGGTACCGAGAAAAAAATATAAAATACTAAGCATACCTAACTATTCGAAAAAAGACAGAAAAAGCGTTTTACTTGCATCTTATTTAGAAATACTTTAAGATATAAGTATAAACAATAATGGTTCTAAATAAGGAGAAAGAATATGACAGATTCAATTAAAGAAACAATCAAGGAAACAGTTAACCATCAAGCAAAGACGCCAACAAACACAAAAACCAAAGCAGTATTAAATCAAGCGGTTGCCGATTTGTCTGTAGCAGCTTCTATTGTGCATCAAGTTCATTGGTATATGCGTGGTCCTGGTTTCCTTTATCTTCACCCAAAAATGGATGAATTAATGGATAGTTTGAATTCCTATCTTGATAAGATTAGTGAGCGTTTGATTGCCATTGGTGGTGAACCATACTCAACTTTGGTAGAGTTTTCATCTAATTCAGGTTTGACTGAAACTACTGGTACATTTGATCAACCAATGTCTGATCGAATTCAGCTATTGGTTGATATATACAAATACTTGTCTGTCTTATTCCAAGTTGGCTTGGATATCACAGATGAAGAAGGAGATGTTCCTTCAAATGATATCTTTACGGATGCAAAATCAGAAATTGATAAGACGATCTGGATGTTGACTGCAGAACTTGGACAAGCACCAGACTTGAAATAATCAAATTTTGAGTTAAGATGATTGTCAAGAGTTCCTTTAAAAGTGTATAATAGATACAAAATACTTTTAGAAGAAGAGAGGCGGCGATATGTCTGATCATCGACATAGTCTCGGTGTTTACGAAGATATCTTGAATCAGTTAAAAGCTAAAGGGATTCGATTAACCGAATCTCGTAAAGCTATTATCCGCTATTTGATGATGTCTGATCAACATCCTAGTGCTGATGTGATATATTATGACCTTCTCCCTGATAATCCAGGTATGAGTTTAGCAACGGTCTATAACAACTTGAAAGTGTTAGTCGAAGAGGGAATTGTCTCTGAAATTAAGGTTAATAATGATAATACAACATATTATGATTTTATGGGGCATGACCACTTAAACATTGTTTGTGAAAAATGTGGTCAAATTACTGATTTATATTTACCGATTCCGTCTTTCAAAGAAGAGGTAGAATCGCAAACAGGATTTCGCATCACTCGTGAGCAAATGATTTTGCATGGCGTTTGTCCGAATTGTCAATAGATAAGAGTCTAAGTCAAATAGACTTGGGCTTTTTGTCTAGGTACATAATAATCTGTAAAGGTTTTCAAAATTATCTTGTCATGCCTTAAGCTTTTTGCTAAAATATTTCTATGAAAACATTATATGACGTTCAACAGTTATTGAAGCAGTTTGGGGTAGTAGTTTACTTGGGTAAAAGGCTCTATGATATCGAGATGATGAAGATTGAATTGGAAGGTCTTTATCAGAATGCTTTGATAGACAAGGAAAACTATCTTATTGCTGAAATGATTTTACGACGTGAATATCG
Source organism: Streptococcus sp. FSL L8-0526 (assembly GCF_038007145.1). Lineage (NCBI taxonomy): Bacteria > Bacillati > Bacillota > Bacilli > Lactobacillales > Streptococcaceae > Streptococcus > Streptococcus sp. FSL L8-0526. The sequence goes on from NZ_JBBOWP010000002.1 coordinate 485,537, forward strand.
GATTGAAATGGAGAAGGAAAATGAGTAAGAAACTCTTAGGTATTGACCTCGGTGGAACAACCGTTAAGTTTGGTATTTTGACTGCAGATGGTGAAGTTCAAGAAAAATGGGCTATTGAAACAAATACGTTTGAAAATGGTAGCCACATTGTTCCTGACATTGTAGAATCTTTGAAACACCGTTTGGAATTGTATGGACTTACTGCTGAAGATTTTATTGGAATTGGTATGGGATCTCCAGGTGCAGTTGACCGAGAAAATAAAACAGTAACGGGTGCCTTTAACTTGAACTGGGCAGAAACTCAAGAAGTTGGCTCTGTCATTGAAAAAGAACTTGGTATTCCATTCGCTATTGATAATGATGCTAATGTGGCTGCACTGGGTGAACGTTGGGTTGGTGCTGGTGCTAACAATCGGAATGTTGTCTTTGTAACATTGGGTACAGGTGTTGGTGGCGGTGTTATCGCTGATGGTAACTTAATTCATGGTGTTGCCGGTGCTGGTGGGGAAATTGGTCACATTATTGTTGAACCTGAAACAGGATTTGAGTGTACTTGCGGAAACAAGGGGTGTCTGGAAACTGTAGCTTCAGCAACAGGTATTGTACGTGTAGCACATCATTTGGCAGAAAAATACGAAGGAAACTCTTCTATTAAAGCTGCTGTAGACAATGGTGAGCTTGTTACAAGTAAAGATATTCTCGTAGCTGCTACTGAAGGTGATAAGTTTGCTGACAGCATTGTTGATAAAGTCTCTGAATACCTCGGACTTGCAACAGCAAACATCTCAAACATTCTTAACCCAGATTCTGTCGTTATCGGTGGTGGTGTTTCTGCCGCAGGAGAATTCTTGCGTAGTCGTGTTGAAGGATACTTTACACGTTATGCATTCCCACAAGTTCGCCGTACAACAAAAGTGAAATTAGCGGAGCTTGGAAATGATGCAGGAATCATTGGAGCTGCTAGTCTTGCTTATAGTATTGACAAATAATGAGATAAGGTGCGCCTAACTGGATAAGGGAAGGTAGCACTTTTTTTTGTTGAAAAACGTTTACAATTATCCGATCTCTGCCATTTTATTGAAAATGTGGTATACTTGAAAGGTTGAAATAAATAATAAAGAGGAAAAGATGACTAAACTTAGAGAAGACATCCGTAACGTTGCCATTATTGCCCACGTTGACCACGGAAAAACAACACTTGTAGATGAATTGTTGAAACAATCACACACCCTTGATGAACGTATGGAACTTGATGAGCGTGCAATGGACTCAAACGATCTTGAAAAAGAACGTGGTATTACCATCCTTGCTAAGAATACAGCCGTTGCTTACAATGGTACTCGTATTAATATCATGGACACACCAGGGCACGCGGACTTTGGTGGAGAAGTTGAACGTATCATGAAAATGGTTGACGGTGTTGTTCTTGTTGTCGATGCTTATGAAGGGACAATGCCTCAAACACGTTTTGTATTGAAAAAAGCTCTTGAGCAAAATTTGACACCAATTGTTGTTGTCAACAAGATTGATAAACCCTCAGCTCGTCCTGAAGAAGTTGTTGATGAAGTCCTAGAGCTATTCATCGAACTGGGTGCAGATGATGATCAATTGGAATTCCCAGTTGTTTATGCATCAGCTATAAATGGAACATCATCATTGTCTGATAATCCAGCTGATCAAGAGCACACTATGGCTCCAATCTTCGACACTATTATAGATCACATCCCAGCTCCTGTAGATAACTCAGATGAGCCACTTCAATTCCAAGTGTCACTTCTTGACTACAACGACTTTGTTGGACGTATTGGTATTGGACGTATCTTTCGTGGGAGTGTAAAAGTTGGTGATCAAGTTACCCTTTCAAAACTTGATGGAACAACTAAAAACTTCCGTGTTACGAAACTCTTTGGTTTCTTTGGCTTGGAGCGTCGTGAAATTGAAGAAGCCAAAGCTGGTGACTTGATTGCTATCTCAGGTATGGAAGATATCTTCGTCGGTGAAACAATCACACCAACTGATGCTGTTGAACCATTGCCAGTTCTTCGTATTGATGAACCAACACTTCAAATGACTTTCTTGGCGAATAACTCACCATTTGCTGGTCGCGAAGGTAAACACGTGACATCACGTAAAGTCGAAGAGCGTCTTTTGGCTGAGTTGCAAACAGACGTTTCATTACGTGTTGAACCAACTGATTCACCAGATAAATGGACTGTCTCAGGCCGTGGTGAATTGCACTTGTCAATCCTTATCGAAACAATGCGTCGTGAAGGATATGAACTTCAAGTGTCACGTCCAGAAGTTATCATCAAGGAAATTGATGGAGTGAAATGCGAACCATTTGAACGTGTTCAAATTGATACTCCAGAGGAGTACCAAGGCTCAATCATCCAAGCTCTTTCAGAACGTAAAGGCGACATGCTTGATATGCAAATGGTTGGTAACGGCCAAACACGCCTTATCTTCCTTGTGCCAGCTCGTGGACTCATCGGATTCTCTACTGAATTCTTGTCTATGACACGTGGTTACGGTATTATGAACCATACCTTTGATCAATATTTGCCGGTTGTTCCTGGTGAGATTGGCGGACGTCACCGGGGTGCTCTCGTTTCTATCGATACAGGTAAAGCGACAACTTACTCAATTATGCGTATTGAAGAACGTGGTACTATCTTTGTTAACCCAGGTACTGAAGTTTATGAAGGTATGATTGTTGGTGAGAATGCTCGTGAAAATGACCTTGGTGTTAACATTACTACAGCAAAACAAATGACAAACGTGCGCTCAGCTACTAAGGACCAGACGGCTGTTATCAAGACTCCACGTATATTGACACTTGAAGAATCACTTGAATTCTTGGATGATGATGAATACATGGAAGTAACACCTAAATCTATCCGCTTGCGTAAACAAATTTTGAATAAAGCAGAGCGTGATAAAGCTAATAAACGTAAGAAAAAAAGCAGCGGAAGCTGAATAATTTTTAGAGAGGAGAAGAGATGTTTTATCTGATTGTTGCTATATTGATTGCTTCATTCTATTTCTTTATTGCACCAAAGTCAGTTAAAAACACTATGAATCTTCTCTTTGTCATGGCTACCTTAGCATTGCTCTTGCTTTTAGCAGTGTTATCAATCATTAAATTCTTCAGTTTACCTGGTGAGTTCTTTGTCACGGTAGGAATGTTTATATTGAGTTATTTCACCTTGAAAGATATTTTCGGCATGTCAGAGCCCAATCGTGATAAAGCTCAACAAGGCGAAAATAAGTAGCATGATATTAAAGTCAATCTGTTAAGATTGGCTTTTTTCTGTGAATAGAAAATACTACTCCTTGAAATAGCTTGTGATAAAGGGTAAAATGGATATGATACAATTTGAGAGAATGGACGAATTATGAAATCAATAACACAATTGGAAAATAAAAAGGTTTTAGTCCTTGGTTTGGCTAAATCTGGTGAAGCAGCGGCTCGTCTTTTGGCTAAGCTAGGAGCTATTGTTACTGTTAATGATGGAAAAGCATTTGAGGAAAACCCATCGGCTCAATCACTTCTTGAAGAAGGCACTAAGGTTATTTGTGGTGGACATCCACTTGAACTTTTGGATGAAAATTTTGAATTAATGGTCAAGAATCCTGGAATTCGGTATGATAATCCAATGGTAGCTCGTGCGCTTGAAAAAGAAATTCCAGTTTGGACTGAAGTTGAATTGGCTTACCTAGTCTCTGAAGCACCAATTATCGGTATTACAGGCTCAAACGGTAAAACAACCACAACAACTATGATTGCTGGTGTTTTAAATCATGGTGGAAAGTCAGGTGTCTTGTCTGGAAATATTGGTTTCCCTGCATCGGAAGTAGCGCAATCAGTGACAAATCAGGATACTTTGGTCATGGAGTTGTCTTCTTTCCAATTGATGGGAATTGAGAGTTTTCATCCACATATTGCTGTGATTACGAACTTGATGCCGACGCATATTGACTATCATGGTAGCTTTGAAGAATACGTAGCTGCCAAATGGAATATTCAAAACGAAATGACATCAGACGATTTTATTATTTTAAACTTTAATCAAGATTTGGCTAAAGAGTTGGCTACGCAAACAAATGCGCAGGTCGTTCCCTTCTCAACTGTGGAAAAAGTAGATGGTGCTTATCTGGAAAATGGTGGCCTCTACTTCAAAGGTGAATTGCTAATGCATGCTGATGAACTTGGAGTTCCAGGAAGTCACAATATTGAAAATTCCTTAGCGACAATTGCTGTTGCAAAATTGTCAGGTGTTTCAAACCAGGCAATTAAAGAAACTCTCTCAAGCTTTGGTGGGGTTAAACACCGTCTTCAATTTGTTGATACGATTGATGATGTAAAATTCTATAATGATAGTAAGTCAACAAATATTTTAGCGACACAAAAAGCACTTTCTGGCTTTGATAATAGTAAAGTCATTTTGATTGTCGGTGGTTTGGACCGTGGTAATGAATTCGATGAACTCATTCCTGATATTACTGGACTTAAGAAAATGGTAATTTTGGGAGAATCAGCTCCTCGTCTCAAACGTGCTGCAGACAAAGCTGGTGTAACCTATCTGGATGCCAAAGATGTGGCTGATGCGACACGCATTGCCTTTGAACAAGCTAGTGCAGGTGATGTTGTCTTGTTGAGTCCTGCTAACGCGAGTTGGGATATGTACAAGAATTTCGAAGTGCGTGGTGATGAATTTATCGCAACTGTTGAGCGATTGAAGGGATAGGCTATGACAAAATCGAAAAAAATTGTTTTTACTGGTGGAGGGACAGTTGGACATGTGACCTTAAATCTTATCTTAATTCCAAAGTTTCTAAAAGATGGATGGGAAGTGCACTATATCGGTGATAAACATGGTATTGAACACGAACAAATTGATAAGTCTGGTCTAGATGTAACCTTCCATAGTATTGCTACAGGTAAACTACGTCGTTATTTTTCATGGCAAAACATGTTGGATGTCTTTAAAGTTGGTTGGGGAATTCTACAGTCAATTGCAATTATTGCTAAGATTCGTCCCCAAGCACTCTTTTCAAAAGGCGGATTTGTATCTGTACCACCAGTTATCGCGTCTAATTTATTAAGAGTCCCTGTATATGTTCACGAGTCTGATTTGTCTATGGGATTAGCCAATAAAATCGCATACAAGTTTGCAACTACTATGTTTACGACTTTTGAACAATCAAAAGCTTTGGTGAAGGCAAGGCATGTTGGTGCTATTACTAAGGTGGGTATGACAAGGTTTGATAATTCAGATCAACTAGATAAGATTAAAGAACAGTTTGATGAGAAACTAAAAACAGTCCTTTTTATTGGGGGATCAGCTGGTGCAAAGGTGTTTAATGATTTTATTAGCAAAACTCCAGAACTGATTGAGAACTATAATGTCATCAATATATCTGGGGATTCCTCATTAAATACCCTGGAGCGTCATCTTTATAGAGTTGATTATGTGACAGATTTGTACCAACCTCTTATGGATATGGCGGATTTAGTTGTAACTCGTGGTGGTTCAAATACTATTTTTGAATTGTTGGCTATGAAAAAACTTCATTTAATCGTTCCTCTAGGAAAAGAAGCTAGCCGTGGGGACCAGCTTGAAAATGCTGACTATTTTGAAAGAAAGGGTTACGCTCGTCAATTGCAGGAATCGGAATTAAGTTGGGAGACATTAAAACACAAGCTCGAACAACTTGTTGAACATGCAGAGACTTACAAAGAAGCTATGGCTAAATCTGAGGAAATCACTTCTCCTGATGATTTTTATAACCTATTAGTGACTAGTATTTCAAATCTATTAGTGACTAGTATTTCAAATAAATAAAGGAATTTCATGGCAAAAAAGGATCAAAAATCACAAGAAAAAAAAGTTCTGACTGAGTGGCAGAAGCGAAATCTAGAATTTTTGAGAAAACAAGAAACCAAAGATTCAGGAGAGATGACTAACAAAACAGGCGTTCATCCAGAAAAAGCCACATCTCAGGAGGACAAAATACCAGTAAAAAAAAAGGTCAAGAAGAAAAAAAGAAAAAAAGTCAATACGACTAGCAATATCCCAATTGCACAACGAAATCTTGCGGGGCTTGTTATTTTTATAGCTGCGATTTTAATCGTATTTTCACTCTTCTTTATCTCGCCTTGGTCTAAGCAAAAGATTCTTACAGTATCAGGAACAAAAAATGCTCTACCGGAAGATGTGAAAGTTGCAAGTGGTATTCTTGATACAGATTATATTACTCACGTTTTTTTCAATCAAGAAGAGATTGCATCAACTGTTAAAAAAAACAACGTTTGGGTTAAAAAGGCTACGGTAACTTATAGTTTTCCAAATCAATTTAATATTGCAGTGAAAGAATATCCAATCGTGGCTTATCGTCAAACATCAAATGGATATGTTTCTATTCTTGAAAGCGGTAAGACTGGAGGGACTGTTTCAACAGGAAATCTACCAGATAAATTTATCACTTTAAAGACGGATGATGAAAAGAAAATTGAAGATTTAGTAAAAGAGTTGCATAAACTTGATAGTAAAATCAAGAATAATATTCAAATTATTAATTTAACGCCTACAAAAGCAACTACAGATTTGTTGACAATTGAGTTATATGATGGAAATTCTATTCGCGTTCCCCTCTCTCAATTAACGACTAAGTTACCTTATTACGAGAAAATTAAGAGTAAGCTTTCTGATGGATGTATTGTAGATATGGAGGTTGGCCTCTATACAACAACTCCTGAAGTAGAATCATCAAAAACTGATAAGGATAAAAAGAAAGATAAAAGCAAGACAGATAAGAAGGAAGACAGAGAAATTTCTGACGAGGGTCAGGAAACAACGACACTAACTGAACAAAATACTGAGAAAGAAGCTAATGCTGAAAATTCAGATGTTCAGGGAGTAGGAAATCCGACTGTTAATCAAGATAAAACTCTTCAATCTTCCCCCAGTCAAGGCTAATATTGAATAATAAAAACGTAAAATGCTGACATTTTACGTTTTTTTATGGTACAATAGTGTCCGAATAATTCTGTATTTATACAGTTTACAAAGATATTGAATGGAAAGATTGAGAGGTCGAGTGAATGGCTAGAGATGGCTTTTTTACAGGATTAGATATAGGAACTAGCTCGATTAAGGTTCTTGTTGCTGAGTTTATTGATGGATCAATGAATGTCATCGGAGTAAGTAATGTTAAGAGTTCTGGTGTGAAAGATGGCATCATTGTTGATATTGACGCTGCAGCAAAATCAATCAAAACAGCTATTGAGCAAGCAGAAGAAAAAGCCGGTATTGTGATTGAACAAGTGAATGTTGGGCTTCCAGCCAATCTTCTTCAAATTGAGCCTACACAAGGTATGATTCCTGTAACAAGTGAATCAAAAGAAATCAAAGATGAAGATGTTGAAAGTGTTGTTCGATCAGCCTTGACTAAGAGTATTACACCTGAACGTGAGGTTATCTCACTAGTTCCTGAAGAATTTATCGTTGATGGTTTTCAAGGGATTCATGATCCTCGTGGAATGATGGGGATTCGTCTTGAGATGAGAGGCCTCATTTACACAGGACCAACAACAATTCTTCACAATATTCGTAAGACAGTTGAGCGTGCAGGTATTCGGGTTGAGAATATCATCATCTCTCCTCTTGCAATGACTCGTGCTGTCTTGAATGAAGGAGAGCGTGAATTTGGTGCTACTGTTATTGATATGGGTGGTGGTCAAACGACTGTTGCAAGCATGCGTGCTCAAGAACTGCAGTTTACCAATATTTACTCTGAGGGTGGCGAATATATCACCAAGGATATTTCAAAAGTCTTAAAAACATCTATGCAAATTGCAGAAGCGCTTAAGTTTAATTTTGGTAATGCTGACATTGAAAAAGCAAGTGAAACTGAAACTGTTCAGGTAGAGGTTGTAGGTGAAAATTCACCTGTTGAAATCACTGAGAAATATCTTGCTGAAATTATCTCGGCTCGTGTGAAGCATATCTTGGATAGAGTTAAACAAGACTTGACGCGAGGTCGCCTACTTGATTTGCCTGGTGGTATTGTCCTTGTAGGTGGAACGGCCATCATGCCAGGTGTAGTTGAAGTTGCTCAGGAAATTTTTGAGACAAATGTGAAACTTTATATACCTAACCAAGTTGGTATCCGTAATCCAATGTTTGCAAATGTAATTAGTCTTGTTGAGTATGTTGGTCTCCTTACAGAAGTTGATATTATTGCTCAGCAAGCTGTGTGTGGTGAAGAGTATCTTCGTCGTAAACCTATCGACAATGAGGCGCCTACCTTGAGTATTGATAGAACTCATACTCCAGCACCTCGAGTGACCCCACAACCAAATCGTATTCCAGTTGAGAATACCGTCGAGGTACCTCAACCGGTTGATGAAGAAAATCATGAACAAAAACAAAAACTTGGAGATCGTGTTCGTGCAATCTTCGGAAGTATGTTTGATTAATTGAATCTAGTAAAAGCGAGGAAATAAAATGAATTTTTCATTTGATAGCGCATCAGTTCAGGGTGCGGTAATTAAAGTTATTGGTGTCGGTGGAGGTGGAGGAAATGCCATCAACCGAATGATTGAAGAAGGTCTTTCTGGTGTCGAATTTATTGCAGCTAACACGGATATTCAAGCTCTCAGCTCTTCTAAAGCAGAAACAGTTATCCAATTAGGTCCTAAATTGACTCGTGGTCTTGGTGCTGGAGGTCAACCTGAAGTTGGTCGTAAAGCAGCTGAAGAAAGTGAAGAAACACTTACAGAGGCACTTACAGGAGCTGATATGGTATTTATCACTGCTGGTATGGGTGGTGGTTCTGGTACAGGGGCAGCACCAGTTATTGCACGTATTGCTAAAAGCTTGGGTGCATTGACAGTAGCAGTGGTTACGCGTCCATTTGGATTTGAAGGTAATAAGCGTAGTTCCTTCGCTATTGAAGGTATTCAAGAATTGCGTGAGCAAGTTGATACTCTTCTTATTATCTCTAACAACAACCTTCTTGAAATCGTTGATAAGAAAACACCACTTCTTGAAGCCCTTAGTGAAGCAGATAATGTCCTACGTCAAGGGGTACAAGGTATTACAGACCTTATTACCAACCCAGGTTTAATCAACCTCGACTTTGCTGATGTGAAAACAGTTATGGCAAATAAAGGCAATGCGCTTATGGGGATTGGTATTGGTTCTGGTGAAGAACGTATTGTTGAAGCTGCACGCAAAGCAATCTATTCACCGCTTCTTGAAACAACTATCGATGGTGCAGAAGATGTTATCGTTAACGTAACTGGTGGCCTTGATATGACACTTACAGAGGCAGAAGAAGCATCTGAAATTGTTGGTCAAGCTGCTGGTAACGGTGTTAATATTTGGCTTGGTACATCAATCGATGATACTTTGAAAGATGAAATTCGTGTAACGGTTGTTGCAACAGGGGTTCGTCAAGATCGTGCTGAAAAGGTATCTGGTATGAAAGCTCAACCACGTAAAGTGACTACAGCTCCTTCGCAATCGTCAGTTCCTACTCAGCAAGTTGCACAAGAACAACAACGTCTAGGTTCTCAAGCTTCATTTGAACGTCAACCGAATTTCGACTACAATGAAACACATTCAATGTCACAACCAGGAGTTCGTCCAACTGTGGCAGCACCTCAACAAGATCAGTCAGATTTTGGAAACTGGAACTTGAGACGTGATAATATTTCTCGTCCTAAGACAGGTGAACTTGATAGTCAATTGACTATGTCTACATTCTCAAGTGATGTTGAAGATGACGATGAATTGGAGACACCACCATTCTTTAAAAACCGTTAATAATGACTATAGAAGAAAATAAAAATGATGTTTATCAGGCGGTGAAGAAAGCATGTGAAAAAGCTAATTGCTCTAGCGAAGAAGTCAATATAATTGCCGTAACTAAGTATGTTTCAAGTGAAATCGCTGAAGAATTGGTTGAATCGGGAATTAAACACATTGCTGAAAACCGTGTTGATAAATTTTTAGATAAGTATCAGGCGTTAAAAAAATATGATTTGACATGGCACCTTATTGGTAGCTTACAACGTCGAAAAGTAAAGGATGTTATTAATTTAGTTGATTATTTTCATGCTTTGGATTCTGTTAAATTGGCAGAGGAAATTCAAAAGCGTGCGGATCATACCATTAATTGCTTCCTCCAAGTTAATGTTTCAGGTGAGGAGTCGAAACATGGTTTTTCACCTGAAGAACTTGACACTGTTCTAAATCAAATTAAAAATCTTGATAAAATTTGTATAGTAGGGCTAATGACTATGGCTCCAATTGATGCGAATACTCAAGAACTTGATAAGATTTTTGGTGAGACAAATGAACTTAGACAATCAATTCAAGATAAAAAACTAAAGAATGTTCCCTGTGATCAACTAAGCATGGGGATGAGTCGAGATTATGACATGGCTATTCAGAATGGATCAACCTTTGTTAGAATAGGCAGTGCATTCTTTAAAGAGAACGGAGAATAACCTTATGGCAATAAAAGATGCAATTGAAAAAATTGTTTCATATTTTGATGCCGACGAAGTAACAGATCATGAAGATGTTGCTAAAGAACGTCCAGTTAAAGTACAGAAAACTGAGCAGACACCACCTCAACAACAACCTAAACCTGAACGTCCTCAGGCAACAGTCCCTCCTCGTCGCCAACATATCAAATCAGACGTACAGGCAACTCAAGTTCTTCGTAGTTTACCTTCAAGTCGATCACAAGTTAATCAGGGATCCCAACAAATGAATACAACTAAAACTACTATTGCAATTAAATATCCTAAAAAATATGAAGATGCTCAAGAAATTGTAGAACTTTTAATTGAAAATGAATGTGTTTTAATTGATTTTCAATATATGTTAGAAGCACAAGCTCGCCGTTGTTTAGATTATATTGATGGTGCTAGCAAGGTACTTACAGGAAACTTACAAAGAGTTGGTTCTTCCATGTACTTGCTCACACCAATCAACGTTGTTGTTGACATCGAAGAGATTGGTTTGAGTCATGGAAATCAAGAATCTACTTTCGACTTCGACATGAAGAGACGTTAAGCCATGTTTGTATTACTATATGTTATTTGGGCACGTGTTGTTAACTTGGTAGAGATACTCCTTGTAATCTATGCCTTGTTATCTTGGTTTCCAGGAGCTTATGATACAGCTCTTGGGAAGACTATTAGACAAATTGTTCAGCCAATTCTTGCACCATTTCGTAGGCTGAATTTGGTTTTTGCTGGTATTGATTTTTCAATTATCGCAATTATACTTTTGTTAAATTTCTCTCTTAGTATTCTTAAGCTTGTCCTATTTTGATGTTTGAAGCAAAAAATATTGAACAACATTACTCGTTAGAAGAACGTCTTTTTTTAGAAAAGGTTAGGGGATTTTGTCAATTAGTTGAAGATCGGTATAGCCCCTATTTGACTGATTTCTTAAATCCTCGTGAAATCCAGATTGTCAAAGATTTAGCAAATTACTATAATTTAAAATTCTTTGTAAGTTCAACTTTTGATAACGAAGAGTATGGAAGAGTGATTCTTGCTCCGGATTATTATGAACTTGATGAAGATGACTTTGAAATTAAACGATTAGAGATTTCTTATGCTAGACAATTTAATAAATTGACACACCCCAAAATTTTAGGCGCACTGCTTAATCAACTTGGTCTTGAACGTCAAGTATTTGGAGATGTTATTCTTGATGAAGAAGGCCGAGTTCAATTTAACATTGCTTCTCATCTAGCAAGCTATGCAATAATGACTATTACTAAAATCGGTAGGGTTTCGGTTATGCTTAGAGAAGTAAATAAAGATGATTGGATTTTAAATCAAGAAAAATATTCTCAATCTTTTGTCTTGCTTTCTAGTATGCGTCTTGATAATGTGTTATCTACAGTATTAAAAACTTCGCGTTCAAATGCTTTAAAGCTAATTGCTTCAGGCAAAATCAAACTTAATTATAGGCAAATTGAGAAATCTGATCAGATAATATCTATTGGTGACATGATTTCGGTTAGAGGTTTTGGCCGATTTCGTCTAGTTCAACAAGAAGGAATTTCTAAATCAGGAAAAGCCAAGGTCGTCATCGACAGTCTTCTAAGATAACAAAAGTAGGTATTTAATTTAAAAGCATCAGAGATGCTAATGAAAGTTGAGGAGATCTGTAATGACAATTATAGTTCTTGATATTATCGAAAGATAGTTTACAACTAAATTTTGTGGATATTATGAACAAGAAGTAGATGAATTTCTTGATATTATCGTAGATGGTTATGAAGATTTAGTTCATGGAAATCGTGAACTTGTTGCTCATGTAAAAGAACTTGAAGAAATGGTAAAAAATAAAGGAGGCCTGTAATGGCAATCACAGCACTTGATATTAAAGATAAACAGTTTACCACTAAATTTCGTGGATACAATGAACAAGAAGTAGATGAATTTCTTGATATTATCATAGATGATTATGAAGATCTAGTTCGTGACAATCGTGAACTTACTACTCGTGTAAAAGAGCTTGAAGAAAAATTAGCTTATTTTGATGAAATGAAAGAATCATTGAGCCAGTCAGTTATCTTGGCTCAAGAAACAGCTGAAAAAGTTAAAGCTTCAGCAGCAGATGAATCAGCTAACTTGATTAACAAAGCCAACTTTAATGCGACACGCTTGATCGAAGAAGCTAAATCTAAGGCATCTGAAATTCTTCGTGATGCTACTGATGAAGCAAAACGTGTTGCTATTGAAACTGAAGAGCTTAAACGTCAAAGTCGTGTTTTCCACCAACGTCTTTTGGCTGCAGTTGAAGGTCAACTTAGCTTAGCAAGTGCTCCAGAGTGGGAGGAATTGTTGCAACCAACAGCTATTTATCTGCAAAACTCAGATGCTGCCTTTAAAGAAGTTGTTGAAAAAGTGCTGGATGAACATGTTCTGGATTCAAATGATACCACTTCATTCGATGCGACTCGTCAATTCACTCCTGACGAAATGGCTGAACTTCAACGTCGAGTTGCTGAAAGCAATAAACAAGTTGAAGATTTCTCTAATCCTGATGTTGACGAAACAAATGATATTACTTCAACTCCAGTATATTTTGGTATTGAAGATTCATTCGAAAGTGAAGTAGTTGATTTTCCAATTTTTGCACCTGTAGACGAGGACAGTGATTCGGAACAAAAAGCAACTGTTGAAAAAAATCTTAATGAAACACAAACTTTTAAATTAAATATTAGCGAATAAGAAAAATAAGACTTTCCAAATATATTAACAGCGAGTGGGAGATGGTGTGAGTCCTACATTCCCTATTTGGGTAGTTATCATTTTCTAGCATTCTAGCTGAATTAAGTAAGCTAGAAGGATGGTCCTCCTTACGGACATTTGAGGGAGCAATGTTACTTGCTCTAAACTAAGGTGGTACCACGAGCTTTCGTCCTTTTTTGATGAAGGCTCTTTTTATTTAGTATAAAAAATTAAAGAGGAGATATAATGAAACTTAAAGAAACCTTAAATCTAGGTAAGACAGCTTTTCCAATGCGTGCTGGGCTTCCTAATAAAGAACCAATCTGGCAAAAAGAGTGGGAAGAAGCGAAAGTGTATCAACGTCGTCAAGAGTTGAATCAAGGTAAACCACACTTCACACTTCATGATGGCCCTCCTTATGCCAATGGTAATATTCACGTGGGTCATGCGATGAATAAAATTTCTAAGGATATCATTGTTCGATCTAAATCAATGTCTGGTTTCTATGCTCCATTTATTCCTGGGTGGGATACACATGGTTTGCCAATTGAACAGGTATTGGCTAAGCAAGGCGTAAAACGTAAAGAACTTGATCGCGCTGAATACCTTAAGATGTGTCGTGATTATGCACTCTCACAAGTTGATAAGCAACGTGAAGATTTCAAACGTCTTGGTGTTTCAGCTGATTGGGAAAACACTTATGTTACCTTGACACCAGACTATGAGGCAGCTCAAATCCGTGTCTTTGGCGAAATGGCTAAAAAGGGTTATATCTATCAAGGTGCGAAACCTGTATACTGGTCATGGTCATCAGAATCGGCACTTGCTGAAGCAGAGATTGAATATCATGATTTGGTTTCAACATCTCTTTACTATGCCAATAAGGTTAAAGATGGTAAAGGTGTTTTAGATACTGATACTTATTTTGTTGTTTGGACTACAACACCATTTACAGTGACAGCTTCACGTGGTTTGACTGTAGGTGCAGATATTGAGTATGTTCTTGTAAAACCTGCTGGAGAAACTCGTAAGTTTATTGTTGCTTCTGAATTGCTAAATAGTCTTTCTGAGAAATTTGCTTGGGAAGAAGTAGAAGTTCTTAATACTTACCGTGGAGATGAATTAAATCAAATCGTTACAGAACACCCTTGGGATAGTGAAGTTGATGAACTTGTAATTCTTGGTGAGCATGTTACAACAGACTCTGGTACAGGTATCGTCCATACAGCTCCTGGGTTTGGTGAGGATGACTATAACGTAGGTGTTGCTAATGGTCTTGAAGTTGTAGTAACTGTTAACGAACGTGGAATCATGATGGAAAATGCCGGTCCTGATTTTGCTGGTCAATTCTACGATAAAGTGGCTCCGATTGTTATGGAGAAACTTGGAGATTTACTTCTTGCGAAAGAAGAAATCACTCACTCATACCCATTTGACTGGCGTACTAAGAAACCAATCATCTGGCGTGCAGTGCCACAATGGTTTGCCTCTGTTTCTAAATTCCGTCAAGAAATCTTAGATGAAATTGAAAAAGTTAAATTCCATTCTGAGTGGGGCAAAGTTCGTCTTTACAATATGATTCGTGACCGTGGTGACTGGGTAATTTCTCGTCAACGTGCTTGGGGTGTTCCACTCCCAATCTTCTATGCTGAAGATAAAACACCAATCATGACTGAAGAAACGATTGAACATGTAGCTAAACTTTTTGAAGAGCATGGATCAGTTATTTGGTGGGAACGTGATGCCAAAGATCTTCTTCCAGAAGGTTTCACACATCCAGGTTCACCAAATGGTGAGTTCACTAAAGAAAATGATATTATGGATGTGTGGTTTGACTCAGGATCGTCATGGAATGGTGTTGTTGTAAACCGTCCAGAGTTAACATATCCAGCTGATCTCTATCTCGAAGGTTCAGACCAATACCGTGGTTGGTTCAACTCATCACTTATCACCTCAGTTGCCAACCATGGTGTTGCACCATATAAACAACTCTTGTCTCAAGGTTTTGCACTTGATGGTAAGGGTGAAAAGATGTCCAAATCTCTTGGAAATACAATTGCTCCTAGTGATGTTGAGAAACAATTTGGTGCTGAAATTCTTCGTCTTTGGGTAACAAGCGTAGATACTAGCAATGATGTCCGTATCTCAATGGATATCCTTAGCCAAGTATCAGAATCTTATCGTAAGATTCGAAACACACTTCGTTTCTTGATTGCTAATACTTCTGACTTCAATCCAACAACTGATGCAGTAGCATTTGAAGATTTGCGCTCTGTCGATCAATATATGACTATTCGTTTTAACCAATTGGTTAAGAGTATTCGTGATGCCTATGCAAACTTTGAATTTTTGACTATTTATAAATCTTTAGTTAACTTCATTAATGTTGAATTGTCAGCCTTCTATCTTGATTTTGCCAAAGATGTCGTTTACATTGAGAGTGCTAAATCACTTGAACGTCGTCAAATGCAAACAGTCTTCTACGATATTCTTGTTAAGATTACAAAACTCTTGACTCCAATCCTTCCTCATACTGCAGAAGAAATTTGGTCATATCTTGAATTTGAAAATGAAGATTATGTTCAATTGACAGAGTTGCCAGAAGCAGAAGACTTTGCTAATCAAGATGCACTTCTTGAAAAATGGAATGCCTTCATGGACTTCCGTGGAAAAGCTCAAAAAGCTTTGGAAGAAGCTCGTAATGAAAAAGTTATTGGTAAATCGCTTGAAGCTCATTTAACTATCTATCCAGATGCTGAAGTAAAAGAACTTCTTGAAAGTTTGAATACTAACCTTGCTCAACTTTTGATTGTCTCAGCTCTAACTATTGCTGAAGGAGATGTTCCTAAATCTGCTGTAAGCTTCCAAGGTGTTTCATTCACAGTAGAACGTGCTGAAGGTGAAGTATGTGACCGTTGTCGTCGTATTGATCCAACTACTAAAGAACGTAGCTACAACGCGACTATCTGTAATCACTGTGCTAGCATTATCGAAGAAAACTTTGCTGAAGTTGTAGCAGAAGGTTTCGAAGTTTAAAGTAAAATAAGCTAAAAAGAGTTGCTCTTTGTTAGCTGTAGTGGGTGACGAAAAGATCACATCTAGAGAGGACCATATAGATCTTCTCTTTTTGAATGTTCAGAGTGATGAAAACACGCTTCCTAAAGGTGATAGAGGTTGTGAAAATTAGCGAACTCTTCTGAGAAATCCAGTGTCTTCTCAAAGACTTCATGTGGGTTTAAGGTTTGACAAAAGGTTTTCGAATGAAATGCTTTACAAGATAACTTACGGCTGTCCTTTTGAAAGAGTCACCAGTGATTTTTTAAATCTTAATAAGGTAGTAGCTTCTTATTAAACTGGTTCATAATGGCAATTCTTTTCTTTAAAAAGGATCGATCAAGCTTCTGGATGATGTGGAAACGATCAATAATGATTTGGGCATTTATAAAAAGTCTTCGAACTAGTGGCATATAAGCTCCTGACATGTCCATCGTGATAAACCTTACCTCTTGGCGTACTTTCAATGGATACTTCAAAAAGAAGTTACGAATAGTGGTTTGGCGGCGATTATCGAGGATGGGTATGAGTTCGTTGTTCTCATAGTTTTGAGACACAAAAGCGAGTTCACCTTTCTTGAAACTAAACTCATCCCAGGACATAACAGCTGGTAGTTTGTCATAATGTTCCTTGAAATTAAACTGGTCAAGTTTGCGATAGACAGTGGACGTCGATACATGAAGTCTTCTGGCAATATCCGTGAGTGATACCTTCACAGTAGGGAGTTATGTAACTCTTTGTCGGACTAGATTTGAAATTTGGTGGTTTTTCTCAACGATATATGTCTCAGCCCCCGTGACTTGCCTATAACTTTCACACTGGAAGCGACGTTTCTTCAGACATAGTAGTATTGGTATTCCAGTTTTGCTTGAATCTCGATATGAGTATCCGTTTCAAAAACAAAAGAAATAATGATGTTAGGGTCTTTAATTCTGTGGTATTCTTAATAAGTCTCATGAGTTCTTCCTAATGATGGTTTAGTCGCTTTTCATTATAGTTCTTATGGGACTTTTTGTGTATACTTAAAAAGTTCTATAATCTCTACAGTAGTTTTACCCACTACAGAAATTATAGAGCCGATTTTTCAGAAAATATGTGAAAAGCTATTGAAATTATTCCAACAATTGTGTAAAATGGTAATTATGAATTCAGATTATTTTGAAAATTTGTTTTAGGAGATTATTTTATGTCACAAACAAGTGTAACTAGTCAGTCTACCTGGCGTAGTAAAATAAAAGCAATGGGACCAGGTATCCTAATGGCATCTGCTGCCGTAGGTGGTTCCCACATCGTTTCATCAACTCAAGCGGGTGGTTCTTATGGATGGGCTTTGCTAGGACTAGTTATTCTTGCCAACCTCTTCAAGTATCCGTTCTTCCGTTTTGGTGTGGAATATACCGCAGATACAGGAAAAACTTTGGTTGAAGGTTACGCTGAAAAGGGAAAAATTTACCTCTGGGTATTCTTCATCTTGAATGTCTTTTCAGCCTTGGTTAATACAGCGGGAGTTTCCATTCTATGTTCAGCTATCCTTGCCAGTGCCTTTCCAATGCTTGATTTGAGTATTAGCACATGGTCAATTATTTTGGTTGCAGTTATCTGGGGTATGTTACTATTTGGTGGTTACAAACTTCTTGACGGTATGGCTAAATGGATCATGTCTGCTTTGACGATTGCAACAGTAGCAGCAGTTGTTATTGCGGCAATCAAACATCCGGAGTACAGCGCTAGTTTTGTTGAAAAATCACCATGGAAGCTAGCCGCTCTTCCATTTATCGTATCACTTCTTGGATGGATGCCTGCTCCAATTGAGATTTCAGCCATCAACTCACTGTGGTCAGCTGAAAAAAAGAAAACAGTTGATTTTAATATCGAAGACGCACTCTTTGACTTTAATGTTGGTTTTATCGGAACAGCTATTCTTGCAGTATTCTTTGTAGCACTTGGTGCCCTTATCCAATATCCAACCGGTAAACCTGTTGAAGCTGCTTCAGCTAAGTATATTGCTCAGTTTGTTGGTATGTACGCATCAGTACTTGGTGACTGGTCACGTTATTTGATTACCTTCATTGCTTTCTTGTGTATCTTCGGTACTGTAATTATAGTTATTGATGGTTATTCACGTGTGAATGAAGCATCTCTTCGTCTTTTGTTTAACAAGAAAGAGTCCAATGCAACACCTCTGAACGTATGGATGACCTTGACATCTATTCTTAGTCTTATCATTATTTTCCTCTTCCAAGGTCAAGTAGCAATAATGCTTCGTTTCGCTATGATTGGTTCTTTCCTTACAACACCATTCTTTGCACTTTTGAACTATGTACTTGTTACAAAAGAGAAGAAAAACCTTCCAGCTTGGTTGAAAGGACTTGCCATTGCAGGTTTGATTTTCTTGTTTGGTTTTGCTATTTTCTTTATCTGGGCTTTGGCTATTGGTAAAGCAGGATAAGATGATTAAACAGTTTCCCTTGGGAAGCTGTTTTTTATTCTGAATATAAAGGAGAGATTATAGCTGAGAGTACAGAAAAAAGCCATTCCAATCGGAATGGCTTAACAACAAGAGGTTGCTTATTTGAGACCGTATTTTTTGTTGAAACGATCCACGCGTCCGTCTGCTTGTGTGAATTTTTGACGGCCAGTGTAGAATGGGTGAGAATCTGATGATATTTCTACACGGATAAGTGGGTAAGTTTCACCTTCGAATTCAACTGTTTCGTTTGATTGTTTAGTTGAACCGCTAAGGAATTTGTATCCAGTAGTTGTGTCCATGAATACTACTGGATGGTAATCTGGATGGATATCTTTTTTCATGTTAAAATATTTCCTTTCTGCCATGGTACTTTCCGCACCATAGTTTTTTTAACTATTTTAGTTTATCAAAAGCTAGTCTTCTTGACAAGTCTTTTTTACTATTTTTTAGGAAAGTCGAATCTTGTATATGCCAGCTGTCTGGAAGCAGTGATTTTCTTTATCAACGATGATTGCTTCAAGATTAGGTTGTGAGCTAACTTCCTGGAAAATGCTTTCGAGACTTGATCCAAATAAACGGGTGGTCCAAATTTCGCCATCCACTGAGAGAGATGAAATTATAGTGAGACTAGCTAGGTCACTAGAGACTGGATAGCCAGTTTGACTATCAAAAATATGATGATAGGTTTTGCCATCTATCTCAAAAGTGCGTTCATATATTCCTGAAGTAACTACAGATTGATCTCTTATGGCAAGTACTAGAAGGTTAGTATTTCTAGTCTCCTTAGGATTTTGAATACCAATTCGCCATTTTTGATCAGGATTGTGTAAGGCTGGTCCAAATGTTAGGATATTGCCACCCAGATTAATCAGAGCACTAGTAACATTTTTAGCTTTAAGATAATCTGCAATACGATCTGCAATATAACCTTTTGCCAGAGCACCAAGATCAATTTTCATGCCTTTTTCTTGGAGAAAGACGCTTTGATGTTTCTCGGATAGAACGATAGCATTGGGATTAATAATATCTAGGAGCGAAGTGATTTCTTCAGGAAAGGGAAGCCTTGCATCAGAAAAGCCGATTCGCCAAGTCTGAATGAGAGGTCCAATAGCAATATTAAGGTGACTGCCCGGCTGGCAACTGTGCCATTTTCCAAGAGAAATAAGTTCAAAAAGTTCTGGGTGGACCTTCACAGGATGTAAGCCTGCCGCCTTGTTAATTTTCATGAGTTCGGAACTGTCATCATTGGCAGAAAAACGCTTATTATAAAGATTAAGCAGCGCTTCAACTTGATCAAGTAGAGGCTCTGGCTGCTCATGATAGATGGCGACATCAATCATAGTCCCCATGAGACGTACCCGACGATTAGTGAGTTGCATGGGCAACAGTGTCCTTAATTTCTTGATAGATTTGTTCGTTTTCCTCTAAACTGTAGGAATTGGCACCACTAGCAAGTGGATGGCCTCCCCCGTCATGGCGTTTGGCAATCTCATTGATGACAATGCTTTTACTACGAAGACGTACACGGTAATGGCCCTCAGGTTGCTCTACGAAAATAGCCCATGATTCAACGCTATCAATACGGCCAGGAGTTCCAACAATAGCAGAACTCTCAGCATCAGTGATATTAAAGTCATCAAGAACTTTTCGAGTTAAGACGACGCGAGCTGCCCCATTTTCATCAACTTCAAGATTATTGAAAACATAGCCTTGAAGTTTAGCAATTTTGAAAGGAAAACTATCCATTTGCCGAGCCATAGATGCAAAATCAAAGTCATATTCGCGAAGTTTAGCAGCGATTTGTAGTGTTTTAGGTGTTGTAGATGGGTAGAGGAATCGACCAGTATCACCAACAATACCATTGTATAGAACACGAGCAGCAGCATCTGACAAGGAAAGACCAAGAGTGAGAGCCCAATCGGTCACAATTTCGCTGGCACTTGAAGCAGAGGTGTCAACCAGAAGCAGGTCTCCATAAGCATCATCGTTAGGATGATGGTCAATTTTGATAAGAAAGTCACCCTTATCATAACGCTCATCATCAATACGCGGAGTATTGGCTGTATCGGTAACAATAACAAGGGCACCTTCATAATCTTTGTCGGACACCTCATCCATCTCAGCAATCCAAGATAAGGTAGGTTCATTGACACCTGTTGCAAGAATCTTTTTATCTGAGAAGTTTGTTTTTAAAATTTCTTTTAGCCCTACCTGACTACCAATGGCATCGGGGTCTGGTCGTTGGTGGCGATGAATTATAATAGTGTCGTAGGCTTTGATTTTTTCTAAAATTGCTTGAAATAAAGTCATGTAAGTCTCCTTGTGATTTTGCTTCTATTATATCACGAAACAGTAGAAAAACGGTTGGCCTAGGCAAACCGTTACAAAAATTAGATCTCTTTATATTCGACTTCAAGTCCGCGTTTAACTGCTGGACGGTTAGCAATCTTCTCAGTCCATGCTTGAAGGTGCTTGTATTCTTTAACATCAAGGAAAATACCAGCCTTGTCCCAAATCTTATCTTGAGCAAGACGGCCATACCAGGACCAGATAGCAATATCAGCGATGGTGTATTCATCCCCAGAAATATAAGGTTTGTTTGCTAATTCTTTATCAAGCAAGTCAAGTTGGCGTTTGGCTTCCATGGCAAAACGGTTGACGGCATATTCGATTTTTTCAGGTGCATAGTGGAAGAAGTGCCCAAAGCCACCACCTAGAAAAGGAGCAGCACCTGTTTGCCAAAAGAGCCAGTTGAGAACTTCCGTACGTTTTGTGTGATCAGTTGGAATGAGTTTGCCAAATTTTTCAGCCAAGTAAAGGAGGATGTTAGCTGATTCAAAGACACGAACTGGTTGGTCTTCAGAATAATCCATCATGGCTGGAATCTTTGAGTTTGGATTAATTGCAACAAAGTCTGAGCCGAATTGGTCACCATCACCAATCTTAATACGATAAGCGTCATAACCTGCTTGAGTCACACCAAGTTCCTTCAGTTCTTCTAGCATGATAGTTGCCTTGATACCATTTGGTGTTGGGAAAGTATAGAGCTGGAAAGGTTGGTCACCTTTAGGTAAAGTTTGTTCAAAACGTGCACCAGCTGTAGGTTGATTGAGGCCACCCCAGGTACCTCCCATAGAGGTTGGATTTTCCCAAACTTCTGGTAAAATATAGTCAGACATAAAGTTTCTCCTCGTATTCTTGATAGTCACATCCTAACAAAATTCTGATGGCATTTCAAGAATCGACTACGTTCTTTTGGAGAAGACATATTGATTCTTGATAGGTAAGATAAGATTATAAATCATTTTATCTGAATTAATAGAATATTATTTAGAGAGGAAAAGAAATATGACTGCTATTGACTTTCATAAGTTGGCTAAAATAGAATTGCACTGCCATTTGGACGGTTCTTTATCTTTAAGTACCATTCGTCACCTAGCTGAGTTGTCACAGATTGATTTGCCTGAGGATGATGAGGAGCTCAAACACCACGTGACAGCGCCGGTTACCTGTGAGAGTCTCCTAGAATATTTAGAGGCCTTTGATTATATTCGCCCCTTGCTACAAACTAATGAGGCTTTAACTATTGCTGCTTATGATGTTGCCAAACAAGCTGCTTTAGAAAATGTTGTCTATATTGAAGTGAGATTCGCACCAGAATTGTCGATGGATAAGGGATTGACTGTCACTGAGACAATTGATGCTGTTTGTCAAGGATTACGTCAAGCTCAAGAAGAATTTGGTATTATTGCTAAGGCACTGGTTTGTGGCATGCGCCAATCAGATCAATCATTAACAGCTCGTATTCTTGATGAAGCTAATCAAGTCAGAGATAGTGACTTTGTTGGTTTTGATTTCGCTGGAGATGAGCTTAATTATGGACCTGCAGCTATTAAACCTCTTATTGAACAAGTCAAAAGTTACAACCGTCCTATGACCTTCCATGCTGGTGAGTGTGGCTGTTCGGCTTTTCTTGCTGAGTCAATTGCTATGGGAATTAAGCGTAATGGTCATGCGACTATCCTGGCTCAAGAACCAGAACTTTTGGATGAATTTGTCAAAAACGGTGTGACGGGTGAGTTATGCTTAACAAGTAATCTACAGACCAAGGCAGCAGTGACTGTTAATGATTTTCCATACCTTAAAATGAAAGCAGCAGGTGCTAATATTACGATTAATACAGACAATCGTACGGTTTCTGATACAAATTTAACTAAGGAATACGAACTCTATCACAAGTATTTTGATAGCACAGTTCAAGATTTCTATGCACATAATAAGACAGCGATTGAAGCTTCCTTTGCTAGTGATGAAGAGAAAGAAGAACTCCTTGCACGATTAGCTAAAGCCTATTCATAAGGAAGTGGTAGTAACGATACTTCTTATTTAGTAGGACCTCAAATAGTATTTTAGAGTTGAGGAGTTTCACAAGAGAAGATTATTGAAAAGTTTTAAGTTACTTTTTAGTCCCACTTTATAATTAAGGGAGTAAGACGAACTTTTTTTCAAAAATTGTTCGGACTCTCTCCCTTTTGCGCTTAAAATTATGATAAAATAGGTACAATAAAAATTTTAGAGGAGTCTGGTGTGGCACAACTTTATTTTCGCTACGGCACCATGAATTCTGGGAAATCCATTGAGATTCTTAAGGTTGCATATAATTACGAAGAGCAAGGAAAGCCGGTAGTGCTACTGACCAGTCGATTAGATGATCGAGACGAGGTCGGCTATATCTCCAGTCGTATTGGTATGAGACGTAAGGCTTATCCAATTGGGAATGACACGGATATTTTTGATTACATTGATGATATAAGTCCGCGGCCTTATTGCGTTTTGATTGATGAAGCACAGTTTCTAACTCGTGCAAATGTCTATGATTTGGCACGAATTGTTGACGAGTTAGATATCCCAGTTATGGCATTTGGTCTCAAAAATGATTTTCAAAATAATCTATTTGAAGGATCTAAGTATCTCTTGCTTTTGTCTGATAAAATAGAAGAGATTAAGACCATATGTCACTACTGTTCGAGAAAGGCAACCATGGTTCTACGCATGGAAGACGGTGAGCCAGTCTATGAGGGGGTACAGGTACAAATTGGAGGTCACGAAAGTTATATCTCGGTTTGCCGAAAACATTGGTTTAATCCGCCTCGAGAAAGAATAGTTCCTTTGAAACAGAATTAAAGATAACTATCAGGTATATAGGGAGAAAAATAACAAATGAACATTTATGATCAGTTGCAGGCGGTTGAAGACCGTTATGAGGAATTGGGTGAATTGCTTAGCGACCCTGAAGTTGTATCGGATACCAAACGCTTCATGGAGTTGTCGCGTGAAGAGGCTAACACCCGTGAGACTGTCATAGCTTACCGTGAGTACAAGCAAATTATCCAAAATATTTCAGATGCTGAAGAGATGATTAAGGAAGCTAGTGGTGATGCTGATTTGGAAGAAATGGCTAAGGAAGAACTTAAAGAATCCAAAGCAGCTAAAGAAGAGTATGAAGAACGCTTGAAAATTCTCCTCTTACCAAAAGACCCTAATGACGACAAGAATATCATCCTTGAAATTCGTGGGGCTGCTGGGGGAGATGAGGCTGCCTTGTTTGCGGGTGACCTCCTAGCTATGTACCAAAAATACGCTGAAACACAAGGGTGGCGCTTTGAAGTAATGGAAGCATCATACAATGGTGTTGGTGGTATCAAGGAAGTGGTTGCCATGGTTTCAGGACAATCAGTCTACTCTAAACTCAAATATGAGTCTGGAGCACATCGTGTACAACGTGTCCCTGTGACTGAAAGTCAAGGTCGTGTTCATACCTCTACAGCAACTGTTTTGGTAATGCCAGAAGTTGAAGAAATGGAGTACGAAATCGATCCTAAGGATCTTCGTGTCGATATTTATCACGCCTCTGGTGCCGGTGGACAGAACGTCAATAAGGTTGCAACTGCGGTGCGTATGGTTCACATTCCTACTGGAATTAAAGTTGAGATGCAAGAAGAACGTACCCAACAGAAAAACCGTGATAAAGCCCTGAAGATTATCCGTGCGCGTGTTGCGGACCATTTTGCACAAATTGCTCAAGATGAGCAAGATGCAGAGCGTAAATCTACAGTTGGTACAGGGGATCGTTCAGAGCGTATCCGTACTTATAATTTTCCACAGAACCGTGTCACAGACCACCGTATTGGTTTGACCCTTCAAAAATTAGATACGATTTTGGCTGGTAAAATGGATGAAATAATCGATGCTTTGGTTCTTTACGATCAAACACAAAAATTGGAAGAGCTTAATAAATGATTTTAGCGGATGTCCTGGCCGGTTATGAGAAGGAACTTGAAGCTATCGGTGAAGAACCTGAGGCCATTTCCTTTGTTTATCGTGGTTTGAAACAATGGGATTTGACTCATTTTGTTCTTCAATTGAGACAGGAAGTTTCGGAGGAAGACGGAAATCTTTTAGCTCATATTTTCACGCAACTTACGACTCACAAGCCTGCCCAATATATTTTAGGTTATGAGGAATTTCATGGCCTACGTTTTCATGTTGATGAGCGTGTTTTGATTCCTCGTCCTGAAACTGAGGAATTAGTGGACCTAATTTTGGCAGAAAACCCGAACACAGAGCTCAAGGTTCTTGATATAGGCACTGGCAGTGGTGCTATTGCGGTCTCCCTGAAAAAGAGTCGTCCTATGTGGCAAGTGACGGCTAGTGACTTATCAGCTGACGCTTTGGTACTTGCTAAGGATAATGCTAAGCTAAATCAGGTAGATATCAGCTTTGTTCTATCGGATGTTTTTGAAAATGTCTCCGGTAGTTTTGATATCATTGTGTCGAACCCTCCTTATATTTCTGAAAATGATAAGGACGAAGTTGGTTTAAATGTCTTGACTAGCGAGCCCAAGATGGCCTTGTTTGCTGATGAAGATGGACTTGCCATTTATAGACAAATCCTTGAGGACGCAGATAAGTATCTAAATCCTCAAGGAAAACTCTATTTTGAGATAGGCTATAAGCAAGGCGAAGATTTAAAGAAACTTTTGTCACTACGTTTTCCAGATAAGCATGTGCGTGTCCTTAAGGATCAATTTGGACAGGATAGAAAGGTCGTGATGGATGATGGAAAGTAAGAAACAGTTAAGAGAAACTTTAAATAATGGTGAGGCCGTTGTTCTCCCTACAGAGACCGTATATGGTCTGTTTGCCAAGGCTTTGGATGAGAAGGCAGTCGATTATGTTTATGAGCTAAAAAATCGGCCTAGAGACAAAGCCATGAATTTGAATGTAGCCTCGTATGAAGATATCCTCTTCTATTCAAAGGAGCAACCCAAGTATTTGAAACAATTGTACGATGCTTTTTTGCCTGGACCTCTGACCATCATCTTAAAAGCTAATGATCAAGTACCTAGATGGATTAATTCAGGATTGGCAACGGTTGGATTTCGATTACCAAACCATCCCGTAACTAGAGAGTTGATTCAAGCTGAGGGGCCTTTGATTGGTCCATCAGCCAATAAGTCTGGGAAAGAAAGTGGTCGTCATTTCGAAGATATTAGAGCGCAATTTGATTTTAAGGTGACTGGCTATCAGGATGATAATGCCTTGTTAGGTGTAGATTCGACGATTTTGGATTTGTCGGTTTCACCTGCTAGGATTCTCAGACAAGGGAAAATAACAAAAGATGACCTATTGGCAGCTATTCCAGAGTTGACTATAGAATAAAATGACTAACAAAGACTTAAGAAAGAGTAAGATGACTTTCGACTGTTTGTGGGTGAGTTGTTTGAAAGCCCATTACACCTCAAAGGAGACCTCAATGATTTTTGACAAAGAAGATTACAAAGCATTTGACCCTGAACTATGGAACGCCATCGATGCTGAGGCAGAACGCCAACAAAATAATATTGAATTGATTGCCTCTGAAAATGTGGTTTCTAAAGCCGTTATGGCTGCTCAAGGAACGCTCTTGACAAACAAATACGCAGAAGGTTATCCAGGTAAACGTTACTATGGTGGTACAGCCTTTATTGATGTGGTTGAGACTCTTGCCATTGAACGTGCTAAGAAACTTTTTGGGGCAAAATTTGCTAACGTGCAACCTCACTCAGGTAGCCAAGCCAATGCTGCTGTTTACATGTCTTTAATCCAACCTGGTGATACAGTTATGGGGATGGATTTGTCAGCGGGTGGTCACTTGACACACGGTGCACCAGTTAGTTTCTCTGGTAAGACCTATAACTTTGTGTCTTATAATGTTGATAAGGAGAGTGAACTTCTTGATTATGATGCTATCCTTGCTCAAGCAAAAGAAGTGAGACCCAAACTTATCGTGGCAGGGGCTTCAGCATACTCACGTATCATTGATTTTGCTAAATTCCGTGAAATCGCTGATGCTGTAGGTGCTTACCTTATGGTAGATATGGCTCACATTGCAGGCCTTGTAGCCTCTGGTCATCATCCAAGTCCAGTTCCTTATGCATATGTGACAACTACAACAACCCACAAGACACTTCGTGGACCTCGTGGTGGTTTGATTTTGACTGATGATGAAGATATCGCTAAGAAATTGAATTCTGCGGTCTTCCCTGGTTTGCAAGGTGGCCCACTGGAACACGTTATTGCTGCTAAGGCTGTCGCTCTTAAAGAAGCACTTGACCCTGCCTTTAAGGAATACGGTGAAAAAGTTATCAAGAATGCTGCTGCCATGGCGGACGTTTTCAACCAACATCCAGATTTTCGAGTAATCTCAGGTGGAACTGATAATCATCTCTTCTTGGTTGATGTTACTAAAGTTGTCGAAAATGGTAAGATTGCGCAAAACGTTCTTGAAGAAGTAAATATTACTTTGAACAAAAATGGTATTCCTTATGAGCAGTTATCTCCATTCAAAACATCTGGTATTCGTGTCGGTAGTCCAGCAATTACAAGCCGTGGTATGGGTGAAGCTGAGAGCCGTCAGATTGCAGAGTGGATGGTTGAAGCTTTGGAAAATCACGATAAACCTGAAGTTTTGGAACGCATTCGTGGAGACGTTAAAGTTCTTACAGATGCTTTCCCACTCTATTAATAAATTATGTTAGATCTATATATTAAACGCATTATCATTCATCAGTTTTCGCCAAATGATACGGAGCTGGTTTTGGCAGAATCACCTATTGAAATAACGCCACGTTTAGATGAGTATTTTAGAAAGAAACTCTCTAAGGTTTTCTCTGATGAGGCTAAACGAGGGTATTTCGATACAGAGAATGTTTTCATCAGTCATATAGGAAATGATTTGATGGAAAGTTCAGTCAAAATTTCCCAACTTTGGAAGGAAGAATTTGTCATTTCTGAAGATCAAAAGACCAATGATTTGGTCTTTATTCAGTTTGATAAAGAAGGTCAAGAATATTTTGCTTTCTTGCGCATTGCTCTTAAGGATAGTTTGATTCATTCTTTGGGAAATAGTCAGCATCCTATTCAGTTGTCACAAAATAATCTGCCTTCTGCGGCCCAGACACCAGATGAAGCTTTGGTTATCAACCGTAGTAGTAATCAGTATTATCTGATTGAAAAACGTATTAAGCATAATGGTAGTTTTGCCAATTATTTCTCTGAAAATCTGTTGCAGGTCCGACCTGAGCAGTCTGTTAAAAAATCGATTAAGATGGTTGAAGATACTGCTCACAAGATTGCTGAGAATTTTAATC
This sequence comes from Streptococcus sp. FSL L8-0526, assembly GCF_038007145.1. Lineage (NCBI taxonomy): Bacteria > Bacillati > Bacillota > Bacilli > Lactobacillales > Streptococcaceae > Streptococcus > Streptococcus sp. FSL L8-0526. The sequence continues at coordinate 514,026 of NZ_JBBOWP010000002.1, forward strand.
AGGCTGACTTTAACTTCCAAGGAAAAATGAAATCTGCTATTTTCAATAATTTGGAAGAAGATCAAGAGTTGTCACCAGAAAAATTAGCGGACCAGCTCTTTGATAATAATTTGACTGCTCGTTTGACCTTCGTTGATGAGATAAAAGAAGCTATTCCTGAACCCATTTCGGTTTCAGATATTGACCATTCTCGTCAAATTAAAAAATTGGAGAATCAAAAACTATCGTTATCAAATGGAATTGAGTTAATTGTGCCGAATAACGTTTATCAGGATGCTGATAGTGTTGAATTTATTCAAAATCCTGATGGCACCTACTCTATTCTCATCAAAAATATCGAGGATATCGTCAATAAATAATATGTTTAAATGGATAAGACGTCTGGTGGTTTTTGTCGTAGTTTTCATAATAGGTATCCAATGCTATCGAATCCATGCCAATATCCAACATGTCCTAACTTATGAATCCCTGGTTAAGGAGGTCTTAGCAGAGGATGACATTAAAAATACAACTAATGTCGATTTGGTTCTTGCTATGATTTACACAGAAACCAAGGGTAAGACAGACGACGTAATGCAGTCCAGTGAAAGTTCTACGGGGGTGACCAACTCCATTACAGATCAAAAAGAAAGTATCCGTCAGGGGGTGAAGGTGCTTTCGGATAATCTTGAAGAAGCTGTCCACCATAAGGTCGATCCTTGGACAGCAGTGCAAGCTTATAACTTTGGTAAGGCCTATATTGATTATGTTGCTGATAACGGTGGTGTTAACACCGTTGAACTAGCAAATGCCTATTCTAAAGATGTCGTTGCTCCAAGTCTAGGAAACACTAGTGGAGAAACCTATACTTATTATCAACCTGTTGCCATGTATTATGGTGGGGGAAAACTTTATACAAATGGCGGAAATATTTATTACGCCAAAGAAGTGCAGTTTAATCTCTTTCTGATGCGAATATTCTCTCATCTCTAAGAGTAACCACCTCATTCTTAAGGAAAGACAAATGAAAGCATTATTAGTTTATTTCAAAGGATTTGTTAAAGATAGTATCCTAGGACCTGTTTTAAAATTAATCGAAGCTAGTTTCGAACTCTTAGTTCCTATGGTGATTGCTGGAATTGTCGATACAACTATTCCAAATAGAGACCAAAATCATCTGTTTGTGATGATTTTTCTCTTGTTCGGATTTGCCGTTGTTGGGGTTGTCGTTGCTATCTCAGCACAGTATTTTTCATCTAGGGCAGCAGTTGGCTATGCCCAAGCTTTAACAAATGATTTGTATGCAAAAATGATGCGATTGTCAAAGGAAAAGCGTGATGAGATAGGCACTTCAAGTTTGGTAACACGTTTGACTGGAGATACCTTTCAAATCCAAACAGGTATTAATCAGTTTTTAAGACTCTTTTTAAGGGCACCAATAATTGTGACGGGAGCCATTATTATGGCATTCCGTATCAGCCCACGTTTAACCTTATGGTTTCTTGGGATGGTCTTGGTATTGTTTCTTATAATTGCACTAGCTAGTCGTATTGTCAATCCTATGTATGCTAAGATTCGATTGATTAATGAATCAATTGTGACCAATATTCGTCAACAACTCGAGGGCATGAGGGTTATTCGTGCTTTTGGTCAGAGTGAGCGTGAATTAGATAACTTTACCACTGTCAATAAAGAGTTGAAGAAGTGGCAACTTAAAACAGGGGTGATAGCAAGTCTCATTAGTCCTTTGACATTCTTGGTTGTTAATATGACCTTAATTGCTATACTTTGGCAAGGAAATGTGCAAATTCAAGGTGGTCTTTTGTCTCAAGGTATGCTAATCGCCTTGGTTAATTATCTCTTGCAGATTTTGGCGGAGCTCCTTAAATTAGCTATGATGTTGACGAATCTCAACCAAAGCTTTATTTCGGCAAAACGAGTCCAAGCTATCTTCAATCTTCAAGATGAGGACATTGAAGCGCCTATAATAATTAAGAAACCAAATCAACCAAGCATAGCTCTTGAAATTGACAAGATGACTTTTACTTATCCTACAGCTAGTCAACCATCGCTACAAGAAATCGACTTTAAGACTTTTGAAGGTGAGTCTCTGGGGATTATTGGAGGTACAGGTTCGGGTAAATCGACCTTGGTCAATTTAATTATGAATCTATATCGACCTCAGCTTGGTAGTTTGACTATCTTTAAGAATCAGTTATCGCCGAATAATCTCAAAGAGTGGCGGTCTTGGGTGGCCTATGTCCCACAGAAAGCTGAGTTGTTTAGGGGAACCATTCGTTCAAACTTGTCATTGGGACTTGATTACGAACCAAGTGATCAAGAACTGTGGCATGCTCTTGACATGGCTCAGGCTTCTGATTTTGTAAGAGAAAAGGACCTTGGCTTAGATGAACCAGTGGAGTCTTTTGGCAGTAATTTTTCGGGTGGTCAGCGTCAGCGTCTGACTATTGCGCGCGCTTTGATGCGACCAGCGCCATTCTTAATTTTGGATGATTCGACCTCGGCTTTAGATTATTTGACTGAAAGTCGTCTACTAGCGGCTATCAGAGAAAATCTTAAATCAACTAGTTTGATTATTATTTCACAGAGAACAAATAGCTTAAAAGCTGTTGATCAAATTTTGGTACTTGATAAGGGACATCAAGTTGGTTTTGGTAATCATGAAGAATTACTTGCCACTAATAAAATCTATCAAGACATTCATTATTCTCAACATCAAAAGGAGATCGCTGATGAAGGCTAGAAATAACAAGTCAACGCTTAAACGATTATGTAAAGATATCCTAAGTCAGCGTTACCACCTCTTTGCTTTAGCAACTGTTGGGACCATTGTTCAAGTTGCTTTGACTGTTTACTTCCCTATTTTGCTTGGCAATGCAGTAGATGCTGTTCTTAAGATGAATGCTGTCTTTTTGATGTCACGTTTGATTTGGCAGATGCTTTTGCTTATCTTGGCTAATAGTGCAATCCAGTGGCTTAACCCTTTGATTTATAATCGATTGATTTATTCTTATAGCGAAAGTTTACGTGCACGAGTCATGATGAAAATCCATGCTATTCCATTCAGTTATCTTGATCGTCAAGGAACTGGAGACATGGTTAGCCGCGTGACTACAGATAGTGACCAATTGAATAATGGTCTCCTTATGTTCTTTAATCAATTTTTCGTTGGGCTTTTGACCATCTTTGTCATAATCATTACCATGGCTCGCTTAGACTGGTTCATGATGCTCTTAGTTCTAGTGATGACACCTTTATCAATGCTTGTGGCTCGTTTCATTGCTAGGAAGAGTTATCAACTCTATCGCAATCAAACCAAGTGGAGAGGCAAACAGACTCAGCTGATCGAAGAAAGTCTAACTCAGGAAGATCTGGTACAAATTCTAAATGCTCAAGACCATATGGTTCGCAATTTTAATGAGGTTAATGGTAAGTATGCTAACTATTCACAGGGAGCCATCTTTTACTCGTCAGCGGTTAACCCAGCTACACGTTTTATTAATAGTCTGGTTTACGCTCTCATTGCAGGTGTTGGCGCCTATCGCATCATGTCGGGCGGCACATTTACAGTGGGACAATTGACCACCTTCCTAAACTATGTCACTCAGTATACCAAACCTTTTAATGACATTTCATCTGTCCTATCTGAACTTCAAAGTGCTTTAGCCTGTGCTGATCGTCTATATATGATTTTAGATGAAGATGAAGTGCCAGAAACGGGAAATGCGGTTTTGGACGAAGCAGAAGTTCAGGGACATTTTCAATTTGATCATGTTCAATTTGGCTATTTGCAAAATAAACCTCTTATCAAGGATTTGAGTATTAATATTCCCGCTGCGAGTACCGTTGCTATTGTTGGTCCAACAGGAGCAGGAAAATCTACTTTGATTAATCTTCTCATGCGTTTTTATGACTTGGATAAGGGTCAAATTTTGCTAGACGGTCGAGATATTACGTATTATACCCGTGAGAGTCTTCGCAAGCAGATTGGGATGGTTCTACAAGAAACTTGGCTTAAAGTAGCTACTATCCATGATAATATTGCCTATGGCAATCCAAAAGCTAGTCGAGAGGAAGTAGTTGCAGCAGCCAAAGCAGCGAATGCTGATTTCTTTATTAAACAATTACCTCAAGGCTATGACACTTTCTTGAGAGATGCAGGGCAATCTCTTTCACAAGGTCAACGTCAGTTACTAACTATTGCTCGTATATTTGTCAATGTTCCTAAAATTCTTATCTTGGATGAAGCAACATCAAGTATTGATACCCGTACGGAGCTCCTTATTCAAGAAGCTTTTGCTAAACTGATGAAAGGTCGGACAAGTTTCATTATTGCTCATAGATTATCTACCATTGAGAATGCAGACCTTATTTTGGTAATGAATAATGGTGATATCGTTGAACATGGAACACATAATCAATTAATAAGGACTAAGGGAATGTACTATCGTATGCAGACAGCCCAAAAAAACACAAAATAATTAAAAACTGCAGAGCGTTTAGGCTCTGTTTCTTTTGCTATTAAATGTATTATTTATTAATGAAAGTAAAAGATGGAAAAGAAATGAAATTGATTTATTTTTTTTTGGAAAAAATACCGATAAGATGGTAAAATATAAAGGATATTATATGAAAAAGGTATCGAAAATTAGAATGTTAAAACACAAAAATGTCCTTGTCTTTTTAGGACAAACTTTGCTTTATTTCGCCATTTTTATGGCCCTAATTTATCTCTACAATTACCTAGGACAAGGTCAAGGTAATTTTATCTATAACGAATTTTAGGAAGAATAATGACAAGTACAAAAATTAAAGATATGATTGAAACGATTGAGCAGTTTGCTCAATCACAACCCGACTTTCCTGTTTACAATATTTTAGGGGAAGTCCATACTTACGGCGATTTGAAAGCCGATTCGGATAGTTTAGCTGCTAAGATTGATAGCCTTGATATCCCAGAAAAATCACCTGTTGTAGTTTATGGCGGTCAAGAATATGAAATGTTGGCAACTTTCGTAGCTTTAACTAAATCTGGTCACGCCTATATTCCAATTGATAGTCACTCAGCTCTTGAGCGCGTGACAGCTATCGTTGAAGTGGCAGAGCCAAGTCTGATTGTTGCTATTAACGCCTTTCCACTAGAGAATGTTAAAGCACCAATCTTGACATTGGATCAAGTGAAGGAAAGTTTTGCTAACAAGACTACTTATGAAGTAACCCATCCTGTTAAAGGTGATGATACTTATTACATCATCTTCACATCAGGGACTACAGGTAAACCTAAAGGGGTTCAGATTTCGCATAATAACCTTCTTAGTTTCACCAACTGGATGATTACAGACAAGGAATTTGCGACTCCAAAACGTCCTCAAATGTTGGCTCAACCGCCTTATTCATTTGACCTATCAGTAATGTACTGGGCGCCAACTTTGGCACTTGGAGGAACACTCTATGCGCTTCCTTCAGCTATTACTCAGGACTTCAAGCAACTCTTTGAAACTATCTTTTCACTTCCAATTGCCATTTGGACATCCACGCCATCATTTGCAGATATGGCAATGTTGTCTGAAGACTTCAATGCAGAGAAGATGCCAGAAATTACGCATTTATATTTCGATGGGGAAGAGTTGACTGTCAAGACTGCTCAGAAACTCCGCCAACGTTTCCCAGAAGCACGTATTGTCAATGCTTATGGACCAACTGAGGCTACTGTTGCCTTGTCAGCAGTAGCGATAACTGATGAGATGCTAGCTACTCTTAATCGTCTACCGATTGGTTATACCAAGGAAGATTCACCAACTTATATAATCGATGAAGACGGTAATATCCTTCCAAATGGTCAGCAGGGTGAAATCATCGTATCGGGTCCTGCAGTTTCAAAAGGTTATATGAACAATCCTGAAAAGACTGCGGAAGCCTTCTTCGAGTTTAATGGTCTACCTGCCTACCATACTGGTGATGTGGGTACTATGACTGATGAGGGTCTCCTTCTTTACGGTGGTCGTATGGACTTTCAGATTAAATTTAATGGTTTCCGTATTGAGTTAGAAGATGTTTCCCAAAACCTTAATAAGTCTAAGTATATCGATTCAGCAGTAGCTGTCCCACGTTATAACAAAGACCATAAGGTTCAGAACCTCTTGGCTTATGTGATTCTTAAGGATGGCGTACGTGACCAGTTTGAGCGTGACATCGATATTACTAAGGCTATCAAAGCTGACTTAGAAGATATCATGATGTCATACATGATGCCTACTAAGTTCCTCTATCGTGAGAGCTTGCCTCTTACACCAAATGGGAAAATTGATATCAAGGGGCTTATCAATGAGGTTAATAACCGATGATAGACTTCTTGAAACAGCTTCCCCATTTAGAACCCTACGGTAATCCTTTCTATTTCATCTATCTTGGGATAGCCTTATTACCAATCTTTATAGGTCTATTCTTTAAAAAGCGCTTTGCTATTTATGAATGTTTGGTAAGTATTACCTTTATCGTTCTTGCTCTGACAGGTACCCATGCTGGCCAAATCTTAGCTTTGCTTTTCTATATTGTCTGGCAAATCATCTGGGTATACTCATACAATCGTTATCGCAGTCAAAGGGATAATAAATGGGTCTTCTATTTGCACTCGTTTCTTGTTGTTCTTCCCTTGATTCTTGTTAAGGTAGAGCCTACCATTAACGGAACCCAGTCACTTTTAAACTTTCTCGGCATCTCTTATTTAACCTTCCGTGCGGTTGGTATGATTATCGAGATGCGTGATGGAGTGCTTAAAGAGTTCACACTAGGGGAATTCCTACGCTTCATGCTCTTTATGCCTACCTTCACAAGTGGTCCCATTGATCGCTTCAAACGTTTTAATGAAGATTATCAGTCAATTCCTAATCGTGACGAGCTGCTGAACATGTTAGAGCAAGCTGTAAAATATACTATGCTTGGTTTTCTTTATAAGTTTGTTTTAGCTCAGATTTTTGGAAGTATGCTTTTACCACAATTAAAAGCACAAGCGTTGAGTCAAGGCGGTTTCTTTAATCTACCCACACTAGGTTTTATGTACGTTTATGGGTTTGATCTCTTCTTTGACTTTGCGGGTTACTCAATGTTTGCTCTCGCAGCTTCAAATCTAATGGGGATTAAGAGTCCTATTAACTTTGACAAACCGTTCATTTCCCGTGATATGAAGGAATTTTGGAATCGCTGGCATATGAGTCTGTCGTTTTGGTTCCGTGATTTTGTCTTTATGCGCTTAGTCATGGTACTCATGCGAAATAAGGTTTTCAAAAATCGTAACACCACATCTAATGTTGCTTATATCATCAATATGATGGTTATGGGATTTTGGCATGGGTTTACTTGGTACTATATTGCTTATGGTATATTCCATGGTATTGGTCTAGGTATTAACGATGCTTGGTTACGTAAAAAGAAAACCGTTAATAAAGAGCGTAAAAAAGCAGGACTTAAGCCTCTCCCCGAAAATAAATGGACCAAGGCTTTGGGAATCTTTATCACCTTTAATACAGTTATGCTATCATTCTTGATTTTCTCTGGATTCTTGAATGATCTCTGGTTCACTAAAAAATAAGTAAAGGAAATTTAAAAATGGATGTAAAATCAGAAGTTATTGAAATTATTGATGAACTGTTCATGGAAGATGTGTCAGGCATGATGGATGAAGACCTTTTTGATGCTGGTATTCTTGATTCAATGGGAACTGTTGAACTTATTGTTGAATTGGAATCACGTTTTGATATTCGTGTCCCAGTTTCAGAATTTGGTCGTGATGATTGGAACACAGCTAATAAGATTGTTGAAGGGGTAACGGAGCTTCGCAATGCTTAAGCGTTTATGGCAGATTTTTGGTCCAGTAATTTGTGCCCTGATTTTGGTAGTAGTAGTTATATATGCCTACCCACAAGGCAGAAAATATAGTTATGAGGCTGAAAAACGTAGTGCAGTAACGCTGACGAATGAGAACTTTAAAAGTCGGAAAAATAAAACTACCGCTCTTTCGGACCAGAATCATCGTTTTGTCCCTTACTTTGGGTCTAGTGAGTGGTTACGTTTTGATGCCCTTCATCCAGCTGTTTTAGCAGAAAAATACGACCGTAACTATCGCCCATACTTTATTGGACAACGTGGGTCAGCTTCTCTAAATCAATATTTGGGAATGCAACAAATGCTTCCAGAATTACAAAACGGTACAGCTGTGTACGTCTTGTCTCCGCAATGGTTCACTAAAAAGGGTTATAATTCTGCAGCTTTTCAGCAGTTCTTTAATAATGACCAACTTAGTAGTTTCCTAAGTCAAAATCAGACGGATGCAAATTCACAGTATGCTGCTAAACGTATCTTAGAGATGAAACCTGAGATAACGATGAAATCTCAACTTTCTAAAGTGGCCAAAGGACAAGATCTCAATACTGTCGATAAAACCTATATTCAATTCATGACAGAGCTAAATAGGCGAGAAGATAGCTTGTTTAGCCCTTTAGCAGCGCCAAATAACGCTAATTATGACAAGAAGGTTCTTCCTTATCTTAAAAAGTTACCAGACAAATTCTCTTATGATGCCCTTGATCAGGTTGCTGTAAGAGATGCAGAAGCACATACCAAATCAAATGACTTTGGAATTGATGACCGTTTTTATAAGGAACGCTTATCTAAGAAAATTGGTAAACTTAAAGGTTTCCAGAAAAATCTTTCCTATGAAGTTTCTCAAGAATATGGTGATTTACAGCTGGTTCTTAATCAATTTGCCAAGTCAAATACAAATGTTATATTTGTCATTCCACCTGTTAATAGCAAGTGGATGGCTTATACTGGACTTAATCAGGACATGTATGATGCTGCGGTTTCTAAAATCCGTTATCAATTGGAAAGTCAAGGATTTACCAATATTGCAGATTTCTCAAAAGATGGCGATCAACCTTACTTTATGCAAGACACTATTCATATGGGCTGGAAAGGTTGGGTGGCCTTTGACAGGGTCGTTGATTCTTTCGTTAGTAATCCAACACCTGCACCTAGCTATAAATTGAATGATCGCTTTTATAGTAAGGATTGGTCAGGATATACAGGAACTCCTAGTCAGTTTAAGTAACATAAAGAAAAAAGCTCGATTTGTACTGACCCCAAAAAGTTAGACAACTAATTTATCCAAAGGATTTAGTTTTGTATTGAACAGGACTAAGTTCTTTTAATTTTACCTTGATTAGTTTGTTGTAGTAATCAATATAGTCTACAATAGCTTGTTCCAATTGCTCAAGTGACTGAAAGGTAACCTCATAAGCATAAAACATTTCGGATTTTAAAATGCCAAAGAAGGATTCCTTCATACCATTGTCTGGACTATTTCCCCTTACGTGACATGGACGGTTGGCTTCCTTTACCCTCTAAAAATTGATGATAACACTAATGTTGGTATTGCCAACCTTGGTCACTAAGGTTATCTGCTTTTTTGCCAACTTCTCCTTGGTATGAAGAATACTTGCGTTTACGACGAATTTTAGGCGATCTCCCTCTTGTTTTCTCAACAATAGTATACCCATTTTTGTATTGTGCTATCCAATTGTTAAGCAATCCTTGATTTGGGAAGCCCTAGTCCAGGCAAACACTTTGTTGAGAACAACCTTCAAGTAGCACTTTATCAATCATTTCTTGTTTTAATTCTGGGGAATAGTAACAATTCTTACCTTTCTTGATAATTTCTATTCCGTAACGTTCATAATTTCTATTCCGTAACGTTCAACCAATCTCGTCATATATCTTAATCCAGAAGCATCCACACCAAATTGTTTTGAAAGTTGGTTGAAGGTTTGACCTTGCTTTCTCAATTCATATATTTGAACTTTATCTTCATAAGTTAATTTCATAATAAAAACACCCCAAAAGTTAGATGTTGTCTGTCTAACTTTTGGGGTGCAGTTCATTTAAAGCCTTTCTTGTTATAGAGCAATAATAGAATAATATTGCTCTTATTTTTTCATAGGTTACCTTTAGAAATTTAGAAAAAGGATTGGGAGTAAAACCCAATCCTTTTGCTCACTTTGAAGATTTGCAATACCTCATATCTTATTTGTTTTTAGTTAGAGCTTTTCGAATGAAATCTGCTGGTATAATCAATACAGCAATAAGAAGAGCAATGATATAGTGTTGAATATCCATCGGAACAGTACTAAATAGTTTTCCACCAAATTGAATAATAAGGGTTTGAACAACAGCAATAGAAATCATAACGATTAAGAATTTCTTATTTTTACCGATATGTTCAAAAATATTGAAGCCATTACTACGTGTATTAAATGAATTGAAAATAATAGCATAGATAAATACTGTAAATGTAAAGGTTGTCACCATTTCAAAGTTACCAGTTCCATTTGTGATAAATTCTTGGATACCACCAACATTTTTAAGAATGGATAAACATATAATAGTAATGAAGGCACTTGCAACTCCGATAGCAGATTTCATATAACCAGTAAGAATATTTGCTTTCTTAGATACTGGTTTTTCGTTCATATAACGATCCAGCGCAGGCTCTTCAGCAAAGGCAAGGGCAGCAAGTGTGTCCATGATAAGGTTAACCCAGAGAATTTGGATGATTGTAAATGGCTCTTTGAGACCCAAAAGTGGTGAGAGAAGTGACATGGCAATAGTTGTTACGTTAACAGTTAATTGGAAGATGATAAATTTACTTACTGACTTACTCATGGTGCGTCCATAGAGGACGGCTTTCTCAATAGAAGTCAATGAGTTGTTTAAGATAACGATATCTGAGGCTTCACGTGCGACTTCAGTACCATCACCCATTGAGAAACCAACATCAGCTGATTTAAGGGCTGGTGAGTCATTGACCCCATCACCCGTCATACCAGCTACCATATCGAGTTCTTGAGCTGCCTCAATAAGACGTTTTTTATCCATTGGAAGGGCACGACTTACCACTTTTAAGTGAGGCAATTGTTGTTTAAGTTCTTGATCTGAGAGAGCAGAAAGTTCATCGTGAGTAAGGACAAGATCATTTTCTCCAGTGACAATACCTGCTTCTTTAGCGATAGCAACAGCAGTTTCTTTACGGTCACCGGTTACCATAACTACTTGAACACCCGCACGGTTCATTGTTTCAACGGTTTGTTTAATTGAAGAGCGAACGTTATCACGGATACATACGATACCAATCAAGACTTTATCATTACCATCTGTATTGAGGATGGCAAGCAAACGCATTGAACGGTTAGCTTGTTCCAATGATAACTCTTGAAAACGAGCTTTAATATCATCTGTAAAGTTTTGTTTATGACCATCTTTATCAAGATAATAGTAGCAGTCATTTAGGACAAATTCTGGAGCGCCTTTGATGTAGGTTTTTCCATCGTTAGTCGTTACACTTGAGAATTTTGTTGCTGAGTTGAATTGTTGCTTCTCAGTAATTGTATTAGTATCGAAATCAAGTTGAGAACGTCCAATCAAGAAGTCAAGAAGTGCACGGTCAGTAGCATTACTACCAACAGCCTTGCCATCAGCAACCATGGCATCGTTATTAAGACCGATACCATTAATCATTTCAGCTTTAAGACTATCTGACATCGTATCAAAATCTGGAGCATCGGTTTCACCAGTAGCTGCATAAAGTGTTCCATCCCCAAGGAAGAAGTCAACTACAGATAGTTTACCTTCTGTGATTGTACCAGTCTTATCACTGAAGAGAATATTCATGTATCCAGCTGTTTCAATAGTATCAGGATGGCGGACTAGAATATTTTGAGCTAAAAGTCGACCTGAGTTCATTGAGGAAACGAGTGCTAACACCATTGGAAGTCCTTCTGGGACAGCCATGATGATGATTGTAACCGCATAGAGAATTGTTTCAATGATAAGAAGGAAAATCGAGCCACCATTGAGGTTGTTAGCTTTATTTAGGGCAATAAAGCCTAATACAAGGTTGATTACTGAATAGGCAGCACCTGCACTATAACCCAGGACCCCGATGTTTCTTGCAAGCTTTTTAAGTTTTTCTTTAGATGGTGAATCTTTACTATCTTCTTGAAGAGACGTATTGATACTTCCTAAAACGGTGTTATCACCAATTTGTGTAGCTTCAATAACAGCTTCACCTGAAGTTACGACTGTACCACGGAAGACCTTAAATTCTGTAAAGAGGTCTGAAGAATCTGGCTCTTCTTGGTCACCAAGAGGAAGTTTTGTGGCATCCTCACTTTCACCATTTAAGACAGCTTGGTTTACTTTTAATTTACCTTCCAAGATAATACCGTCAACTGGAATCTTGTCCCCTGATTGAAGGAGAATTTGATCCCCTTTTACAATATCATCCACGAGAATCTCTTTAAGTTCACCATCACGATAAACCTTAGCATTAGTTTTTGAAGCCTCTTCTTGGAGAATATTGAATTTTTGCTCATTACGGTATTGAGAGACTGCTGAGAACCCTGTAGACATCAAAATGGCAAAAATTAGTGAGATAACCTCATACCAATTAGCTTCCCCAATAGCAGGGAAAATTATTGCAACAAAGTTGAAGATGATTTTTAATCCTAAGGCAGCCAAGAGGATGAGAATCCATTGATCCTGGAAGGCTTCAATAAAAATTGAAAGCAGCGAGTTAGCCTCTTTACTAGAGAGCCTATTATCGCCATAAGCATTTTTACTTGCTTGAACTTCTGCAGAAGTTAAGCCTTTAAATTTTTTCATTAAACGTATTTATCCTTTCTAGAATGTTCAAAAATTTAAAACCTAATGGAAGCAGTAATTTTAATAACTGTCAGTAAGTATTATACTTTATTTTACTATTAAATTGTTGATTTTTTATCAAGAGAAGTAGTGATTGATTTCTAGAAAATGAAATTTCACAATTTTAAATCCATATTTTAGAAATCTACCCTCAATTCATACAACCCTCTCACAGCATTACAGCCATAGATGGCTTGAGCCTGTTTTAAATCTTCCAGAGTCAAAACTTTCTCTGTGACCTGATTATTAGCAATGAGGCTTTGTCTGTAAATACCGTTTAAAAGACCGAGGTGAACAGGTGGAGTGTAGAGTTGGTCCTTGATTTTAAGAACGAGGTTACCGATAGAAGTTTCTAAAAGTTCTTTCTTTTGATTATAGTAGATTTGCTCATGAGGTCCTAGACTAATGTGTGGTCGATAACTTGTTTTAAAGTAGGTATAGGGGTTATTCAAAGGATGTGTTTGCTTAACTAATCTTGCTTGACAAAAATCATCGTCTAATTCTGTTAATTGGGCATGTTCAAAAGTAAGTTTACCATCTTTTGCAAGGGACAATTTAAGACGGTAGTCTGTGTCAAAATCAAGGGACTGACACAAATCTTCGACTTGATTTTGAACTTCTTCTTTATTAAAAGGATAAGCAAAGTAGCGACTGGACTCTTGTAGACGATTGAGATGTTCTTTAAGACGGAGTAGTTTACCTTGATGAATCCGTCCAGTTGAGATAAGATCAAATCTAGGATTTTGACGGTATAGAATAGCTGATTTTTGCCTTGTTTCTTCATATTCAGCTTCCCATTTGCTGTCCCAGGTGATTCCACCGCCTACTCCATATATAGCCTTGTTTCCCTGCATTTGAAGTGTTCGGATGGCTACGTTGAAAATAGTTGGTCCATTAGGTAGCAAGATACCAATGGCTCCACAATAGACGCCTCGAGCTTGTTTTTCGACGTTTTTAATAATTGCCATAGTAGCTATTTTTGGTGCTCCTGTAATAGATCCACAAGGAAAAAGGGCTTGGAAGATGTCATCCAAACGACTGTTTGGTAGGAGTTGCGTCTCAATAGTTGAAGTCATTTGCCAAACAGTAGAGTATTGTTCAACCTGGCAAAGTCTTTTTACATTTTCACTCCCTATTTTTGAAATACGATTCATGTCATTTCTAAGAAGATCTACAATCATCATATTTTCAGAGCGATTTTTCTGATCATGAGCAAGCCATTGTGCTTGTTTAAGGTCAGTTTCAGTTGTCAAGCCACGATTTGTTGTCCCTTTCATAGGACGTGTGGTCAATATATCACCATCTTTTTTAAAGAAGAGTTCAGGACTTATGGAAATGATGGAGACATCATCATGTTGAATAAAGGCATTGTAATGTGCATTTTGCTCAACAACCAATCGGTTGTAGATGGCAAATGGATCAGCTGTTATGTTCTGTTGAAGTTGGACGGTAAAATTGACCTGGTAGGTGTTTCCTTGACGAATATGGTGGTGTATATGCTCAATAGCAGCCTTGTATTCCTCTGCAGAAGTTAGTTCTTGCCAAGATTCTGGTAAGGGAACAGGCTCATAAGCAAGAGGGATAGACTCTGTTTGAACAGTGTCGTGAATAGTAAAATAGAGAAGATACTCTGACATTAATGGGCTATCAAAAATTTGAAATTTAGGTTCAAAGGCCTGAGAAGCTTCATAGGCTACATAGCCTACAGCAAAATAGCCTTTTTCTTGATAGGCTTCTATTTGATTTATAAGTGATTTAACTTCCTTAATGTCTTTGGTTTTTATCTCTTTTATGGCGTGAGTGAAGATTTGTCTGACGCCAAGTTCTTTAAAATCAATAACGGTTTTCTTATGCATACATAGAGTATAACATAAGAAGATAGCCTCTGGTTCTATTTCATGATTTAATTCTCTTTCTTAAAATTTTAACCAAAAATGAACTTTTCAGATAGTTTTACATATGTTATAATGATATGAACTAAAAGAAGATTTTAGAGGGAAATATGACTAAAAAAAATAAATTTGAGAAAGGGAACCGTAGTCTTTCAAATAAAAAATTGAAAAAAGTGACTTCCAAGCGGAATTCTTGGAAACATCAAATGTACGAGCTTGAGATTGCCATTGCAAAAGAGTCAAGCAATAAAAAGAGAGACGAGCTTATAAAACTTCATAATGGCTATATGAGTGAGTATGATAGTTTAAAGAAACAAATCATTTGGTTAGCAGTATTGGGAATATGTTTCCTAGTGGTCTTGGTGATTTTGGGCTATTTTATTTGGAATAGCTATAACAGTGAGAACATGTCCTATACGTCTTCTTGGCTTCAAGAACGAGTTTAAGATTTAGTTTTGATTAAAACGCCTTATTTTATGACTTTACTACGCAATAGTGAACATAGATGAGTTGATTACTAAATATTAAAGAAGAAAAAGTAAGATATATCTCTAGACAAAAGTCTAGAGGTTTTTTTGATAAAAATGACCTTATCATCTCCCTATATAGTTATTAGCTATACAAATATCTAATTAAAAATAAGACAACGAGACCAGAAATCCTTTATTTTATAGGATATAGTTTAAAACTATATATATTGAAAACTGATAACAATTATACAGATATTTATTTCTTTGGTAAGATTAAATCAACAACAAAGAGGAGGACACAAGATGTCAACTACTATCATTGGTTTCCCACGTTTGGGTGAATTCCGAGAATTAAAATTTACTACAGAAAAATATTTTAGAAATGAAATTACTGCAGACGAACTTTTAGCGGCTGCTAAAGATTTGCGTGCAAAACACTGGAATATTGTTAAAGAAAAAGGTATTACTGAAATTCCTTCAAATGACTTTTCTCATTACGATAACTTCCTTGATGCGGCCTTCCTTTTCAACGTAGTTCCTGAGTCTGTGAAAAACTTGGATTTAACTGAATTGGAACAATACTTTGCTTTGGCACGTGGTTACCAAGGTGAAAAGGGGGATGTGCGTGCTCTTCCAATGAAGAAATGGTTCAACACCAACTACCATTACATCGTTCCAAAATTTGAAAAAACAACAGCAGTAAAATTGGCTGGTCACAAGATTTTTGATGAGTACCAAGAAGCCAAAGACTTGGGTCTGGATACTCGCCCAGTTGTGGTTGGACCATTCACTTTCCTTCAATTGTCTGATTTCGAAGATGGTGTGAAAGCAGAAGAATTCGTCGATAGCTTTATTGCTGCCTACCAAGATGTCTTTGCAAAATTGGCTGAACTTGGTGCTACTCGTATCCAACTTGATGAACCAGCACTTGTTAAAGATTTGACTGCTGACGAAAAAGCACTCTTCTTGAATCTGTACAATAAAATCTTGGCTGACAAGAAAGGCCTTGAGGTCTTGATTCAAACTTACTTTGGTGATGTTCGTGATGTATACAATGATCTTGTAAACTTGCCAGTAGATGCTATCGGTCTTGACTTTGTCGAAGGTAAGAAGACGCTTGAACTTGTCAAAGGTGGATTCCCAGCTGACAAGACTCTCTATGCAGGTATTGTCAATGGTAAAAACATCTGGCGCAACAACTACGAAAAGAGCTTGGCTGTTCTTGAACAAATTCCAGCTGAAAAAATCGTATTGACAAGCTCATGCTCACTTCTTCATGTGCCATTTACGACTGCTAATGAAGAATTTGAACCAGCAATCTTGAACCACTTTGCTTTTGCCGTTGAAAAATTAGATGAACTTCGTGATTTGGATGCTATCCGTAATGGTCAAGGTGCTGAATCACTTGCTGCTAACAAAGAGCTCTTTGCTATTGAACGTGTTGGTGCAAATGCTGAACTTCGTGCTCGTATTGCAGGTTTGACAGAAGCAGATTACACACGTTTACCGGCTTTCGCAGAACGTGAAGCCATTCAAAAGGATGCCTTCAAACTTCCATTGCTTCCGACAACAACTATCGGTTCATTCCCTCAAACTAAGGAAGTTCGTGCCAAACGTTTGGCTTTCCGTAAGAATGAATTGTCTCAGGAAGAATATGATGCCTTTCTTGCTGAAATTATAGATGAATGGATTAAATGGCAAGAAGAAGTTGGCTTTGACGTCCTTGTACATGGTGAGTTTGAACGTAATGACATGGTTGAGTACTTCGGTCAAAACTTGTCTGGGTACCTCTTCTCTAAAAATGGTTGGGTGCAATCATATGGTATGCGTGGGGTAAAACCACCAATCATCTGGGGTGATGTCACTCGTCTTAATCCAATCACTGTAAAATGGTCTAGCTACGCACAAAGCCGTACTGACAAGCCTGTTAAAGGTATGTTGACTGGGCCAGTTACAATCCTCAATTGGTCATTCCCACGTGAAGATATCTCTATTAAAGATTCAACTCTTCAAATCGCTCTTGCTATCAAGGATGAAGTGCTTGACCTCGAAGCTGCAGGCATTAAGATTATCCAAATCGATGAGGCTGCTCTTCGTGAAAAATTGCCACTCCGTCGTAGTGACTGGTACGAAGACTACCTTGACTGGGCTATTCCAGCCTTCCGTTTGGTACACTCAACAGTAGCACCAGACACACAAATCCACACACACATGTGTTACTCAGAATTTACAGATATCATTCCAGCTATCGACAACTTGGATGCAGATGTTATCTCTTTTGAAGCTAGTCGTTCAAACCTTGAAATTTTGGATGAACTTAAAGCACAAAACTTCCAAACAGAAGTTGGACCTGGAGTTTATGATATCCACTCACCTCGTGTCCCACAAGACGGTGAAATTGACCACACTATCGAAGCAATCTTGGCTAAAGTTCCAAGTAGTAAAGTATGGATCAACCCTGACTGTGGTTTGAAGACTCGTGGTATTAAAGAAACTAAAGAAAGCTTAACCAAGCTTCTAGAAGCAGCAAAAGCGGCTCGCAAAAACTTGTAAGTAGAAGTTATAATACCTTGAAAATCTTCTTTCCTATATGTAGAAGGTTTTCAATAGTGAATAATTTTCTAAAGATTTTTGTAATCAAGCTAGATGCAAAATGTGATCAATAATTCCTACGAGTTTACTTGACACTAATAAAAATGCTTTTGTCTCAACAAAAATCTAAAACGAAGAAGGTAAAACTTATGACAAGCCAAACACCATCCCTCTCTTTTGAAGTCTTTCCACCTAATCCAGCCATAGGCAATGAGAAAATCTTGCTTGCCCTTGATGACATGAAAGGATCGGCACCCCATTTTATCAGTGTAACAGCTAGTAATAACAAATATAATATCAAAGAGACAACGGTTCCTTTGGCAGACCATATTCAAAATGACCTAGCTATTCCTACTATTGCTCACCTTCCAGCAATCTATTTGAGCAAAGAAAAGGTAGCTGATACTTTGCGAGAATTAGATGCTGTTGGAGTAAATCGTATCCTGGCACTTCGTGGTGACATCATTCCTGGGGTCGAACCTTTAAAAGACTTCAGATATGCAACTGATTTGATTGAGTTTATCAAGGCAGAAGCTCCTAACTTTGATATCATTGGTGCTTGTTATCCTGAAGGTCATCCTGATTCACCAAATCAAATCTCTGATATTCAAAATCTTAAGAAGAAAGTAGATGCAGGTTGTTCAAGTCTTGTAACCCAACTCTTCTTTGATAATGAACGCTTCTACGATTTCCAAGATAAATGTACTCTTGCTGGCATTAATGTGCCTATCTATGCTGGTATTATGCCTATTTTGAATCGTAACCAAGCCCTACGTTTACTTAAGACGTGTGAAAATATCCATTTGCCACGTAAATTCCGTGCTATTTTGGATAAGTATGAGCATGATCCTGAATCTCTGAGAGCTGCCGGTCTAGCTTATGCTGTTGACCAAATCGTGGATTTGGTTACACAAGACGTTGCTGGAGTTCACCTTTATACGATGAATAATGCAGAGACTGCACGTCATATTTACGAAGCTACTCACTCCTTGTTTAAGCATCATTCACAAGTCGGAGCACTGTAATTGAATAATAGAAAAACCACCTATATATTTAATCTATAGGTGGTTTCTTGGTGTAGCAGCGAAAGATTGTAATTACTTATATGGGGCATTATTATCATGTATCAAAAAAGACCTAGAGCTTAGCTCTAAGTCAAAAGTACTATTCACCTACAAAAGCATTGATTTCTGCTTCGATGTTAGCAATTTTTTCTTTAGCATCCGCTTCAGTTTCTCCAACTGTTGCAATGTAAAATTTGATTTTTGGTTCTGTACCTGAAGGACGAACGGCAAACCATGAATCATCAGCCAAGATGTATTTCAAAACGTTACTTGGAGGAGTTGTCAATTTTTCTACGCCGTCAGCAGTAGTAGCTGTTTGTTCCAAGAAGTCTTCTGTTTTAGCAATATCAGTGTTGTTGAATTGTTTAGGAGCATTGCGACGGAATTTGTCCATGATTTTCTTGATTTCTGCAGCACCATCAACACCTGAAAGCGTAACTGAAATTGTCTTTTCTGAGAAGTAACCATATTGTTTGTAGATTTCTTCGATACCATCTGCCAATGTCATACCACGTGAACGGTAGTATGCAGCAATTTCTGCAACAATAAGAACAGCTTGGATAGCGTCTTTATCACGTACAAATGGTTTGATGAGGTAACCGAAGCTTTCTTCAAAACCAAACATGTAAGTGTAATTGTGTTGTGTTTCAAATTCATGAATCTTCTCACCGATAAATTTGAAGCCAGTCAAGACATTAAACATTGTTGCGCCGTAGCTTTCTGCAATCTTAGTAACTAATTCAGTTGATACGATTGATTTACAAAGGGCAGCATTAGCAGGGAGAGTACCAGCTGTTTTGTGAGCTTCAAGGATATATTTGGCGATGATCGCACCAATTTGGTTACCAGAAAGGTTGAGGTATGAACCATCTGGTTGGCGGATTTCAACGCCAAGACGGTCTGCGTCAGGGTCAGTTGCAATCAATACGTCGGCATCTACATTACGACCGAGTTCTTCAGCAAGAGCAAAGGCATCTTGGTTTTCTGGGTTAGGAGATTTAACAGTTGAGAAGTCAGCATCAGGAACCGCTTGAGCTTCAACGACTTGAACAGCGTCAAACCCAGCTTGAGCAAGGGCACGGCGAGCCGACATTTCACCAGTACCATGAAGTGGAGTATATACAATCTTCATGTCACGACCATACTCATTAATCAAGTTCTGGTTGATGTTAACGTCTTTAACTTCTTTTAGGTATTCAGCATCAACATTTTCACCGATGATTTCGATGAGACCGCTAGCCTTGCTGTCTTCGAGGTCAGCTAATTTGACAGTGAAAGGATTATCAATAGCACGGATGTAATCTGTCAATGCATCGGCATCAGCGGGTGGCATTTGTCCACCGTCTTCACCAAAAACTTTGTATCCGTTAAATGGAGCTGGGTTGTGGCTAGCAGTTATCATGATACCAGCAAATGTGTGGAGATGACGTACTGCGAATGATAATTCAGGAGTTGGACGAAGACTCTCGAACACATAAGATTTAATACCATGAGCTGCTAAAACTTGCGCAGATTCAAAAGCAAACTCAGGAGAGAAATGACGGCTATCATAAGCGATAGCAACACCACGTTTTTTAGCTTCCTCACCTTTTGAGTCGATCAATTGCGCCAAACCTTCGGTTGCTTGACGAACAACATAAATGTTAATACGGTTGGTACCAGCGCCAATTAAACCACGCATACCAGCTGTACCGAATTCAAGATTAGTATAGAAGGCATCTTCTTTAGTTTTTTCATCCATAGAAACCAACTCATCACGAAGATAAGCAGGCAATTCAGCAAAATCGAGCCATTTTTGATAATTTTCAGTGTAAGACATATCAATCTCCTTTATATTTTTAAACGCTTACATTATATCACAACTAAAGGAAAAAATCATGCTAATTACCATGTTTTTTCTTTATTTTTTCAATCGAAGTAGCATAGGTGTGATACTAAGCGTTAATAGGCCAGCAATAACCATTTCAGCAACAGAGTTTATAGTGAAAATAGTTGCCATTAGAGTTTTTCCACCTGCTGAGTAGAAATTAGGGATTAGGAAGTAGATACCTAGAAGCACGAAAAATGTATTTGTAAAAGCACCTAAAACACCAGACAGCGTCAAGCCTAGGCGATTTTGAAGTAACTTGTAGATAAAGTAAGGAAAAATACCAATTAAAATACGAGGAACAATTGCAATGACAGCAGATGCCCAAGTTCCTCCTTCCACAAAAGGACTGAAGAGATAACTGCCTACTGTATAGACGATAGTGTTACGAACAATACTCATAATCCCCATAAAACCGCCTAAATATGCACCAATTTTAGGACCATAGATGATACTAGCAATAATGACTGGGATATGAGTTAGGGTTGGTTTGATTGGAAGTGCAAAAGCAGCAAAGATAGCTTGACTGAGTACCTCAATAACGACCATTGTGGCTATTAATAGAGCCAATTGTGCCGTTTGGTTTGATTTATTTTTTTTATTCATCATAAACTTCTTTTCTTGTCAACAAGACTATTTTGTTAGAGCATTATCTATTGACTCAATAATGACAGAAATATCAGCTAGAGCGCCACGACCTGTATCTCCGCATGCAAGTAAACCAGATTTTGGAAGAATTTCTTGGTAGCCAACTTCTTGCAAGGTCTTTAAGTTCTTCTTAGTCAATGGATTTTCATACATTTTCGTATTCATTGCTGGTGCAATTAGTTTTGGAGTGGTGCTTGGCAAAGCTAAAGCCGTCGCAGTTAGCATGTTATCAGCCATGCCGTGTGCTAATTTGGCAATCGTATTTGCTGAAGCTGGGGCAACAATAAAGAGATCAGTTTTCTTAGCTAAGTCAATATGATTAATACGTTCAGCCAATTTTTCTTCCATAACATCGGAGTGAACTGGATTCTTAGAAAGAGTTTGAAGAGTTAGAGGCGTAATAAAGGATTGAGCAGACTCAGTCATAATGACGTGGATATCATATCCCTTTTTCTTTAGTTTGCTTGTCAGATCTGCTGACTTATAGGCGGAAATTGAGCCAGAAACAGCAAGTATGATACGTTTAGTCATAGCATATCCTTTCATATAAGGCTTGAGCAATTGCAGACTTAGTTGTAACCATCTCTTCACCTTTTTCGTCAACTAGATAAGCAATATGTTGATTTGGAGTAATCTCACCCAAATCATTTGCCACAATAATGTTTGCTTGATTACGTTTAAGACTAGCACGAGCAGCCTTGAAAAGATCCTCTTTGCTGACATTTGCGAGAAGTTTGAAGCCAACCAACTGAATATTGGGATTCCATTGTTTAACCAGGCTAATAATCTTTGGTGTCTTTTTAAGGAAAAGAACCTGATAATCCGAAGCCGAAGATATCTTGCTCTCAGTGTTAGACTTATGTAAGAGTTGGCTGGGGTTTTCCGTATTTTCCAACTCAGCGAAATCCGTCATATAAATTGGAGTATAGTCAGAGATAGCCATACTATGGATGAGAACATCGTGCTCCTTGACAAGTGGCTCCATACTTTTTAGGAGACTGTCTACGTTGGTAATTTCTGTAATCTTTAGATTTTCTTTTGGTTTAGGTTTAACGGCAGTCTTTACAGTTACTAAGGTAACTTGGTGACCCTTAGCCAAGAAAAGTTCAGCAATTTCCTTACCCAGATAACCTGTTGAATGATTTGTGATTCCACGGACATCATCAATCTTTTCAGTGGTACCACCTGATGTAATCAAAACTTTCATAGTAGTATTGTACTAAAAATTGAGATTTTAGTAAATAATAGTAAGTGTTTTTGAGACGTGCCCCTATAAAATAAAGTTATAACTTTTTATAGCTAAATAAAAACCGAACATTTGAAAGCAATTTCTAAAAAATAGTGCGTTTTTTATCAATCTTTGTTATAATAGTACATAGAAATATATAGAGGAGTATCTCATGAAAACAGATATTGAAATTGCCCAAAGTGTAGAATTAAAACCAATCACAGAAGTAGTTGAAAAAGTTGGAATTGGCTTTGACGATTTGGAACTCTACGGAAAATATAAGGCAAAATTATCGTTTGATAAAATCAATGAAGTCAAAGACGACAAACCAGGAAAATTGATTTTGGTAACAGCCATCAATCCAACACCAGCAGGTGAAGGTAAATCAACCATATCAATTGGTCTTGCAGACGCTCTTAACAAAATTGGTAAGAAAACAATGATTGCCCTTCGTGAACCATCTCTTGGTCCTGTTATGGGGATTAAAGGTGGTGCTGCAGGTGGTGGTTACGCTCAAGTTCTTCCAATGGAGGATATCAATCTCCACTTCACAGGTGATATGCACGCTATTACTACAGCGAATAATGCCTTGTCAGCCCTTCTTGACAATCATATTCATCAAGGAAACGCCCTAGGTATTGATCAACGTCGTATTATTTGGAAACGTGTCGTTGACCTTAATGACCGTGCTCTTCGTCATGTGACAGTTGGTCTTGGTGGCCCACTCAATGGTATCCCACGTGAAGATGGTTTTGATATTACCGTAGCCTCTGAAATCATGGCAATTCTTTGCTTGGCTACTGATATCAATGACCTTAAAGAACGCTTAGCTAACATTGTCGTTGCTTACCGTTATGACCGTACACCTGTTTATGTACGTGATCTTGAAATCGAAGGTGCGCTTACACTTATTCTAAAAGATGCCATCAAACCTAACTTGGTACAGACAATTTATGGCACACCAGCCTTGGTACATGGTGGTCCATTTGCCAACATCGCTCACGGATGTAACTCAGTTCTAGCTACATCTACAGCACTTCGCTTGGCAGACTACACGGTCACTGAAGCAGGTTTCGGTGCAGACCTTGGTGCTGAAAAATTCCTTGATATTAAAACTCCAAACCTACCAACAACTCCAGATGCTGTCGTTATTGTTGCCACACTTCGTGCTCTTAAGATGCATGGTGGTGTCGCTAAAACTGATCTTTCTGAGGAAAATGTTCAAGCCGTTCGTGATGGCTTTTCAAACTTAAAACGTCATGTAGAAAATATACGTAAATTTGGTATTCCAGCGGTTGTTGCCATTAACGAATTTGTTGCTGACACAGAAGCTGAAATCGCAGCTCTTAAAGAACTTTGTTCCGAAATCAAGGTTCCTGTTGAATTGGCTAGCGTTTGGGCTAATGGTGCTGATGGTGGTATTGACCTTGCTAATACAGTAGTGGATGCTGTTGAAAATGGCAATGCTGATTACAAACGTCTCTATTCGGATGATGATAGCTTGGAAGAAAAGATTACTAAGATTGTTACTGAAATCTATGGTGGTAAATCAGTTGTTTTCGAGAAAAAAGCTAAAAATCAACTCAAACAGTTGGCAGAATTTGGTTGGGATAAATTGCCAGTATGTATGGCTAAAACACAATATAGTTTCTCAGATAACCAATTCTTGCTTGGAGCACCAGAAGGTTTTGATATCACTATTCGTGAGTTTGTTCCTAAAACAGGCGCTGGATTTATCGTGGCTCTCACAGGTGACGTTATGACCATGCCAGGTCTTCCAAAAGTCCCAGCGGCCCTCAAGATGGATGTTACTGAAGATGGAACAGCAGTTGGTTTGTTCTAATAACGAATATTTTTTTAAAGCAGTGCCTATAGGTGCTGTTTTTTTGCTCCATTCTTAAGGAAAATAAGGTAAACTGAGTCTAAATAAAAGAAATTAATGCACTAGAAGATTAGGTGTATTTTCGATATAATAGGATGACTTAGAGAGATATATGACTAGGTTTTTTACACCTAGCAAGAGAGATAACTATGATTAAAATTTTACTAGTAGAAGATGATTTGAGTTTGTCGAACTCAGTTTTTGATTTTTTAGATGACTTTGCAGATGTGATGCAAGTATTTGATGGAGATGAAGGCCTTTACGAAGCTGAAAGTGGTGTTTATGATTTGATTCTTTTGGACTTAATGTTACCTGAAAAAGATGGTTTTACAGTTCTTAAAGAATTGCGTGAACAAGGAATAACGACTCCTGTTATTATCATGACTGCTAAGGAAAGTCTAGACGATAAGGGGCATGGCTTTAAACTCGGAGCTGATGATTATCTAACCAAGCCTTTCTATTTAGAAGAATTGAAGATGCGTATTCAGGCACTTTTGAAACGTTCTGGAAAATTTGATCAAAATACTATTTCTTTTGGAGATGTTTGTGTCAACCTTTCTACAAATTCAACCTATGTGGGTGATAAAGAAGTAGAACTTCTCGGTAAAGAATTTGATTTATTGGTCTACTTCCTACAAAATCAAAACGTTATTTTGCCCAAGTCGCAAATCTTTGATCGTCTTTGGGGATTTGATAGTGATACTACTGTCTCTGTTGTTGAAGTTTATGTTTCGAAAATTCGTAAGAAACTTAAGGGGACTGATTTTGCTACCAACCTACAAACCTTAAGAAGTGTGGGGTACATTTTGAAGAATGCTGACTAAATTTTTCAATTATCTCTTCAGGAGAATCAAGTCAGACGGCTTTAAGTCCTTCATCCATTTCTTTGCAACTTTTTCTGGTATTTTCCTTATCATGACTGTTATGATATTGCAGATTCTCAGATATGGAGTTTATTCCAATGTTGACTCTAGTCTGAAAGAAGCAGTAACTAAGACCAATTCTTATTTGGAAATGGAAATGCTAAAACGCGAATTTTTTCTGACTTCTGATGTAGATCAAAATAATACGGCAACTATCTATCAGGAGTATGATAGCAAAGCATCGCTAGACAAAATACCTAATTCGGGTGTTTATAAGACAAAATCTAAAAAGATCAAATCAAAAATCGAAGATGCTCCTCATGATTTGACTGTAGCAGCTAATACTAGTGTGTTAGTTCTTGATAAGAATGGAAAGGCCCTAAACGTTGTCGACAAATTTTCTAGCTTATCTAATTTACCAATAGATAAAAATACTATTGATGTTATTAGTAAGGGGAGTGCTCAGAACTACTTTGATCAAACGGAAAATTATCGCTTGATTACTGAAAAAGTAGATAATAGTTTCTATCCTGATGCTAAGTACGTTGTTATCGCAATCAATACGACGCAATTAGAAGAAGCCACTGAACGTTATGTAAAACTAATTGTCATTATGATGAGTTTTTTTTGGCTACTATCTATCGCGGCTAGTTTGTATTTGGCAAAATGGTCAAGACGGCCTATACAGGAAAGTCTTGAGAAGCAGAAGACATTTGTTGAGAATGCTAGCCACGAGTTGCGTACGCCACTTGCTGTGATTCAAAACCGTCTAGAGTCTCTTTTCCGCAAGCCAGAGTCTACAATTTTAGACAATTCAGAGAACATTGCTTATAGTCTAGATGAAGTCCGAAATATGCGTCTTTTGACGACCAATCTCTTGAATTTGACTCGTCGTGATGATGGTATTAAACCAGAAATTGAAACTCTAGATTCCTCTTTCTTTGATAAAGTCTTTACCAATTATGCTACGATTGCTGAAGAAAGTGAAAAGGTGTTTACTGCTCAAAATCAGGTTGGGCGCTCAATCAAAACTGATAAGACTCTATTGAAGCAGCTCATGACAATTTTATTTGATAATGCTATCAAATATACAGAAGATGATGGCCAGGTGATCCTCGCCGTTCGTACTAATGATCGTCATCTTTATATTACAGTGGCAGACAATGGCCCTGGTATTGCAGATGAAGATAAGAAAAAAATCTTTGATCGTTTCTACTGTGTAGACAAAGCTAGAACTAGACAAAAAGGTGGTTTTGGGTTGGGCTTATCTTTGGCACAACAGATTGTTCTTGCACTTAAAGGAACAATAATTGTCAAGGACAATCAGCCGAAGGGGACTATTTTTGAAGTTAAAATTACCGGAGTCTAATAAACAACTAAAAATCCTGCTAGCCTATTGTTAGCAGGATTTTTATAATATTTTGACAAGAAAAAAACTCCTACTGGAGTTTTTCAATTAGTTAGCCAATTTAGCTGCAAGACGTGATTTATCTCGGCTTGCTTTGTTTTTATGAATTAAACCTTTTGAAGCGGCTTTATCGATGCTTGCTGATGCAGCTCGGAAAGTTTCTTCAGTTGGGTTAGCCTTGAATGCCTTAATAGCAGTACGCAAAGCTGATTTTTGAGCTGAGTTTTTTTCGTTTTGTTTAACGTTAAGTTCAGCGCGTTTGATAGCTGATTTAATATTTGCCAATGTTTTCACCTCCAAATTTATCTAACTATCTCATTATACGTTATTTTAGAACCCTTGGCAAGCTTTTTCTATTTTTTTAAATGAATGAGGTCAATTTTATGACTATCACCTTTATGAAGAATAAGCTCTGCACGATTTCGTGTGGGTTCGATATAATTTTTTAGATTTACCAAGTTGATTTCTTTCCAAGTTTTTTTCGCTAAGGAAAGAGCTTCTTCTTTTGTAAATTTGGTAAAACGATGGTAATAGTTGTTTTCATCTTTTCGAGCAAGTTCAAGAAGAGTTTGAAAACGTTCAAGATACCAAGTTTTGATATTTTTCACGTCAGCATCAATATAGATAGAAAAATCAAAATAGTCACTCATATAGAGACGTTGGTTAATGGGATTCTGAAAAACATTAATACCTTCAACAATTAGGAAATTTGGTTGACTAATTTTCTGAGTAAGTCCTGGTACAATGTCATAAATTTCATGTGAGTAAACAGGAATGTTGACATCCCCACCATTTTTTATGGTATCTAGAAAATTGAGAAGTAGTGGCATGTCATAGGATTCGGGGAAGCCTTTACGATTAAGCATTCCCTTATCTATGAGGACCTGGTTTGGGAATAAAAAACCATCTGTTGTCACCATATCAACCTTCGCCTTAGGGAAGGTTCTTTGAAGAAGTAGTTGCAGAAGGCGACTGGTTGTTGATTTGCCAACTGCAACAGAACCTGAGATACCAATAATAAAAGGTCTGTTAGCCTGTGCTTTTTGCAAAAAAATCCCTTTTGAAAAGGTGAGGTCCTCTGCAGCTCGATGATAAATACGGATCAAATTGATTAAAGGAAGATAGATGTCCCTTACTTCCTGAACGTCAATCTTGTCATTTAAACTCCTAATGGATTCTAGTTCTTCTGGGGTTAATGATACTTGATCTTCTTGATAGAATCTTTGCCAATCGCTCCGAGATATAGTTTCAAAATTGATAAATTCGTTTAACATGGCTTAATTATAGCAGAATTTACTAATTCCTATAAGCCTTATCAAAACACTAAATAATAAATGATGGATTTAAAACAAAAAGGAATATAAACCTTTACAAAATTGTTGACATTACTTTTTTGTTATGCTACACAAATTTTGTAAGCATTTTTATTTCAAAAGATACTTGGGAGATACTTGAAATATCAAGGTGTTTTCTTAATGAATTCCTTCTAAATTTATATAGCATTCTCTTTTTTTTTCTGTTATACTTAATATGATGTTTATCATTTTCTATGACTTGATAAGAACACAAAGAAGGAAAAATATGTCTAAAATGTATTATGCAGAGATGCCAGATGCGGCTCACGATATTCATGATCTTAATGTAGCACTCTTAGGTCAAGGTTTCCATTTTTATACTGATGCAGGTGTGTTTTCAAAAAAAATGGTGGATTATGGTAGTCAGGTCTTGCTCAATGCTTTAGATTTACAAAGAGGAAAAAACCTACTCGACGTTGGTTGTGGCTATGGTCCATTAGGAATTAGCCTAGCAAAGGTTCAAGGCGTCCAATCAACGATGATTGATATAAATAGTAGGGCTATAGATTTAGCTAAAAAAAATGCTGAACGTAACGGAGTAGTCGCTCACATTTTCCAATCAAACATCTATGAAAATGTCTCAGAAAAGTTTGATTATATAATATCCAATCCACCAATACGTGCAGGGAAAAAGGTAGTTCATGAAATTATCGAAGGGGCATTTGATCACCTTAATAAAGGTGGAAGTTTAACAATTGTTATCCAGAAGAAACAAGGAGCACCTTCTGCTAAAGCGAAGATGGAAGATGTCTTTGGAAATTCGGAAATTATAAGAAAAGATAAGGGGTATTACATACTTAGAAGCGAAAAGTTATAAGAACAGTTGATTTAATTGAAAAAAACGTGATGGTGGTGAATTGACCACTGAAGAAATAACTTATCTCATTTGAGGGTATGTATCTAGTGACATTCCAGATTATCAGGTTTCAGCTCTGGCGATGGTAATCTATTACAAAGGGATGAGTATTCGTGAAATTCATGATTTAACGACAGAGATGGTTTCTTCAGGTGATCAATATGATTTATCTAGTATTGAAGGCATTAAAGTTGATAAACATTCAACTGGTGGTGTTGAAGATTAAGTAACAATCATTTTAATGCCATTAGTTGCAAGTTTTGGTGTACCTGTAGCTAAAATGAGCGGACGTGGATTAGGTCATATTGGAGGTACGATTGATAAACTTGAATCTATAAAAGAATATCAAGTCGAACGTACCAAAGAAGAATTTATTCAACAAATTAAAGAAATTGGTATTTCTCTTATTGGACAGTCAGAACATCTTGTTAAAGCGGACAAACTTCTTTATGCACTTAGAGACGTGACTGCTACAGTAGATTCAATTCCTTTGATTGCAAGTTCTGTTATGTCTAAGAAGATTGCTGCAGGGAGCTGATAAGATCCTTCTAGACATTACGGTATGTCAAGGTGCTTTTATGAAGAGTTTGGAAGAGGCTGAGCACCTTTCTGAAACAATGGTTTCCTTAGGCCGTGAAGTGGGTCGAGAAACAATTGCATTGATTACAAATATGAGTCAACCACTTGGTAGAGCTATTGGTAACCGTCTTGAAATTTTTGAAGCTATTGAAATTATGCAAGGTAAGGGCCGTGCAGACATTACAGAGTTCATTTGTGAATTAGCAGAGATTCTTTTAAATTTGATAGGAGTTGAATCAAGTTCAGATAAAATTCGTCAATATTTAGTGGAGGGTGTAGCTCTATTTAAATTTGAATAACTTATTGAATCTCAAGATGGAGACTTGGATGACCTTTATCGTAAGAGTGCAGCAGCTTATGTCACAGAAGTTTTGGCCGATGAAGAGGGTTATATTTCTGAACTACCAGCTTTAGCATTTGGTAAATATGCTATGAAATTAGGGGCTGGTCGTGCTACTAAAGCTGACACTCTTAATTATGAAACAGGTATTGTTTTTGAGAAAAAGTGGTCGATTCTGTCAAAGTAGGTGAAGCTGTTGCTAATATTTATAGTGACCAAGCCCTAACCGAAGAGCTAATCGATGAATTTAAAGCTTATATTACAATCAGCAATGAATTGTAAGAAGCCAAAAAAATTTTAAAAATTGTTTCTTAACAAATGAGAGAGCTTGTTTAAGGAGTATATTTATGACAGTTAATACACATATATTGACCACACTTTACTAAAGCCAGATGCGACGCTTGAACAGATTGAAAAGTTGATTGCAGAAGCAAAAAAGTATGAATTTGCAAGTGTTTGTGTTAATCCAACTTGGGTAAAGACTGCTGCTGATTTGTTACAAGATAGTTCCGTTAAGGTTTGTACAGTAATTGGATTCCCACTAGGAGCAACAACATCGTCTGTTAAAGCGTTTGAAACACGAGATGCAATTTCAAATGGTGCAGATGAAGTCGATATGGTAATCAATATTGGTGCTCTAAAATCTGAACAGAATGAACTTGTTGAATCGGATATTAAAGCAGTAGTGGACGCTAGTGGAGATAAGCTAGTCAAAGTCATTATTGAGACTTGCCTGCTTAGTTACGATGAAAAAGTTCAAGCCTGTCAACTTGCCAAACTTGCAGGAGCAGACTTCGTAAAAACCTCTACTGGTTTCTCAACTGGTGGAGCAACTATAGAAGATGTTGAACTCATGCGAGAAGTAGTAGGACCAAATATGGGGGTTAAAGTAGCTGGAGGAACACGTTCCTATAAAGATGCGCAAGCTTTTATTAAAGCAGGGGCTAATCGTATTGGAACATCTGCGGGTGTTGCGATAATGGAAGGTGAGAGTGTCGATGGTGGATACTGAGATATCACAAATTATTGAAGAAGCTGAGGAAGCTGCTGGCAACGCCTACGTTCCTTACTCACATTTCCGCGTAGGTGCAGCTCTTCTGAAAAACGACGGTCGGATGTATAAAGGTTCCAACATTGAGAATGCATCTTTTGGTTTAACTAATTGCGCAGAACGTACTGCTATATTTAAAGCAGTTTCAGAAGGTCATCGAGATTTTGAAATGATAGTCGTCTACGGTGACACTGAGCAACCCATCTCACCTTGCGGTGCCTGCCGTCAAGTAATGGCCGAATTTTTTAAACAGGATTCTAAAGTGATTCTTATCGCTGAAGATAAATCGACAGTCGTGATGACAGTCGGAGAGTTGTTACCATACTCTTTTACAGACTTACGATAGTCTAGTTGTTATATTCTTTATTAAGCAGGGTTTCTTGCAAGTTTATAGGAGGAGTGTTCAAGATGAAATTAAACAAGAGAATTATTGGAATTGGTCTTGTTGCTGTAGCAGTACTTGGTCTTGTGGCCTGTGCTCGTGGTGGACGAGGTGGATCAGCAGCTGATTCGAAAGTTAGAGCTGCAATTATTACAGATAGTGCTGGTGTTGATGATAAATCATTTAACCAATCAGCATGGGAAGGTCTTCAAGCTTGGGGTAAAGCTAACAAACTTGAAAAAGATTCAGGTTACACATATTTCCAATCAAACTCAGAATCTGATTTTGCAACGAACTTGTCATCAGCTGTAGACCAAAATTATAATCTTATCTTTGGTGTTAGTTTTAGACTTCACGATGCTATTTCAGAATCAGCTAAAGATAATGAGAAAATTAATTACGTTATCATCGATGACGTAATTAAAGACCAAAAGAACGTTGAAAGCGTATTGTTTGCTGATAATGAAGGAGCTTACCTTGCAGGTATCGCCGCAGCAATGCAATCACAAAACAAGAAAGTTGGTTTCATCGGTGGTCAAAAATCAGACACAATTACACGTTTCGAAGCTGGTTTCACTGCAGGAGCTAAATCTGTAAAACCTGATATTGATGTTCAAGTTCAATATGCTGAGTCATTCAATGATGCTGCTAAAGGTTCAACTATTGCTTCAACAATGTATGCTTCAGGCGCAGATGTTATCTATCAAGCTGCTGGTGGAACTGGTACAGGTGTCTTCACAGCCGCTAAAGAGGTTAATGAAAAACTTAGCGCTGATAGCAATAAAAAAGTTTGGGTAATCGGTGTTGACCGTGACCAATCAGCAGAAGGAAACTATACGTCTTCAGATAAGAAAAAATCTAACTTCGTTTTAACTTCAACAATTAAACAGGTTGGTACAGTCGTTAAAGACATTGCTAACGATCAAGTCAAAGGCAAAGAATTTGAAGGTGGTAAAACTAAGACTTATGGTATCAAAGATGGTGGTGTTGACATCGTAACATCTAGTCTCCCTTCAGATATTAAGGATGCAGTCGTAAAAGCTAAAGATCAAATCAAGAATGGTGAATTGAAACCAACTGATGGTCTTAGCAAATAATAGGTTAAGTACACACACTTAGACCTTAAACTGGGACAATTTTTGTCTCAGCAAAGGGAAGCAGTTTATGATTTCCTTTGCTGATATAATAATTATTTTTGATAGGAGATTGTATGACGAAGCCAAATGTCATTGAAATGCACGACATTACCAAAAAATTTGGTGAATTTGTTGCAAACGATCACATCAATCTCGATGTGAGACCAGGAGAAATCCATGCCCTCCTCGGTGAAAATGGTGCGGGTAAGTCAACCTTAATGAATATGCTTGCAGGCCTTTTACAGCCTACAAGTGGAACAATTAAGGTAAATGGGCAAGTTGTGTCTATTGATTCACCGTCTAAAGCAACAAAATTGGGTATTGGGATGGTCCACCAGCACTTTATGTTGGTTGAAGCTTTTACAGTTGCTGAAAACATCATTTTAGGTAGTGAAGTGACCAAATCTGGTGGTGTTCTTGATATGAAGAAGGCTGTAAAGGAAATTACAGAATTGTCTCAACGATATGGCCTTGCGGTTGATCCATCAGCTAAGGTTGCAGACATCTCTGTCGGTGCCCAACAACGTGTTGAAATCCTTAAAACCTTGTACCGTGGTGCTGATATTTTGATTTTCGATGAGCCCACAGCCGTTTTGACACCTTCTGAAATTACGGAACTTTTAAACATCATGAGAACTTTGGTTAAGGAAGGTAAGTCTATTATCCTTATCACCCATAAGTTGGATGAAATTCGTGCGGTTTCTGATCGTGTTACGGTTATCAGACGTGGTAAGTCAATTGATACAGTTACTATCGAAGGGTCTACAAATGCCGATTTGGCTGAGATGATGGTTGGTCGTCATGTTTCCTTTAAAACAGAGAAAATTCCTTCAAATCCTAAAGAAGTGGTTCTTTCTATTAAAAATTTGGTGGTTAATGAGAATCGAGGCATTCCAGCTGTTAAAAACTTATCGTTAGATGTGCGTGCTGGTGAGATAATTGGTATCGCTGGTATTGATGGAAATGGACAGACAGAACTTGTCCAAGCGATTACGGGACTTCGTAAAATTGAATCTGGTGACATCACTATTAAGGGTGAGTCTATCATTAATAAGACCATACGTCAGATTACTGAGATGAGTGTCGGTCATATTCCAGAGGATCGCCATCGTGATGGTATGATTCTTGAGATGACAGTTGCTGAAAATATTGCTCTTCAAACCTATTATAAGGAGCCTAATTCTAAGAATGGTATTTTGAATTATAATATCATAAATGCAAAGGCTAGTGAATTGATGAACGAATTTGACGTTCGTGGTGCTGGAGAATTAATCGCCGGTGGTGATTTGTCAGGTGGTAACCAACAAAAAGCAGTTATCGCCCGTGAAATTGACCGTAATCCAGATCTTCTTATTGTAAGTCAACCAACTCGTGGTCTTGATGTTGGTGCCATTGAGTACATCCGTAAACGTATTATCGCTGAACGCGATAAAGGTAAGGCTATCATTGTTGTCAGCTTTGAATTGGATGAAATTCTTGATATGTCAGATCAAATTGCTGTTATCTATGATGGTGCGATTCAAGGTATCCTAGATCCTGTTAAAACCAATAAGCAAGATCTTGGTATACTTATGGCTGGTGGACAATTGAATAAGGAGGAAGCAAATGTCTAAAAAAACACAAAATTGGGCAGTTCCTTTAATTGCTATCCTCTTGGGAATGCTGGTCGGTGCTGTTTTGATGTTAATCTTTGGTTATGATCCATTCTGGGCTTACTACGATCTTTTCTCAACGGCCTTTGGTTCTTTGAAAAATATTGGTGAAATTCTACGTGCGATGAGTCCATTGATTCTGATTGCACTTGGTTTCTCTGTAGCATCTAAGGCAGGACTTTTCAACATTGGTTTGCCAGGGCAGGCCTTAGCTGGTTGGACCTCTGCGGTGTGGTTTGCGCTAGCCTTTCCTGAATTACCTAAAGTAGTTTCTATTGTTTGTACTGTCATTATTGGTCTAGTTGCCGGTGGTATCACTGGTGCTGTTCCAGGTATTCTTCGTGCCTACCTTGGAACAAGCGAGGTTATTGTTACCATCATGATGAACTATATCATTTTGTATGTTGCTAACAATATTGTCCGTTTTGGTTTCACAGCTGATATGTTACGTTCATCAGAAGCCTCTAACAGGGTTTCAGCTTCCGCAAGTTACCAAACAGATTTTCTGTCTTCGTTAACAGATGGATCACGTTTCAATATTGGTTTCTTTCTTGCTATTGTAGCTGTATTCCTAGTTTGGTTCATGCTCAAGAAAACAACAACAGGGTTTGAAATTACATCTGTTGGTTTTAATCCAAATGCGTCTGAGTACGCCGGAATCTCATCAAAACGAGTGATTATCATGTCTATGATTATTTCAGGTGCACTCTGTGGTCTTGGAGGAACAGTAGAAGGACTTGGGACTTTCCAAAATGCCTTTGTACAAAATTCTTCATTAGCTATCGGTTGGAATGGTATGGCCGTTTCCCTCTTAGCAGCCAATTCACCAATTGGTATTCCATTTGCAGCTCTTCTCTATGGTGTCTTGTCTGTTGGTAAAACTGGTATGATTGGTGTGCCATCAGAAATTATTGATGTTGTATCAGCTTTGATTATCTTTTTCGTTGGTGCCAACTACATTATTAAATATTGGATCCGCCCTCGTCATAAATCAGTGAAAGCTAAAGGAGGACAAAACTAATATGGACTTTATTACAATCTTATCCTTAATTGTTGCCTCTATGCTGAAATATTCAGCACCACTGATTTTCACGAGTATCGGTGGTACTTTCTCTGAACGAGGGGGTATCGTAAACGTCGGACTTGAAGGAATCATGGTTATTGGGGCCTTCGCAGGTGTTCTCTTTAACTTAAATTTTGCGGATAGTTTTGGCGATGCAACACCTTGGATTGCGGCCTTGGTAGCAGGATTTATTGGGCTTCTTTATTCCTTGCTCCATGCTGTTGCGACAGTTAACTTTCGTGCGGACCATGTTGTCTCAGGTACAGTTTTGAACCTGATTGCACCGTCTTTGGCTGTCTTCTTGACACGTGTTATTTTCGGTGCAGGTCAAACACCGGCTATCAGTCATAACTTTAAAACTGTTTCCTTCCCTATCTTGAGTCACATTCCTATCTTGGGTAAGATTTTCTTTACTAATGTTTCTTTGATTGCTTATGTAGCCATTTTAGTTTCAGTAGTTTCATGGTGGATAATCTTCAAGACACGATTTGGTTTGCGTCTTCGTTCAGTTGGTGAACACCCACAGGCTGCAGATACACTTGGGATTAACGTTTATCGTATGCGCTACTACGGTGTTATGATTTCTGGTTTCCTTGGTGGTGTCGGTGGTGCGGTTTACGCCCAATCGATTTCAAACAACTTTGCTGTTACCACTATTGCTGGTCCTGGTTTCATTGCTTTGGCTGCTATGATTTTTGGTCGTTGGAATCCAGTTGGAGCTATGCTCTCAAGTTTGTTCTTCGGTTTGTCACAATCATTGGCAATCATCGGAAAACAGTTACCTGTTATTTCACATGTACCAAATGTCTATTTGCAAATTGCACCGTATATTTTGACAATTATTGTTTTAGCTGCATTCTTCGGTAAATCCGTTGCACCTAAAGCAGATGGTGTTAACTATATCAAATCTAAATAGGAACGCAAAAGAGTTTCTGATGAGAAGGCCCTTGGGCCTTCTTTTTTGTACTCAAAAAGCCCAACTTTGCCGAAATGAGAACAGCAGTGAAGGGCTTTTCTTTTTATGAAAAATGTGGGTTAAAGATTTTTTCGTGACCGATAGTTGTGTCCCATCCGTGTCCTGGAAAAACGCGATAGTGGTTAGGAAGAGTGAAAAGTTGATCTTGAATGCTAGAAAGTAATTGGTCGTGATTACCTGTAGGAAGGTCCCATCGCCCAACTGCTTCTTTAAAAAGAGCATCACCAGAAAAAACAGTTTCTTCTTTTTCAAAGATAAAGGAAACTCCACCGATAGAATGTCCAGGAGTTGGAACAACTTTAAACTGGAAGTTGCCAATGTTATAGTCCTTGATAAAATCAAAGTAGTAGTCAGCAGGATTGACAATAACATCCTCCATATCATCATGACGTGGAAGACCAGACAAATTATGGACAGGATTCATCAACCAGTCTTTCTCGGCTTCTGCGACATAGACAGGCGGGTGGTTATAAGCTTGACGGACAGCTTCAACGCTCATAATGTGGTCATAGTGCGTGTGGGTCAAGAGGATGGCAGCAACAGGTTTAGCAATTGCCTCGAGTTTAGCTAAGATACTTGAAGTGTTGCTTCCTGGATCAATGACTAAGCTGGCTGATTCGTTTTCTAAAATATAGGTGTTTTCCTGGGCAACAGGATTTAAAATTCGTTTTATTTTCATAGTTCTAGTTTAGCACGAAATTCAGGATTTTTCCAATATCAGAATGATGGCTTTGTCTTTTTTTGGTGTCCTGGATATGCTATAATAAGGTCATTATGAGTGAAAAAAGCACGAATAAATATGCCATTGTTGATTTGGAAGCTACATCGGCTTCATCAACGGCTTGTATAATACAGGTGGGAATTGTTATCATGCAAAATGGTCGGGTAATTGACGAATTTGCGAGTGACGTTAATCCCCACCAAAAACTTGATAATCATATTATTCACTTAACAGGAATTACTGATCAACAGTTGTCTCAGGCACCAGATTTCTCAGAAATTGCTAGAACCGTTTTTGAATTGATTGAGGATTGTATTTTTGTTGCCCATAATGTAAAATTTGATGCAAACTTGCTTGCAGAGGCACTTTTTATGGAGGGCTACGAACTAAGGACGCCTCGTGTTGATACAGTCGAATTAGCCCAGGTCTTTTATCCGACGCTAGAACAATATAATCTTTCTTATTTATCACGAGTCTTAAATCTTGACTTAGTTCAAGCTCATACGGCAATTGAAGATGCGAGAGCTACAGGGAAGCTTTTGTTTCATTTGATGGATAAGATTGCTAGCTTACCTAGACAGACCATTGATATGCTTTTGACATTTTCTGATAATTTGCTTTTTGAGTCTGAATTGGTTATTCGTGATGCCATAAAAGGTAAAACTAACAGCCTTTCAAAGGAATATATCATGCTTGAGGAATCTGGTATCGTACTTCGTAGACCTTTGACTTACATGTCGGAACGTAAGCTTTCTCAAGATTTTGAAACTAATATTGCTCTCTTAGGTTTAGAATCAAGAGCTAAACAAGAGGAATTTGCGAAGATAGTGAGGAGGGAATTTGACAATATTGATATTTCAATGATCCAAGCTCAAACTGGAATCGGGAAAACCTATGGCTACCTGATCCCTTTGTTAGCACAAGCCGATGTCGATAAAGTAGTAGTAGCTGTTCCAACAAAACTTCTTCAAAATCAGATTATGAGTCAGGAGGCCAAGGCCTTAGCAGAAGTCTTTAACATTAACTTTCATAGTCTAAAAGGACCACAGAACTACATCAAATTAGATGCCTTTTACCAGACCTTGTTTCGTCAGGATAGTAACCGCTTGATTAATCGTTATAAAATGCAACTTTTAGTTTGGTTGACTGAAACCGAAACTGGTGATCTTGACGAAATTAAACAGAAACAACGCTACATGGCTTATTTTGATGAAATCAAACATGATGGTAAGCTAAAGGCAGATAGTCTTTTTGTAGAGTACGATTTTTGGAAGCAGTCTTGTCAAAAAAGTCAAGAAGCTAGAGTGGTTGTAACCAATCATGCTTATCTATTAACACGTATGGAAGATGACCATGATTTTGTTCGAGGAAAGACTCTTGTGATTGATGAAGGACAAAAGATGGTTCTGGCTTTGGAACAGTTTTCACGTTATCAAGTCAATCTTACTACTCTTTTGCAACATATTCATCGTTCTCTTGATAGCGGTAATAAGACTTTGTTACAACAGCGTTTGCTTGAGAATTTGCAGTTTGAGGTGAGACATTTAATTCAAGAGCATCAACAATTCCCTCAGAAGCAGTATGATCGGCAGCAATTAAACCGTTTGCTTCAAACCATTTCTGAACTTGAAGGTGAGAGTGATGTGATGGAGATGGTGTCATCATTGAACACACTGCATTACAGTCAATTTTGGCTTGAAACAGACTATTATCAGGAACATCGCGTTACTTATTTAAATGCTTCACGTCAGGAGCTATTGAAATTATCTGATTATCTCCCAAGTGCTCAAAAAGTGATAATCGTTTCAGCAACAATTGATATTGGTCCAGATGTCGATGTGGCTGATTTATTAGGACTAAGTCAGGTACGTAAAGTAAGCCTTCCAATGGATGCTTTACGAAATCAATCTATCTGGATTGATCAAACCATGCCAATGATTGGCGTTTCTTCTGAAGAAGAATATGGAGAAGCAATTGCAAAACGACTCCAGGAACTATCTGCAATGGGATATCCTATTTTAGTATTATTTACATCTCGAAAGAGTATGATAGCTGTTTCTGATTTGTTAGATCATAGGGAAGTTCATCACTTGACTCAAGAAAAAAATGGGACAGCTTTTAACATCAAAAAACGTTTCGATAGAGGTGAGACTAATCTCTTACTTGGTATGGGATCGTTCTGGGAGGGTGCTGATTTTGCTCAACAAGATAAGGTTATCGAGGTTATCACACGTCTTCCATTTGACAATCCTAAAGACCCTTTCTATCAAAAAATAGAGTCTTTGTTCTCTAAGCAAGGAAAAAGTACTTTTGATAGTTACAGTCTCCCGATGATGGTTTTACGTTTCAAACAGGCTATTGGACGTGCCCAAAGAAGACCAGAACAGCGATCAGCTATTCTTTTAATGGATAATCGTCCCCTAGTTAAGAGCTATGGAAAACTGTTCATAAAGGAAGTATCACAAGAAGTCAGCCTTAGACATGCACCATTTAAGCAGCTAAAAGAGGATATTCAAGAATTCTTAGAAAAAGAGTGTTAATTTTTTAGGCAAAGATTTTCTAAGACGACAGAGTTTCTACGCATTTCCTGAGTCATAAAAAGATAGTTATTACTAGTGATATAGCTATGTAAAGATTTATCTTTTTCTGATATAATAAACTCAGAAACTTTTTTAGGAGGCATTATGCGTAAACAACGACAACCGTGGACAAAAAAGCAACAGCTTATTTTTGGAATGATTGTTCTCGTTGCGACTGTAATTATATCCATTACAGCAATACTAGTTGTTGCGGTAAAGCCTTATGTCGATGCTGAGAAGCAAGTGATTGCCATAGCTAAGACCAAAGCAGATATCCATACTGTTTCTGAATTTAATATCTACAACGGTAAGGCTACCTATTATGGCCTTCTTGGACAGTCAAGTAAGGGTGAAAAATTAGCTCTTATCGTCAGTGAGGATTCAGGTGTGGTCGATATCTATAAGCAATCTGATGGTATAAGTAAGTCAGTGGCTAAAAAAGCAGCTAAAGCCTATGGTGCCAAGGACATAGCCTATGTACACTTAGGAAAATATGGCAAAACTCCTATTTGGGAAGTGAAGTCAGGGACCCGGTATTACCTGGTTGATTTTATCTCAGGTCAGGTTATTAAAGTAGAAGGACTATAATGAAATGACAAAATTATCAAATCGTGTATTACAAATGGAAGAAAGTGTTACTTTAGCTGCCAGTGCGCGTGCTAAAGCTCTTAAAGCTAAGGGACGTGATATCTTGAGTTTAACACTTGGTGAGCCAGATTTTGTTACACCTAAGAATGTTCAAGATGCTGCGATTGCATCTATTAAAAATGGGAAAGCAAGTTTTTATACCGTGGCTTCTGGGCTTCCAGAACTCAAAGATGCTGTTAGCACTTATATGGAAAATTTCTATGGCTATACTGTGAAACCTAGCGAGATTGTTGTTGGCACAGGTGCTAAGTTTATCTTGTATGCCTTCTTTGCTACGGTTATCAATCCTGGTGATGAAGTCATTATTCCAACACCTTGCTGGGTTTCTTACGTAGACCAAGTTAAAATGGTTGAAGGTGTTCCAGTTACTTTACAAACGACTGAAGCAAATCACTTTAAAGCTACAGTTGAGCAACTTGAAGCAGCTCGTACTGAAAAAACCAAGGTTGTCTTGCTTAATTCTCCATCAAATCCAACCGGAATGATTTACAGTAAAGAAGAATTGCAATCAATTGGTGACTGGGCAGTTGAGCATGAT
Organism: Streptococcus sp. FSL L8-0526; assembly: GCF_038007145.1. Taxonomy (NCBI): domain Bacteria; kingdom Bacillati; phylum Bacillota; class Bacilli; order Lactobacillales; family Streptococcaceae; genus Streptococcus; species Streptococcus sp. FSL L8-0526. The sequence goes on from NZ_JBBOWP010000002.1 coordinate 554,569, forward strand.
ATTTTGATTTTAGCTGATGACATTTATGGTCGATTAGTCTATAATGGCAATACTTTCACACCAATTTCAAGCTTGTCAGATGCTATTCGTAAGCAAACAATTGTTATTAATGGCGTTTCTAAGACATATGCAATGACAGGTTGGCGTGTGGGATTTGCTGTCGGAGAACCAGAAATTATCTCAGGAATGGCGAAGATTATCAGTCAAACGACATCAAATCTTACGTCAGTTTCTCAATACGCTGCTATTGAAGCTTTAACCGGTGATCAGTCTTCTATCGAAGAGATGCGTCAAGCCTTTGAAGAACGTTTGAATACGATTTATCCACTCTTAGCTGAAGTACCTGGATTTGAAGTTATCAAACCTCAAGGTGCCTTTTACCTTTTTCCTAATGTAAAAAAAGCTATGGAAATCAAAGGCTATACAGATGTCAATGATTTTACCAATGCCATCCTTGAAGAGGCAGAGGTGGCTTTAGTGACAGGTGCGGGATTTGGTGCTCCTGAAAATATTCGTCTTAGCTACGCTACAGATTTGGATACTCTGAAAGAGGCTGTTCGTCGTATCAAAGCTTTTATGGAAAAATAAATATAATATAGTTTAAAAGAAAAGAGAAGTAATTACATGTCTAAACAATTAGTTTCAATTATTGATGTACCTAAACACATCGGTGAAGAAATCACTATCGGGGCTTGGGTTGCTAACAAATCAGGAAAAGGTAAAATTGCTTTCTTGCAATTGCGTGATGGAACAGCCTTTTTCCAAGGGGTTGCTTTCAAACCAAACTTTATAGAAAAATTTGGTGAAGAAGAAGGTCTTGAAAAATTTGATACTATCAAACACCTTAGCCAAGAAACTTCTATCTACGTAACTGGGATGGTCAAAGAAGATGAACGTTCAAAATTTGGTTATGAATTGGATATTACTGATATCGAAGTTATCGGTGAGTCTCAAAACTACCCAATTACTCCAAAAGAACACGGTACTGACTTTTTGATGGATAATCGTCACCTCTGGTTGCGTTCACGTAAGCAAATGGCTATCCAACAAATTCGTAATGCCATTATCTATGCAACCTATGATTTCTTTGATAAAAATGGCTTCATCAAATTTGATAGTCCTATCTTGTCTAGTAATGCTGCTGAAGATTCAACAGAATTGTTTGAGACAGACTACTTTGGAACACCTGCTTTCCTGAGCCAATCTGGTCAGCTTTATCTTGAGGCTGGTGCTATGGCTCTTGGTCGTGTCTTCGACTTTGGTCCTGTTTTCCGTGCTGAAAAATCGAAAACACGTCGTCACTTGACTGAGTTTTGGATGATGGATGCTGAGTATTCATTCTTGTCACATGATGAGTCTCTTGACTTGCAAGAAGCATATGTCAAAGCTCTTATCCAAGGTGCTATTGATCGTGCACCACAAGCTCTTGAAATTCTTGAGCGTGACGTAGATCTTCTTAAGAAATACATTGCTGAGCCATTCATGCGTGTATCTTATGATGAAGCAATTGATCTTCTTCAAGCCCATGAAAATGATGAAGATACGGACTACGAGCACCTCGAACATGGGGATGACTTTGGTTCACCACATGAAACTTGGATTTCTAACTATTTTGGTGTTCCAACCTTCGTTGTTAACTATCCAGCAAGTTTCAAAGCTTTCTATATGAAACCAGTGCCTGGTAATCCTGAGCGTGTTCTTTGCGCTGATCTTTTGGCACCTGAAGGTTACGGGGAAATCATCGGTGGTTCAATGCGTGAGGATGACTACAATGCACTTGTTGCCAAGATGGATGAACTTAATATGGATCGTACAGAATACGAATTCTACCTTGACCTTCGTAAATATGGTTCAGTGCCTCACGGTGGTTTTGGTATCGGTATTGAACGTATGGTTACCTTTGTAGCTGGTACGAAACATATCCGTGAAGCTATTCCGTTCCCACGTATGTTGCACCGTATCAAACCATAAGTCACTTTCTAAGAGTGCAAGTGTATGAAAAAATGGTTACTCGGTTTCTCAGCTTTACTTTGTTTGGTTTTAATGGCTGCTTGTAGCAAATCTACTTCCTCTTTACAAGGAGAGTGAAAAGCTCAGTATGCTCATAAAAAATATTATAAGAGCATTTTTAAGAAAGATAAGGTCAAGATTGGTGAGCAGGATTATAACTATACAGTGGATGGTCCTAAGTCTAAAGATGACTTTATCTATTATTCGCTAAAAGTAAAAGATCAGGGAAAAGAAACATCTTATACAGTCTTCTTTCCGACGAAATCTAAAGAGATTGCTCTCTTTCTAGAACCAAGTGATGCTAAAGAACCTCTTAAAGGACAAATGCTCTTCGCATTCAATAAAAAGAAAAAACCAGACTACTATGACTATGTCAAAAAGTATATGAAATAATAAGAGAAGTATTAGTCTGGAGATAATTCTGGCTCTTTGTCAACTGTAGTGGGTGACGAAAAGCTAACATCTAGAGAGGACCGGATAGGTTTTCTCTTTTTGTATGTTCAGAGTGATGAAGACACGTTTCTTAAAGTTGATGAAGTTTCTAAAACCAAAGCCCAACCGTTTGATGTCTTTAATCAACTTGTTAGTCGCTTCGAGTTTTGCGTTTGAATAGTCTGTTTCTAGCACATTCTTGATGGATTTCTTGTGTCTAAGAAAAGTCCTAAAGACAGTTTGAAAGTAATGATTGACGACGTTTAAGTTTTCTTGAATGAGCTCAAAAAACTCATCTACTCTTTTTTCCTGATAGTGAAAAAGTAAAAGCTGATAAAGTTTGTAGGCATTAGCGATCTCTTCTGAAAAGACCAATGTCTTCTCAATGATTTCATGTGGTACTAAAGTTTGTCTGAAGGTCTTTGAATAGAAGGAGTTGAGAGATAGCTTACGACTGTCCTTTTGAAAAAGTCGCCAGTGATTTTTTAAATCTCAATAAGGTAGTGAATTCTTATTAAACTGGTTCATAATGGCAATTCTTGTCTTTAAAAAGGCACGTTCAAGGTGCTGGATAATGTGAAATCGATCAGGAACAATTTTGGTGTTAGGAAAGAGTTTGCGAGCCAGTGGAATATAAGCTCCAGACATATCCATCGTGATAAATTGTACCTGTTGTCGGATTTCCAATGGATACTTCAAAAAGTAGTTTCGTATACAGGATAATCCAGTTTTGCTTGAACCTCGATATGAGTATCCGTTTTCAAAAACAAGAGAAATAATGATGTTAGGGTCTTTAATTCTGATTAATTCTGTGGTATTCTTAATAATCCTCATGAGTTCTTCCCAATGATGGTTTTGTCGCTCTTCATTATAGTTCTTATGGGACTTTTTGTGTATACTTAAAAAGCTCTATAATCTCTACAGTGGTTTTACCCACTACAGATATTATAGAGCCGTAATTCTTTTCTTTTTGAAAATATATGTTTCAATTTTCTGAATATTTTGCTATAATAATAACATACTAGTCAAAGGAGAACTATCATGGCAAAAACTATTCATACTGATAAAGCACCGGCAGCGATTGGACCTTATGTTCAAGGTAAAATCGTAGGAAATCTTTTATTTGCTTCTGGTCAAGTACCATTGTCACCAGAAACAGGTGAAATCATTGGTGAAACCATTCAAGAACAGACAGAACAAGTCCTTAAAAATGTTGGTGCTATTTTGGCGGAAGCTGGAACAGACTTTGACCATGTTGTCAAAACAACTTGTTTCCTTAGCGATATCAATGATTTTGTTCCTTTTAATGAGGTTTATGCGACTGCATTTAAAGCAGACTTCCCTGCACGTTCTGCGGTAGAAGTAGCACGCCTGCCGAAAGATGTTAAAATTGAAGTCGAAGTTATTGCTGAGATTGACTAAGGAAGAGAGCCTAGGCTCTTTTCTTTTTTTCTTAACTATGATACACTGTTAAAAATAAATAATTTACGATGTTTGGGAGACACCATCGCTAAAAAAAACCAGTAATGGCGTTTTTTGGGCTCTTCCAAGGGGCCTTTTTATGTGTCCCAGACATCACGAATAAAGAGGAATATTATGAAACGTCAATCTGCTTTGGTTGTCTTTAGTGGCGGTCAAGACTCTACAACCTGCCTATTTTGGGCTTTAAAACATTATGAAACCGTTGAATTAGTTACCTTTGCTTACGGACAACGTCATAGCTTGGAAATTGAAGTAGCTAAAGAGATTGCGCAAGAACAAGGGCTAAAGCACCATGTTTTGGATATGTCTTTGCTTGGTCAAATCACTGAGAATGCCTTAACTTCTGATATTGAGATTGAGGCTGAGGAAGGTGAGGTGCCAAATACCTTTGTGGACGGTCGTAATCATCTCTTCCTTTCTTTTGCAGCTGTGCTAGCTAAGCAACGTGGGATTATTGACATTGTTACGGGTGTTTGTGAGACAGACTTTTCTGGTTATCCAGACTGTCGTGATGTTTTTGTCAAATCACTTAATGTCACACTCAACCTTGCTATGGCCTATGACTTTGTTATTCAGACTCCTCTTATGTGGTTAGATAAGGCTGAGACTTGGGCTTTGGCTGACCAACTTGGAGCTTTTGACTACGTTCGTGAAAAAACGCTGACTTGCTATAACGGTATTATAGGGACAGGATGTGGTGATTGCCCTGCCTGTCACTTGCGTCAAAAAGGTCTTGAAAAATATCTTGCAGAAAAAGGAGATGCTTAATGTTTTTTGCACCGAAAGAAATCAAGACTGAAACGGGTGAGTCACTAGTGTATAATCTTCACCGTACAATGGTGTCTAAAGAGTTTACTTTTGATGCTGCCCACCATCTCTTTAATTATGAGGGAAAGTGTAAGTCCCTTCATGGCCATACTTATCACCTTCAGATTGCAGTAAGTGGTTACTTGGATGAGCGTGGTATGACTTATGATTTTGGTGACCTTAAGAATATTTACAAAAATCATTTGGAACCTTATCTGGATCACCGTTATCTCAATGAGTCTTTGCCTTATATGAACACGACTGCAGAAAATATGGTTTTCTGGATATTCCAGACGACTAGTAAATATCTTTCGAAGGAGCGTGAACTTCGTTTGGAGTATGTACGGCTATATGAGACACCGACAGCTTTTGCGGAGTTTAGACGGGAGTGGTTAGATGACTAGAGAACGAGTACTAAAATTACCAGTCCTTGAAATTTTTGGGCCGACCTTTCAAGGTGAAGGTCGAGCTATTGGGCAAAAGACCATGTTTGTAAGAACTGCAGGATGTGATTATCACTGTGATTGGTGTGATTCTGCTTTCACTTGGGATGGTTCAGAAAAACCAACACGAATGACAGCTGATGAAGTTATTGAAGCTCTAGATGCTCTTGGAACTTATGACTATGTAACCTTATCTGGAGGGAATCCAGCTCTTTTAGCGGCTAATATGGCTGAGCTTGTTTCAAAACTCAAGGCAAGAGACGTGACCTTGGCTGTTAAAACACAAGGGTCTCGTTGGCAGGAGTGGCTAAGGGAGATTGATCAAGTAACCTTAAGTCCTAAACCACCATCATCTAAGATGGAAGTCAATATGGAGACACTTGATTTTATTGTTTCCCAGCTGGATCCTGATAAGCTTACTTTTAAGGTCCCTGTCTTTGATGATGCTGATTTGGCCTTTGCTAAAATGATTCAGAAACGTTATCAGCCAGATGTCATGTTTCTTTCAGCGGGTAATCCTGAACCAAAAGCAGAGGGTAACATTGTCCAACATCAATTAGATCGCCTCAAAGAGCTCTGGGAGACAGTAGCTGCTGATGACTCGTGGGGAAATGTTCGTGTTCTCCCTCAGCTTCATACCCTACTCTATGATAATGAACGTGGTGTCTAATCTTCAATAATTTAGATTAGAATTGAAAATATTATTGTTTTTTAAGTAAAATATATAGAATATTAAAGTGTAAATTGACCATATTATGGTCCAACAAATTAATAATAAAGGAAGAAAAAATGTCACAACAAGAAGAAATGAAAAATCTCACTCTCCTTGGGAGTAAGGAGACACCTTACATTTTTGAATACTCTCCACAAGTTTTGGAATCTTTTGATAATCGTCATGCTGATAATGATTATTTTATCAAATTTAACTGTCCAGAATTTACGTCACTTTGTCCTATTACTGGGCAACCAGATTTCGCTAGCATCTATATCTCTTATATTCCAGACCAGCTTTGTGTGGAGTCTAAATCTCTAAAGCTTTATCTCTTTAGCTATCGTAACCATGGTGATTTTCACGAAAACTGTATTAATACCATTGGTAAAGATTTAGTGGAGCTTTTGAACCCTCGTTACCTTGAGGTTTGGGGTAAATTTACTCCTCGTGGTGGTATTTCAATTGACCCCTATTACAACTATGGTCGTCCAAAAACAAAATATGAAAATATGGCCGAGCAACGTCTTTTTAATCATGATCTATATCCTGAAAATATTGATAATCGTTAATCTAATGATGAAAGTCCTTATGAGAATAATGGACTTTTTTCTTGTCAAAAAATAGATTAGGTGGTACCGGAAGTAAAGACCTTTTTAACATTATATTGGTTGGATATTAGAAACTTCTATCGTCAAAATAGTTTGATAATAGAAGTTTTATTTCTTACAATAAAGTTGTAAATCAAATTATAAGCGATTGCTTGTAAAGCTGATAGTTATTATGGTCATGGATATTCTTAAAACTATACTTATAATCCATAGTATAATAAATATTATTCAGGGTATAACTACTATGGATATAAAGGTTACTATCCGAACTATAACTATGATTATGGTTATAACAATTATAACGAATCAAGTACATATCGATATACTTGTACTACATCTTAAGTGAAGTAGCTACTATGTGAACTATAACGGTCGCTGGGTTCGTGGTGACAACTATAATAACAATAATGATGTTCTAACAATACACTAATGATTGGTTATGAGATTTTGAAAAAACGCTCCTCACTACCGTTATGAAAATGATATTCACTATTATTTGAAAGATAATGTCGATTATTACTATTATTCAAATGGTAAGTAAGTACTTTTAAAGATTCAAGCACGGATTCTGAAGCTCGAACAACCTCAGAAACAGCTTCAACAGCCGATTCAACTTTAACGCTTTTAAGGGAATTGCTTGGGCACGTGACTATTTATTATAACTAATCTCAAGAGCGGTGTTGACGACAAATAATATAGTGATGTTGAATTTAGATATATTAAATTTATTTACCATGTAGAACCAACTGGAAATTCTGATTATGTTGACTTTGATTCAGCGATGGCTGTATTTAACTAAATTAATGCACAAGGTAAAGCAGCAGGTTTGCCAGAACTTTACATGGTCTGATGATCTTTACAATAGTGCAACTCTTCTACATGCCAAAAATATTTCACACAGATATAACAGTGATGGTATTGTTTATCGTCGTGAATCTGATGGTTCAGTGGTATTTGTGACCTTCTCATGAGTCCAGATGTTACCCAAGCAGCAGTCGCTTGCGTTGTCGCTGGTGATGCTACTTACTACTGGACCTTAAACTACCAATAATAAGATTTTAAATATTGTCCCAATATAGGAGGAGCACGAGATTAGTCTTGGATTCTTTTACTTTATTAATTGAACGTTTGAGTCTTCAATGTGGTATAATAAAGCCTAGAAAGAAGGCGAAACTATGAAGGTAAAAAGAGTTCAAGATTATATTTCTAAAGATTGGTTCGACGAGACAGATGGTTCTTATTTTGAACGACTTAATAGTCGTTTACAGGTCCTTCTAAGAAAAGACTACCCTGATTTAAAAGGGGATGACTTTATAAGTAATATCAGTCTTTTAGATTATAGGTCAGTTTTTCTCGACGAGGTTATCGCAAATGCTAATGAGAAAAATAAGCATGTGCGTGAAACAGTTCATGATGTGACCAAGGGTTTGCTATACGAAGATAAGGATGTCCAGGAACAATTGGATAGTCGAATTACTTTTGGCCAAAAGGTGGCGGATGAAGTGGCCAGATTTGGTGGATCTTGGATTTTTATCTTGTCATTCATTGCTTTTATGGGGATTTGGATGGGGCTGAATGTCGTCCAACCCTTTGGTATTGCCTTTGACAAGTACACATTTATTCTGTTGAATCTCGCCTTATCTACACTGGCTGCAGCTCAGGCACCTCTGATTATGATGAGTCAGAATCGAGCATCGGATTATGATCGATTGCAAGCACGAAATGACTATCACGTCAATAAACAATCAAAGGAAGAAATCCGACTTTTACATGAAAAGATTGATCAATTGGTGCAACAAGACCAATCAGATTTGCTTACTATTCAAAAATTGCAGACAGAAATGCTAATGGCAGTTAGTCAACAAGTTGAGAAGATATCAGATGATATTCGTATTTTGAAAGTAATGAGGCTAGAAAGGGGTACTCATGAAAACAAAGATAATTAATTTAGTTGTTGTTACAGGGATGAGTGGTGCAGGTAAGACTGTAGCAATTCAATCGTTTGAGGACATTGGTTATTTTACTATTGATAATATTCCACCTTCATTGGTGCCAAAGGTTATTGAGTTGTTGAAACACAGTGAAGAGACAGATAAGATTGCTCTTGTTGTAGACATGCGTAGTCGTGTTTTCTTTGACGAAATTAACGATATTCTAGATCAGTTGGAAAGCAATGAGGAACTCAATTTCAAAATTCTTTTCTTAGATGCTACTGATGGTGAATTAGTTTCACGTTATAAAGAGACGCGTCGTAGTCATCCACTAGCGGCAGATGGACGTGTTTTGGATGGAATTAAGCTAGAGCGTGAACTTTTATCGCCACTTAAGAGTTTGAGTCAAAACGTGGTGGATACAACTAAACTAACTCCACGTCAGCTTCGTAAGGCAATTTCTGAACAATTTTCATCTAAGCAAGACCAACCTTCTTTCCGTATTGAAGTTTTGAGTTTTGGATTTAAATATGGATTGCCATTGGATGCAGATTTGGTATTTGATGTCCGTTTCTTGCCAAATCCATATTATGATCCTACTCTTCGTAACCTCACTGGCTTGGACAAAGAAGTTTATGATTTTGTTATGACTCATAAGGAATCAGAGGAATTTTACAAGAATTTAAATCATCTCATTAAACCAATTCTTCCAGGCTATCAAAAAGAAGGTAAATCTGTTCTTACCATTGCTGTTGGATGTACAGGTGGTCAACACCGTAGTGTAGCTTTTGCGCATCGTCTAGCTCAAGATTTGAAAAATGATTGGACGGTAAATGAAACACATCGTGATAAGGATAGACGTAAGGAGACGGTGAATCGTTCATGAAAAAACCAAGAATTACAGTAATAGGTGGGGGAACTGGTATTCCAGTTATTCTTCGTAGTTTGCGTCATAAAGATGTTGATATCACCGCTGTTGTAACTGTGGCTGATGATGGCGGTTCTTCAGGAAATTTGCGTAATATTATGAAACTAACTCCTCCAGGGGATTTGCGTAATGTTTTGGTTGCTATGAGTGATATGCCTAAACTTTATGAACGCGTTTTCCAATATCGTTTTGATCAAACTGATGGAGCTTTAGCTGGTCACCCACTTGGAAATCTGATTATCGCTGGAATCTCAGAAATGCAAGGGTCTACCTATAATGCTATGCAGCTTTTAACGAAGTTTTTCCATGTTACAGGTAAGATTTATCCTGCCAGCGAGACTGCTCTAACTCTTCATGCCGTCTTTCAAGATGGACATGAGGTGGCAGGTGAGAGTAGCATTTCCCAATACGAGGGCATGATTGAGCGTGTCTATGTGACTAACGCCTACAATGAAGATGTTCCGAAGGCTAGTCGTAAGGTTGTTGATGCCATTATGAATAGTGATATGATTGTACTAGGACCTGGCTCACTTTATACATCAATTTTGCCAAATCTGGTTATACCTGAGATTCGTCAGGCGCTTATAGAGACCAAGGCTGATGTCACTTACATTTGTAATATTATGACTCAGTACGGAGAAACGGAGCACTTCTCAGATGCTGACCATGTGGCCGTTCTCAATCGTCATCTTGGCTCTGATGTTATCGATAATGTTTTGGTTAACGTTAAGAAGGTTCCTCAGGAATACATGGCTAGTAATGAATTTGATGAATACCTTGTTCAGGTTGAGCATGATTTTGAGGGCTTACGTCGTGAAGCAAAAACAATTGTTTCTTCTAATTTTCTGCGACTTGAGAACGGAGGTGCCTTCCACCATGGCGATTTGGTAGTGGAAGAGCTTATGCATCTAGTGAGGAAGAAGTCATGAGTTTCACGATTAAGGTTAAAGAAGAGATAATTGCAGCCTCGAGTAAAGATATAGCGGAATTGTCAGCATTGATTAAGATGTCTGGTTCCGTTGGTTTAACGAATCATGGACTGACTCTCTCGATTTCGACAGAGAATGCAAAGATTGCTCGTCATATCTACCAGTTGATAGAAAATCGCTACCGTTGTAATCCTGAATTGAAGCATTATAACAAGACTAATCTCAAGAAAAATCGTGTTTACACTGTCTTTGTTGCTGAGAATGTCAATGATATTTTGTCTGATTTACAATTAGCAGATTCTTTCTTTGGCTTTGAAACAGGCATTGAAACGTCAATAATGGAAGATGACGATGCTGGAAGATCCTATTTACGAGGTGCTTTTTTGGCAACTGGAACGGTACGTGATCCCGAAAAAGGACGTTATCAATTGGAAATTTTCTCTGTTTATCAGGACCACGCAGAAGATTTAGCCTCTCTTATGAAAAAATTTATGCTTGATGCCAAGGTTTTACAACATAAAAATGGATTTGTGACTTATCTTCAAAAAGCAGAAGATATTATGGATTTTCTCATTGTTATTGGTGCCATGACCTCTAAGGAGATTTTTGAAGAGGTCAAAATCATGAGGGAGACCAGAAATGACCTCAATCGTGCTAATAATGCTGAGACAGCGAATATTGCTAGGACAATTAGTGCTAGCATGAAAACAATAAATAACATTATCAAGATTATGGATACGGTTGGCTTGGAGATTTTACCAGTTGAACTGCGTCAAATTGCCCAACTCCGTATTGCTAATCCAGATTATTCTATCCAGCAAATCGCAGATAGTATAGAACCTCCTCTAACCAAGAGTGGTGTCAACCATCGTCTCAGAAAAATAAATAAGATAGCAGACGATTTGTAAGTAGAAAGGAAGCTTTTATGGCTTGTACAACAATTTTAGTAGGTAAGAAAGCCTCATATGATGGCTCTACCATGATTGCACGTACTGAAGATTCTCAATCAGGGGTTTTTACGCCCAAAGAGTTCCTAGTAATAACCCCTGAAGACCAACCACGTCATTATCAGTCTGTGCTTAGCAAGTTTTCAATTGATTTGCCAGACAGTCCTTTACGTTATACCTCTGTACCAGATGCGCTTGGTAAAGACGGTATCTGGGGAGAGGCTGGTATTAACTCAGCTAATGTTGCCATGAGTGCAACAGAAACAATCACCACTAATGCGCGTGTTCTCGGTGCAGACCCTCTTGTAAAAGATGGCTTTGGAGAAGAGGATATGCTGACTTTGGTCTTGCCTTATATTAAAACTGCGCGTGAAGGCGTCCTTCGCTTGGGTAAACTCCTTGAAACTTATGGCACATATGAGTCAAATGGTATTGCCTTTGCAGATACTGAGGAAATTTGGTGGTTAGAAACAATTGGTGGTCATCATTGGATTGCCAGACGTGTTCCAGACGATGCCTATGTTTCAAACCCAAACCAACTTGGTATCGATCATTATGAATTTGAAAATTCAGACGACTATCTTGCCTCACCAGATATCCGGGACTTTATCAATAAGCATCATTTGGATTTAACCTATTCTAACGAACACTTTAATCCCCGCTATGCTTTTGGTAGCCAACGAGATAAGGACCGTCATTACAATACACCACGCGCTTGGGCTATTCAGAAATTTTTTAACCCAGAAAAGGACTATGATCCAAAATCATTCTTTATTCCATGGTGCCAAAAACCTTACCGCAAAATTACAGTTGAAGATGTTAAATACGTTTGAGTCTTCATTATCAAGATACGCCTTATGATCCTTATGGACCTCAAGGAGACGCTATGAGTCTACGCCAATTCCGTCCAATAGGTATTAATCGTACAAGTCAAACGGCACTTTTGCAAATGCGTCCTAACAAACCCTCAGAAACGACAGGTATCCAATGGTTAGCCTATGGATCAATGCCTTTCGCAACGATGGTGCCATTTTGGACTCAAGTCGGAACGACACCTACTTATTTCCGTCAAACGACAGATAAGGTTGATACGGGTAATTTTTACTGGAGCAACCGCTTGATTGCTGCAATCTGTGATCCACATTTCCAACAGCATGAAGCAGATTTGGATAACTATGTCGAAACAACTATGGCACTTGGACATGCCATGATTAATCGTGTAGATACTGCTTTGGCAAATGACGAAAGTATTGATTTTGAAACTGAAAATCAAAAGATTAGTGATCAGATACGGTTTGAAACAGATAAACTATTAGCAAAAGTTTTAGATGATGCAAGTAATTTGATGACTAATCGTTTTTCTATGAGTGATTAAAGTTATCAAAAAAGCCTTTCCAATTTTGAACTGCACCCCAAAAGTTAGACAGCAAAAATCTAACTTTTGGGGTGTTTTTATTATGAAATTGACTTACGAAGATAAAGTTCAAATATATGAACTGAGAAAGCAGGGAAAGAATCGTTATTATTCTCCTAAATTAAAACAAGAAATGATTGATAAAGTTCTACTTGAAGGTTGTTCTCAACAAAGTGTTTGCCTGGACTATGGCTCTCAAATCAAGGATTGCCTAACAATTGGATAGCACAATACAAAAATGGGTATACTATTGTTGAGAAAACAAGAGGGAGACCGCCTAAAATTCGTCGTAAACTCAAGTATTCTTTATATCAAGGAGAAGTTAGCAAGAAAGCAGATAACCTTATTCAACGCCATTTTGAAGTATCCAAGCCAATGGAGAAGCACTATACAGATGTGACAGAGTTTGCCATTACAGCAAGTAGCCAAAAACTCTATTTATTACCAGTTTTAGATGGTTTTAATAGCGAAGTTATCGCCTACAATCTTTCTACGTCGCCCGACTTAGCACAAGTAAAATTAATGTTGGAACAATCCTTCACAGAGGACCATTATGAAAATACAATTCTCCATAGTGACCAAGGTTGGCAATACCAACATCAGTATTATCATCAATTTTTAGAGGGTAAAGGGATCCAACCGTCCATATCATGTAGGGGAAATAGTCCAGACAATGGTATGATGGAGTCCTTCTTTGGCATTTTGAAATCCGAAATGTTTTATGGTTATGAGAAGACCTTTCAATCACTTAAGCAATTGGAACAAGCTATTATAGACTATATTGATTATTACAACAAACAAACGCATTAAGGTAAAACTAAAAGGACTCAGTCCTGTGCAGGTAGTGCAAAAAACTGCTTATCATTATGTGCTGTGATAGGTGGTTTTTTATATAAATCTTTTAAATATTAATTTTAATTAATAAACATTAAAAAACCACTCTATATTAGAGTGGCCCTAATTTATGATTGGGAAGTGTGAGTTTCCTCTTGCTGGCTAAGTATATCATACTCTCTCATAATTGCAACTGAATATAAAAAAACTGAAGTCATGACTCCAGCTTTTTTATATTCAGATACAATTAATTATGCTTTTGTGATATTAACTGCTTGAGGTCCACGTTGACCTACTTCAACATCAAATTCAACTTTTTGATCTTCGTCAAGTGATTTGAATCCATCAGATTGAATTGATGAGAAGTGAGCGAACAAATCTTGACCATCTTCAGAGGTAATAAAACCAAATCCTTTATCTGCGTTAAACCATTTTACTGTTCCATTTGCCATAATATATTTATTTCCTTTCGACAAAATTGTAAATCTTATTTTGCGAAAAGTGAATCTATAAAACATTTTACTCATTACAAAATCTACTCATTAATAGTAACACTAATTATACTCAATGTCAAGCTACTCTCTGATTAATAAAATCCATATCGTAGTGACATGGATTTTATTAGCTGTAGGGAAAGCAACTAATCTTTCCCTCACTCAGTATAACATTTTAATTCGTTTTTGCAATAGCAATAAATAAAAAAGCAAAGGACACCCCATGCTTTAACTCATTTATCTTTTATGTACGTTTGAATCATAACGACCACGAGACGTCATTTTGATATCAAAAGTAACCTTTTGACCTTCATCGTATTTTTTAAAATCATTTCCCTGAATAGATAAGAGATAAGCAAATACATCTTGCATATCATCTGCAATAATAAAACTATAGCCTTTGTCAGCGTTAAACCAATTTATTGTTCCTTTATTCATGTAATACATCCTTTCGCATCATCTGTAAATCCTATTTTGCGAAAAAGTGCATTCCTAAAACATTTAAACTCGAGACAAAACCTACCTCTTACTTAAGAGTAACACCTATTCTTACCAAAGTCAAATTGGTCTATTTAAAACTTATTGATTTTCTTGTGATTCCCCAGATTTTCATGAGGATTTGCTTTAGCAAGTGTCAAGGTTTCTCTATCAACCACCCTGACATCATGGTTTTCTAATTCAACAATTAGTGCATACTTATAGAGATTAATATCTCCAGAAACGACTGTTGCTTGTTCCCCATTAGATAATGTAATTTTATCTCCTGTTTTCATTTTTCACTTCCATTCTAGGCGCTGCCTATTTCACGAAAAAATTTTTACTTAAGGGTGAGTTTTTTATAAGAAAAATAAGGGCTCCCTAAAGCCCTTAAAATATTGCGGGAATAGGATTTGAACCTATGACCTTCGGGTTATGAGCCCGACGAGCTACCTAACTGCTCCATCCCACTTCGCAAGTGTAACACTAATATCAGTTAAAGTCAATTTATCATTAGGATTCATAAATTATTTAAAAAATGTGTTACCTTATCCGAACATTAAGTTATTTCTTACATTAGTAAAGCTATCACTAGATATATCACTAAAATACTTACTACAAACCCAAAAAACAGTAGGCCTATGATCGCCTTTTTTTCTTTATTTTTATTCGTTAGATGCTCCTTACTCTTATTATCAAACTGATTTTTGTTTATAGTTACACATTATTTAAAAAAGCTACCCCCATTTGAGTAGCTAATGATGAAGGTGTGGTGCTTTCGCTAAACCACCCATGAGCTAAGTATATCACTTTAATTCGAAATTACAATATCAACCAAAAAAATAGAAACCAATTTTGGCTTCTATTCCACAACAGATACTGTAATCTCATAAAATTAAGTATAGCACCTTGTTAAGCTCAATACTGATTATTAGTGATGTTATCCTTAAATCTTAGAGTCACTATTGTATAATTTAGACAAAGGACAAAAACATGAAAAAATGCTACTCAAAAGAATTTAAAGAAACCCTTATCACCTTCTATCATTCTGGTCAATTCGTCACCCAGCTGTCTAAAGATACGACGTGGCCCCTGCAACAATTTATAAATGGATAGACCTCTACTCTAAATCTAATGAAAGCTCCGTCTCTAAAGCTGATTTTCTAGAATTAAAAAGACAACTGGCTAAAGTGGTTCTGTTGCAAAGTTTTCCATTAGTGTAAAATTGAGAAAAAAGACAGAGAGGACAGAGTAATGAATCATTTTAAAGGCAAACAATTCAAAAAAGACGTTATTATTGTCGCTGTTGGTTGCTACCTGCGTTACAATCTAAGCTATCGTGAAGTTCAGGAATTGCTTTATGACCGTGGAATAAATGTTTGTCACACTACGATTTATCGGTGGGTTCAAGAATACAGTAAAATCCTCTATCATCTCTGGAAAAAGAAAAATAAACAGTCCTTCTATTCGTGGAAAATGGATGAAACCTATATCAAAATTAAGGGGCGTTGGCATTATCTCTATCGAGCGATTGATGCGGACGGTTTAACATTGGATATCTGGTTACGAAAGAAACGAGATACTCAGGCGGCGTATGCTTTCTTAAAGCGACTCCATAAACAATTTGGACAACCTAGAGTCATCGTAACAGATAAAGCACCCTCTATAGGATCTGCATTTAGAAAGTTACAGAGTATGGGTTTATATACTAAGACAGAGCATCGAACTGTGAAGTATCTTAACAATTTAATAGATCAAGACCATCGACCTATTAAACGACGAAATAATTTTTATCAAAGTCTCCGTACAGCCTCTTCCACGATTAAGGGCATGGAGACCATTCGAGGAATATATAAAAAGAACCGAAGAAATGGAACGCTCTTCGGCTTTTCGGTGTCTACTGAAATCAAGGTATTAATGGGGATAACAGCCTAAGATATTTGGAGTTCAGAGAGGGCGCGTTTTATTTTCAAACTTCGCAACAGAACCGCTTGGCGAATGAATTGGATACTCGGTAAGAGGGCATTACAACGGCGGACAAAGCGAGAATATTCTATGAAATTAGGAAATAAACTTTGAGCCAATTGGTGCTTAGCTTTAAGCGTTTCACTAAAATGCAGTAGGCCCCATAGGTGACAAGCGATAACTAAGCAATCTGATGTTGCGAGATGGACGTTCTTTCGGTTTTGAACCTTAAGGGGAACACTCGTTTGAGAAAGCGTCTCAATGATTATCAGTAAATAAACAAAAACTTTTGGAAGTGTGCTATTATAAGTCATATAAGTCGTGCACTTTCAAATGCTTAGTGGTTTAATATTAGGATAGCACGACTTATTTATTTTCCAATGAAATTAACTAGCAATTCGGGTAATAAAAAATATATTGATAAAAGTTTAACTGTAGAAGGTAAATACAGTTAAAAATCAGATGTCCTAGTCTTGAATACTCAAGCTGATAATAAATTAATAAATGAAAAAGTTTTTAATAACGTAACCAAAAAAGGAGATAAGTTTAAATTTAAGACAGTAGAAAACTTATCATCCGAGCCAGCTTTGTGGACAGGAATGGAAGATAAAACAATAACTGATGATAAAGGACAGTCAGTGAAACCTAAAAGTACAAAATATATTGTTCTAGGAGAATACAGTGCCACTTCTAAGATATTGATTCTTAATGATGAAGATTATCAAAAATTTGATGCAAAAGCTAAATTTGTAAGTGTAATAAAAGAAAAACGAGATGCTGATAAAGTGCTTAAAAGATACACTACGAGTGGTTCAATTCCCTCACAGATTTTCCCTTACAAATAATAAAAACGACTAAAAATAACTCTTATAAAATGTTACTGGAAATTTTTGATACTGTCAATAATTATGTGTAAACACTCAAGTAGAGTTGAAGAATGTTAATCAAATAAGCTTTCAAGTGTGTCAGCACATTGGCCAAACCCTTTATGGATGCGTTGATTTTGCTTGAAATTATAATCTTCAAACAGGGTAACTAAATAACGTTCCAGAGCCTCCTCTTAGGAAAAAGAACCTTCTTTTTCGTTTGACGTTTGATTTCTTTGTTAAGAGACTCAATGAGGTTTGTCGAATAAATGCTATGCCAAATCTGGTAGGGAAACTGATAAAAAGTTAAAAGATTATCCGTATTCTCCAGACTTTCCATGACTTTCCTATACTTTGGTTTCCATTCGGAGATAAAGTTCTCTAAAGCTTGCACTGCCATTTCTAAATTTTCAGCACGATAAATCGTTTTAAATTGCTCCAGAATAACCGCTCTATCTGCTCGTTTCACTTTACTAGCTAGATTTCGACTAATATGAATTAAGCAACGTTGTTGTTTAGCTAATGGGTAAGCCTGATTGATAATCTCTTCAAGCCCCTTGAAGCCATCGGTCACTACAAGAGAAACCTGTTGGATTCCTTGGTTTTGAAGCTTGTCTAACAGGGTGGACCAAGAAGCATTGTTTTCATTTGGGGCGATTTCATATCCAAGAACAGCCTTCTGTCCTTCTGGTGTAATGCCAAGTGCGATATGAATACATTCTTTACTAACGGTTCCACGTCTTAATGGAAGATAGGTTCCGTCAAGAAATAAAACAGAGTAATTGGCTTCTAAGCTTCGCTCATGAAAAGTAGCGACATTCTCCTGAGTTGCTTTTGAGATATTAGAAATTGTGGCAGGACTATAGTGATGACCATACATTCGCTCGATGATATCACTAATTTCTCGAGTAGTTACACCGGTTTGATAGAGTTTAATAACCATCTCTTCCAAGTGGTCATCTCGACGTCCATAAGTGGGAAGCAAAGCTGGACTAAAGTTCCCATTACGATCTCTAGGAATACTCAACTGAACAGTCCCATATTTGGTTTCGAATTTCCGTGCATAGCTTCCGTTACGACTATTCCCAGAATTATAGCCTAATTTATCGTAAGGTTCATACCCTAAAAAGGCTGATAACTCTGCTTGAAGCAGATCATTCATAGCTGTTTCAAGAGAAGTACGGAAAAATTCATCAATATCTTGCTTTTGGGCTAGGAAGTTAAGTAGTTCTGTGGTAAACTGAGTCATAGGAATAAATCTCTTTCTAGTAATGTTTTGCAACTCTACTATAACGGATTTATTCCTTTTTGTGTTTACACAACTTATTTTACACTACCTATATAAATGCTTTGTTTTTTATAAATTTATAAAAAACAGCCCCTATAATTATATCTTGTAAGTATAAGGGCTGTTTTTGCTTAATTTCTTAGGGGTTATTATCTAATTATAGACCCTAAACAAACATCTTTTGTAAAAAGCCTTTTTTCTGTTCTTTCAACAAATCTAACTTACGTTGATGAAGAGCGATAGTGTCATCTAACTGTTTGAAGAATGAACCTATTTTTTGTTTTTCTTCATAACTGGGAACAAAAGCACCCACACTATTAATTACAGTTTTCGATACACTAGGTACACCAGTAGATTCATCAAATTTTTTCCAATTTATTTTTTAAAAAATAGATAGTGAAAATTGAAGGTCAATATTTTGTTTAGGAACAGCATAAAACAAGGTATCGACAGTCCAAAAAGGCGCTTTTAATAAATAAGGCTTATCATTTGTCCCTTTCCTTCCGAACCCAATGGCATCTATATCTGATAGCGCTCTATCTACACTTAGCATATATCCACCAGTTCCATAGATAGGTATTGATCCCGAATTCAGATGTTTGTAGTCTTTTCCAGACTTAACATCAATAAAATCAGCAAACTTACGTTGTTCCCAATCATCCGTAAAACCATCAAATCTTAATTCTGGAGCCTGTACTTTTTCCTTCATTTCAACACTCCCAGTTCCTTAAAGTGGTTTGCTAAGGTTTGATTAGCTTTCGCAATCTCTGCGTCTACTTCATCTATTTGACCTTGAATATACGCTAAGTCAATCGGTTCTTCCTCTTCAAAGGTATCCACATAACGCGGAATATTTAAGTTGTAATCATTCTCAATAACTTCCTCAAGCGTTGCTAAGTGGCTATATTTATCAACCGCCTTGCGATGAATGACTGTTTCAGTGATCTTGTAAATATCTTCTGGGCGTAATTGCTTTTGATTCTTCATCTTTTCAAAGCCTTGACTTGCGTCCACAAAAAGAATATCAGAGTTTGCTCGATTCTTTTTAAGAATTTAGACACAAACGGGAATGCCTGTGTTCAAAAAGAGTTTATCTGGAAAACCAATTACCGATTCAATTTGATGTTTATCAATCAAATCTTTTCGAATCCGTCCTTCCGCAGCGCCTCTAAACAAGACCCCGTGTGGGAGGGTAATGGCCACGCAGCCACTCTCTTTGGTATGGTACAAACAATGCGACAAGAAAGAATCTTCCGCTTTAGTTTTTGGCGCAATGCCATATTCACGAAATCGAGGGTCATCGATATCGCACTTGATACTGAGCCCAAGCTCAAACAAACCTACGAGACATACTTAGCGCTTCATGATGCTTAGATGGTGAATAAACATCCCGCGCGTAACTGGCAAACCTGTTAGCTACTTACGAGCCAAACGGTACGGCAATGGACATGACGATCGCGACGCTTAAGCGACACAAAGTCGCTGTTCTCGCCGCTGTCACCAGCCCTTATTCCAACGGTCCAATCGAAGGGATTAACCGCCTCATCAAGTCATTCAAACGATCCTGTTTTGGCTTCAAGAATCAGCTGAACTTCTTCAAACGAATCTACCAAATCACGCCATAACATGACAAAGACGGCTCCCCAAATGGAGAACCGCCTCAAATGATAAATTTATTATTCAACACCAGTTGACGTAGAACCACAGTTATGGTTCTTGTGTATTTTTTTATCTCTTGTTTTTTCCCGAAATAAGAGTAATATAGAGCTATGCTAAATTTTTAGGTAAAAAATTATTTTAAAGAGGTAAATATAAACATGCAAGGAGTTCTTTTCGCGCTTGTTCCAATTTTTGCTTGGGGTTCTATCGGATTGGTAGCTAATATACTTGGTGGTGATGCTAATCAACAAACACTGGGAATGACTTTGGGCGCTTTTGTTGTTGCACTTATTGTTTCCTTATTCCGCATGCCAACGTTGACATGGCAAATTTTCTTAATTGGATTTATTGGTGGATTGTTTTGGGTAATTGGACAATTTGGTCAGTTTAATTCAATGAAATACATGGGTGTTTCAGTAGCGAGTCCACTTTCAGCAGGAAGTCAATTAGTATTTGGTGTATTGCTTGGGGTTTTTGCTTTCCACGAATGGACAAAACAAATTCAATTTATTATCGGATTTATTGCGATGGCTGTTTTGGTAGTTGGGTTCTATTTCTCAGCTAAACGTGACCCAGAAAATGCAGTTGTTAAAGAAGGACATAATTATACTAAAGGATTGATTGCTTTAACTTACTCAACTTTGGGATATGTTCTCTATGTTATTCTTTTTAATAACTTAGCAGTACTTTGGTTCAATGTTCATTTTGATACACTCACAATTATCTTGCCAATGTCAGTTGGAATGATCTTTGGAGCACTTGTGATGGGTCGTTTCAAAATTAAAATGGAAAAATATGTTTATCGAAATATAATTGATGGAGTAATGTTTGGTGTAGGTAATATCTTTATGCTTATGGCTGCAAGCACTGCTGGTAACGCAATTGCCTTTTCATTCGCACAATTAGGTGTTATCATTTCAACTATTGGAGGAATTCTCTTCCTTGGTGAAAAGAAAACCAAAAAAGAATTGGTTTATGTTGGAATTGGAAGTGTTCTGTTCGTAACAGGTGCAATTTTACTTGCAATTGCAAAATCTAAAGGATAATAAAAAAGCTGTCAGTAAACTGACGGCTTTTTTTGTGAGTTAATTTACTGACTAGTTTTCTGTCAGTAAAATTTTAGAGTTTTTCATTAACGAAATTCACAAAATGATTTAAAAAACCTTTGGAGCACTACTGCGAGGGACAGTTTTCTTGGCAACCAATGGAATTTGTTCTGCTGTACAATTTGGAAGATAGCCTAAACAATCCTTTACTATAGTAGAAAGAGTGACAAATTTTTGGTTTTTAGTCACAGTTGCTTCAACTGAGGCTATTTTTTTGGAAGTTTGTCAAATAGTGTTGAAGGATAGTTTCTATCCCTTGGAAGTGTTTCTAAATATTTATTGAAAGAATCAAGTATGAGTATGTCTCCCATTCCCACTTTAGAAATAAACAGTTTTTTTGAAAGATCAATTATCCTAGCCAAGTCTTGATTTTTATAGTCGTAAC
>NZ_JBBOWP010000003.1:0-26261 GCF_038007145.1 Streptococcus sp. FSL L8-0526
GTATGTGTCCTGAATTGGGAGAATTTGATAAATAACATTAAGAGAACGTGAAAAGCGTTCTCTTTGTTTTTTCTCATACTAACTCTCGGAGGTTCAATTATGAAATCAAATCAGAAAAAATTATGTGCTAAACAAAGACAATCAAGAAATATGGTTATTGTGTCATTGATGAATGATACAGGATGGTCACGTGAAAAAGTAGTTGAATCTTTGAAGGAACTTGAAGAGTATAACTTGATTAAGTTTCCTGAACAAGGTGGTATGATGCTGAAAGTTGGGGAGGTAAGGTAATGGCTTACGGTAGAATTTCTTTAGAGCAGGCTTTGAATAGTGAAAACTTTTACAGACTCCCTAAAGTCGTTATTAAGAGCAAATATTACCGCAAATTAAAAGCAGAAGCAAAATTATTGTTTATGCTTTGTAGAGACCGTCTAAGTGCTTCGCTAGATAGCACTAGAAAAGGTGATTATCGGTTTGTAGATGATGTAGGAGATGTTTTTATTTACTACGCCATAGATGAACTGGCTGAAGACCTTGGTTGCGGTAGAGCAAAAATTATTAGATTAAAAAAAGAGCTTATAAAATTTGGTCTGATTGATGAAGTTAGACAAGGTCTAAGTAAAGCTAATCGTATTTATGTTAAGAACGTTGTTACTGACATAGAAATGCTTAATATGGATTTTGAAGAAGCTCAAACCCTCTTAAACCCAGTAAAATCAACTGAAGTTCCAAAATCGAACTTCAAGAAATCTCAAAATCGAACTTCAAGAAGTTCCAAAGAAACACTTCAAGAAGTACCAAAATCGCACTCAACTTATATTAAAGAGAGTGAGATTAAAGAGAGTGAGATTAAAGAGAGTAATAATAAAGTCAGTCATTTTGATGACGATGAGGAGATAGATTCTCAAATTTTTGAAGAAGAAAAAATACCTTCTGTTATTTCAAGAAAAGTTGATAAAGCTACCAAGTATGACCGTGAGTATATCTATAGCTTGGTACATGACCAGTTGCTAAAAGAGAATTTCTCTCAAACGTCTGCTGACTATGCGATGATTCATTTTGATGACCGCTACAAGTACGCTTTAGAAAATATGAGGTTTGCTCATTCTTCTGAGGTAATTGCTGAATATGTTTTTAATGGCATATTAGCTGAAGTAAATCAGTCGATGCGTAAGGAACAGAATAAAGACATAGTCTAATTATTCTTTTTAGGTATAACATTATTTGACCCGAGCAAGTCGTAAAACTACTTGCTGACCATTGACAATTGAATACCCCCTCTGCCCTGATACAGCGTGAATATGAGATACAAAATTGGGGGCGGAGTGTAAAACTAGTTATCTAGTCTCAGTCACAAGTTGCATTGTTCGCAGGTTTGCCGTTATGACCATAAACGGTGCGTATGAAACACGGATATAACCAAAAGGAGGTTATACAGCATGGGTGTAAATCAACCTAAATTTATTCGAGAAGGAGAAAAGAATGAATAAATTTGAAAACCAAGCAAACAATGATGTTTGCATTAGAGACTTAAAACAGTTAGGACGTGAAGGTGGTGCTCAAGCCTATCTTGATACAGGTGAGATACTGAAACTAAAACCAAAGTATGGAACTGTTTCAAGAAGAGCTTATGTTGCAGGTAAAGCTATGACTGTAGAACTGAAGATTGAATACAAAGACGTTTATCCAGCAATTCGCACAATTGAAAGAAATGGAATTTTAATTGCGAGAAGATGTCGCTATGCAATGCTCAACAGACTTAAGCTAACAGGAACAGGTTATCACCGCACATGGAAAAGAAAGTTAGGAGGTAATACATGACGGATTGGAAAAATGGGAATGGTTGGAGCTTTGAAGACCAACAAGAACGAAACCACACCAACCGTCACCCGACAAAAGACAATAATGAACCTGTTCGTTTCAAGGTAGTTGAACATATTGCCACACTATCAAGCAATGAAGCAGGATGGCGAAAGGAACTCAATAGAGTTTCTTGGAATGATGCTGAGCCAAAATATGATATTCGGTCATGGAAAAATGACCATTCACGAGTTGGCAAAGGTGTCACACTTTTCAAGGACGAGATGAAAGTCCTTGCAGATGCAATTAAACAAATCAATCTAAACAAAAATCAGAAAGAGGATTAAAATTATGGATACAGCAGTTAGTGTTTTTAGAATTGTTCAAGTAATAGTTGGGATTACAGGTCTTGTATGGGTTCTTACAGGAGCTATTGACTTTTTTGGTGGTCGTAACAATAACGACTCTATGCGCCAAGAAAAAGGTGGCAACTCAATGGTCAACGGTGGAGCAGTAGGCGTGATTGGCGCTGCTGTCTGCCAAGCTATCATTACAATGCTTCAAAGTATTTCTGTATAAGTCGAAAGGAGCTAGAGTGAATGGATAATATCACAAATTCTCTAGCTGAATATAGTTCAACAGTCAATCAGTATGCGGATAAAATTGGAAATGCGTTGTTACCAGTAGCATCTATCTTAATTCTAACTTTCTTTCTCTTTGATATTTTGTCATGGAATCGCAGGTTAGGACAAGAAGGTGGTAGCTTGACCATTCAGCTTTGGATGGAAGTAGCGCTAGGCTATGTGATATCTTTCATCTTGGTTTACAACTTTTCAGAAATTTTCGATTTTATCGTCTTGGTATTTAACAAGGGAATTGCTCTTGTCAATGGTATTTTACCGAAGAATACGTTTAAGTCTGATATGGATACGTCAGGAATCAGTGGATGGATTTCCAAACAGGTAGTCAATTTAATTGGGAAATTTACAGAATTGATAGCAGATGTAATTGCTAAGTTATTGGTCTTTATGAGATTCTTTCAAATGTATATTTTGAAAGCGGTCGGACCACTCATTATAGCTTTCTTCATGTCAGAACAAACAAGGCAAATTGCGATTAACTTTTTCAAGCTCTTTGCCTCTTACGCTTTACAAGGTTTGCTTTTGGTCATCATCGTCAAGCTCTATCCTGCTTTGGTTACAGATGACTTGTTTAAAGCTTCAGATGGGGATTGGGCGACAGCTTTTGCATCAATTGCGAAAAGTATTGTCTATATCATTGCGCTTTTTGGTAGCCAACGTTTGGCAAAAACTCTCTTGAATGCCATGTAAAATCACACAAAATTTGGTAAAATAGATGTATTAGGAGGTGAGATTATGTCAGAAACCAAGTATCATTTTAGACGAGAAGGGAATCACTTTAAGCTATCCTCGTCTCAAAATCGTTCAGAACAAGCTGAAAGACCTACCCCAGTTCAGCCAATAGCTCCTAAGCGAGTGAAACGCTCCATTTGGTCTAGCATTGGTTCGTTCTTTGGGATTCTTTTTTCGGGAATTGTTATGATTTTAGGTTTCTTGATAGCAACTCCCTTCTTTCTCTTAAGCGTTCTTTGGAATTGGGTAATAACGTTTATTGGGTTATCTATTTTTTGGATTTTTGTTGGCGCTATTTATTATGGAATGATTTTAGGTCTTGCAATGGATACAAATTTGATATTCAATAATACGTCAATACCTATCCTTTTAATTGTTTCTTTACTAGGTGCTATCTTACTTACGATAGCTCAAATAAGAGAATAACCAAAACTGAATATGTTGAACAAACACTTTGCCTTGCAAGGTGTTTTTATTGTAGCTAGAAAGAGGTTTTATGAACAAACTAGGAAGCGAGTTCCTAAAGGAGTTTGACAACTATGAAAGACCAATAGCTTTTGGCATGACCAAACGACTATTAGTGATGATGGTTGGCATAGGGATAGTGGTCAGCATCACTATCACCATTTCCTTAATGGGACTCTCGGAAATTTTCATGTACCTTGTGGCGCTTCTCATTGCTCCACCCTTTGTTATTTATGGGCTAGGTTTTGATGAATCGTTCAAAAATAAGGTACTGTTTAATCTTAAAGTCCAAAAACGGGCTTATATTACTGAATTTGAGGAAGGAGAGGAGTTCACGACTGATGATTTTAAATCTTGGAAGAAAATCAAAGAAACTGACGAAAGCTGAAAAGGAACGTAAAGCACGGCTGAAACGCTCCTTGAAAGCTTCAACTCAGAATACAATTAAATACAATAGCCTATTTGAAAATGGGCTGATGCATATTGCAAAAAATGAATGGTCACGAACCTACCGCTTGGGAGACGTGGCTTATCTTTCAGCCAATCAGGATGAAAAGATTGACGTGATTGACACACACGCCGAAGCGCTCAACTCACTAGATGCAGGGACGACTTTTCAGCTCTTAGTTATCAATCGCAGGATTGAAGACAATGCCGTTGACCAAATCAAATATGATGAAGTGGGTGACGGCTTTGATAATTTTCGTAAGGAATACAATGAGATGATTGAAAGCCGTTTTTCAAGTGATTCAAAGAATTTTCAAGTTGAAAAATATGTCACCTTAAAGACAGAAGCCTACAATCGAGGGCAGGCAGATGCTAACCTGAGTGAATTAGGCAACTCCCTTGAAAATCAATACTCTCAGATGGATATTGCTTTTGAGGAAATGGATGGGAAGGCACGGCTAGATGTGTTTGCGGAGCTACTTCTAGGGAAGCACAAACTCCCGTACACTTTCCGAGATATAGCCTTGTCTGAATTGCATACCAAAGATTTTATCGCCCCTAACAGGCTTCATTTTTTGGAAAATCGTTTCCGTATCAATGAAGGGGTCGCTAAGGTCATGTATGCCCGAAACTTCCCAACCTTCCTGACTGACCGCATGATTAAGAACTTAACGGATATTGGCGTTGAATTGGCTATCACGGTTCAAGCTGAACCTTATGAGCCTTCAGGCTTCATGAAGAAGATTAACAACGCTGACACCACCATCAAGGCTGAGATGGTTAAGGCACAACGTTCAGGGGCACAGGAAGGGATTGACCAAGAATTGGCGGTTAGTGGTCGAGCACGTGAGGTCTCTGAATCTACGAGACGGTGGAAGGAAGAGATTGACGACAATGACCAAAAAGCCTTTTCAGGGCTGATTGCCATTTATTTTAAGGCTGAAGATGAAGAGGAGCTGAAAAGTATCACGGATAAAATTCAGATCGCTTCCCGTAAGGTGGGCGTAGATTTTCAAGAATGTTATTACTATCAGGAGGAGGGACTAAACACCATCCTTCCTATCGGTCATACCTTCTTAAATGTCAAACGTCGTTTTGTCCGTGATATGACCACAGCCAACCTTGCAACTCAAGTTCCCTTTACTAACGTTGACCTCAAATCAGAAAGTGAACGGGCGCTATACTACGGACAAAATCAACTGTCTAACAACGTTATTACCGTTGATCGTAAGGCTGACCTGAACACAGGGTCAGGCGTGGTACTTGGGTCTTCAGGGTCAGGGAAATCTGTTACCGTGAAGACTATGGAAATTATACCAACCTTCCTGAAGAACCCTGAAGACCGTATCATCATTGTTGACCCTGAAGATGAATACTCTGATATTGGGCGAGAATTTGGGGCGCAGTTGGTGGATATTTTCATCGGGTCTAAGTCTCATTTGAATCTGATGGACTTGCCTGATATGAGTCAGCTGAAAGATGAAGATGATGACCCTATTGGGGATAAGTCGAACTTGCTGATGGGGTTGTTTGAGTCAATTCTTGACGAAGTGGGAGATATTCAATACACGATTATTGACCGTGTGACTCGTGAAACTTACAAACGCTTTGAAGGAGTTGATAGAACCCCAACCCTCAAGGATTGGCATGATATTCTTCAGGAGCAAGAAGAACCTGAAGCACATGAGCTAGCCCTGAAGTCAGAAATCTATGCCAAAGGGTCACAGAATATTTTTGCGCACGAAACAAACGTAGATATTACTGACCGCTTTGTGGTCTTCAATCTGAAGCGCTTATCAGGAAAACTCAAACCCTTTGCCATGATGGTTATTCAAGACTATATTTGGAATCAGGTTGTCGCTTCACAAGGGAAGTTGACCACTCGTATCTACTTTGACGAGGTTCAACTGTTCTTCAAGGAAGAAGCACAGGCAATCTTCTTTACAGAACTTTATTCTCGGGTTCGTAAATATGGAGCGATTGCAACAGCCATCACTCAAAATATTGAAACCCTGATGAATAAAGAAGAAGGGCGAAAGTTGGTCTCAAATAGTGAATTTATGATTCTTCTGAAGCATAAGAAATCAGACCTTGTGGCTCTCTCAAAAGCAATCACGTTAACACCAACCTTAACTCGGTATATTGAAAAGCCAAAATCGAAAGGAACAGGGCTGATTGTAGCCGGTCAAGTTGTTGTGCCATTTGAAAATCCGATTCCAAAGCATACAAGACTGTTTGAGCTTGTGGCAACGGATGCTTAGGAGGTGACTGCGTTGTCGAAACAAACCAGACGAGACCTCCGAGAAGCCAAACGTGAATACAAGGAAGCCAAGTCTGAACTCAAGACAACGAAAAACAGCTATAAGCAGGTTGAAAAGAGGGAAGCGCGGCTTCTGAACCCCAAAACGGATGCTGAAAAGCGTTATTTGGGACAGAAAACAAAGGCAAGACGGACGGTCGCTAGTAAAGAACTTGAAACTCTAAAAGAGAATAAGAAGAGCGCTAAATCCAAAAAGCGCCAAGCGATTCAACGAAACGGAGGGACAAACCTCCAAAAAGTCGGACGAGTTGCGCATCATCAGGCTTCTCAAGCCGTGGATTCTGCTTTTCAGGATAATGACGTTTTAGAAGATATTGCTTCAGCCCGTCAGAATATTCGCAGAACACACGCTGAAGTGAGACAAGCTAAGAAGTTGGGCAATTATACCGTCAAGATTGGAAAGGGTGCAACACGGGGCATATACGGGGCAGGAAACCGCACCTATAACCTTTCCCGTGGTCGAGGATTTACAAGAACCCCAGTCGCCAATCGATGGGAAACCAAAGTCAAAACCAAGTATGACCGCTTACGGATGCGCTGGCGTACCTCAAAAGCGGGTAAAACTGCAAGCGTCACTAAAAAAGTTGGGGCAAAAGTGGCTAAACCAGTCCTGACAGTGCTGAAAAATCCCTTATCAGCCAAAGCCTATCTCATCATGTTTCTTGGGTTCTTCCTCATCGCCCTTCTTGGGGCTATTACAGGTGGCGGAAGTTCTACCGTTTCCCAAAATGAATTTGACTTGACGGATAGTTGGACGTATTTATCTAAGATTGACCGTGAGAAATCAACGGACAGGGTGGATTATTGGACGGATATTGATTCTATCATGATGTTTATGGGATATAAGCATGAGGCTTATAAGCTAGATGAACATTACAACTTGAAAAATAAAAATCCTTATGAGCCAATGCACACTTATAGGGAACTCTTATCGACTATTTGGGATGGTCTAAATAAGGATAAAGACGACTTAAAGAGTATGGCAGATCTCTACAAAAACAGCAAGAATCCTTACATCAAACTCAATCAATCTGAGATAAAAGATTATGAAGAGATTTTAGAACAAGCCCGAAATGTTGGCTATTATGTCACTTATAATGATTTGGATAATCCTTTTTCTAATCAGGTGAACGAGGAAAAATTAGATCCTATCAAGGTAACGAAGCGCTTTGGCTATGTCTCAAAAAATAAGATGTACAATGGCTCCATCTTACAGGCTAATAAAGGAGCTACCTTGTACGCTGTTATGGATGGCAAAGTCACGGTTAAAGGGACTGATGTCACCATCAAGACCAAGGATGCGGAGTTCACTTATAAGAAGGTGGCAAGACTCCGCATTGTGAATGGCGACCGGGTCAAGGCTGGAGATGAGATTGGAGCTGTAGACTCTGAAGAAGGTCAAGAAGTCTATTACTATAAGCTCAAAAATAAGAAGAAAAAAGAGTGGGCTTGGGTCAATGTCGGCTTCTATCTTCCTAAAGTAGAGTACACACAGACAACATCTGTTCTGAGTGATATGAATATTGAAGGGAATCTTGCTAAGAAAATCAACTCTATTTATCAGTATCTGAAGAAGCAAGATCCAGATGTTACTTTAAAGGGTACTGCAGCTGTTTTGGGGAATTTCTGGACTGAAAGCTCTATTACTTCTAAGAGAGCAGAAGGAGACTATCTAAGTCCTCCTGTCGGGGCCTCTGCTTCTTCATGGGATGATGAGGCTTGGCTTTCTATGGGTGGCTCGTCTATCTATAATAGCCGATACCCTAATATTCTTCATCGAGGTTTAGGGCTTGGACAGTGGACGGATACGGCTGACGGTTCTACTCGCCATACAGCTCTTTTAAACTTTGCCAAAAGTAAAGGGAAGAAGTGGTATGACTTAGAACTTCAGTTAGACTTTATGTTAAACGGAGATAGTCCTTACTATATCACGACCCTTAAGCAAATTTTGCATTCAAATGAAGATGTTGCAACTCTAACGCAGCGCTTTCTGGTACGTTGGGAAGGAAATGCAGGCGATAAGCTCAAAGAACGTCAAAATAACGCTCAACAAGTGCTTTCTTTCCTGAAGAATCCTTCGGGAACAACCAAGGGAGGCAGTTCAACTCTTCAAAGTTCCTGGGGATTTCCAGAAGAGTATCGCTCGAAATTAAAGAGCTTTCCTTCTTCAGCGACGGTATCGGCTTCTTTAGATGGCAATACTTATCCAGTCGGTCAGTGCACGTGGTACGTGTATAATCGCCTAGTAGAAGCTGGAGCGCCACATTACAATTGGTTAGGAAATGGTCAAGATTGGGTCAGAAATCTAGTAGCGAGAGGTTGGACGTTTAGCGATAAACCAGTAGCTGGTGCGGTCTGCTCAACTGCTGGAGGATTTGATTATACCTATCCTTTATATGGTCATGTATCTTATGTTGAGCATGTTAACGAGGATGGAACGTTTCTAGTATCAGAATGTAATGTGAGCGGTGTTCAAAATCAAATTCATTGGTCGGTTAAAACAAATGCAACCTACTATACATTTGCGATTCCGCCAAAATAAAGAAAAGATAGGAGAATTATGTTAGATCTAACCAAACTAAAATATTTAAAAATTGTAGGCTATATTTTAGCCATTGTTGTTGCGGCAGTTGTTGGATTTGGAATTGGCCAAAGTTTGAACAATCATTCTTCCTCTAAAGGGGAAACGAGAAAAACAGTCCAGACTACCAAGCAAGCGATTAGTCCAGATCAAGTGAAACAGTTTTTACTCAATTATTACACAAAGAAAGACTTGGGAGAAAATCGCAAACGGTATAAAGAGTATATGACAGATGCTCTTTACCAACAAACCGTCTCAACAGAAGATGAACCGCAAAATCAAACCTATAAAGGCTTTGTGGTTGATTTTAAGTTTAAGACAGCAGAAATCTATATTAACCAAGAGAGTCTTCAAGTGATTGCACAAGTCAACTATGTAAATACACAGCTAGATGAGAAGAAAAACTATGAGACAGCTCAAAAAGATGTCTTAAATAAAGCAACGTTGCGTTTGACCTATGTTCAACAGGACGGCAAACTGAAAGTCAATAAGATAGAGTCTATCATTTTAACTGATCAGACTGGAGACTATGGCATTTTAGATAGCAGTAAAAAAACAGAAGAAAGCAATACGAAAACAAATGCTTCCAAGTAAATAACCGAAAAGGAGAGAAAGAATGGTTAAAAAATCACAAAGCCAAGGGCTGAAAGCAAAAACAGAAAAATTGGAAAAAGAGCTTGATAAAGTACAATCTCAAAAAGCTCAATTGGTCACCAAGGAAAAAGAGCTGACTAAGCAACTGAAAGCCACCAAAGCTGAGTATATTGTCGCTTTGATGAGTGAATCAGGTAAATCTATTGAGGAGCTGGAACGCTTCGCAAAGGATAAGGCTGAAGATGCTACTGAGAATGGCGGTGACGGTCATGTTCCGAATTACTAATCTTCAAACCCGTCAACAAGAAACTTGTCCTAACCGAGATGAACTGTTATCAATTATCAACGAAAAATCCGTTTGGGCTGAAGATAGGCATGAGTCTTTCACTCTTCAGCTTGAACAAGTTGCTGAAGATGGCTCACTCTTGGACAATATGACTCTTACCCTTCCCCTTCAGGAGATTGTAGAAGAAGCCCTTTCCAACTTCGGATTGAAGCGTGAGAAAAAAGGCTTCTCCTTGCTTCAGCGTAAGCCACAGGCGAGCGTTTCCGCAGAAGAGGTCACACAAAAAACTGAAGATGAGCTTGTAGAGCCAATCTCAGCACCTCAGATTGAGAAGGAAGAAGCACCTGCTCCTAAAAAAGACCTGGTTAAGCCCACTGAAAAACCTAAAAAAGAAAAGAAGGCTCAAAAGGTTTCAAAACCAAAACAAGCAGTTGCACCAAAAGAACCAAAAACTCAAAAAGCTCCAGGAGGAAATATCCTCACAAGTGGGCTGATTTGGAAGGTGCTATCTCTGGGAGCTTTGGGAATGTCGGTCTTTGCTTTTAGCCTGGTACAGTCCCAAAATCAAAAACTTCAAAGCCTTGAAAATCGTTTGTCGATTGAAGCTGACCAGGGAAAAGTTGAAGTGGTCGGCAGGTTCTTCATTGCCAACTATTACTCAGGAAACTCAGACAATCTGTCAGACTTTTTGAGTAAGGACTTGAAGGCTGAAGGTGTAGAAGCTAAAAAAGCGACTCAGGTTCAATCATCCATCTATGAAACGGTGTCATCATCAAAAGATACTATCAAAGTAACTTTTGTCGTGACAACCAAGGGAGATGATGACAGCAACATTAAGACCGTTCGTCTTACGCTTCCCTTCAAGGAAGATAAAAAATCCAAGTATGGCTATGTCCTGGTTGGTCAGCCAAAATTTTCAAGTTTTGCTGAATAAACATAGTGATTTAAACAGCTATAAATATCATTATAAATATAAACATAATTATAAATAGGAGTATCAACATGAAAAAATGGACAAAACTTATCACTTTATCATCAGTAGCGGTGCTTGCTTCAGCCAGCCCTTTAACGGCATTTGCAGATGAAAACGCCCCTGTAACGTCTGATGTGCCTGCGGTTGTGACCACGCCTGAAGTGCCAACGGATACCTCTTCAGCGCCTTCAGATGATACCGTTGTTCCAACTGTTCCTGAAACCCCAACTGAAGCACCAAGCACACCTGAAGATAATACTGTTGTTCCTACTGACCCTAACGTGACTGTTCCATCTACAAGTGAGCCTGCGGAAACAACCCCTTCAACTGAAGTCACACCGCCATCAACTGAAGAGACCTCTCTTCCTTCGATTGAAGACAATTCAGCCAGTGAGCCATCTTCAACTGAAGCACCAGACCAGGATGCTGACACGACAACTGAACCAAAAACAAGTGAGCCTGCGGAAAACACCGTGACCGTTCCAACAATTGACGGTGGGTCAACGACTCTGACTCCTGATGTCACTGTTCCAACTAACAATCCTAATATTTCAGCTCAAACAGCAGTAGATGCAGGAGCTAGTCAAGTTGGTACAACTTCAACTGTCACAGGTCAAGTGGTCTCAAATGTAGCCCCATCAGCACCCGTTTATACAAACACAGGCTATCAGATTGTGGCAACACAAGATAGTCAAGTGATTGTTGCTTATTCAGATGGTTCAACAAGCACCCTTGCCCCTGAAGCAGTGGGAGGGACAGTTAATGCTGATAAGACCATCAGCATCACAGACCAATCAGGTGAAATGAAGACCTTGCCACACACGGGCGAGAAAGAAGAAGCGTTGATGACTCTTGCAGGGACAAGTATTCTTGCAGGACTGATGGCGTATTTCTTCAAGAAAAGAACACTTAAAAGCAACTAAGATATGACAGCGGTAGGTCAAAATACTCACCGCTTTTCTTTTTATAAAAAGGAGGTAAAAATGGACCAAGAACGAGTTGGAATGAAGGTCGGTGAGGTTTACAAACTCACAGGAGAATTGATGCTGAAGGCTCTCTATTATGCTATGGAAAATGGCTATCAGACAATCAAAAGCCACAGTGAAAACAAGGTTTTCTCAGACAAGACTAACTGGAATCAGTTCATGGCAACTAAGGAAACCAAGCATTTTGAAACCTTTATGAATCATGAAGTCAACACAGAACGCCTGGAACAATACCTGAAAGGTTATGACGTGGGTTTTTCCATCAAGGACAATGGAAATGGGACAAGCACCATTGCTATCGATGCCAAAAATGTGAAGGCGCTTGAAGCAAGTTTCAAGGGTATCATCAATGATTTAACGAACCCTGACAAGGCTGAGAAGCTATCCTATAACCTGGTTAAAAGTCCTAAAAATATGACCGTGAAGGAAAAGCTCACTTATTACAAGAAGCAGGTCAAGGCTGATATTAAAGCTAAAAACCAGGTCAAAGTTCCAACGCCTAAAAAGGCGATTGCTAAAGATGAAAAGGGGTTATAGATGGTTACTGAACAGAAAAAACGAAACTTCTTTATCTATCTGATTGTCGGGCTGATTCTCTTTTATGTGGTGCATTGGTTGGTTAAACTTTATGACCTAGCTCCTGCGACTGAAGGAGTCATCTTTTTTGATGAAGCCCGTTTAGACTGGATGAGGGCTAACTGGTCAAGCAAGTCTTTGATTGATTTTTCATTCACTCAATCTAGCCTATACGGTGGGGGGATTGCTTTTTTTATCGTCTTGATGTTTTACTTTCGAGTCAACGACAAAGGGCGTTACCGCTACGGAGAGGAACACGGGTCGGCACGTTACGCAACGAGTAAGGAGATAGCTTCCTTCAGAGATAAAGAACCTGAAAATGATATGATTTTCAGCCAAAATGGACGGATGGGGTTATTTAATAAGCGCCTTCCTTTCAACCGTCAACTCAACAAAAATACTTTGACGGTTGGTCTGCCTGGTGATGGTAAAACCTTTACCTTTTTAAAGCCAAACCTGATGCAGATGAATAGTTCATTTGTGATTACAGACCCTAAAGGTCTTTTGGTCCGTGAAACAGGTAAGATGCTTGAAGCTAACGGCTATAAAATTAAGGTCTTTGACCTGGTAAGTCTGACCAATTCTAATCAGTTCAATGTCTTTCATTATATGCATGATGAACTAGATATTGATAGGGTTGCTGAAGCCATTATTGCAGGGACAAAACGGTCTGATAATACTGGTGAGGATTTTTGGAATCAGGCTGAAATGCTCCTGATGCGTGCTTTGATAGGCTATCTCTATTTTGACGGTAAGGTTTTAAAGAAATATGAGCCAAACATTGCCCAGGTTGCTGACCTTTTAAGGAATATCAGGCGTGAGGATGAGGACACGCCTAGCGTAGTTGAAAGAATGTTTGAAGAGCTTGAAGAAGAGCTCCCAGGGAATTATGCAAACAGGCAATGGGAGCTCTTCAACGGGAACTTTGAAGGAAAAACCATGACCTCGGTCTTATCAGTGGCATCTTCACGATTTGCCGTCTTTGACCATGATGCAGTTAGAAACCTGACCGCACGTGATTCAATGGAAATGGAAAAATGGCAAACGGAGAAAACAGCGGTCTTCATTGCAATCCCTGAAACAGATAAATCCTTTAATTTCATTGCTACAACTATGTTTACCATGATGTTTAGACAACTTCCTAAAACTGCTGATGAGATTATTCAAGGGTTGCATCCAACTTGTAAACCTGAAGACTTACTCCATATCAGACTTATCTTAGATGAGTTTGCCAACTTCGGACGCTTCCCAAATTTCACAGAAACGCTCTCTTCAGTCCGTTCACGTGAAATCTCTATTGATATTATCATTCAGGCTATCAGCCAACTGAAGGCGCTCTATAAAGACCAATGGGAAACCATCTTCAATAACTGCGCTACTTTGGTTTACCTGGGAACAAATGACAAGGAAACAATGAATTACTTCTCTATGCGGAGTGGTAAGCAGACTATCAACGTCAAGAATCAGTCCCAAACCAGGGGAGCGCAAGGCTCAAGCAGTCAGTCTATTCAAACCATCCAACGTGACCTCTTGACACCTGATGAGGTTGCCCGTATTGGCGTTGATGAAGCGCTTATTTTCATCTCAAAACAAAATGTCTTCAGGGATAAGAAGACCAACGTTCTTCAGCATCCACGGGCAAAAGAACTGGCAAATAGCCCAAGTGATGATAATTGGTATCGTTACATTCGCACCATGTCAGATATGGATGATTGGGATGCTAACGTGAACCATGATAGGGTGATTAACACCACAGAAAAACAAGTCTTAGAAGCTGACTTGCCTTTTAGTCTAGCTTCTTAAGCAAATGAGAAAACCTGTTAGGAAAACCTAGCAGGTTTTGTTATTTTGGAGGAAATACAATGACAAGACAAGAAACAAGAGGAATAGGATACTTTGAAACCCTCTTTTCAGCCGTTGAAATGGAGACTATGGCTGAAGCACTCAAACAATTTGCCCTGGGACATCAGGTAACTGAAAAAAGTAATGAGGGCGAGGTTTTAAATGGCTTTATCAGTACGCTGATAAAGACTTTAGAGCTTGAAGAATTTCAGGCAGTTGCTTCGCAACTCTTCAGCTACCCTAGACACTATGAAGGAAGCCTGGAGGTAGAATCGGTTGGGGCTTCAAAAGAAGACCTGAGTTATCTGAAGGACAACATAGACAGACTTCTTCAGGAGGAAATAGAGGTGATGTGAAATGAAATACCTGGTACTGGCTGAAAAGCCTGACCAAGCCAAGAAATATGCTCATGCCCTGGGACAAGCTAAGAATGAAAAAGGGGCTTGGAAAGTCACAACAAACTTGATAGACGGTCAAGTGACGGTGGTTTCAGCCGTTGGTCACTTGGTCGAGATAAAGAATCCTTATCAGAACTACGAAAATTGGGACTTGGCAAACTTGCCCGCTTTTCCTGAGACCTTCGAGTATGAGGTTAAGGCGGATAAGAAAAAGCAATTTAACCTGATAAAACGTGAGGTCAATCAAGCAGATTGCATCATCATAGGGACAGATGCAGACCGTGAGGGTGAGTCTATCGCTTATTTGATTTTGAGTCTGATTCCAAATGCTCTGAAGAAGGTCAAATATAGGTTATGGGTCAACTCTCTGACGGATTCAGGAATTGTCAAAGCCTTCAAAAGCCTGAGACCTGCTGAAGAAACCCGACAATATGCTGAAGAAGCTGAAGCACGTGCCAAATCAGATTGGTTGGTTGGCTTTAATTTTAGCCCTTGGACATCATTGAAGCTCCAGGAGTTAGGTTATTTAGGGGAGAAGGAGAAGAAGTTTTCAGTTGGTCGAGTACAGACACCGATTGTTTCTCTAATCGTTGAAAATGACCTGGCTATTGATTCTTTTGAGCCTAAACCGTTTTGGAAGGTAGAACTGATTGATGATATAGGGACAATCTTCAAAAACAACACCAAATTTGAGACCCTAGAGAGCGCACAGGAGGCTCTAAAGGTTCTTGGGGGATATTCGGTCGTTCAATCTATTCAAAGCGAAAATAAGGCGGTTTCTGCGCCAAATTTATACCATTTGACAAGTCTTCAATCAGAAATGAGTAAGAAATATCACTTTGATTCAGCTTATACCCTTGAAATAGCTCAAAAGCTCTATCAAAAAGGGGTTACGTCTTATCCACGTACTGACCACAAATTGATTACCCCTAATGAATTTGAATACCTGGTTAAACACCTTGACGATTATAAAGCTATCCTGGGTATTGAAGCTGATTTACCTAACGTTAAGCCACGGAAGAAGTATGTGCAAGATAAACAGATGGAACACTATGCCATCATCCCAACGGAAAACATGTCAGACGTGAGTTCACTTGAAGGAGATGAAAAAATCATCTATACGGAAATCCTCAAGAGAACGCTCTTGATGTTTGCTTCTGATTACCGTTACCAAGCAACACAAGTGACACTTGATAACAATGGGAATACCTTCAGCGCTAAAGGAAATGTGATGACTAATGAGGGGTGGACAGAACTAGCTGAAAAGGAAAATAAGGATTCCGTCTTACCTATCTACCAGGAGGGGGCTAGAATAGCCACTGAAGCCCAAATTAAGGAAGATAAGACAAAACCACCTGCAAGGCTAACAGAAAGCAGTCTGCTTGATGACGTGCTTCCTAAGTACAATTTAGGAACACCTGCAACACGAGCAGGCATCATTAAGACCATTATTGACCGTGACTATATCACACGTGACAAGAAGACAGGTCAACTTTTCCCAACAGATAGGGGGAAAATGCTTGTCCTTTTCCTTGATAATCTTGAAGTGATGTACACCAATCCTGAAACAACTGGAAAGTGGGAAACAGCCCTTCAGTTAGTTGGTCAAGGTCAAAAGTCTAAAGATTGGTTTATCGAGCAAACCAAAAAAGCCATAAGAGCACAATTAGAGAAAGGAGCAGGATAGATGGCAAGTATCGAAGAACTGAAGCAGTTATCCATTTTAGAGGTAGCTGAGAGCCTAGGAATGCAACTACACAGAACAGGAAGCCATACTTACGCCTGGCAAGAGCATGATTCCTTTGCCATCAATACCAGGGATAACTATTTCAATTGGTTTGCCCGTTCTACTGGTGGTGATGTGATAAAAATGGTCCAGGTTGTACAAGAGGAAACGTCAGGACAAGCCGTTTCTTTTAAGCAAGCAAAGCATTTCTTGGAAGATGGGAGCTTTGATGCAGTGGATGTGACTGCAATCCCTGAAAAAGAACCCTTTCATTATTATCTTGAACCCTATGAAACAGAGTTTAAAGAGGGGAGAGAATACCTGAAGGATGTCAGGGGCTTGTCTGATGAGACGATCGATTTTTTCGCAGAAAAAGGCGTCTTATCACAAACCACTAAAAAGACGGGTGACTACTTTGAACCTGTCCTAGTTTTCAAGAGTCTGGACACTCAAAATGAAATTATAGGGGCTTCTTTGCAAGGGATAAGGGAAAACTTAGACTTGTACGAAAGAGGGCGCTTAAAACAAATTATGAGGGCATCAGATGGCTTGACAGGGATGCACGTTGATATTGGGACACCATCTCGTCTAATCTTTGCAGAAGCCCCAATAGACCTAATGAGTTACTATGAACTCAAAAAGGACACCCTGAAGGATGTCCGATTAGTTGCTATGGATGGCTTAAAAGAATCAACTGTGAGTCGTCACGTGGCGGAACTCTTATCTGAAGTTGGTGAACTTAATGGCGAGGTTGACCAGGAGAAAAAATCTTCCTTCCTGGCTGATATGGCTAGAGTAACCACTTTCTTTGAAGATGGAAAACACCAGGATTTAATTACCCTTGCCGTTGATAATGATGAAGCAGGTCATACCTTTATTGAGCGCCTGACTGCTAAACAAATTGAAGTCACCCTTGACCTTCCACCAATAGCAGAAGACCAGGACAAAATGGACTGGAATGATTACTTGAAAGAAGTTAAGACACCTTCAGCAGTTGAGACACAAGAAAAAGCTCCTGACCGAAGTCAAGAGCCATCTAACACTGGGGGCGAATTGTTCAATCGCAATTTCAGTTCTTTAGAAACCGAAGTTTCAGGGATAGCACTGCAACCCGAAGAGTCAAAGACTCAACCTGATTTTCCTGCCAATGTTCAATTACATTTTAACATTGACAAGTCAGTTAAGTCAAGTTATAGGCTACGTGGTGGCTACAAATATCCTGAAGATAAGGACATAAGGACTCTAAACAACTATGCGGATAGTTTGCAACGGTCAGCCCAACAGTATTTAGATAGTTTTTCCAACCAAAAAATCATTTATGCTTTTAACGAAGATGACCAACTTAACTTTTTAGAGGTCGGCTTTGAAAAGAGACACTGGATGCACCTGACAGGAATAATGCCAATCTATGATGAACACTTACCTTCAGTTGCTGAGAAATTTATTGATGAAGTGGCTTCAGGTCATCTGTCATTTCAGAATGTGACACTTGGTCAAGGCTATAACGATAAAATCAAAGTCTTGCCAATGTTACCTGAGCTGTTAGACTCCAAAGCCTTCACCTTTAACGACTTAAGTTCGGTCCAAAAGTTTAAACGCTTGGAGCTAGAAAAAGGAATTAAACCCGAAAATGAAGACCTCATTTTAGCTCTAAAAATGGATGACAATTCAGCCGTTCCTGCTTCATTGATGAAGCTAACTCATAAAGCCTATCAGACGATTGAGCCATCTCAAAGAACGGTATTAGGTGTGTTTGCTGAAAAGGATAATCAGATTAAAACACTATCCATCAATCATGATTTTATCAAGGATGATGGAAAAGAAATGCTTGAGACTTTGCGAAAAAGTCGAGAGATAGAACCCCTTAAAGATGAACCAAATTTAAAACATGGAGGATTAACAATGCCAACTAATCAAGACTTAAATTTAAGAAATCGTTTTGACCAAATTCTCAGAGAAGAAGAGGAGAGAAAGAAAGACCAGGCACGAAAAGATGAGCGTGAACGTGATTCAGATGGTGATGGGATTTCTGATGAAGTTGAAAAAAATCAAGGCACAAGTCCTTACAATGCTGATACAGATGGGGATGGAAAATCCGATAATGAAGAAATTGGTTACGGTTCAAATCCTTTAGATGTTAACCATCCAAACAATCAAAATCAATCCTCTTCAGCTCCAACAAGAAGTGTTGCAGAATTGATTGAAGCAAAAGATAGCAAGGGTCTTTCTCAGGTTTTAAGAGAAGGAGTCAAAAGTTATTTTGAGTCTGATACCTACAAACAATACTTGACCACCATGAGCAAGTTTCACAATTATTCCCCTGGGAATATTCAGTTGATTTACATGCAAAATCCTGAAGCTACACACGTGGCATCTTTTAAAAAATGGAAAGATGACTTTGAAAGAAATGTCAATAAGGGTGAAAAAGCCTTACGGATTTTTGCGCCAATTATTCTTAAAAAGAAAGACCCTAAAACGCATGAACCCCTTCTTGATGAAAATGGAAATGAACAAACCTACACGTCCTTTAAACTTGTTCCTGTCTTTGATATTTCCCAAACAAACGGAAAAGAATTAGCTAAACCCATCTATGAACTCGAAGGTACTTATGAAGATTATGGCAATCTTTATAAGTCAGCTAAAGAGGTTTCGGAAGCTAATGGCGTTCCCCTTTCTTTCAGTGATGATACAGGAAGGACAAAAGGGTATTACTCACCAACCAACAATGAAATTGTTATTAAGAAGGGACTATCGGAGCAACATACGCTTAAAACCATTTTCCATGAAATGGCACATTCTGACTTGCACAACATGGAAAAAATTCAAGAAAATCCACTAAAAAGAAGTACCGCAGAATTACAAGCTGAGTCAGTTGCTTTTGTCGTTGCTAGTCACTATGGACTTGATACGAGTGATTATAGTTTTGGATATTTAGCGAACTGGACGGATGACCCTCAAGGTCTGACTGACCTAGAAGGTCAAATTAAAATTGTACAAAAAGAAGCTAATAGCCTGATTTCAAGAATTGATAAAGCCCTTGAAAAGTATCAAAGTAAAGAAGTTACAAAAGATGTTTTTCAAGATAAAATTAACCGCTTGAAACAAGAAGCTAAAGAAAAACCCGTTGAAGCTAAAAAGGAAGAGCAGGCGAAAGACGAGCCAAAAAAAGCGCAGAAGAGCGACAACGAGATGAACCTGTAAAAGACCTTGTCGCTCAATTATCCGCAGGCTTTATGAATCGTAGAAAACAATCGGAGGACTAAACTATGAATGACACAATCGAAACAACTTTACTTTTGAACCTATTCTATTTTGAGAATGGCACATACACCAGGAATGAAAATTTTATCGAAGCCAAGCGCAGAAAAGCTATTGCTCTTTTAGATGAAGATGCTGACGAGCTAAAAGCTATTGACCCTGACTTAGCTCAAGAATATGCTGAGACAATCAGCTATCTTGAAACTCTTTCTGATGAAGAGTATCAAACCAAAAAAGAAGAATTACTTCAACAAGTTGAAGTCAATTAAGGTCCGAAGGACGAC
Source organism: Streptococcus sp. FSL L8-0526 (assembly GCF_038007145.1). NCBI lineage: Bacteria > Bacillati > Bacillota > Bacilli > Lactobacillales > Streptococcaceae > Streptococcus > Streptococcus sp. FSL L8-0526. The sequence goes on from NZ_JBBOWP010000003.1 coordinate 19,910, forward strand.
TTAGGGGCTTGGGGATATTCCCCAAAACTTTGAAAGATTGACCCGCTCAAAATTGGCACTTTGCCAGTTTTGAGTTTTGGGAAAATCTTTTAAAAACAGCGATTGGGTACCCAAACGCTAATCTTGCCAGTTTGAAAAGTATAGAGGGTGAGAGTACAATAGTCAAGAGAAAAGTACGAGGTGAAAATCAATGACTGAAGAAAAACGTTATCGAGAAATTCAACGAAAACTGAGAGTGACATCAAGGGAAAATGACCTGATAAAAGAGAGGATGGCGCTACATGGTTTTAAAAACTTTAACACCTATGCCCGTTATATGCTTTTGACTGGTGAGGTGGTGACGGTTGATTATTCTGAGTTGATAAAATTGAGAACCGAGATAAATAAAATTGGTACAAATATCAACCAACTTGCAAAATATGTCAACACAAATGAAGAGTTTAGTTTCGAAAATTTCCAAAGTTTGCAATCCTCGCTTACAGAAGTTAAGCGGTTGATGGATGACAATTTTGATAAAGAAGTTGCCATGATTGAAAAATTGATGAGAGACAGAAGGGAGTAAATTGATTTGGTAGTCACAAAGGTTAAACAGATAAAATCGGTCAATAAATTATCTGATGGTCTCAAGTATATTGAAGATGGTGCTAAAACGATTGGGACAGAATTGATTGATTCTGATTTGAATTTTCCTGTTAAGGTTGTAGATGGTCAGATTGTTTCTCAATTAGTATCAGGTAATCTAGTGATTGATATTGAGTCGGCTTTTTCAGAATTTATGATGTTGAAACAACTTGCCAACTTGGAAAAAGGCAGACCAATCAATAATGAGGAGTTGGTCAAAAATGACGTTTTAGCCCACCACATTATTCAATCATTTTCCCCTGAAGATAATCTGACACCTGAACAGGTACATGAAATTGGACGAAAGACGGCACTTGAGTTGACAGGTGGAAGTCATCAATTTGTGATTGCCACTCACATGGACAAGGGGCATCTACACAATCACATTTATATCAATTCCACTAATTCTGTCACACTGAATAAGTTTAGATGGCAAAAAGGAACTGCGTTGAGTCTTTTCAATATTTCAAATAAATATGCTGACCTGTACGGTGCTAAAATTCTTGAACGTAAGAATCAATTTGGTCACAAAGAATACTCAGCTTATCAGAAAGAAAATGTCTTCAAATTAGAAATCAAGTCCCGTCTTGAATTTTTGCTGAAGCACTCAGTCAACCTATCGGATTTTCAAGAAAAGGCAAAGGCGCTTAATCTTGCAGTGGACTTTTCGGGCAAATATGCCAAGTATAAATTACTTGATAAAGACCAAAAGAGAAATACCCGTGACAGCACCTTGTCAAAAAAGGGACGTTACTCTTTGGAACAAATTCAAGAGCGACTAGCTAAAAATGAAATCGTGCATCCGCTAGAGTCAATTAAAAGCGAGTATGACAAATTACAAGCCGAAAAAGCTGAAGATTTTGAAATCAGGGTCAAGATTGAACCGTGGCAGGTCGAGCATGAAACAGACACAGGGATTTATCTTCAAATGCAGTATGGGATAGCCAATCAAGGAACAGTTAAAATTCCAAGTCGCTTAGTTGATAAACAGGATGACGGGAGCTTTGATGTCTTTATCAAGAAATCTGATTTTTTCTATTTCATCAATCCTGACAATTCAGCTAGTAACAAATTTATGAAAGGGTCAACGCTTATCAATCAGCTTGCTTATGAGAGTGGAGAATATATCTTGACCAAGAACCCTAATATTTCCAAGTTGGATTTACTGGTCAAGGAATATAATTACTTAGTCAGTCATAATGTATCTGATTCTGACCAGTTTCATGAACTACGTGACCGCTTCATTGCTCAAATTGAAGAAACACAAGATTCATTAGAGAGGCTTGATGACAAAGTGGAACGCTTGAACAAAATTGCTTCAGCGCTTGAAGATATTCATTCAGAAAGTCCGATTGATGCAAAAGTAGCTTATCAAGTTTTGGAAGAACTCAATATTTCAGCTTCAGTCAATCCAAAAGAGATTGAAAAACAGGTTGTTGAGGTTTCAATCGAACGGAAAGCCCTGAAGGAAAAATTTGATAGTATTGTTAAAGACTTTACTCAATATGAAAAACTTGAGAAACACGCTCAAGCAAGAAGACAAGAAATTTCTCATCAGACAAAAGCCCCTGAAGAAATGGAAAGATAGGCTGAGAAAAATCACCGCCAACGGCGATCGATTTTTCGATGAAATAAAATTCAAAAGCAAATTTAATAAGGTTAATAGAGCTCATTATTGAGACGGACTTAAACTTTTCAATTGAATTAGAAAAAGTTGAAAAGAGTTCTAAAATGTTTTGGGATAGGTATTTTATTTCAATATCGGGTGCTAAAACAACTAAGATGAGTGAACTAATTTCAATGATTGAAAAACTAAAACAGATTTTAACCCAAGTTAAAGAAGATGAATTAGAGAAATTACCAAAATAATATAATTAAAATAGAGGAGAAAAATATGTTAACACCAAAGGAATTATCACAAAAAATTGAAACCACTTCGTTAGTTGAAGCGATTGAACTTTTTAAAGAAAAAGTTCTTAATGTGCAATTAACACACTATGTAAGAGATGATTATAGATTAATAAACAAAAAAGAGTACGAAAGGATAGATTATAGTGGTTCATTCTTCTTTTTCGTAGAACCTGCTTTAGGATCTAGCCGTGGAGGGTTCTCAGATGCGATTCTCGAAGACAAAGAAAAAGTTGCCCTGCTCCTGCTATTAGTGGAAACTTTTGAACGTTATGTAGATGTCAACACAGGCATTGAAGATTTTCTTGGCTATGATTGTGTTTTTTGTGATTTTGTTGTTTCAGATGAGAATGCGGCCAAACCACTTACGCAAGAAGAATATGAGGCAATCAAAGATTTAATTATAACTGTAATAGATAATTTTGTACCAAGTATGACAGTTATGGAAACAGATGAGTATGAATTGTTCAAAAGAGGACAAAGTCCAAAAGATACAGAAATTGATAATATTCAAATCACACTACCACTTTCTATTTTATAGGATTTAATTAACGGACATTAGAGTATGCCCTATTGTCCTTAAACGTTGCACTTGATTTTATGGGGGTTAACAAGCGGACAATAGGGTTAGGCAAAATATGGAGGTAGAAAATGGCTAAAATCGGCTATGCTAGAATCAGCGCTTCAGACCAAAATATGGCTAGGCAACTGGAACAACTGAAGGGGGTTGATAAACTGTTTCAGGAAGCTATGAGCGGAGCAAGTAAAGACCGCCCTCAGCTGAAGGCGATGCTTAATTATATCCGAGAAGAGGACAGAGTCGTTGTGACTGAGTTGGAACGATTGGGAAGAAATAACAAGGAACTGACCGAGGTCATGAATGAGATTCAGACCAAAGGGGCAACTTTGGAAGTTCTGAATCTTCCTACACTTCGTGGGATTGAAGATGATAACCTCAGACGGCTTTTGAACAACCTGATTTTGGAGCTATACAAATATCAGGCGCAGGCTGAAAGGGAACGTATCAAGGAACGTCAAGCACAGGGAATCGCCATCGCAAAGACACAAGGCAAGTACAAGGGACGTAAAGCCCTTTTTTCAGACGATGATAGCAGACTGCAGCATGCTTTTGAACTGTATCAAAAAGGCTATACAGATAAGGATGTGGCGAGTTTGACAGGCATCAATGAGAGGACGTTCAGACGGTATCGTGAAAAATATGATATAAAAAGATAGTGATAAAAATATTGATTAAAATACTGATTTTAATGTTGATATTTATAGTGATTTATATTATAATAAGAGGTATAGAAATCAGGAGGAGTAACATGAAATCCAGAGAAACAAAATATCCAGGAAGAGCTTATTTACTAGGTTTACTAGGTATTCCACTTTGGAAAGTAGAGCTTTCAGAAGAAATGTGGCAAAAAGCGCTTGTCAGTTATAGAACTTCAAAAGGAAATATTTTCTACTACAAGCCATCCAAGGAGGATAACAAATGAAGCTCATGAGTTTTGTAGCTATCAAAGGAGGGGTGGGAAAAACCACACTAGCCCTCCTCAATGGTCAGTATCTAGCCAGTAAAGGCTACAAGGTCTTATTTATTGACCTTGACCACCAGTGCAACCTGACACACTTTTATGATGTCTATGAGGACACGTCAACCGTTGCCAATGTGTTTGCAGGGTCAGATGATGTAGCTATCTTGTCTGTTGCTCCTAACATTGACCTCATTGCTGGTTCAATGAAATTGGATGAATCGGAAAGAAAGCTAGAAACTGACCCTAATCAAAATATGTATCTCTATGATTGGCTGGGGGATAATTTAGAGTCCAAAAATCTTGACCAATACGATTATGTCATTTTGGATTGTCGTCCCGATTTTGGGATTGCGACAAGAAACGCTATCGCAGTCAGTCACACGCTTTTTAGTCCAATTATCCCTAGTGATTTTGCTTTTGAAGCTAAGGAGAATTTAGAAGTTCGCCTAGAACAATACCGTAAGACAGAAATTGTCCGCCCTAGTCGGGAATCATTGATTACGGCTCAACTCTATTTCTTGCCAAATATGATTAAGCATAATACGTCAAAATCAAAAGAGCTATTAGAAGCCTTGAAAACTGATTCTTCAGTCGTTGGTCTAATTCCTCAAAAGGAACTGTTTAACCGTGCGACCAAAGATGAAACGGTTATAGACATGATGCTTGACTCAACATTGAAGAGGGAACATAAGAATTTCTTTTCAGCCTTGACTGACACATTGAATGAGCTTCAGGAACTCACAGATATGGCTTAATTTTCATCATTATATATATCACTATTTTAATCACTATAAAAATCACTATCGAAAAGAGGTATAGCATGGCGTTTGAATCTAAAAAAGAGAAAATCAGTAAAGTCCTTCAGGAAGAGATTAAAGACCCTAAGCCACAAAAGAAACGAGGGCGAAAAGCTGGTCGTCCATCAGGGAAGACCAAATTTCCTTATCAGTTTACACTGAAACCCCAAAATCGGGAGAAGCTGGATAGAATCGCAGAAGCATCAGGATATAGTGGTGCATCCACCTTCCTTGATGAGTGGATTGAACAGTATCAAGAATAAGTATCATGTTTTTAATGTTTATATAAATCACTATTTTAATCAATATAAAAGGAGGGCTTTATGGATTTCATCACGAGATTAAAAGCTGAAAGAAACGGGAAGGTTCATGGTGGGATATATGATATTACACAGAAGCGCTTTGCCTATAACTCAAACAAAATAGAGGGAAGCCGTCTGACAGAAGAACAAACTAGCTTTATTTATGAGACAAAAACGATTGCCAACATCGGGGGAACAGGTATCAAGATTGATGACCTTGTAGAGACCACCAACCATTTTAAGTGCTTTGATTATATCCTTGATACCGTCAACGAACCGCTAACAGAAGACTATATCAAAAAACTTCATAGCTTATTAAAGAGTGGGACGAGTTCGGAACACAACCCGATAGCCCCTGTAGGGCGCTATAAAGTGCTTCAGAATGAAGTAGGTCAGATAGCGACAGCAGACGTTGACCGTACAGAAGATGAAATGCTTGCTCTGATAATTGGCTACGGCTTAAAAGAAAATAAAGACTTGGCTTATCTTACTAGCTTTCATGCTCAATTTGAACAGATTCATCCTTTCGCAGATGGCAATGGTCGGGTAGGTCGGTTGATTCTTTATAAAGAATGCTTGAAGGAGGGCATCACACCTTTTATAGTGGATGACTTGAACAAAGCCAGTTATTATAGTGCTCTTGAAGCTTTTCAAATAAATGACGAAAGACAGCCATTACTTGATTATTTCCGCTCGGAGCAGAAATTCTATGCTAACTATCTCAAAAATAAAGGCTTTGAAGGAAAAATCAATGAAGCAAAAGACGGTGATGTTATAAAAAAGCCTGAAGGCTTTTCTGAGAAATTGGAAAGGCTGAAGAAAGAAACTCAAGGCACTACAAAGAAGGTAGCCCCCAGCAAAGAAGAAGACCTTTCTCTTTAGATAGCTATTTTAATCATGGTATAAATAGTTATTAAAATCAATATAAAAATAATGACAAATATTATTGTAACAATAGTGACCTTTCCAAATGGAGAGGTCTTTTTTTCTTGTCTAGATTTTCGCTATAATAAGCGTATTGTAAGAAAGGGGTAAGAGATGATGCTAGATGAAAGAGTTTTTTCAGAACGTTTGAGAATAGATAATCAGAAAACCTTCCTGAAGATGATTGAAGATTATGAGAAGTCTATTGCCCCGAGTATGAGAGCACAAGGCTTCAAGAGAATCAATCAGAAGGAGCGGA
>NZ_JBBOWP010000004.1:0-21227 GCF_038007145.1 Streptococcus sp. FSL L8-0526
ATTGTTCTCAACAAAGTGTTTACCTGGACTATGGCCTCTCAAATCAAGGATTGCTTAACAATTGGATAGAACAATACAAAAATGGGTATACTATTGTTGAGAAAACAAGAGGGAGACTGCCTAGATTTCGTCGTAAACGCAAGTATTCTTCATACGAAGGAGAAGTTGGCAAGAAAGCAGATAACCTTTATTCAACGGCAGTTTGAAGCATACAAACAAATGGAAAAGTGCTACATAGATGGGACAGAGTTTGCAATTCCAGCAAGCAGCTAAAAGCTCTATTTATCACCAGTATTAGATGGCTTCAATAGTGAAATAGTCGCTTATAATCTTTCTAGGTCGCCGAATTTAGTACAAGTGAAAGCTATGCTAGAAAAAGCTTTTACAGGAGACCATTATGAAAACACAATTCTCCATAGCGACCAAGGATGGCAATACCAACACGATTTCTATCATCATTTTTTGGAGGATAAAGAGATCCAACCGTCCATATCATGTAGGGGAAATAGTCCAGACAATGGTATGATGGAGTCCTTCTTTGGCATTTTGAAATCCGAAATGTTTTATAGTTATGAGAAGACCTTTCAATCACTTTAGCAATTGGAACAAGCTATTATAGACTATATTGATTATTACAACAAACAAACGCACTAAGGTAAAACTAAAAGGACTCAGTCCTGTGCAATACAGAACTAAATCCTTTGGATAAATTATTTATCTAACTTTTTGGGGTCAGTACGAAAAGGCTCTTTTTTGAACGATAAAAAATTCCAACCTTATGTTGTGGGGACTAAGTAGCTCTTATATTAGTTATCAAAAGTGACCTCCTTAACAAGGTTGTCTAAGAATTTTTCTCCCATTTTAGAGAGAGTAGCCTTTTCGTGTTTCAAATATACAATATCAATTTCATCATCAACATCTAGTGGAATAGAGACGATATTGTCACCATTTAAATTACTATTTAAGATACCAGTGGCAATTGTGTATCCATCCAAACCAATTAATAGGTTAAAAAGTGTTGCACGGTCTGAAACCACAATCGACTTTTTATGGGGGATTTGTGAGAGAATCTCTTCAGAATAATAGAAGGAATTATGAATCCCCTGATCGTAACTAAGGTAAGGGAAGTCCTCTAAATCTTCCAATGAGACCACTTTATGATTGGCCAGAGGATTTGACTTGCTGACAAAGATATGAGGTCTAGCTTTAAAGAGACTAGTATAGGTAAGTCTGTTATCGTCAAACATTTTAGTCAAGACATCTCGGTTATAGCCATTAAGGAAGAGAACACCGATTTCTGAACGGAAGTTCTTAACGTCTTCGATAATCTCGTAGGTACGAGTTTCACGTAAGAAGAGCTCGTAACGCGTCATATCAGCTCTCTTGAGAAGTGAGACGAAGGCATTGACGACAAAAGCGTAGTGTTGAGAAGAAACACTAAATAATTCACGTGTCTCTGTGTGACTTTTGTAGCGTTCTTCTAAGAGATTAGTTTGTTCTACTACTTGACGGGCATAAGATAGAAATTCAACACCATCTTTGGTTAAGGTGATCCCTTTAGGGTTACGAATAAAGATGTCAATTCCCATCTCTCTTTCTAAATCGCGGACAGCGTTTGAAAGACTTGGTTGTGTAATGAAAAGTTGTTTTGCGGCTTCATTCATTGAGCCGGTTTCGACGATTTTGATAATATAATGTAATTGTTGAATTCGCATAGCCTTATTATAGCATACTTTAAGGATTATTCCTTAGGATAAGAAGTAATTAAAAGGTCTTTTGGGAACTATACCAATTTTATGCTTGACAATATTAAATATATGGAATATACTGTCTTCGTTAAGTTTTTAAAAGAGCTTATTGACTATACCAATTTTAAATGAAGGAGACATGACCTCTTTGACTTGAGGTTATTATTAAAAATATGTGTGGAATTGTTGGTGTTGTAGGTAACACAAATGCAACCGATATCTTGATTCAAGGACTTGAAAAGCTAGAATACCGTGGTTACGATTCAGCCGGTATCTTTGTAGCTGGTGAAACATCTAGTCAATCGGTTAAAGCTGTTGGCCGTATTGCGGAACTTACTGCTAAAATTGAAGGTATAGAAGGTACTGCAGGTATCGGACATACTCGTTGGGCGACTCATGGGAAACCAACGGAAGACAATGCTCACCCACATCGCTCAGAAACAGAACGTTTCGTTTTGGTTCACAACGGTGTTATTGAAAACTATCTTGAAATTAAGGAAGAATACCTTTCTGGTCATCATTTCAAAGGTCAAACCGATACTGAAATTGCTGTTCACTTGATTGGTAAATTTGTTGAAGAAGACGGTTTGTCAACTATTGAATCTTTCAAGAAGGCTCTCAATATTATCCGTGGATCATATGCATTTGCCCTCATGGATTCTGAAGATGCATCAACAATTTATGTCGCTAAAAACAAATCACCACTTTTAATTGGTCTTGGTGATGGTTATAACATGGTCTGCTCAGATGCTATGGCTATGATTCTCGAAACAAATCAATACATGGAAATTCACGATCAAGAGTTGGTTATCGTGAAAGCTGATAGTGTCGAAGTTCAAGATTATGATGGCAATGTTAAAGAACGTGATAGCTATACTGCTGAGCTTGACCTTTCTGATATTGGTAAAGGGACATACCCATACTATATGCTCAAAGAAATCGATGAGCAACCAACAGTGATGCGTAAGCTCATCCAAGCTTACACTGATGACAAGGGTCAAGTGACTGTAGATTCTAAAATTATCAAAGCTGTTCAAGAAGCTGACCGCATCTATATCCTCGCAGCAGGAACTTCTTATCATGCCGGTTTTGCCTCTAAGAAGATGCTTGAAGAGTTGACCGACACTCCAGTTGAGCTTGGTATTTCTTCTGAGTGGGGTTATGGTATGCCACTCCTTAGCAAAAAACCTCTCTTTGTCTTTATTAGTCAATCAGGTGAAACAGCAGATAGTCGTCAGGTTCTTGTTAAAGCTAACGAGTTGGGAATTCCAAGTTTGACGGTGACAAACGTTCCGGGATCTACTCTTTCTCGTGAAGCTGATCACACAATGCTTCTTCATGCTGGACCAGAAATTGCCGTAGCTTCTACTAAAGCTTACACAGCTCAGATTGCGACCCTTGCCTTCTTGGCTAAAGCAGTCGGTGAAGCTAATGGTAATGAAAAAGCTAAAGCATTCGACTTGGTACATGAATTGTCACTAGTAGCACAATCTATCGAATCAACGCTCTCTGAAAAAGAAGTGATTGATGAGAAGGTGGCAGCTCTTCTTTCAGAAACACGTAATGCTTTCTATATTGGTCGTGGTCAAGATTACTATGTTGCTATGGAAGCAAGTCTTAAATTAAAAGAAATCTCATATATCCAATGTGAAGGTTTCGCAGCAGGTGAGTTGAAACATGGTACAATCGCCCTTATCGAAGATGGCACACCAGTTATTGCCCTCCTGTCAGATCCTGTTCTTGCTAGTCATACTCGTGGTAATATCCAAGAAGTGGTAGCACGTGGTGCTAAAGTGTTGACCATTGCTGAGGAAAACGTTGCTAAGGAAGGTGATGACATCGTCCTTAATAATGTCCACCCTTACCTATCACCAATTTCAATGGTAGTACCGACACAATTAATTGCTTACTTTGCGACGCTTCATCGTGGACTCGACGTTGATAAACCACGTAACTTAGCTAAATCCGTTACAGTTGAATAAAAATACTAACATCTTCTTACATTGTAAGGGGGTATTTGTTTTTCTTGTTTTCACTCTTGCATAATTAAGTAATCTAAAGTAGAATAGTATCTGTATTACAATCTTAGGAGAAAATTATGTCATTGCCAAATTGTCCAAAATGTAACTCAGAGTATGTCTATGAAGATGGAATCTTGCTAGTATGTCCGGAATGTGCCTATGAGTGGGATCCAAACGAAGTTGCAGAAGAAGGACTTGTGGTTCTTGATAGCAATGGCACACGTCTTGCTGATGGCGATACTGTTACAGTTATCAAAGATTTGAAAGTTAAGGGTGCTCCGAAAGACATCAAGCAAGGAACACGTGTTAAAAATATTTGCTTGGTTGAAGGTGATCACAACATTGATTGTAAGATTGATGGTTTTGGTTCCATGAAACTTAAATCAGAATTTGTTAAGAAAATCTAAAAATAAGGATTAAGTAGGAAATTTTTTAAGACCTACAGTTTTCTAGATTATTTAAGTCCTTGAGGAGTGGGATTAGAACTCAATTTTTAGAGAGGGTTCAGTCTCACTCCTTTTAGTATTTTTAAAATCTTATACTATTTTTTTGTTTTTTTGGTATAATATTCATCAACACTAAATAATTATAGGAGTTTATATGTCATACGTTTTGGAAGTATTACCAGCTCTGTTAAACGGTGCGGTAGTCACACTTCAAGTATTTTTCATTGTTATCATACTGTCGATTCCACTAGGGATTGTGCTTGCTTTCTTAATGCAGATTAAATTCAAACCTCTAAATTGGTTGCTAACTCTTTATGTTTGGATTATGCGTGGAACACCGCTCCTTTTGCAATTAATATTTGTTTATTATGTTCTTCCGAGTGTAGGGATTGTCTTTGATCGCCTTCCGGCTGCAATTCTTGCTTTTACGCTTAATTATGCTGCTTATTTCGCAGAGATTTTCCGTGGAGGAATTTTGGCTATTCCAAAAGGACAATACGAAGCGGCTAAAATGCTTAAACTTAGTCCTTTCCAGACCATCCGCTATATCATCCTTCCTCAGGTGGTTAAAATTGTCTTGCCAAGTATCTTTAACGAGATTATTAACTTGGTTAAGGATTCATCATTGGTTTATGTTATTGGGGTTGGAGATCTTCTTTTGGAAAGTCGTACCGCTGCTAACCGTGATGCGACCTTAGCACCGATGTTTGTGGCTGGAGCTATCTATCTTATCCTTGTAGGTGTAGTGACTGTAGCTTCTAAACACATCGAAAAGAAATTCAACTATTATAAATAGGAGACCTTATGTTAGAATTAAAAAATATTTCCAAGCAATTTGGTCAACACAAAATTTTTGATAACTATAACCTAACTGTCGAAGAGGGAAAAATCCTAGCAATCGTTGGACCATCTGGTGGTGGTAAGACAACTCTTTTGCGTATGCTAGCAGGACTTGAAACTATTGATTCCGGGCAAATTATTTATGAAAATGAAGAGATTCCCTTGGATCAGATGGAAAGTCGTAACTTGCTAGGCTTTGTCTTTCAGGATTTTCAACTGTTTCCTCACTTGACTGTCTTAGATAACTTAACCCTTTCGCCAATTAAGACGATGGGAACGTCTAAGGAAGATGCCCAGAAAAAAGCTCAGACTCTACTTGACCGTTTAGGGCTTGGAGCACATGGAAATGCTTATCCGTATTCACTTTCTGGGGGACAAAAACAACGTGTTGCATTTGCTCGTGCCATGATGATTGATCCGAAAATCGTCGGCTATGATGAACCAACTTCAGCTCTTGATCCTGAGTTGCGTCAAGAAGTAGAGAAATTGATTTTGCAGAATCGTGAGACTGGGATTACGCAAATCGTTATTACTCACGATATGCAATTTGCACAGCACATCGCTGATGAGATTGTCACTATCAATCCAAAATAGCGAGGATTTTCTATGAAAAAAATAGTGAAAACAGTTTTGCTAGCCTGTCTTGTTATTTTGCCTTTGTTTGGGTTATCAGCTTGTAGCTCGCGCTCACATTTTGCAACTCAGAAAGACCAGTGGCAAACTTATACCAAAGAAAAGAAAATCAAAATTGGTTTTGATGCAACCTTTGTTCCTATGGGATATGAGGAAAAGGATGGTAGCTATATTGGTTTTGATATTGACTTGGCTAATGCAGTTTTTAAATTATATGGCATCGATGTTGAATGGCAAGCTATTGACTGGGATATGAAAGAAACTGAGTTGAAGAATGGGACGATTGATCTTATTTGGAATGGTTACTCGGTTACAGATGAACGTAAGCAGTCTGTAGACTTTACGGAACCTTATATGGTAAATGAACAAGTACTGGTAACCAAGAAGTCTTCAGGGATTGATTCTGTTGCAGGAATGGCAGGTAAGACCTTAGGCGCTCAAGCAGGGTCGTCTGGTTATGATGCATTCAATGCTTCTCCAAAAATTTTGAAGGATGTCGTTGCTAATCAAAAAGCTGTCCAATATTCGACTTTTACACAAGCTTTGATTGACCTTGATAGTGGACGTATTGATGGCCTATTGATTGACCGTGTGTACGCTAATTACTACCTAGAAAAATCAGGAGTTCTGGATCAGTATAATGTTATGCCTGCTGGTTACGAGGGAGAAAGCTTTGCTGTAGGTGCTCGTAAGGTAGATAAGACACTAATTAAAAAAATCAATCAAGGATTTGAAACTCTTTATAAAAATGGAGAATTCCAAAAGATTTCTAACAAGTGGTTTGGTGAAGATGTCGCAACAGACCAAGTTAAAGGGAAAAGATAAGACTATAACAACATTCTAGAAAGAATGTTGTTATTTTTTGTGAAAAACACTTGAGATATAACAAGTTATAATTTATACTAACGTTAGTTTATAAACTGACAAAAGGACAAGCATGGATATTTCGATTATTCAAGAGAGCCAAAAAGTGATATTGCTTTTGTAGATATGAAATCTTTCTATGCGAGTGTTAGAGTGTGTTGAGCGTGGGTTACATCCACTTAAGACTTCTCTATGTGTGATGAGTAGAGCTGAAAACGCTAATGGTTCAATATTAATGTCTTCCCCTATATTTAAGCATGTTTTTGGCAAGTCAAATGTTAGTCGATCTTATGATTTACCTTTTGATATTTATTCTCGTAAGTTTCATTATTATAATGCCAAAAAACAGGGACTTCCAACGGATAGAGATTTTGTTGATTTTATAGAATCTTGGGCCAAGGTTACCTTTAGTGTTTCCCTCGAATGGATCTTCATATCAAAAAGAATATTTAGAATCAACACATTTTCCAGAATTATGCCAGTGTTGACGATATTCTTCCCTATTCTATTGATGAGGGATTCATTGATCTCACGTCGTCATTAGATTACTTTATTCCCGATAGGACTGTTACTAGAAAAGAAAAGATAAGTTAGATATGATTTCAGGTCGAGAACTTGCTAATAGCAACCCTGATACTCTTAAAAAGGAGTTAGGTATTGTTGGCTTAGACCTCTTTTTTCATGCCAATGGTATTAATGAAAGTAATTTTCATAAACCTTATAAAACAAAGTCACATGGTTTAGGAAATTTGCAAATATTACCACGAGACTATGATCGGAAAGCTGATATTGAATTGATTCTGAAAGAGATAGCATAACAGGTGGCTATTAGATTAAGACGAGTCCATAAGAAAGCTTGTCAAGTTTCCATTAGCATTGGATTTTCAAAGTTAGAGAGCAAGCGTTCGCTACAAGCACAGATGAATATTGAGCCTGCCAATAATACAAAAATACTAATAGGGCATGTCATTTCACTCTTTCGGAAGAAATATCAAGGAGGGGCTGTTAGAAGTGTCAGTGTTTCTTATGCAAATTTTGTAGATGAAAAGATTCAAATTCTTTCTTTATTTGATAATCCAGATGACATTGATAAAGAAGAAAGGCTTCAGTCAGCTATAGATAGTATTCGTCAGGAATTTGGCTTTACGACCATTCAAAAAGCAACAGCTTTACAGGAGGTATCTAGGAGTATTGCTCAAAGTAAGCTTATTGGTGGACACTCAGCTGGAGGATTAGATGGCTTAAAATGATAGATCGTAGTTACCTTCCCTTTCAATCTGCTAGGGAACATCAAGATAGGGGAATGATGAAGTGGATGTGATATTTCTTGTCGGAACACACAAGTTCACTACATGAAGATAAGACTAAAGAAAATCTAACTAATCGTTTGGATGATTTAGAGAAGTTTACTTTATTGAACCAACTTTATTTGGGTCAATTATTGGGGAATTTCCAGATAAAGGATCAAGGTAGGCGCTGTAGGTTTAGTGGCTATGTGGTTGATTTGGATTTTGATTAAGTTACTATAAAATCTTCCAAGCGACATAAACGTATTCGAACAAAGGACATATTAGAAATTAGTTTGGAGGTTGAAAAACATAGATGAAGAAGAGAAAAATTTATGATGATAAACTTCAAATTGACTATTTTTCTGATAGCTATCTAAAGTTTGAAGAAGACTTTTATCGCTAGTCTGCTATGGATATTCCCTTAACCTTTTTGACGGATGATATTCTTAGAGAGATGGATATCAGTCAAAAGAATTATTTTCTATTAAATTTAAATAAATTAAATAAAGAGAATGCTAGAGACGAACGCAATCATTATTTCCATTTTGAAGTCAGTCTTTTGGATTCCAAGACACTCGTGAGACAGTATAGGTATCTTGGAAATGATTAAATCATATCACATCCAGCAGGAGAAATAGTATTTCTTTAATTGCTAGCCAAAGCTTTCAAGAAATTTTTCAGTGACTGAGAAACATTTATGTAAGCATTGATATTGTTTCTGAGAGTGTTAAAAGTTATCATATAGAGGTGGTTAAGATGAGAGCAGTTGTTGTTAATCAAGCAAGCACAGGTATTGAAGTTGTGGACCATGAAAAACCAGCGTTAGTTGCTCATGGTCAAGCCTTGGTTAAAGTTGGATACTGTGGCGTTTGCCATACTGACCTTCATGTAAGCCCATGGAGACTTTGATCAAGTTCTAGGTCGTATCTTAGGCCATGAGGAAATTGGTATTGTTGAAGAAGTTGGTGAAAGAGTTAAAACATTAAAAAATTTGATCGCGTATCAATCGTTTGGTTCTTCTAGGGTGTGGCTACTGTGAATATAGTACAACTGGACGTGAAACACTCTGTCGGTCTGTAAAAAAATGCTGGTTATAGTATTGATGGTGGTATGAGTGATTATGCTTTGGTTACTGCTGACTACACTGTGAAAGTTCCAGACGGACTCAATCCCGCTCAAGCTTCATCTATTACACTTGTGCGGGAGTTACAACTTATAAAACCATTAAAGAGGCTAAAGTTGAACCTGGTCAATGGGTAGCTATTTATGGTGCTGGAGGGCTAGGTAATTTGGCTATTCAATATGCTAAGAAAGTTTTTAACACACGAGTAGTAGCAGTTGATATTAATCAAGATAAACTATATTTGGCTAAAGAATCTGGCGCTAATTTAGTGGTAAATGGTAAAGAAGTTGAAGATGTAGCAGGCTATATCTAAGAGAAAACTGGTGGTACACACAGTGCTGTTGTAATAGCTGTTTCTAAGGTTGCTTTCAACCAGGCTGTCGATAGAGTACGTGCCGGTGGTACGGTCGTTGCCGTTGGGCTCCCATCTGAATACATGGAGTTCTCAATTGTCAAAACAGTTCTAGATGATATCCGTGTTGTTGGATCTCTTGTAGGTATGCGTAAAGACTTAGAAAAAGCTTTTGACTTCGGTGCACAAGGCTTGGTAGTACCAGTTGTTGAAACCGTTCTTGTCAATACAGCTGTAAAAGTATTTGATCAAATGGAAAAAGGTGAAATTCAAGGACGTAAGGTGCTTGATTTCACTAAGTAAGCATACATTTGTCAATGACTACCATGATGACTATATGAGGAGTTGGGCAGCCTAAACTGGCTAAACTACTTTTTGAAAGTAGTATATTTGAACAAAATTTCAGTGATTTATTTGTGTTGATAGAATTTTTATTGGTCTAAAACCTTATTTAGATATAAAACAAAAAAGCGTTGAACGATTGCGTTCAGCGCTTTTGATGTTTTTGGTTTTATTTCCACTCAATAGTAATCTATACCACTAAAATCCTTTCATATTGGGATTTTAGAAAGATTTACTTATTTTGGTGGGCTAGATGGTAGGGATTATTACTATTTTAAAATTTTTGATTTCCATTGAATTTTACTAAACTTTTTGAGGGGAATGAGATAGAAATATTATCAGTTATTTTCACAAATAATTTTTTCTTGCATTTATTACTCCTTACTATTTTTTTATTTTTAAAGAATATGTTTGAAAAAAATAGGTTTGCGGTCCTCGGGAAAAAACTGAGATTGGGTATTATATTTTGGGTTATCTGCTTCCCATTAACGATATTTTTCGCCAATTCTTTGTGAAGCCAATTGATAAATCAACTCACAAGTTTTGAGATAGGGTCGTGAATTCACACTTTTCTTTGGCATTTCACTCATCCTCCTCGATTATTACATCAGTAGAAGGGTCTGCTACCATCAATAAATCTATCTGTTCATTAGGTTTCTGATAGGTCACGCCAGACATTGCCATCAATTCAGGGATTGTGTTTTGTCCGTCTTTTGCGGTAAAGAATTTTAGACCGCTAATCTTGACGTTATCGACACCATCTTCAAATTCCATCTCTGCTTGATGGTCGGTCATATAGAGCAACAAGTCCTGCTTCCATAGCTCGCTGACGAATCTATCGCCACTCATGCCTTTTGTTTCAATGAATATTTGGAAGTAAAAGTCACTATCTTCAAGGAACAAGATGAAGTCGGGTTGGAAGCCCTGCAAGTGCATATCTACAATTTCGCCAGCTCGATTGATTCGTGAGCCATATTGATGGAGCTTGAGCTTTTCGCTCTTAGCTGACTCACGGTGCATATTCTCATCCATGCGGAACAAGTAAACTGCCTTGTTATATTTAGCTTTTAGCTCATTCACATGAGCTTGAATACGTGTGATGAGGTCAAATTCCAACTTGTTGACGATAGCACGATCATAGACATAGAAGTCCTCAGCTATATCGTAAACTGCAACTTTTTGAGTGGCTTCATTCAAGAGGTTTGCCGTGTCATACTCAGGTACTCGCTTATTATAGTTGGTTAGATACTCACTAATTGGGTAGCCAACAAACCTGTTTGTGCCTCGTTTCTTGACATAGCCAGACTTGAATTTGACTTCGTACTCTTTCAAAAGGTCAATGGTGACTTTCAAAATCTCGTCTGCCGTAATATCTGTTGACTTGTATTCTTTTGGAACGGTCAAGAAAAGTTTCAACTTACTTGCGTTTAGCCAGTTTTCCCCATAGATGAACTCTTTCATGGATTCAAGCAATGGCAGATACTTTATCAAGTTGTCAAATTGATAAAACTCAAGTCGTTGGATGGCTTTCTTGATATAGCGGTCGTCAAACCTGTCAATGTGAATTTGTTTTGTCTCAGTCAATGCGACTGTTGCTTGATAAGACACTTCACGAGTACCATAATTCAGACTTTTTTGAATGTCCGTCTTGTGTGTGATTCCGTATTTCTGAATGGAATCAAACCAATCATCTGCCACATCCTCAACTTTGTTATAATAGATTTTTCCTGTCTTATAGGTTTCTGTTTTTTTGAAAGCAGGCTTGACCTTGATTTCAATCGGTGGATTTTTCTTATCCTGACCCGTTGGCAAGTCCATTTGCTTCAATGAGCCTACAAGCTGTTTAAGGTATTGTGGCTCATTCATGGTGTGGTAGTGCAACGTTTCTAGGAACAATTGCTTGTTTGAGCTATCACCATCAAATCTACGTTGATAGCTTTTCACACCGTCCAATTCAAATGGATAATACCTTGCACCACGCCCAATGAGTTGCGCTTCAACCATTGTGGCATTTTTGTTTGTCGCAGCTTCCTGCTCAATACGGACAATATCATAGAGGTTGAGAACATCCCATCCCTCGGTCAGTTTTGCGACCGCAAAAACCACACGATAGAGGTTGTTTGGGCTTTCGAGCGTGTTGAGTGCCTCATACTGACCCTTTTCAAGCATATTTCCGCTTGTGTCATTAGCATTTAACACGTTTCTCGGGTCAAAGTCTTGCTTAATCTCACGGACGATTTTTGCAAGGTCATCTTCATTTTTGAGATAGTAATTGTAAGCCAGTTCCAAAGCTGAGCTGTCGTTGCTATCTAGGACTTGTTGGCGCTTGATAAATGCGAGCAAATCCGTAACGTTGAGATTTTGAATCAGCTCATTAAAGACCTTGTTGGCTTCCAGTGATATCGCAACTTTTGCTGACTTAAACATTATCACGGGCTTAAATGTTCCTGTGACACCCTCGGCATAAGCACAGTATTTTCTAAACTGCGAAAGCAAGACCGCGTTTAGCATTTTATCTTGGTCGCTTGCGGACGTTTCAATTCGCTTAACCTGCTTGGAATAGCCATCAAACATGAATTGATTCAACGGATAGCGGTAGACCACCTTATCCCGATACTTGTTATATATGACTTCTTTATCAAAATCGACTGTTGCCGTAAATTCAAGGAGGAGATTCTTTTGTTCCTTATCATCACGGGCACGTAAGATTTTGTTAATGGCTGATTCCCAAGTATTTTCAGCTTCCTTCTCTGACTTGGTGCTTGCGGAATAATGGTGTGCTTCATCCGCTAAGACTGCAACAGGTTGGTTTTCATAGTCTGAAAGCCCCATGGTATTTTCTTTCAAGACAAACAGGTCATCCGATACTTTTTGAACCGAAGATAGCTTAATGTAAATGGTGTTGTCTTGTTGAATCCGTGGGAAACGTTCGACTTGCTTAATGAAAATATGCTTGCCGTCGATTTCAATTTTGTCTTTGAACAGGTATTTTTCACTGTTTTCGTTGACCAAGTTGTCCTTTGTTTTCATCAAGACTGAGTTGGTATTGACGGTAAACAAGAAGTTGCGATAGCCATGCTCTTGATAAAGGTAGAGGATAAGCCCTGCCATCAAGTCGGTTTTCCCTGAACCTGTCGCCATGTTAAAAAGCACATGTTGAGGGTTCGGTTTAATCTGTGTTTGGGTATAGTGATAATTTCGGATAGCTTTATCCTGATAGGCACGCAACGTATGAATCAAGTTCCCGTTAATATACTCTGGGATTTCATAACTTTGGTGCTGACTGAACAAGTCTTTTTCTGCTTGTTCAGCCTGATCCACAAGGGGAAATTGACGAGCGTTTGCGGGTGTTTTCCTTGCTTTTGCCATGCTAGTCACCACCCTCATAGAAATTCTTGTTGAAGGTGTAATCTTCATCAGAGATTAAGTCACGGACGTTTTTATCGTCAATTTCAGAGTAGTTATAGTAAAGCCCATTTTTATCAAGGAGCTTCACAAGTAGACGCTTGTTTTCGTCAAATCCTTGTAGCCAATCAATCTTAGATAAGTCGGCACGGAATGAAATGTCAGCAGGTTCCATAGTATCTGTTCCTTCTAACATACGATTGTACACGACTTTCAAGTCATCTAATGTTTTTGCATGAATAATATCTTGTAGATAACCCATATTCTTAGGCATTAATTCTGTATAAACGAAGGAACCATCACCTTGCCAATTTACATCTTTAGAAATACCACCTTGTTCGCCTTCAATGACTTTTTGAAGGCGTGGGACTGAAACGGTACTGATATAGTCCATCTGTTCAATACCGATAAAGCGACGGTTCATTTTCATTGCGACTGCTTGGGTGGTAGCTGACCCCATAAAGAAGTCAAGCACTAAATCACCTTCATTTGTGGCAATTTCTATGATTCGTTTTAATGTGCCTTCAGGTTTTGGAAAAGCAAAGACTTTTGCTCCCATCAGCTCTTTGAGATGAAGAGTTCCCCTTTCTGAATTTACTTCCTTATCCCACCAGACTGAACGAGCCATCACGGTATTTTTACGGTATTTTTCCTGTATTGACCATCCACCATCTGACATGGGGCGAGCAACAACGTTTTTCCCTTTATTTTCAGCTAGTTTGGGCTTTCCCCATCGCCATACAGTCTGAATCCCTTGAGAAACTTTCGGAAGGATTTCAATAGAGTACTGATCGCTTTGAACTTCTGAAACTTCATAAAAACCGTTTTCGTCTTTTGAACTTGGGTCAGCGAAGATTGGATAAAAAAGATTCGGTCTATTTCCGGAATTGAAAGCAGTATTCCGATTTCGAAGCTCACGTACTTCGAATGGTCCGATTGAATCTTTGAACGGAAACTTCTTGTCCTTATCTACAATTGGATTAAATTCCGTACTAGCAGATTTTCGATATACATAGATGAATTCGTGCATGTTTGCAATTCCACCATAATCTCGTCCACGTGGATTATTTACGACTGTAATCAATTCCACAAAATTATCGCTTCCAAATATTTCATCCAGAATTACCCCGAGGTACTTAACTTCATGGTTATCTAAATGAACAAAGAGCGATCCATCGTCCGAAAGCAACTGATATGCAATTTCAATTCGATTTTTTATAAACGTCAGCCACGCCGAATGGTTGAATTTATCGTTATACCCAAAGCTATCTTTTCCAGTATTATAGGGGACATCTAGGTAAATTAGCTTAACCTTGTTGAGGTAATTCTGTGATATTGAGTGCAACGCCAACAGATTATTCCCTTTAATAATCAAATTATCTGTATCTTCATTAAATTCTGTTACTGTTGATTCTCCATTTTCATCAAATCGCTTACTGTTCACAAATATTTTCTTATCAAACAAACGGTCAATCTCGTCTTTCTCAATCACTTCATTCAAAAAAGCATCATCATAACCATCTTCATTATCTTCTTTTGTCATAGAAGCTGTTAGAACACCGTCTTTAAATGGAAAATCTAATACTACGTCTTGACTATCCTCTAAGAATTTCCCATTAGAAGCTAGTCCAATACGATTTTCATATTTTGTATAGCTAGTATCCCAATAATCATTATATAGAATTGCTTCCTCTAGCTGTTCAATCTGAAAGAGCTTTTGACCCGCCACTTCCTTGACGAAATGTTGCATGATGAAATCCACTTCAAACAATTTGCTTAAAAGTGCTTCATCATAATTTCGTAAATCATCCGCGAGTTTGGAACGGTTCAATTCTTCTCCGACAAAATATTTATCGCCAAAAGATACCAAAGCCGTTTTCAACTCGTCAA
This sequence comes from Streptococcus sp. FSL L8-0526, assembly GCF_038007145.1. Lineage (NCBI taxonomy): Bacteria > Bacillati > Bacillota > Bacilli > Lactobacillales > Streptococcaceae > Streptococcus > Streptococcus sp. FSL L8-0526. The sequence continues at coordinate 14,954 of NZ_JBBOWP010000004.1, forward strand.
AAATTTTCGGTTCAATTTTTGCCATCTGTGTCGTCTCCTTAATAGTTTATCTCTTAAATTATAGCATTGAACAACCTTACACGTGTTAGCGAGAGCCAAAAAAACCTCCCACCGACAACCATTCAGTGAGAGGATTTTTGGCGACAGTTTTGGAGACAATTCAAATCATTTTGTGTCTCCGAACGTCACTCGAGTTTTAGCTAAATGCAGTAAAATCAACGTTTCTGGTGTTATAAAGTGTCACTATTTTATTCCCATTCTACAGTTGCAGGTGGTTTACTTGTAATATCGTAGACGATACGGTTAACGTGTTCAACTTCGTTAACGATTCGAACAGAAATCTTTTGGAGAACCTCCCATGGAAGTTTCGCAAAGTCAGCTGTCATACCGTCAATTGAAGTGATAGCACGGATAGCAATAGTATAGTCGTAAGTTCGTCCGTCACCCATAACACCGACAGAACGTACGCCTGTGTTAACAGTGAAGTATTGCCATACATCACGGTCAAGACCAGCCTTAGCGATTTCCTCGCGAAGAATAGCATCAGACTCACGAACGGTTTCAAGTTTCTCTTCAGTGATTTCACCCATAACACGGATGGCAAGTCCTGGTCCTGGGAATGGTTGGCGCCAAACGACCTCGTCAGGCATTCCCAGTTCAGTACCAAGAGCGCGCACTTCATCTTTAAAGAGAGTGTTAAGTGGTTCAATCAATTCAAACTGCATGTCTTCTGGAAGACCACCAACGTTGTGGTGAGATTTGATTGTTTGCGCTGTTTCAGTACCTGATTCAATGATATCAGTGTAGAGTGTTCCTTGAGCTAGGAAGTCAACACCTTTAAGTTTGCTTGCTTCGTCATCAAAAACGTGAACAAACTCGTTACCGATGATTTTACGTTTTTTCTCAGGGTCATCAACACCAGCCAAGAGATCAAGGAAGCGTTTAGAAGCATCAACACGGATAATATTAAGGCCAAATTTACCTCCCAGCATCTCCATAACTTGGTCGCCTTCACCTTTACGGAGAAGACCGTGGTCAACAAAGATACATGTCAATTGATCACCAATAGCTTTTTGCAAGAGCACACCCACAACAGATGAATCAACTCCACCTGATAGTCCAAGAAGGACTTTGCGGTCGCCAACTGTTTCACGAATCTGTGCAATTTGCATATCTACGAAGTTAGCCATTGACCAGTCACCTTTTGCACCACATATACTAAAAGCGAAGTTTTTCAAAATGTCGTTACCATATACAGTGTGACGAACTTCTGGGTGGAATTGGATACCATAAAAGTTTTTCTTAGTATCTTCCATCGCAGCGAATGGGCAATCCGCTGAATCACCAACAAGATGGAAACCTTCTGGAATTTCTGTAACAGCATCACCGTGACTCATCAGAACGACTTGTTCTTCAGGAGTTCCAGCAAAGAGCTCTGATTGAGCACGAAGGCGAAGTGTTGATTGGCCATACTCACGATTACCTGCTTCACCAGCCGGAACAACTTTACCACCGAGTTTGTGGGTCAAAAGTTGCATTCCGTAACAGATACCAAGAATTGGGATACCAAGCTCGAAAATTTCTTCGTCAATACCAAATGCATCTTCGGCATAAACAGAGTTGGGGCCACCAGAAAGTATGATCCCGATGGGATTGATGGCACGTACTTCATCAGCAGTAATTTTATGGCTCTTCAATTCAGAGAAAACGCCAAATTCACGAATACGACGTGCAATCAGCTGATTGTATTGGCTACCATAGTCTAGAACAATGATTTTCTGCACATCATTCAAAGTAGAAATGTTAGTCATTATTACCCTTTCTTTTTGCATCACACATGGTTTCTTTCTTATGCAATAATTGTATCACAAATTTATGGACTTCGCACCTTGATTTATACGAGAAATTGTAAGTCTCTTACTTATCTTTACAATTTTGTCACTTTTTTTGTAAAATAGGGAAAAAGGAGGGGAATTGGATGTTACCAGCGTATATTCGCATACATGATAAGATTAAGGAAGATGTTGATGATGGTACTTGGAAAATTGGGCAACGTCTTCCTAGCGAGCGAGATCTTTGCGAGACTTTTGATGTGAGTCGGATGACTGTGCGCCAGGCGATAACACTTTTAGTGGATGAGGGGGTTTTAGAACGCAAACCAGGCAGTGGAACCTTTGTTGCTAGTAGTCGAGTTAAGGAAAAAATGCGTGGAACTACGAGTTTTACTGAGATTGTCAAATCCCAAGGGAAGAAGCCATCTAGTGAGCTTATTTCGTATCAACGTCTATATCCAAATGAGTTTGAAATCAAGAATTTAGGTGTCTTGCCACAGTCCCATGTCATTCGTATGGAACGTGTTCGTTTTGCTGATGACATTCCGGTTGCCTATGAAATTGCCAGTATCCCTGAGAAAATTATCCGAGGTTTTAAGGAATCAGAAATTACCGAACATTTCTTCAAAACATTAACTGATAATGGTTATGAAATAGGAAAAAGTCAGCAGACAATATCAGCAAGTTTGGCCAATAGTAGTCTAGCCAAGCACCTCAAGGTTAAGACTGGTGATGCTCTTTTGAGTCTGACACAAATTTCCTTTCTCCAAGACGGTCAGGCTTTCGAATATGTACGAAGTTACTATGTTGGCGACCGTTTTGAATTTTATTTGGAGAACAATTAGAAGTCACTGCTTTTTTCTGCACAAGTATGGTGCTAACACCATGATTTTATGGTAAAATGTAGCTTATGGAAATTGAAAAAACCAATCGCATGAATGCCCTCTTTGAGTTCTATGCAGCTTTGTTAACAGATAAGCAGATGAACTATATTGAGCTATATTATGCGGATGATTATAGTTTGGCAGAAATTGCCGAGGAATTTGGTGTGAGTCGTCAGGCCGTATATGATAACATCAAGCGTACTGAGAAGATTTTAGAAGATTACGAGATGAAATTACATATGTATTCAGACTACATCGTCCGTAGCCAAATTTTTGATGATATCATGGGAAAATACGCAGACGATAGCTATCTCCAGGAACAAATTGCAATCCTGAGCAGCATTGATAATAGAGATTAGATTCAAGCAGAAAGTAAGAGAGGAAATGATATATGGCTTTTGAAAGCTTAACGGAACGCTTGCAAGGCGTTTTCAAAAATTTAAGACGTAAAGGAAAACTTTCAGAGAAAGAAGTTCAAGAAGTCACTAAAGAGATTCGTTTGGCACTTCTTGAAGCAGACGTAGCTCTACCAGTTGTTAAGACATTTATCAAACGTGTTCGTGAACGTGCTGTAGGTCACGAAATCATTGATACTCTTGATGCTTCACAACAAATCATTAAGATTGTTAACGAAGAATTGACAGAAATTCTTGGGTCTGAAACATCTGAGATTGAGAAATCTCCAAAGATTCCAACTATCATTATGATGGTTGGTCTTCAAGGGGCTGGTAAAACAACCTTTGCTGGTAAATTGGCTAATAAACTGATTAAAGAACAAGAAGCTCGTCCAATGATGATTGCTGCAGATATCTATCGTCCAGCAGCCATTGATCAGTTGAAAACTTTGGGACAACAAATCAATGTTCCTGTTTTTGATATGGGAACAGAGACACCAGCAGTTGAGATCGTCAGAAATGGTTTAGAACAAGCGCGTGCTAATAAAAATGACTATGTTTTGATTGATACGGCTGGTCGTTTGCAGATTGACGAAACCCTCATGAAAGAGTTGCGTGATATCAAAGATTTTGCTCATCCAAACGAGATTCTCTTGGTTGTAGATAGCATGATTGGTCAGGAGGCTGCTAACGTTGCCAAGGAGTTTAATGAACAACTAGATATCACAGGTGTCGTTCTTACTAAAATTGATGGTGATACACGTGGTGGTGCGGCTCTTTCAATTCGTGAGATCACTGGAAAGCCGATTAAATTTACAGGTACTGGTGAGAAAATTACGGATATCGAGACTTTCCGCCCAGACCGTATGTCAAGCCGTATCTTAGGTAAGGGTGACCTTCTTACCCTTATTGAAAAAGCTTCTCAGGAGTATGATGAGAAAAAATCTCTTGAGTTAGCTGAGAAGATGCGTGAAAACACCTTTGATTTTAATGATTTTATCGACCAATTAGACCAAGTGCAAAATATGGGTCCTATGGAGGATTTACTAAAGATGTTGCCAGGTATGGCTAACAATCCAGCCTTGGCTAATGTTAAAGTAGACGAAAAGCAGATTGCTCGCAAGCGTGCAATTGTATTATCAATGACACCAGAAGAACGTGAAAATCCAGATCTCTTGACTCCGAGTCGTCGTCGCCGTATTGCCAATGGTTCAGGGAATACCTTCATCGAAGTAAACAAGTTTATTAAAGACTTCAATCAAGCAAAACAAATGATGCAAGGCGTTATGTCTGGCGATATGGAGCAAATGATGCGTCAAATGGGTCTTAACCCAAATAATCTGCCCAAAAACATGCCAAATATGCCTGATATGGGGAATATGGACATGTCTGCTCTTGAAGGCATAATGGGTGGCGCTGGTATGTCAGATCTTGAAAATATGGATCTAAGCCAAATGCTTGGTGGTGGTCTTAAAGGTAAGGTCGGATCATTTGCCATGAAACATGCGATGAAGCGTCAAGCTAACAAGTTGAAGAAAGCTAAGAAAAAACGTAAATAAGAAGGGACTAGAGCTTATGGCTCTAGTTTTTTTTATGGCATATTGACATATAGGTATATACAATGTAATATACTATTGTATATACAGAAAAAAGGGGAAGATTATGAAACCGAAAAAAAGAATTCAAGAAATGACCTTTGCAGCTTTGTTAACTGCGATTGCTATCCTTATCCCAAGTATTATGCCAATTAAACTAATCATTCCACCGGCTTCTTATACCTTAGGGAGTCACATTCCAATATTTCTAGCTATGTTTATATCTCCCTGGGTGGCAGCTTTTGTTATCTTATCGTCTAGTTTAGGCTTCTTTATGGCCGGCTATCCGATTATTATTGTTTTTAGGGCATTCTCACATATCATCTTTGGTTGTTTAGGAGCGCTTTATTTGAAAAGGTTTCCTCAAACAATAGAAAACCATAAATCATCTTTAATTTTAAATTTTGTTTTAGGGGTTATTCATGCTCTAGGTGAAGTTATTGCTTGTGTGATTTTTTATTCAGTAACGGGGGAGGACTTCCAAAAACTATTTTATATCTTGTTTGTTTTAGTTGGATTTGGTACTATTGTCCATAGTATGATAGACTACGTTATAGCATTAACGATTTTCAAAAGTATTCAAAAAATTCGATAGTTGTAAGAGGAGTTGTTTAGTCTATGACTTTAAATCGCAAGCAAGAATTATTGACCCTATTAAAGCAGTCTAAAGAAGCGATTAATGGGCAGAGTTTGGCAGAACATTTCGGTGTTACTCGTCAAATCATTGTCCAAGATATTGCACTTCTGCGAGCAGATGGTTCTCAAATTATCTCAACTAACAGGGGTTATCTTTATAAGACTAGTGATGATAATTCTTATGCACGTCGACTGTTTAAAGTGAATCATACGGTGAATAATATGGAAGAAGAGCTTCTAGCCATTGTCGATAATGGGGGACGTATTCAAAATATCATGATTGATCATCCAGTCTATGGTGAAATTCAAACCTTGTTGAAGTTGACTTGTCGTCGAGATGTTAGATATTTTTTAGAACAAGCAGCGTCAAGTGACTTTCGACCACTATCTGAATTAACCAACGGTGTTCATTATCATCTTGTTGAAGCTGATAGTCAACAAGATTTAGATTATATTGAAGAGGCACTCGATAATCTTGGATTTTTAGTCAAAGATTAATACAAAAGTGAAATATAAAAGTAGTTGATTTCACTTGAAGTCAACTGCTTTTTTTGATACACTTATGTTAGTTTATTAACTTACGGAGGTAGCTATGTTTTCAGGACAAAGACTTAAAGAGATTCGAGAAGCACAAGGAATGAGTCAAGCATCAGTAGCTAAGCATCTAGGGATTTCGCGCTCCTCTTATTTTAACTGGGAAAATGGTAAGACAAAACCAAATCAAAAGAATCTATCGGTACTGGCTGAACTATTTGGTGTAGCCGAGACCTATTTTCTGTCTGAACACGAGATTGTTGAAGTGTACTTGGAATTAACTGAGGAAAATCGTCAAGAAGCTTTGCGATTCACTAAAGCTCTTCTGGAGGAACAAGAAGCAGAAAAGAAGAAAGCACCCGTTATCCCACTTTACTCTTACAAAGTTTTCGAGCGTT
>NZ_JBBOWP010000005.1:0-21224 GCF_038007145.1 Streptococcus sp. FSL L8-0526
ATCAGCCGGAACAGGTTATACTTATTTTGGTGATGGCAATTATGATGAAGTTTTCTACGATGAAGAAATAGATCATGATTTTGCATCATGGGTATTTGGAGACTCTATGGAACCTACCTACCTAAATGGTGAAGTCGTGCTGATCAAACAAACAGGTTTTGATTATGATGGCGATGTCTATGCTGTAGACTGGGATGGTCAAACCTATATCAAAAAGGTTTATCGTGAGGAGGATGGTCTTCGTTTGGTTTCTCTTAATAAACGGTATGGTGACAAATTTGCTCCTTATGATGAAGACCCTCGAATCATCGGTAAAATTGTTGGTAACTTCATGCCTATTGAGGCTTAGCCAAGTGATAACAATTGGGCATCCCAAACTAAATCTGTTATAATATAACTAAAGCAAAGCCAATGATTTGGCTTTTTTTAAAGATTTTAAATGATATTTTGCTAAGAATACAAAAGGAGAAGCATACATGGCTACTATTCAATGGTTTCCAGGTCACATGTCTAAGGCCCGTCGACAGGTTCAGGAAAATCTTAAGCATGTTGATTTTGTAACGATTTTGGTGGATGCACGTTTGCCACTTTCAAGTCAGAATCCTATGTTGACCAAAATTGTTGGCGATAAACCAAAGATTTTAATTCTCAATAAAGCTGATCTTGCTGACGATAATCGTACGAAAGAATGGCGTACCTATTTTGAGAGTCAAGGGATTAAAACCCTGGCCATTAATTCCAAGGAACAATCTACAGTTAAATTGGTAACAGATGCTGCTAAGAGTCTTATGACTGAAAAGATTCAACGACTACGTGAACGTGGTATTCAGAAAGAGACCTTGAGAACCATGATTATTGGGATTCCAAATGCAGGAAAATCTACCTTGATGAACCGCCTAGCTGGTAAAAAGATTGCTGTTGTGGGAAATAAGCCTGGCGTTACAAAAGGTCAACAGTGGTTGAAGTCTAATAAGGACTTAGAAATTCTTGATACTCCAGGGATTTTATGGCCTAAGTTTGAAGATGAATTGGTTGGATTGAAACTCGCTTTAACTGGTGCCATCAAGGACCAGTTATTACCAATGGATGAAGTCACGATTTTTGGTCTCAACTACTTTAAAACTTACTACCCAGAACGACTAGAGGAACGCTTTAAAGGGATTGACCTTGAAGAAGAAGCACCAGAAATCATCATGGAAATGACTCGAAAACTTGGCTTTCGTGAAGATTATGACCGTTTTTACAATCTTTTTGTCAAAGATGTTCGTGATGGAAAACTAGGCCGTTATACTCTTGATATTGTTGGGGTCGATACTGATGGCGACAATTAAAGAAGTCAAGGAACAATTGGCTATTTTGAGGGATCTTGACGACCCTAGATGGGCAAGTTTTGAGGAAGATAGTCGGACTGGTGTACAAGCTGCCATTAGGAAACGCCGTAAGGCTATCCTCGCTGAACTTGCTGAGGAAGAACGTTTAGAAACACTTCTTAATTATGAGAAATCACTCTATGCTCGAGGAATAGAACTCATCGCAGGTGTCGATGAAGTTGGACGTGGTCCTTTAGCTGGGCCAGTTGTAGCGGCTGCGGTCATTTTACCAAAGCTTTGCAAAATAAAAGGTCTAAATGACAGTAAAAAGATTCCAAAATCTAAACATGAAGCTATCTATAATCAGGTAATGAAGGAGGCAGTAGCTGTCGGTATTGGTATTAAGGATAATTATGTGATTGATGATGTCAATATTTATGAAGCTACCAAGTTAGCCATGATAGAAGCTATTGAAAAACTCAATCCCCAACCTGAACATTTGCTAATTGATGCCATGAATTTGGACTTACTTATAGAACAAACCTCAATCATAAAAGGGGATGCTAATTCTCTATCTATTGCAGCAGCTTCTATAGTAGCAAAAGTAACTCGGGATAAGATGATGGCTGATTATGAGCAGGAGTTTCCTGGATACGCCTTTGCCAAAAATGCAGGCTATGGCACCAAAGAGCATTTGTCTGGAATAGATAAGTTTGGTGTTACGCCAATTCATAGAAGAAGCTTTGAACCAATAAAGTCAATAATAAAAAAGTAGGTGAAGTGGAGTGATTTTAGCCATTGATATCGGAGGAACCTTTATTAAATTTGGATTAGTTGATGATGATTTTAGAATTAGCAGTCAATCTAAAGAGTCAACTCCAACGACAATTGACGACTTTTGGCGGATTCTAGAAAGCATAGTCTCATCATTTAAAAATGATATCTCTGGTATTGCCATTGCATGTCCAGGCAAAATTAATAGTAAACATGGCTTTGTTTTCAAGGGTGGCCTTATCCCTTATTTAACATCTATTCCTCTTGGGACACGCTTGTCCAAAATATTTCAACTTCCTGTAAAAGTTATTAATGATGCAGATGCAGCAGCTTTGGCTGAAGCAAGATATGGTAGTTTACAGGATGTAGATTGTGGTGCTGCCTTGGTCTTGGGTACTGGTGTTGGCTTAGGACTTGTCTCACAGGGAGACTTGTTAACACCTCTGTCGGTTACCCAATATTTGCGTGCTCCAAGTCCCCAAAGCTTGGGTCAAACTGTTCTCCCTTTCCAGTGGGGGCTATTTAAGCATGCTCTATTTAGTCTTGTCGCTAATAAAGGTTCTGCGGTAGGTTTCGTTCATGAAGCTAGTCAAATACTTGGTTTAGAACAGGACGATGGTTTAGCTGTTTTCTCCGCTTTAGATGATAATCACTCTGGACAACTAAAACGTCTATTTAAGGACTATTGTCATGAAATTGCTGTTCTGATTCTTAATTTGCAGGGTTTCTTCAAGTTGGATAGAGTTGTTATTGGTGGAGGCATTAGCAGACAAAATTCTTTGATAGAAGGTCTTGTTAATGCTTATGAAGAGTCATTTAATGAAGAATCTGAATTAGGTTTTGATCCGATAACAATTCAATCTTGTCATTTCCATAACGATAGTAACCTCTTAGGAGCAGCATCGTATTTTGCTTCTGAAAATGCCTTATAGTCAACAAAAGTTCCGTAAGGGACTTTTTTGTTTTTTCTTGCGAATAATGAAATGGAGGTAGTTAGATGAATAACTTTGAACTTTTTAAACTAAAAGCTGCTGGATTGACGAATTTAAACATCCTTAACATTTTAGACTATCAAAAAAATCAAGATAAAAAATTGAGCTTACGTGATATGGCAGTGGTATCTAAGTCTAAAAATGCCGTTCTCTTTATGGAAAAATACAAGAATTTAGATGTTAAGCAGCTTAAGGAAGATTTTCAACGTTTTCCGACCTTATCAATTTTTGATAAGGAGTATCCCATTGAGCTGAAACATTCCTATAATCCTCCTGTCCTCCTCTTTTATCAAGGGAATATTGATTTGCTAAGTAAACCCAAGTTAGCAGTAGTTGGTGCCAGAAAGTGTTCTGAAACAGGAAAACAGTCTGTTCGAAAAATTGTTCATGAACTTGGGAACGCCTTTACTATTGTAAGTGGCTTGGCGCGTGGAATTGATACTTGTGCTCACATGGAGGCCATAAAAAATAAAGGTAACACCATTGCAGTTATCGGGACTGGGCTAGACGTATATTATCCTAAAGAAAACAAAGCTTTACAGGACTATATGGCTAAAAATCATTTAGTTCTTACAGAATACGGACCGGGTGAACAGCCACTTAAATACCATTTTCCTGAACGAAATCGGATAATTTCTGGATTGTGTCAAGGAGTTATGGTGGTTGAAGCTAAGATTCGCTCGGGAAGTCTTATTACTTGTGAGCGTGCAATGGAAGAAGGGAGAGATGTTTTCGCCATACCAGGAAATATTTTAGATGGAAAATCGGATGGATGCCATTACCTCATTCAAGAGGGCGCAAAGTGCATTACTACAGGATTTGACATCATTTCAGAGTTTTCATGAAAATCAAACTTCTCCTATAGAGAAAAAGTTTCTTATTGACAGTTAAAGAAAAGGACGGTATCATGTTAGTTGCTTGGTCCAAGATGTTTCATTTTTTAATGTCTTGTGACTATATTTTAGACAGATTAGTGGCACAGCCAGTTTATAACATTATAAGGAAATAGTCTATGGCGACAGCAACGACAACAAAAACGAAAACTAAAACAACAAAGAAAACAACGGCTAAAAAGGCGACTAAAAAGAGAGCGACACCGAAGAAAAATTTGGTTATCGTGGAGTCTCCAGCCAAAGCGAAAACCATTGAGAAGTACCTTGGGCGCAACTATAAAGTTGTTGCTTCAGTAGGGCATATCCGTGATTTGAAAAAATCAAGTATGTCTATTGATTTTGAAAACAACTACGAACCACAGTATATCAATATTCGTGGTAAAGGACCCCTTATCAAAGAATTAAAGAAAGAAGCTAAGAAAGCCAAGAAAGTCTTTCTCGCAAGTGACCCGGACCGTGAAGGGGAAGCTATTTCATGGCATTTGTCACATATACTTGGATTAGATCCAGAAGATAAGAATCGTGTAGTTTTTAACGAAATCACTAAAGACGCGGTGAAGAATGCCTTTGCAGAGCCACGCGCCATTGACATGGACTTAGTAGATGCTCAGCAAGCTCGTCGTGTTTTGGACCGAATTGTGGGTTACTCTATTTCACCTCTTCTATGGAAGAAGGTTAAGAAAGGTCTTTCTGCAGGTCGAGTGCAATCGGTAGCTCTTAAGCTTATTATTGACCGTGAGAATGAAATCAAGACTTTTAAACCAGAAGAATATTGGACAATTGATGGTGCCTTTAAGAAGGGTGCTAAGAAGTTTCAGGCTAGCTTCTATGGTCTTGATGGTAAAAAGCTCAAGCTCAACAATAACGACGATGTTAAAGACGTTCTCTCTCGTATCATAAGTGACGACTTTAACATTGATAAGGTAGAGAAAAAAGAACGCCGTCGTAATGCGCCATTGCCATATACAACATCATCACTACAACAGGATGCTGCTAATAAAATCAACTTCCGTACACGTAAGACTATGATGGTTGCACAACAGTTGTACGAAGGGATTAATCTTGGTTCAGGCGCTCAAGGTTTGATTACCTATATGCGTACGGACTCAACACGTATCAGTCCAGTGGCTCAAAATCAAGCGGCTGAATTTATTACAGAACGCTTTGGCTCTAAGTATTCTAAACATGGAAGCAAGGTGAAAAATAGTTCAGCGGCGCAAGATGCTCACGAGGCTATCCGTCCTTCAAATGTTTTCCAAACACCAGAAAGTATTGCTAAGTATTTGGATAAGGATCAGCTTAAGCTCTATACCCTTATTTGGAATCGTTTTGTGGCTAGTCAGATGACGGCTGCAGTATTTGATACGATGAAGGTGACCTTGTCTCAAAATGGTGTCATTTTCACTGCAAATGGTAGTCAAATCAAGTTTGACGGTTATATGGCCGTTTACAACGACTCTGATAAGAATAAAATGCTTCCTGAAATGGCTGAAGGTGATACGATTAAGAAGGTTGTGACAACGCCTGAACAACACTTTACGCAACCACCGGCACGCTACTCTGAAGCGACATTGATTAAGACTTTGGAAGAAAATGGCGTTGGTCGTCCGTCAACTTATGCACCAACGCTTGATGTTATTCAACGTCGCTATTATGTCAAATTGGTGGCTAAACGTTTTGAACCAACTGAACTCGGTGAAATCGTTAATAGCTTAATTGTAGAATTCTTTCCAGATATCGTGGATGTTAAATTCACTGCCGAGATGGAAGCCAAACTCGATAAAGTTGAAATCGGTAAGGAACAATGGCAGAAGGTTATTGATGAATTCTTCAAACCTTTCCAAAAAGAATTGGAAAAAGCTGAAGAAGGTATTGAAAAAATCCAAATCAAGGATGAACCTGCTGGTTTTGATTGTGACCTCTGCGGCCATCCAATGGTTATCAAGCTAGGTCGTTACGGTAAGTTTTATGCATGTAGTAACTTCCCAGACTGTCACAATACTAAGGCTATTACTAAAGAAATTGGTGTGACTTGTCCAACCTGTGGGCAAGGTCAGGTCATCGAGCGTAAGACAAAACGCAATCGTGTCTTTTATGGTTGTGATCGCTATCCAGACTGTGAATTTACCTCGTGGGATATCCCTATTGGACGTAACTGTCCTAAATCAGGCGATTACCTCGTGGAGAAGAAAGTACGTGGTGGTGGCAAGCAAGTTATCTGTAGTAACGAAGAGTGTGACTACAAAGAATCTGTTATAAAATAAAGAAGAAAGCTATCCCAAGTTTTGACTTGGGATAGCCTTTTGTATTTTGTCAAAAAAACTGATACTTTCCTTAAATTTGTTTTTTATACTAAGAATGAAAAGAAAGGAGAGTTATTATGAAACGTTTAAGTTTATCAGGTTTCCAACTCAAATATATAGCCCTAATTACTATGGTATTCGACCACATTCATTATTTTTTAATTATACAGGGAAAATCCCTATTTGGTTTGCTATGATTGGTAGATTAGCAGCACCCTTGTTCCTTTTTTGTGTGATTGAGGGTTTTATTCATACCCATAACCGGAAGAAATACTTCCTAAAGATTTATTCTTTAGCAATTGTGATGGGACTGATTCAATTTGGATTCTATAATTTTCTACATCCTCTAGTTAGACCAGATGGTTTCTTTCCACAAAATATGATGCTGTCGTCATTCGCAATTTTGCTCGTTGCTCTTCAAGGCATTACTTGGATTCAAGAAAAGAAATACCTTAAAGGGATACCAACTTTACTTTTTCCATTGTTGCTTCCATGGTTAATGGTGACTTTTTATCTGTCAGCTCAAGACAAACCAATCTTGATGTTCATCCTAAATTTACTTAATTTTACAGTGTTGCCAACTCATACATCTATCAGCGATGGTGGAACATGGTTACTTTTGACCGGTATCGCTATGTATCTTTGTCACAAGAATCTTAAGAAAGAAGTGCTTGCTTTTTTGAGTGTTAGTCTCGTTTGGGTACTAATGGCAATTGTTTTAAGTAGACCATCTTTTCACGATTTATTGTTCAAATACATTGAATGGATGGAAATATTTGCAGCTCCTTTAATGCTTTGTTATAACGGTCAAAGAGGAAAAGGGTCAAAATATTTGTTCTATGTCTTTTACCCAACCCATATTTATCTCATTTACGCCTTGTCAGTTATCTTCTATAGATGATATGATAAGAGTAACTTTGAACGAAAGGAAAGGTTATGGCTCATATACTTGTTATTGATGATCAAGAAGATATTGTTCAATTGGTTGTAAAGGCTTTAGAGCTTCAAAACCATAATGTGACAGGGCTTACGAGTGTTTTAGATTTGGATAAGAACTCTTTACCTCGATTTGACCTGATTTTCTGGATATTATGATGCCTAATGTTGACGGTCTACAGTTTTGCCATGAGATTCGAAATCAGGTGGATTGCCCAATCCTCTTTATTACAGCTAAAACGCAAGAAGCAGACATTGTCCAAGGGTTGAGTTATGGTGCGGATGATTACATTTGCAAACCATTTGGGGTTAAAGAACTCCAAGCGCGTGTTGCAGCTCACTTGAGACGTGAACATCGTGAGCGTCACCATAAGCTTTCACTTGGGGAGTTTCAGTTTGACTTGTCTGCTCAAGAGCTCTATATTGAGAATCAGTTGTTAGATTTGACAAAGTCGGAATATGGTATTTGCCAGTTTTTAGCTGAAAATAAGGGCCAAGTTTTTTCAAAAGAACAAATCTACACGCATTTGTACGGCTATGAGGATAAAGGCAGTCCGGCAGCAGTGGCTGAACATATCAAGAATATCCGAGCAAAGCTTAAAGAAGTTGGGCAAAATCCTATTGAAACAGTTTGGGGGATTGGTTACAAGTGGCACTAATAAAAAAACGAGAACACTCTCTAAGAACAATCTTGTTATCTTATGTCGTCAGTCTTACAGTTCTCTCTGTAATCAGCAGTCTTCTTATTTTGTATTTGTTCAGCTTGTCTTTTCGTTTTGGAGTTGTGATTCCAGCAAATCAAGTTGAGAGTGATTTGTCTGCTGTGAGAAGTGATATTGAAACTTCTAAGGTCTTTAATCCCGAGATTTTACCTGATGGCACGAGTTATGTCTTTTTAACTAGGGATTTTAAGCTTAAAAAGTCTAACATGCCTGTTAACTTGCAAGAAGAATCCTTACTAAATTACCAATTCAAGAATGCTCACGGTGAGAAATACGGATATTTTCAGTCTTTTGAACGGTCAGATGGCATAGTCATTGTCAATTATCAACTATCACCTCGGTACCGTAATGAGTGGATGAACCAGCATTTTCCCAATGCTGATCTTATGATGATTGGTTCAATGTTTGTATCTATCTTAATCATATTTATTATTTTAACTTTTTATTATGCAAATAAATTGAGTCAGCAACTTAAACCTATATTAAGGGTTACTGAAAAAATTTCCCAACAAGATTTGGATTTTCAAACTTCTCAGTCTACAATTAAGGAATTTAATCAGGTTTTAAGTGGTTTGGATCATATGCGTATAGCACTTCGTGAGTCTTTGATGGAAAATTGGAAGGCAGAGCAAGATAAACAAAATCAGATTTCTGCCCTGACACATGACTTAAAGACGCCCCTAACGGTTGCTCGTGGAAATGCGGAACTCTTAGCTATGACGTCCTTGGATGGAAATCAAATGGACTTGTTAGAGCATTTTCAAAAAGGTATTGCACAGGTTGATGCTTATGTAAAAGAGTTATCAGAACTCAACAAAATGAGTTTGAAGAAGACCCTGACGCTTGAAGAAGTTCCAGTTAAGGAATTTGTTGAAGACATTTACGATCAAACCTTGTCATTAGCTCAAACGAAACAAATCAAGGTGGTATTTGACAAGAAGGAAATTGCGAAAGAAAGCATAGGCAATTGGGATAAGTCCTTGTTGAATAGAGCTATTATGAATATTGTTTCAAATGCCGTAGAGCATATACCCAGTAGCAGTCAGTTGCTCCTGACCGCTAGGGTAGAAGAAGATGAATTCAAGTATCTGCCTCGATTCTGGACCTGGATTTTCTCTTGAATCTCTTGAAAGGGCTATTCAGCTCTTTTATCAGGAGGATAAAAGTAGACAAAGTCGTAATCACAGTGGACTTGGTCTGACTATCGCCAATGATATTATTCGATTACACCAGGGTAGTCTTTCTCTTTCAAATGACCATACAAGAGGTGGTGCTAAAGTAACTATCATTTTACCCCTTTAAACTCAGATGACTCCTAGTCGCCAGACGAGGAGTTTTTTGCTATACTACTAAGAGTAAATAAGAGTAAAAATGAAGAAAGATTAGTGGGAATAGGATTTTCTCTTGTTCCCGAAGAGGTATTAGTGTCATGTCTCAATCAAAAGCAGATTATATTAACGTGATTGGAGCTGGTTTGGCCGGCTCTGAAGCAGCTTATCAAATTGCCAAACGTGGAATTCCGGTAAAACTCTATGAGATGCGTGGTGTCAAGGCAACGCCACAGCATAAGACAACAAACTTTGCAGAATTGGTTTGCTCTAACTCTTTCCGTGGAGATAGCTTGACCAATGCTGTAGGGCTTCTAAAAGAAGAAATGCGTCGTTTGGACTCTATCATTATGCGTAATGGAGAAGCTCACCGTGTGCCAGCAGGTGGTGCCATGGCGGTGGACCGTGAAGGCTATGCAGAAGCAGTGACAGCTGAAATTGAAAGTCATCCCTTAATTGAAGTTATCCGTGAAGAAATCACAGAAATTCCTAATGATGCTATTACAGTTATTGCTTCAGGTCCCTTAACTTCTGATGCTTTAGCTGAAAAGATTCATGAGCTTAACGGTGGAGACGGGTTCTATTTCTATGATGCCGCCGCACCAATCGTTGATAAAGCAACTATCGACATGAACAAGGTTTACCTTAAGTCACGCTATGACAAGGGTGAAGCAGCTTATCTAAACTGTCCAATGACCAAGGAAGAGTTCATGACCTTCCATGAGGCCTTGACTACAGCTGAAGAAGCTCCTTTGAATTCTTTTGAAAAAGAAAAGTATTTCGAAGGGTGTATGCCTATCGAGGTTATGGCTAAACGTGGTATTAAAACATTGCTCTACGGTCCTATGAAACCAGTTGGTTTGGAATATCCTGAAGATTATATGGGTCCACGTGATGGTGACTTCAAGACACCTTATGCGGTTGTTCAGCTTCGTCAGGACAATGCGGCTGGTAACCTTTACAATATCGTTGGTTTCCAAACCCACCTCAAATGGGGGGAGCAAAAACGTGTCTTCCAAATGATTCCAGGTCTTGAAAATGCAGAATTTGTTCGTTATGGAGTAATGCACCGTAACTCTTACATGGATTCGCCAAACTTGCTTAAACAGACCTTCCAATCAAAATCAAACCCTAATTTGTTCTTTGCTGGACAAATGACTGGTGTTGAAGGTTATGTTGAATCAGCTGCCTCAGGTTTGGTTGCTGGAATCAATGCAGCCCGTCTCTTTAAGGGTGAAGATGAAGTTGTTTTCCCTCATACAACAGCAATCGGTAGCCTTCCATATTATGTGACACATGCTGAAAGTAAACATTTCCAACCAATGAATGTTAACTTCGGTATTATCAAAGAATTAGAAGGCCCACGTATTCGTGACAAGAAAGAGCGCTATGAAAAAATCGCAGAAAGAGCTCTTAAGGATTTGCAAACTTTTATAGATGCTTGATGCTAACATAAAAAGCCCTCACAAGAGTGAAGGCTTTTCGTTTTAGAGAGGAGCGAATAGAAATATCGATTAGCCAAAGAATTTCTTAGCAATTTCTTGACCTTGTTTTATTTTAGCCCATTGTTGAGGTGTTGCCAGCTCATTACCTGAGTCACATGAGGCGAAACCACATTGGTGAGATAGGAAAAGACGTTCTTTTGGAAGGATTTGACTCGCTTTTTCAAGCAAATCGAAAACACGTTCTTCGTCATCTAGGTCAGTCGTTTTAGAAGACAATAGCCCAAGTACAACTTCAGCTTTACTGTCTTTAAGGGCTTCCAGAGCTTTGATATCACCAGCTGTATCGCTATCCCATTCAAGGAAGAAGCGGTCATAGTGTTGCTCTGCCAAGAATTTCTTAGCGATGGCTTCGTAAGTTCCTTCAGCAGCAGAACGGCTTTCATAGTTACCACGACAGTTGTGTGTCCAAACCGTTAAACCAAGTTCGTGAGCATAGTCAACAACCTCGTTATTGATAGCAACAAATTCATCGGCCAATTCTGCCAAATCACCATTGCCGTCTGAATAGAAACTTGCAGGGTTTGATGGGTCAAAAAGTTCCCAGAGGCAGTCGTCAAATTGAACGATTTTACCACCAACAGCCTTGTATTCATTCAAGAATTCTTTATAGGCATCAATCAAACCTTTTTTGAGTTCTTCGTTTGTTTCATAGACTTGTCCAGGACCAGCCAATCGATCAAAGATAGCAAGTTCAGTGTAGGCATGAGCAGGTCCCCAGATAGTTTGTTTGGTATCTTCATCACCAGCTTCAGCCTTAACCAATTTGTAAATATCTAGGTAGTGGTGGTTTTTACCTGAGAGAGGTTCAGTGATACGAATACCGATATCTTTACGTGTTTCATATTGACCACCATCATGGTCTTTAAAAGTATAACCATGCTCAGCAATGTAGCGTTCAATACCTTTGAGTCCCCAGACAAAGTCCAAGTGCCACATAGAACGTCCAAACTCCCCATCGGTAAGGATGTCAATTCCGTTAGCTTTTTGGTCAGCCACAATTCGCTTAATAGATGCAGTTTCAATTTCTTGATAACCAGGAAGGGCATCATAGAAAGGATACTGGATGTCGTCACGATGCTCGATTTCATCCTTGTATTTACGGAGATCCGCAGGACGAAGAAGAGAACCGACTAATTGGAATTTAGATTTTGTCATTAAATTTACCTCGAAATGTCTATTTACATCTATATTACTTCTTAGTGGAATTAATGAAAAATAGTTAATTTCTTGCTGTGGATATAGTTTTAGACTATATAAGGTTTAGCTCTGCAAAATGATACTTCTTATGGTAAAATGGAAAGAAAACGATGAGGTTGGGAATATGCAAAAAACATTCTTTATTATTAAACCAGATGCTGTTAAACGCCATCTAATTGGTCAAGTGCTTAATCGAATTGAGCGACGTGGCTTCGTTATTGAGCGTATGGAGATGCTGATGCTTGACGAAGAACGTCTTAAAGAACATTATGCCCAATTGGCTGATAAACCCTTTTTCCCTAGTATTTCTGAATTCATGATGAGTGGTCCAGCAGTTATTGGTATTATGTCCGGCCCAGGTGTTATTAAGTCATGGCGTGATATGATGGGAGCAACTAATCCTGGGGATGCTGCTCCTGGAACGATTCGTGGAGACTTTGCAACAGCACCAGATGGTGACATGATTCCAAATATCGTTCATGGCTCTGATTCAGAAGAATCTGCGGCTCGAGAAATTAAGATTTGGTTTGGTGAGTAGGATGGATATAGTACAGATTCAATCAGAATTAGCTCAGGATGGACTATTAATTGATGTCAGGACTCCAGAAGAGTACGCAGAAGGTCATGTTAAGGATGCCTTATTAATACCTCACACACAGTTTTTCACAGCTGACATTCCAGCTAAAAAAGACGATTCAATTTATCTTTATTGTAAAATGGGATCTCGTGCTGAATTTGCTGCAGGAGTACTGAAAGAACGAGGCTATACTAAGGTTACCACTTTAGGTGGCCTGGGTGATATGGAAGCACTAGGGTTTAAGCTTGAAAAATAAAACAAATAAGGTCACTAGTGGTGATCTTATTTGTTTTCAAAAAGCATGACAAATTATTAACAACGCTTTCATAAAGTGGTAAGATTCTAAATGAGTTAAGAAAAAGCCTATGAAAATGACTTTGCCAGAACTTGATTAACTTAGCATATTCCAATTGAGATAGGGCTTGTGGTTAAGCTTGTGACTACAATTGGTAGAGGAGGATTTTGTATGTCAAAAGTTGCTATTGTTACAGGTGCAGGTCATGGTATTGGTTTTGCGATTGCAAAACGCTTGGTTGGAGATGGTTTTAAAGTCGGGATATTGGACTATAACTCAGCAACTGCTTTTTCAGCAGTTGCTGAGTTATCAGAAGACAAGGCATTTTCCGTTGTAGCAGATGTGTCTAAACAAGCTTAGGCAGCAGCAGCTTTCCAAAAAGTAGTTGATCACTTTGGCGACTTGAATGTTGTTGTTAATAATGCTGGTGTGGCATCAACAACACCCCTTGACACTATTACTGAAGAACAGTTTCAACGTACATTTAACATTAATTTTGGTGGAGTTATCTGGGGTACACAAGCTGCCCAAGCACAATTTAAATCACTTGGTCATGGTGGTAAAATTATCAATGCAACTTCACAATCAGGTGTCGTAGGGAACCCTAACTTAACTGTATATGGTGGAACTAAATTCGAAGTTCGTGGTATTACTCAAACTTTGGCGCGTGACTTGGCTGATTCAGGTATCACTGTAAATGCTTATGCACCAGGTATCGTTAAGACTCCAATGATGTTTGCCATTGCCCACGAAGTTGGTAAAAATGCTGGTAAAGATGATGAGTGGGGTATGCAAACTTTTGCTAAAGATATTGCCCTCAAACGTTTGTCAGAACCTGAAGATGTTGCAGCAGCAGTTAGCTTCCTAGCTGGACCTGACTCAAACTACATCACAGGTTAAACAATCATCGTTGATGGTGGTATGCAATTGCATTAAGGTTAAAAGGGAGAGCGAAAGGCTCTCTTTTCTTGCTCGATAAAACATAATATTTCTGACAATATAATCGTAAATAATTATGATTTAAAAAGGGCCTGTCTATGTCAGATATTTTACACTATATTATAGAGCACCCATTTTTTAGTCTCATTCTATTGGGAATTGTTGTACTATCCTTCTGTTTAGCTCCATTTTCAAGTAGTTCTACAGAAAACAAACGCTCTGCAATCATTAATAAGCACTACAACGATACTTTTTTACTGTTATATTTTAGCTGTTTTCATCTTCCACAAGGTCATGTATATCTTTTTTTAATTCACTTGTTTGAATGATTGATTCTTCCCCTAAAGCGTTATATTTTTCTTTATCTTTTTTTGAGTAAACTTTTTTAGGATGGAATTTTTTGTTAATTAGAGTAATCATTTGACGACGCAAGTTCATTTCTTCATTAATATTTTGTTTGTCTCTTATCCAAGCAACTGTTAAGACAAATAGCATGATCATTCCAATATATCCCAAAATTGGATACATGAGTCCGACAAGTTCCTTGAATCCCATAAATGAAAGAATAAAACCAATTATTACCGAGGTGATAAGGTAAATACGAAACCTCTTGACATTATCACCTGAGAATCGTTTAGCGAGAGCATAAAAAAGACTAAAGGCAGTGTTAAATATTAAACCAAATATTACAATTGCGTAGGTAAACGCAAACAATGGATGAACCCTGTTGGCTAAAATTAACATGGGAATATCAACACCTTTTATACTATCTACATTAGCGAATAAAACAAGTGAAGCAACAGCAATAATCAATCCGACTATAGCACCACCAATGGTACCACTTTTTTTGGCAACACCAATTCGCATAATTGAGCCTCCAAGTACAAATGCCATGGATACACCGGTCATCACACAAAGTGCAAAATAATTTATGACAGCCATCCAAATATTCGGCATTGCAGGTGTAAGTTGACGAGCAACCATATTTAGATGGTTAAGGTTGTAACTCTTACCGATAAAAGTTTGACCAGCAATAATGAGTATCATAATAATTATTATTGGTGTGAATATTCCAATGATATTAGTGATTTTCTCAAATTCCATAAAACTGACGATAATGACTAGGGTTGTAGAAATCAAGGCACCAATCCAAATAGGAAAACCAAACTGCTGATGCAAATTAGAACCTGCGCCAGCAATCATGACAAAACCAATAACAAAACAAGAAATAATAAGGGATAGGTCTAAGATTTTATTGGTAATTGGATGAGCTATTTTAGATAATACTTCAGAATGATCATTAGACCGATAATAACTTCCTAGTGTAAGAATTATTTTCCCAAAAAAAGTATTTAGTACAGCGAGAACTAAAACGCCTAATAATCCGACTAATCCAAAGCTAACAAAATATTGTATAAGGTCCTGTCCAGACGAGAGTCCTGCACCGACAATGATTCCTACGTAGGCAAGTGCTACTGATAAAATTTTCTTAAACATAAAATCCTTTCAATTATTTATTTCTAAAAAAGATTATTGTATTCTATTTTAATTAGTAAGTCTAACAAAAATATTATTGTATTCTATTTTAATTAGTAAGTCTAACAAAAATATTACATATTCTTTGTTTAGTGGTAAAGATGCTTAGAGAATCTGTAATTATTCAGAATTTTGTTACTAATGAAGCTACATCTAAAGTAATAAACTCATTAAAAGAAGAAATTCCTTTGATGTTTGGTAAAAGACAACTAAGTGTGAATAACCTATGTAATCTGGTAGATAGAGATAGGCAAAAGCCGGTCTTTTTTGTATAATAGGAGGTAACGGTCCGTTTTTTAACAATCACAAGTAAGAACTAGGAAAGAATAAAATGCCAAACATTGAAGAATTAAAACAAAGACAGGAGAAGATTCGCAACTTCTCAATTATTGCTCATATTGACCATGGTAAATCAACGCTTGCTGACCGTATCTTGGAAAAGACTGAGACTGTATCAAGTCGTGAGATGCAGGCACAACTCCTTGATAGTATGGATCTTGAGCGCGAACGTGGTATCACTATCAAACTGAATGCCATTGAGCTTAACTATACAGCTAAAGACGGCGAGACTTATATTTTCCACCTTATCGACACACCGGGACATGTGGACTTTACTTATGAGGTGTCACGTTCCCTTGCCGCCTGTGAGGGTGCTATCTTGGTGGTAGATGCAGCTCAAGGGATTGAAGCACAAACACTTGCCAATGTTTACTTGGCACTTGATAATGACTTGGAAATCTTACCAGTTATCAATAAAATCGACCTTCCAGCGGCAGATCCTGAACGTGTACGTACAGAGATTGAAGATGTTATCGGATTAGATGCCTCGGAAGCTGTACTTGCATCAGCTAAGGCTGGCATTGGTATCGAAGAGATTCTCGAACAAATTGTTGAGAAAGTCCCTGCGCCCCAAGGTGATGTGGAAGCACCTCTCCAAGCCCTTATATTTGACTCTGTTTATGATGCGTATCGTGGCGTCATACTCCAAGTGCGTGTAGTTAACGGAATGGTTAAAACGGGGGATAAGATTCAAATGATGTCTAATGGCAAGACCTTTGACGTTACTGAGGTTGGTATTTTCACTCCTAAAGCTGTTGGCCGTGACTACCTTGCAACTGGAGATGTTGGTTATGTAGCAGCTTCAATTAAGACAGTTGCGGATACTCGTGTCGGTGATACAGTGACACTTGCGGATAATCCAGCCGCAGAACCACTTCATGGTTATAAGCAAATGAACCCAATGGTCTTTGCTGGTCTTTATCCAATTGAGTCAAATAAATATAACGACTTGCGTGAGGCTCTTGAAAAGCTCCAATTGAATGATGCCAGTCTTCAATTTGAGCCTGAAACGTCTCAAGCCCTTGGTTTTGGTTTCCGTTGTGGTTTCTTGGGCCTTCTTCACATGGATGTTATCCAAGAGCGTTTGGAACGTGAGTTTAACATCGATCTCATCATGACTGCACCATCAGTAGTTTACCATGTTAACACTACTGACGGTGAAATGCTTGAAGTGTCCAACCCATCTGAATTCCCAGATCCTACACGTATTGATGCCATTGAAGAGCCTTATGTCAAAGCTCAAATTATGGTTCCTCAAGAGTATGTTGGTGCTGTTATGGAGTTGGCGCAACGTAAACGTGGTGATTTTGAAACCATGGAATATATTGATGATAATCGTGTTAACGTTATCTATCAAATTCCACTTGCTGAAATCGTCTTTGACTTCTTTGATAAATTGAAGTCATCAACTCGTGGTTATGCAAGTTTTGACTATGAATTGTCAGAGTACCGTCGTTCACAATTGGTGAAAATGGATATTCTCCTTAATGGTGATAAGGTCGATGCCCTTAGTTTTATTGTCCATAGAGAATTTGCCTACGAACGTGGAAAACTTATCGTTGATAAACTTAAGAAAATTATTCCACGTCAACAATTTGAAGTTCCTATCCAAGCGGCTATTGGTCAAAAAATTGTTGCCCGTACAGATATCAAAGCTCTTCGTAAAAACGTCTTGGCTAAATGTTACGGTGGTGACGTTTCACGTAAACGTAAACTCCTCGAAAAACAAAAAGCTGGTAAGAAACGTATGAAAGCCATTGGTTCGGTGGAAGTACCACAAGAAGCCTTCTTGTCTGTGCTTTCAATGGACGAAGATGAGAAATAAGAATGATAGTCAGAATGTGATGTTCTGGCTATTTTTGTAAAAAAGTTATGATAAAGAAGATTTTAAATTTACCTTCTCAAAGTGTGGAAGGATTTATGCTACGACCATACTAAATACTTTTCTTTTTAGTGAAATGGCTATACAAAGCATGTAGCAGAATTATAGACTGCCCTAAAAGCAGATAAGGTAACTTCCAATGAGATTATTGGTAGTCGTCAACAATATGTTGTACTTAGTCATGTAGAACACACTTACTACATTACAATAACACTATAAAATCAGACTTTAGAGAATATGAGAATATAAAGAAGCTAGATAAGAATTCATGGGGGTTAGTCTTATCAGGAACCCCTTCGCAAGCATTTTTCTCAGCTTTAGGCTATAATATACAAAAGGAAAGTTGGGAGGGCCACTATGGATATCACAAATTTTATTCCTAGTCAGCGACAGGCTATGTTGGAACGTTTTCAGCAAGTGGAGGCCTTAGGAATAGGTGCAGTTCGTATTGAGTTGAAGATTGTTAATCCTGTTGGTATTATTTATGCGTGCTACATTATGGCTGGCGATAATTATTTTTCTGATAAAGCTATAGTGTCTTTCCGTATTCTATACGAAAAGGACTTGGATAGGATTTCTTTGGACGTGGTGGACATCCCTGGGCGATCAAGTTTATCAAATTGCCTCAAGTTATTGGAAATTTTTGAAGGCTTACAAAATTATCTCAATCGAGAATTTGCAAAGGTAAAAAATAGTTAAACATCTGATAGCAATCAGGTGTTTCTTTTTAGGTTTGAAGTGCAAAGATTCACAATCTTTTTTTCACAAGGTTGTCTGAAAACTGTGCTATAATTATAATAGAATTGTGAAGTGGTTAAAGTTTGTGAAAAACGGAGCATGCTTTAACTCTTTGTGACCTATACTTGAAAGGAAAGTGTGCTCTATTTTGAAGAGCCAGAAGGACTGTGTTCATGTCGGATGAAAAGCAATTGTATGGTGCGGATTTAGTGGTTGATAGTTTAATCAACCATGATGTTGATTATGTCTTTGGTATCCCTGGAGCAAAAATCGATAGGGTTTTTGATACCTTGGAAGATAAAGGACCTGAATTGATAGTTGCCCGTCATGAGCAAAATGCTGCTTTTATGGCTCAAGGTGTTGGACGAATTACAGGAAAACCCGGTGTTGTTTTGGTAACATCTGGTCCTGGTGTATCCAATTTGGCTACTGGATTGGTAACAGCTACGGATGAGGGAGACCCTGTCCTCGCTATTGGTGGTCAGGTTAAACGTTCAGATCTTTTGAAACGTGCCCACCAATCAATGAATAATGTTGCCATGCTTGAACCGATTACTAAGTATGCAGCTGAAGTACATGATGCTAATACCCTTTCTGAAATAGTAGCAAATGCCTATCGCCATGCTAAATCAGGGAAGCCCGGCGCAAGCTTTATTTCAATTCCTCAAGATGTAACTGATGCTACAGTCAGTGTCAAGGCTATTAAGCCAATGACAGATCCAAAACTTGGATCAGCCTCTGTTTCTGATATCAACTACTTGGCACAAGCTATTAAGAATGCGGTTCTGCCAGTCCTTCTTTTGGGAAATGGTGCTTCATCAGAAGCTGTCACTTCGTCTATTCGTCAGATTTTGGAATATGTCAAATTACCAGTTGTAGAGACTTTCCAAGGAGCTGGTATTGTGTCACGTGACCTTGAAGAAGATACTTTCTTTGGTCGTGTAGGTCTTTTCCGTAACCAACCCGGTGACATGTTACTTAAGAAGTCTGACTTGATTATTGCCATTGGTTATGACCCAATTGAATATGAAGCACGTAACTGGAATGCCGAAATTTCAGCGCGTATCATTGTAATTGATGTTGAACCTGCAGAGGTGGATACTTACTTCCAGCCAGAACGTGAATTGATTGGTAATGTGGAAACAACTTTAGATTTGCTTTTGCCTGCTATTCAAGGCTACAAATTACCTGAAGGTTCAGTCAAGTATCTTAAAGGGTTAAAAAATACAGTCGTCGAAGATGTTAAATTTGACCGCCAGCCTAAAGAAGGTACGGTACATCCGCTAGATTTGATTGAAGTATTACAAGATCAAACTGAGGATGATATGACTGTGACAGTTGACGTTGGTAGTCATTATATCTGGATGGCTCGTTATTTCAAATCTTATGAACCACGTCATTTGCTTTTCTCAAACGGGATGCAAACTCTAGGTGTTGCGCTTCCGTGGGCCATTTCTGCAGCTTTAGTGCGTCCTAAGACAAAAGTAATTTCAGTCTCTGGCGACGGAGGTTTCCTCTTCTCCGCACAAGAATTAGAAACAGCAGTTCGCTTGAAGCTGCCAATTGTTCATATCATATGGAATGATGGTCATTACAATATGGTGGAATTTCAGGAAGAAATGAAGTATGGTCGCTCTTCAGGGGTTGACTTTGGTCCAGTTGATTTTGTAAAATATGCTGAGAGTTTTGGAGTAAAAGGATATCGTGCAACAAGTAAGGAAGAGTTTGCTAGCTTGCTTCAAAAGGCTTTGGAACAAGCTGTAGATGGACCTGTCCTTATTGATGTTCCAATTGATTATAAAGATAATATTAAACTTGGCGAAACTATCTTGCCAGATGAATTTTATTAAAAAGAGGGTGTAGACATGTCTGAAGCCATAAAATTATTTCAATATAATACCTTGGGAGCCTTGATGGCTGGGCTTTATGGGGGTACTTTAACAGTTGGTGAATTGTTGGAGCATGGAGACTTGGGTCTTGGAACTTTAGATTCTATTGATGGTGAGTTGATTGTTCTTGACGGTAAAGCCTATCAAGCTAAAGGCTCTGAAGGTAAAGTCGAAGTGGTAGAAGTTTCTCCTGATGAAAAAGTTCCCTATGCAGCAGTCGTACCTCACCAAGCTGAAGTTATCTTCCGTCAACGTTATGAAATGACTGATAAAGAACTTGAGGATCGTATTGAATCATACTATGATGGGGTCAATCTTTTCCGTTCAATCAAAATCAAAGGTCATTTTAAACACATGCACGTGCGCATGATTCCAAAATCAAATGCGGACATTAAGTTTGCTGATGTTGCCACTCGCCAACCTGAGTATGAGGTAGATGATATTTCAGGGACAATCGTTGGTATCTGGACACCTGAAATGTTCCACGGTGTGAGTGTTGCTGGTTACCATCTCCATTTTATTTCAGATGACTTGACATTCGGTGGTCACGTTATGGATTTTGTTATCGAGAATGGTATTATTGAAGTTGGACCAGTTGACCAACTCGATCAACGCTTCCCAGTTCAAGACCGTCAATATCTCTTTGCTAAATTCAATGTTGATGAAATGCGTAAAGATATTACTAAGGCTGAATAAGCATATAAATAAGATACTGTCTCTTTGTCAACTATAGTGGGTGACGAAAAGCTAATATCTAGAGAGGGCCGGATAGGTCCTCTTTTTATGTATGTTCAGAGTGATGAAGACACGCTTCTTAAAGTTGATGAAGTTTCTAAAACCGAAGCCCAAGCGTTTGATGTCTTTGATCAACTTATTAGTAGCTTCCAGTTTTGCGTTTGAATAGTCTGTTTCTAGTGCATTTTGGATGTATTGCTTGTGTCTAAGAAAAGTCCTAAAGACCGTTTGAAAATAGTGATTGACCTTGCTTCTATTTTCATCTGTCAGTTCAAAGAACTCATCTACTCTCTTCTCCTGAAAATGAAAAAGTAAGAGCTGATAAAGTGTATAG
>NZ_JBBOWP010000006.1:0-6813 GCF_038007145.1 Streptococcus sp. FSL L8-0526
CTTCAAGTAGAACTTTATCAATCATTTCTTGTTTTAATTTAGGAGAATAATAACGATTCTTTCCCTGCTTTCTCAGTTCATATATTTGAACTTTATCTTCGTAAGTCAATTTCATAATAAAAACACCCCCAAAGTTAGATTTTTGCTGTCTAACTTTTGGGGTGCAGTTCATTTCGGCTCTTTTTATTTATAATTTTATAACTTGCCCATGCCTCATCTATAGATAAGGTCTCAGTATCTGTGTATGATCCTCTATAACTATTCCAAACTAAACCGCTACTCGAATCTGTTGCCTGGGTAACTGGGGCTTGGTCGTAGATAGTAAGCCCATAGTATGTAATAATACTATTTAAGTATGTAATAATACTATTTAACTTAGAAGCATAAAGACTATCCGTAGCATAGGTTCCTGTGAGTGCCTGAGTAGCATCCGCATAGCTGCTTGTATTTGATTTCCAAGTACCTGAATAAGTAGATGACGTCATTAAAGTAGCATAATCTTCTAGAGAATCACTCAGACTTCCATATAAACGGAAGGGCTCGTCAATCTCGTAAATATTTCCTGTACCATCATCTTCCCAAGTACGCATTGTAACAAAGTTCCCATTATAAGAACCCTTAATACCAAAGAAGTTGTAATAAGGAGCTTGACTCAAGCCTGACTGACCTGAATTTGATTTCAAAATTGCATGAGCAATTAAAACAGAGTTATAGATATTGTAGTCCTGACCAATCTGTCTCACAGTCTCACCAATACTATCAATAAAAGCTGTCGTAGTTTGATTATAGGCGGCTTCAGCTTTAGTATTGACACTATTATCATTTTTTCTGTCTGTTATAGATGCCAACACCAAAAAAGTGAACAAAAAAACCCACTATAAAAACAAAATACTTCTTTAAAAGACGACACATACAACCCTTCCTTCATAAAAAATAATTATAATGTTTTAATACTATTCTATTAAAAAACTAACGTCCCGCAATCTTCTTACCTAGTTTTTGCTGAGAACTAAGGCAGAAGTCACCTTTACATCGTATTTATAATAAGCTATAATATAGCTAACTTTTAAGGAGCTAACTTAATGAAAATAAAAGAATTCTTACCTGGAATAAGCATTTCAATAGTTATATCACTCATAGCTTGGTATCTTGGAAACTTATTTCCTATTATTGGTGGGCCCGTCATTGGACTTTTTATCGGACTCTTATTAGCTAGTCTACTTATAAATCAAAAAAGATTTATAATAGGGATGCAATTCACATCGAAAAAAGTATTGCAATACGCAGTTGTTCTTCTGGGATTTGGATTAAATCTTTCTCAAGTCTTCAACGTTGGTTTAACATCTCTACCCATTATTTTAACTACTATTGCTACTGCACTGATTACTGCTTATGTCATCCATAAGCTATTTAAATTAGATAGTGAAATCGTAACTTTAGTAGGAGTAGGATCATCTATCTGCGGTGGTTCTGCTATTGCAGCCACTGCGCCTGTTATCAAGGCCAAAGATGAGTCCATTGCAACTGCAATCTCTGTTATTTTCTTTTTCAACATTTTGGCAGCTCTACTTTTTCCTCACTTAGGCTCTTGGTTAGGGCTCAGTAATCAGGGCTTTGCTATATTTGCTGGAACAGCTGTTAATGATACATCCTCTGTAACTGCTACCGCTAGTTCATGGGATAGCTTACATGGAACATCCATCCTAGAGCAGGCAACGATTGTCAAACTAACAAGGACACTTGCTATTATTCCTATTACTCTAGGGCTCTCTATTTGGCAGTCAAAAAAAGATAATACAAAGGAAAGGTTTTCTCTGACCAAAGCAATTCCAAACTTTATCCTTTGGTTCCTGCTAGCTTCACTCATTACAACCGTAGCAATGTCTATGGGGGTCCCAGCAGCTATCTTCGCTCCTTTAAAAGACCTTTCAAAATTCATGATTATCATGGCCATGACAGCTATCGGTTACCAAACAAATCTCAAAAAACTAATTACTAAGGGAGGTTCTGCTCTATTAGTGGGAGGGCTTTGTTGGCTATTAATTAGTGTCGTTTCACTCCTCATGCAAAAACTATTAGGATTTTGGTAAAATAAATAGAAAACTCACAAACTTGCTCAGTTTGTGAGTTTTTTTATTGTGTAGTTATTTTTTATATTTAAAGATATAGGTTTGAATAACCTTATCTCCCTCATTTGTCACTCTCAAATCAACATCATAGTTATTAGTTGCACCACTTATGTCTTGAACCTTATAAACACCATCCTTCCTTACTGAGGAAGGAGATACTTGACCAGAATAATGGTTTACTTCAAGAACTGAAGTACTCTATGGAGATAAAGAAATGAAACCATTTAAAGAATAAAAATCATAAAAAATAAAACCTAGAAAACTCAGTGAAGCAAGGTTCCCGAAATAATACTTAAAAAAGCCCCCGATTTCAACCCCTGTTTACCCACTTAGTCATTATTTTCCTTTAACTTAACATTATTTTTATTAGAGTATCTTTAAATTTTATTTTACACATATTGGGGAATTTTGTCAAATTATTTGATATTTAAAACATAAACTAAATTTCTTGACATGTCAAAAGCCGTTAGCAATCTAACGGCAATTTTTTATATCTGAGATAACGTATTCAAGACGGTTATAAAGACCAAGCAATAAGTCATAACTTCGATTTTCGTTTTCTTTCAAAACAGAATAGACTGTTGTACCGTAACTAAATTCAAAGAAGTCATCTAATTCTTTAAGCCAGTCATCAATAACCCCTAACTTTTGATCTATAATAGCAAATAAACTTGGCTGATACCAGATTGTACCTTCGATATAAAGATTTTTGTCAGATAATTTAGATAGTAATACTTTTAAGTCAGCAAGCTCACGTTTAGCAAGATTGGGATCAATCTTGAGATCGAAAAGCAAGCGTGCATCATGATTAAGAATATTGAGTTCTGCTTGAAGCAGTTGAATATAGTGTATCGCTACTAAATACTGGTTCATAGGTTTCTCCTGGTCTTCTGAAAATCGTAATATTATTGTACCACTAAAGAATGAAAAAAGTAGTAATTATTTAATATTTTACGTGATTTTCTTAGAAATATTTTTATATTGAAAGTTTTATTTTAAAATAATTACACTAGCTTTTTTTCTAATACTATAAAGAATAAAAAATTTTTCAAAAAATAAAAAAATCACTCAAATGAGCGATTTAATACTCTTAGTGACTGACCATTTCTTGTGCAATTTCAAAGCCGCTAAGTTTTCCAGGGTAGTAAGTTGGCCAGTTGTCCATTTCTTTTAGAATTTCTTCTTGGTTACTATTACCAAAGAAAATGTGAAAATGTGCTGAGCTTGTTGGATCTATTTGATGATCAGAGAATTGGACATACTGGTAAGGATTATCTGCCGCTTGACTGTCAGTTGCCGTAAAGAGATAACGAACACCCTTTTTATCAGAAGAATAGGTCAAAATCTTATAACCATCATAACGATAAGTGTGTGTCACACTGCTTCCATCAGTCTTAGTGAAAGTAATGGTCATCTTTTTCCCATCAATGGCAATTCTAGAAACATCTGTTTGATAACCCTTAGTATAGTATTCTTTGTACTCTTGTGCTGTTTTATCCTTATTCAGTAGAGATTTGTATTCAAATACTTGATCTAATGTACCATCTTGAAGGAAGGGATAAATCGATTGCCACTCGCCTGACCAATCTGACAGTTCTCTGTCTTTGACATCTTTGTCATCAAAGTAACCATTTTGAACAGTTTTCTTGTCATTGCTTCCATCTTCAGGTTGAATATCTTTACCTTCAACATCTGTTGTCAAACGAAGACTTTTTAGATTTTCAGTCATAACACTGACATAATCTTCACCTTTTTTCAATTGATCCTTAGTTAGGGATTCAATAGGGTTTAAAACTGCTGTCTTAACTCCTACTTCATTGGCTAAGGTTTTAGCAATACTACTAGAAGCATTCTCTTCAAAGTAGATATACTTAATGTCATATTCTGAAACATACTTAGAAAGGCTAGCGATACGTTTTGCAGATGGATCAGATTCATCTGAGACACCTGAAATTGGTACTTGGGTTAAACCATAATCTAAGGCAAGGTAGGCAAAGGCTGAGTGCTGTGTAACAAAACTCTTCTGTTTTGCCTGACTAAACGCTTCTGTATATTCCTTATCCAAAGCTTGTAATTCTTTTAGATATTCTTCTGCGTTGCTCATAAATACCGCTTTTTTATCTGGATGTTGAGCAATCAAACCATCTCTAATAGTTTCCACTAATTTTTGAGAACGTTTTGGTGAGAGCCAAACATGGGGATCGTACTCATGGTGATGTTCTTCGCCACCATGATCGTGATCTTCTTCCTCTGTACCAGGCAAAAGAATCATTCCTTTACTTGCCTTAATGACTTTGGTATGTTTGGTGTTAATGTTTTTTTCAACCTTTGGAACCCATGTTTCCATATTCTCATTTAGGTAGACAAAAGTGTCAGCCTTCTCAATATCAGCAACATTCTTAGTAGAAGGCTGAAAATCATGGACCTCACTACCTGCAGGGATAAGATAAAACACCTCTCCCTCATCTCCAACAACCTGTTTGGTGAATTCATAAACAGGGTAGAAGCTCGTTATAACCTTCAAATCACCATTTCCCTTTGAATCGTGTTGACTAGTCGTATAATAAATACCTGCACCAGCTGCTAGAACAACAGCTGCTAATCCTGCTAGGCCAAAAATGCGTTTCTTTTTCATGATATTCCTTTCAAAATACTTAACCAGTTAATAGTTTACCGGTTAAGTATATCACACTAATTTTATTTTGCAAGTCCTAAATAAAAAAATTGAACTATTTCGAAGAGAAAAAAATTATTTGATATACCGGGAGTATCATTTTGAAAGTAGGTTACACATGTTTCGAAAACTAACCCTATACATTTTTCTATTTTTGTCAGCCATCGGCCTTGACCTATGATACACCATCATATACTTCTGGCGCTTTGTCTGGCTCGACTTATGGAATTATTGGGCTATCAACTCTCATTGCTCTCTGCTACATCATTCCAGCAATATTTCTGATTCAGTTCTTAGGCAAGAAATGGCAGGTGAAACCGCTTATTCTCGTATTTGCTCTAATTGGCGGATTCTTTATTACAGGTTGGTTGGCAGGTTATGCTAATACTTTTTTTCATGAATGGGTGATTGCCCGTCTTTCTTCAAAGAATTTCTTCTATCGATTTGAGGATGCTATAATGGCACCACTGGTTTAGGAACCTCTCAAACTAGCTTCATTTATCTTTGCTATCTATGTGGTTCCAATAAAAAGTTACAAAGGACTCTTACTCGTTGCTATTACAGCAGGTCTGGGCTTCCAGATTAGTGAAGACTTCTCCTATATTCTTTCAGATTTGCCTGATGGTTTTTCTTATACAATCTCAGGAATTCTTGGTCGAACTATTGGTGCTGTATCGTCTCACTGGCTTTACACATCCTTCCTCGCTATGGGGCTAGTCCTGATATGGCGTTCACGTCAAAAACTCATTAGTTCTAAATACAGTCTTATTGATATGCTTTATGCTTGTGGTACTTTTGCGGCACACTTGCTTGAAATTTACCTCTTCGAAATTTAGAAAGCGATTTGCCATGGGCATCAGGTCTTCTTATTTCACTCAATCTTTTCTTCCTCATTACACTTTATCAGATCCTCTCGAAACTGGATGAAGAAAACAAGTAATGTTAAACTACGAAAAAAAACTTTCCAATTTTATGGAAAGGCTTTTTTGATGACTTTAATCACTCATAGAAAAACGATTGGTCATCAGATTACTAGCATCATCTAAGACTTTTGCCAATAGTTTATCTGTTCAAGTATTCATAGATATCTGAAACGGTGTCCCCTCCTGTAGAGAGATCAAACTCAGGGGGCAGAGAGTAACTCAATCATCGAGATCATAACACTTGCTCGAGCTTGCGCATTACTTCCTAAATCAGAACTATCAAAACGCATCCCATCAAAGATGCCTTCAAAATCATCTTTAGCTTCAAACACAATTTGCTGATTAAAATGGCCAAATGAATCTGAAATCATTGGAATGTTAAATCGTTCTTCATGAATGGCAGCTTCCCAATCTTTAAAAAATTCCTTAGGCTGGATGGCATAACCGAGCTTTTGTTTCATATAGTCTAAGGCTCTTACAGGATCTTGACCATAAACATTTTCCCAAGTGTCTCCTCGTAAAACTTCTCCCAACCATTGTGTGGCCTTTTCTGATAAATATTTATAAAATAGTAAGCCAAAAATGTAGTCTTTATAGGCGGTTAAACCAATCTGTCCTCGGGTTTGATTTAAGAGGGCCCACATTTTATTTTTTGTTCATTTGATAATGCCATTTTATTCGCTTCTTATTTCTTGCGAGTATTTTTAATTTTTTATAGTGAATTGAAGAAGCTCATTAATGCAGTCTCAAATTCTGAGGCTCCAAAAAAGCTTAAATTTTCCTCTGCTTCAATTTCTGAAAATTTATTTTTAGGAACCCCAATGTGATATAAGAATTCTTCGCATATTTCACGATCAGTACAGTCAGTAATTTTTTTAGGAATATAATTTCCGTTACTGTAATACATAAACGGGCCTCCTTTGTATAAACACTAAATAAACGTCCTTTCGTTTTTGTGTCTTCCTAGACAGATTATAACACACAATTTTCTGTCCACTTTTATAGTATAGCTCTAATAACAAATACATTGATATTTCAAACAGTATAACAAACTGAACAGTTCCATGGCAATTATTTGGTTACGACT
>NZ_JBBOWP010000007.1:0-5455 GCF_038007145.1 Streptococcus sp. FSL L8-0526
ACTTCCCCAAGTCGACCAAAGTCATTTTTTCAAAATGACTAGTCGGACCGCTTCGCTATTGTCCGACAAAAAAGCTGACCCCGAAAGGTCAGCTTGCTTATCCCCCGAAAAAGAAGAACCACCCCAAGACAAGTAATAATACCAAGAGCACACCACCAATTGCCGTAGCAATCCAAAAGAATTTCTCAGCTCTCAATGCCCATTCATAATAATCACTGGCTTTCTGGCTAACAGTATTGTAAGAATTGCGATACTGAGAAACAGAACTTTCAAGTCTGCTCTTTTCTTTTTCCCAGTCAGCAGGTTTCGCCTTGCTTTCTAACAACAATTGATTTTTCTTTTGTTCATTCAGCAATAACTGTTGCGATTGGTCAAGCAGTTGATGAAGTCGTTCAACCTCTTTTCCCTTTATTTCTAACTGTTCACGGACATATCGGAAACTAGTTTCCATTTCAGTTTCCGATTTAGTTTCCGTTTTTTGGTTTCCGATATTGCTCTCTTCCCTTGTCTCTCTTGCGGTTAAAGGCATATCGGAAACTAATTTTTCAGTTTCCGTTTTAGTTTCCGATTTCTTGTTTCCGATATTGCTCTCAAGTATTGATATAAGTGCTTTCTCGTCCATATCGGAAACTAACTTTTTGTTTCCGCTTTTTCGACCTAGATTATTTTGGGATAAAATCCGATTGAGATACTGCTTACTTAATCCTAGTTCTTGAGCTAATTCTGATACCGTCTTACTCATCAGCTACCTCACAAAATAATTCTTTCTATCCCAATTCCAAAAAGCAACAATCTCACGACCCGTACTTTCAGAATTTTCTTCTGAACCTGTTTGAACCAAGTCCCCTTCTTCAACATCATCAAGAGCTAACTCAGCCTTGATTTCCTTGAACAACTTACCAAAGCCAATCTGTCTTTTTCGATGCAAGCCATTCGTCAAATCTTCTGTTATCCGTTCTTTGACCATTTCAGAAAATAATGTCACATCTTCTGTATCGACATCAAAAGGCTTCACAGGATATTTAGCTGTTTCAATAATGGCTGATTTTAGGTTTTTCCGCTTATGTGCTTTAACTGTCCGAATATCTACGACAGGCGTATAATCCAATTTCATTGCCTTAGCCCATAGTTTCGTCCATTCTTCTTGACTAATATAATTTGTATTATTCCCAGTAAAATAGCTAGATTTCACAAATAACAATACATGCAAATGAGGGTGATAATTCTCATGTTCAGTTGAATAAGTTACCTCAGTAGCTCGCAAATACCCGAGAACATTCTTATCAACTTTTTTATATTTGAAAAGGCGATTAAACCCTTCTGTCATTTTACTTAAGGTCTTATTTAGTTCTTTTCCACTGACGTTTTTGATCGTCAGCGTCAAGAACAAAAATCGACCTTTTGGATAGCGTTTCATTGCTTCATTAACCACAAGCTCCGCTTGATAAGCATACTTCATTGACCGTCTCCAGTTACATATTGGACAAAGTTTATTTTTACAAAAATAAGATTGATAAAGTTTCTTTGTACCGTCCTGTTGTTCGATAAATTTCAAAACCTCTGCACATTGATAGACCCGTTCAAACGAACGATAACCCAATTTTTCCAAGCGACCCGCCAGCTCTATGTTCTTTAGTTTGCGTTCTCGCCACTTTCTATCTTTGCCTTGTTTTGAATAGTCCTTAAAGACTTGCTTTTCATTACCTGTCATGTTATAATTTTCTTGCAAAAAAATTTTTTTGAATATATAAAAAAGTCCCTGCAATTCTCCTAAGTTTATTATTTTGATTCAACACCTAAATTATAAACTTTATTTTATTAAATTGCAAGGGCTTTTTTATGCCCAAAAAACCTTACTGTATCAAGGGTTTGAGTGTCCTCAGTACCCCAAAAATAAAAATCTTGTTATTTCTATATGTATCAAGATAAGAAAAAACCCTTGCTGCGCAGGGGTTTTTCAGGGCTTTTCAGCCCTCTTTTTCACTTCGTTCAAAATTCACCCTTTTTCCCTGAAGATATAAAAAAAGACCCTTTCAGGTCAATTCATTTATTTCCGGTTCTTTACAGCCCGAAGCTGAAGGCAGTCCGACCGCTCCGCTATTGTCGGACTAATTTTCTCCGGCTTTTTTTATTTCTCCTCGCTTACTGCGTTGGTAAGCACCATCAAATAGCAACTTCATAAACCCAGTTTTTCCCGCAATAACTTCGTTAACCAAATTTATTGTTAAGCCATAATTTTCACCATTTTCATCGATAAAGTCATATAAGTCAAAAATATTTTGAATGGTATATGCACGAATAATTGAAACAACCATATTGAAAAGTTCGGCTTTTTCTTCAACGTCTAATGTCACATATCGGTCAATATCAAAATTATTAATAAGCTTTATATCAGCTTTATCATAAACATGCTTTTTCTTAGCAATAGCATCTTTGCTTTCATGAGTCAAATACAAGTATGTATTTTCAACGTTTAGAGCAATTTGCACCATTGCTAAACTCTTCTCTCCAAGTAGCAATTTAATTTTCTTACGAACACTATCAGCAGTAACTGGATTTTTAGCAATATAGATTACATGATAGTGTGGTTTTTTATATTTCTGCCCCTCCACGTTACTCTTGTCTTTATCATGAAGCGGACTAACCGCTATCGGCACTCCAAGTGTTTCAAGTTTTAACTCCCAATCTTCGGGGATTGATTCGGGATAGAGTAAAAAAGTAAAGTACCTTGCTTTTTCTTTAGCCATAAGTTATAATTTACCCAAGAAATATTTAGCTTAGCCAGTGACTGCCAGCACGGCTTTTTTTTATTTTCTTGACCTTTCTATTTTTGTTTTTGAGATTTTAAATACTCTTCAAGTGCCAATACAACAATAGCAGATTTAGAAAAACCTTTTTCTTTAGCTAAATCAACTAGCATTTTATGTTGTTCATCAGTGAAACTAACTTGCACTCTTTTTTTATTTGTTGCCATCTTTTTTCTCCTTTTTTGCATTAGGGAAAGTGTACCACTTGCAACTATCTATGTCAACTAAAAATGTACTTTTTTCAAAAAAAACTCAAAAAGTAGCCGAAAAGTCGCCGAAAAGTCGCCGAGATTTAGCAAGGCTCAAACCCTTGGGGCTGTAAGGTTCAAGGTGCTTTTTTTTCGAATTTGGCACTCGGCACTATATGGGGGGTCGTAGTAACCCCCCCAGATTTTAGATTTTTCTGGCGAAAAATCACCCCAATTTTTCCCTTCCGAGCACCAACTTTTTGACACATTTTTCCAACTCATGTTATAATGAGCTTGCGAAAATGTGATGCACAAGCACACCGAAGCCCCTAAGGAATGCCAGTTCCCTAGGGGCTTTTTTTGTCGGTGTTGGGCTAGCTTCAGCGTTTGTCCTTGCTATCTAACCACTTGCAAATGTAATGTGCCGTCACTTCTGCCACAATAGAAGTAAGACGTCGAAAATGTAATGCACTCGCTCCACCTCCTTTCGCATAGATTTGCGGAAGGTTTTGCTTCAGCATTGGTTATTATATCATGTCCGCTTACTTTATTCCATGGTCTCCTTGACAGCAAGTAACCTGTGGCGGTAGTTCTTGGTCTGTCGGTCGGTCGAACAAAGTTCTGACCGAACCGCCTGCCCTAAGTCTACCTTGCCCCAGCTTGCTATCAAGGAGCTTTCACGGCATAAATCGCTCACAGCCCTAATCCTTTTTCAATCACTCGCTTAACTATCTTCACGATTGGTTGAATGGCTTTAAGCTCTGATACAAAGTTTTTCAAGGCTTTGTCAGGCATAAACTCTCTTAACTTACCTAGCATTTTGTCATTTTGCTGTCTCAAAACCGAGTTTTCATTTTTAAGCCCTCTAATTTCGCTTTTAAGGCGGTCTATGCTTTCTCCTTTAGTTTTATCCTTAGCCCGTTGCAAACTCGCCTCAAAACCGTTTTTAGAGCTTCTCAAAGGCATTTGCCGCCTTAGTTGGTCATTCTCTAATTCCTTTTCATGAACTAAATTCTTGCTTCGGTATATCAATCCCTTAAATTTCTCAAATTGCTCTTTAGTCAATTCGACATGTTCTTTTCCAAACATGCCTTTTTTCGGCTGAATTTCAGCCAATTCTTTTTCAGACATGATTTTCAAGTCGCTTAATCGGGCATTTTGTTTAGCCAGTCTTAAATATTCGTTTTCTAAGCCCCCTATTTTGCTTTCTAAGGCGTTTGAATGTTTTTCTAGGTTATTTATATACCCTTCGACACCAGATAGCTCTGAGAGGCTCTCAGAGGCTCGTAGCTCGATTTTATCCAACTCCTCGTATTTTTCCTTAAGAACTTCATTCAAAGTCCTTATTTCGTCTTCTAGGGGCTTTCTAGAGCTTACTAATTGTTGTAGTTCTTCATGCTGATGATTTTTGACCCAATCTATTTTTTCTTGAAAAGTCGTTTCTCGCCAAGAAAAATCAGACTTATCAAGCCAAGCTCCTAACTCATTTTGAAAAGCCTCATAGGCTTCTTGATACTCTTCTTTGGTCACAAACTCTTCTTGATGATTAACATACTCAGGCGCCCCATATTCAAGAACTAACTGTTTCTCGATTTCCTTACCAGCCATTTCTTGCTTAAATTCAGCAACCGTCTTATGCTTGGCTTCGCTATTCAGCTCGCCACGCTCTAGCTCAAAACCATGCTCGTTCATGTATTTAGGCAAATCTTCTTGAATTTTTTTGAGTTCTTCTTTGTCAAACATTGCCTTAGAAGACAATTTCCCATCTTGGAAAGGCACCACTCCCATATGCATGTGAGGGGTGCTTTCGTCTAAGTGTACGCTTGCATAAGCGATATTGTCCTCACCATAATTTTCCGCAAAATAATTTTTAGCGGTCTCAAAAAATTCTCTTGTTTCTTCCTCGCTTAATTTTTCAAAGAATGACTTATCCGATGTGATAATCCATTCATCACACAAAACCGCATCTTTCCGAATAGCTCGATTAGATATTTTATTTTCGTTCACATAATCCTTAATTTGCCGTTCATACGAAACCGAGCGGTCACGATCCGTCAACTCATAGTTGAGGTGCGACCTGCTCGGGTCTATATCTTTATTTGAATGTGTCTCAAAAACACGCTCATTATGCTTATAAGCTCCTCCCAAATTGCCAGCTTTCATCTTCTGCATTCTCGCAACCATGTAGCTCATGTTCTTACCCCTCCTTATCAGCGTCAGTCGAATAGCGACTGACAGACGAGCCGACAAGTCTATTGCTCGTCTAAATACGCAATATCTTATCTAGTAGTTTAGCATATTTTCGGTACAACTTCCATGTAAAGTATAACGCACTATACTTTACTTCGTAAATGTGCGTTCTCCGAAGGGTCTTGCAGACGGCTTGCTCGCCACAAAGGAAAGGTGGCGAGATACCAAAAACGCCCTCGAACCACAAGGACATTTTTGTCATGTTGGCCG
>NZ_JBBOWP010000008.1:0-1490 GCF_038007145.1 Streptococcus sp. FSL L8-0526
AGTCATTTTCTCTTTTGGAGAGATGACTTTTTCAAGGAGCAGATGGAAAAAGGGGGATACGGTTAGAATCCCAGTAGATGAAAAATTGGGACTTGAGCCACGGTCACGGTTTTCCCAAGAACTCCTTTACCAAATTACAAGGCTATCTAACTATATGCCATATCGGAAAGTGGTTGAAGTGATGGAACTTCTCAAGTCAATATATATCACGAAAAACACTGTTCAGCACGCTCTCGATGTCGCAGGTCATCTCCTTGAGGATAAAGCTGACTATGATTCCTTATCAGCAGATAGGTCAGCCGATAGACCAAGCAAAATCAAAGCCGAACGGCTGTATATTGAAGGGGACGGCGTTTGGGTCAAACAGTCCACTCCTAACAAGCAAGGGAAGTCCGTAGAACTCAGTCATTTTGTCGTCCATACAGGGAGCAAGAAGGGTAAAAGAAATATCCTGAAGGATAAATTTGAGGTCGTATCGACACACTATCATCAGGCTAAAGATAAACTCCTTGAATTGATTATGGAGCGCTTTGAGATAACGCCTGAAACGGTCATTGTAACCAACTCAGACGGTGGGAAGGGCTACTCTCCTAATCTCTTCAAAGAGCTTGTCAGTGGGTTCAGACCTAAAGAGCATTTTCATTTTTGGGATGCTTTCCACGTAAATCAAGCTATTAAGACACAGCTGAGGCCATTTCCTTCAGAACTGATTAAGCAAGCATTTCAAGCCCTCAAAAATCGGGATAAGACCCAGCTGAAGACAGTGCTAGATACAGCTGAATCATTGATCGATAGTGACGAGAAACTAGCAACTTTTCAACGTTTCGGACGGCAACTCTTGAGAAATTTCAAATACACGGAAAGTTTTGAAGCCTTTGGTCTTTCCTCAAGTGGTATTGGTATCATGGAGTCTCAGCATCGTAAAATCACGTATCGGATGAAAAACAGGGGGATGTATTGGAGTAAGAAGGGCGCAGATACCATGAGCCAGACTATTCTTTTAAGCCATTCAGAAGAATTGAGAGACCTCTTTTTTGGAGAATGGCGACAATCCTATCAAAAAATAAAAGACCAAGAAAGTAATCTCCTTGGTCAATTTTGCGATGTCCAATCCTTCTATACATTGCCCCGTTTAAAGCGTCCGAATGTTAAGCCAAAAT
This sequence comes from Streptococcus sp. FSL L8-0526, assembly GCF_038007145.1. Lineage (NCBI taxonomy): Bacteria > Bacillati > Bacillota > Bacilli > Lactobacillales > Streptococcaceae > Streptococcus > Streptococcus sp. FSL L8-0526. The sequence goes on from NZ_JBBOWP010000008.1 coordinate 1,161, forward strand.
ATGGTGTAAGCCTTATAGAAGAAAGAAACTAAATATCAAAAAAACCTTGAGATGTCAAGGCTTTTAAGAATGTTTTCACAGAAAATGCTTGCATTTTGATACGATTGTGATATAATATGATTATAGAAAAACACGAAGAAAAGACGAAAGGTGCGCTATCACCTTCCGCCTTACCGATTAAACAACGTACACTTGTTCAATCAGCTTATAAGTATTGTATCATCAAAAGAACAATAATTCAAGACTGAAACAAGTGAAAAAATTAACGTTTCGGTCTTTATTCTCGTTCTATTGATGATTTTTCGTTTTCTCCCAAAAACAGACACACTC